>NZ_JACUUJ010000076.1 GCF_014859355.1 Yoonia sp. | reverse complement strand
CCCGCACAGGCGTCGCCGCGCTGGCAAGGGGCGGAAAGTAAAAACGCCCCAGTGCCACGGTTGGCACGGGGACGTTCAGAAAAAGGTCAGCCCGGCAGCACCCCTGCTGCCACGCCGGCCGCAATTTCATCGGCATCCAACAGACCGTCACCCGAAGTATCAAGGCTGTTAAACCGCTCTTGCGTCATTTCAGGCATCACGGCCTGCAATTCAGGAAAGCTATACATGCCATCGCCGTTGATATCGATGGCGGGATCCTGCGCAAAAGCCGGGACAGCAAGCGCAGTCAGCAAGGCAATAGGTGTCAGCAGCTTTTTCGTAAGAGTCATTTTCGTTCTCCTGTTTTCGGACAGTGCAAAGGCGTTTGTTGCCCTTACAATGATAAATGTGCGTTTGCTGCGCATTTTTCCATGGGCGCCGCGAAAACAAAAGAAAAACGGCGCGGTCTGGCCGAATGCCGCAAATTGATACGCCAAAGCACGCTGATCATGCGCGCGCCCGTGACCGCTGGCGTAACTTTTCCGATCCGCGGCGGGCAAACTGGCAAGACGCCGCGCAAACAGGCCTGCGGATTGATGCAAATGGGGCACCTGCCCCCCTTGCCCCTGCCCGCCTGACACGACAGTCTGTGCGCAAACAACATCACAGGAAAACCAATGGCCCCGCGCAAGATCATCATCGACACAGACCCCGGACAGGACGATGCCGTCGCCATTTTGTTGGCTCTTGCCTCGCCCGAGGATATCGACCTTTTGGGCATTACGGCCGTGGCCGGCAATGTGCCGCTACCATTGACCGAGAAAAACGCCCGCATCGTCTGCGAACTGGCCGGGCGGCCCGACGTGAGGGTTTTCGCAGGCTGTGACGCCCCGCTTGCCCGCAAACTGGTCACGGCGGAACATGTGCATGGAAAAACCGGCCTCGACGGACCGCAACTGGATGCCCCCACGATGCCATTGCAGGACCAGCACGCCGTTGATTTCATTATCGAAACGCTGCGGTCTGAACCTGCGGGCACCGTGACGCTGGTGCCGGTCGGGCCGCTGACCAATATCGCTACCGCGTTTCAGCGTGCGCCCGATATCATCGGCCGCGTGCAGGAAATCGTGTTGATGGGGGGCGCCTATTTCGAGGTGGGCAATATTACCCCGACGGCTGAATTCAATATCTATGTGGACCCCGAGGCGGCGAAAATCGTGTTTGGCGCGGGCGCGCCGCTGGTGGTGATGCCGCTGGATGTGACCCACAAGGCGCTGACCACAAAACCGCGCATTGATGCGTTTCGCGCATTGGGCACCAAGGTGGGCGATATGGTTGCGGCCTGGACCGATTTCTTTGAACGCTTTGATATGGAAAAATACGGATCAGAAGGCGCGCCGCTGCACGACCCCTGCACCATCGCCTATCTGGTCCGGCCCGAATTGTTCGCAGGGCGCCTGATCAACGTCGAAATCGAAACCGGATCGGACCTGACCCTTGGCATGACCGTCGCCGACTGGTGGCGCATCACCGACCGGCCCAAAAATGCGCTGTTCATGAAAGATATCGACGCGGCCGGCTTTTATGCGCTGCTGGCGGACCGGCTGGCGCGGCTATGACCACGGCCATTCACCTTGCCGGCCCCGATGATGCCGTGACCGCGCTGGCGCTGATGCAGCGCAGCCACGCGGAACGCGCCCTGCCCCATGATGACGCGCACCGCGAAAATGTCATCGCCCCCCTGTTGGATGGCAGCCCGTTGGGCGCTGTCTGGCTGATTGGCCCTGCGCGCGCGCCGCTGGGCTATGTGATGATCAGCTTTGGCTGGTCGGTCGATCTGGGCGGGATGATCGGCTGGGTCGAAGATATCTATATCCGCCCCAGCGTGCGCAAACGCGGCATCGGCACAGAGGTGCTGCATGCCGTGGCGGTCACCCTTGGCCGCGCCGACCTGCGGGCGCTGCATGTACGGATCGCGGTTGGCGATGATGCGCTGGCGCGGTTTTGCGCCAAGGCCGGGTTTGAAACGGATCAGACCCTGCGCGTGATGACGGATATGATGTGATGCAAATTCCCTTTGACAACAGCTATTTCACCCTGCCTGCGCAGATGTTCACACCGCAGCGCCCGGCCCCTGTGCGCGATCCGCAGATCATCGCGGTTAACCGCGATCTGGCCGCACTGCTGGGCATTACCGGCGATCTGGCGGATGCGGCCGTCTGGGCGGGCAATACCGTGCCAGCCGGAGCGAACCCGCTGGCGCAGCTATACGCCGGGCACCAGTTCGGGCACTGGAACCCGCAACTGGGCGATGGCCGCGCGGTGCTGCTGGGCGAAGTCATCGGCACCGACGGCATCCGCCGCGACATCCAGTTGAAAGGTGCCGGGCGCACCCCCTATTCACGCGGCGGCGACGGGCGGTCGTGGCTTGGGCCGGTGCTGCGCGAATATCTGGTGTCAGAGGCGATGCACGCCATAGGCGTGCCCACGACCCGCGCGCTGGCGGCTGTCAGCACGGGTGAAATCGTGCTGCGCGAAGATGGCCCCCTGCCCGGCGCTGTCCTGACCCGCGTGGCGCAAAGCCATATCCGCGTTGGCACGTTTCAGGTTCTGGCCGCGCGGGGGGATATTACCGCATTGCAGGCACTGACCGATCATGTGATCGCGCGGCATTATCCGGGTGCGACCGGTCCGGTGGATTTGCTGGATGCGGTGATCGCGCGGTCTGCGCGGTTGATTGCGCAATGGATGGGGTTGGGGTTTATCCACGGGGTGATGAATACCGATAACGTGGCGATTTCCGGCGAAACGATTGATTACGGGCCGTGCGCCTTTATGGACAGTTTCCACCCTGACACGGTGTTCAGCGCGATTGACCGGCAAGGGCGCTATGCCTATGCCAACCAACCCGGCATTGGTGCGTGGAACATGGCGCAATTTGCCACCGCGCTGATCCCGCTGATGCCCGACCGCGATGCCGCGATTGCGGATTTCACTGCCCGCGTGCATCGCTTTGCCGATCTGTTTGATGCGGCGTGGCTGGATGTGTTCGCCGCAAAGCTGGGGATCGCAGATATCACCGCCGAGGATCGCGGGCTGGTGACTGACCTGTTGGCGCTGATGGCGCAGGATCAGGCCGATTTCACCAATGTGTTCGCCCATCTGCCCGATGCACGCGACCAGTTCCTTGACCGCGCCGGCTTTGACGCGTGGCGGCAACGGTGGGCGGCACGCAGATCACCCGATGCAGCACGGATCATGGCGCAGGCCAACCCGCTGATCATCCCGCGTAACCACCGTGTGGAACAGGCGATCAGCGCCGGTGTTGCGGGTGATTTCGCGCCGTTTCATGCGCTGCTGGCGGCGGTCACGCAACCCTTTAAGGTGACTGCGGAAACCGCAGATTTTACCCGCGCACCCACCAGCGACGAACGGGTCACGCGAACGTTTTGCGGCACATAGGGCGGTTTACCCCGGCACCCGTGGTCTGCGGTTGATCAGGACAATCCCGATCACCACCAGCACCAGCGCGCCGATCAGATCAACGCCCACCTGTTCCCCCAAGATCGCCCAGCCCATGCCCACGCTCAGCACCGGCGTCAGAAAACTGAACGACGCCACGCCAGAGGCCGGATAGATCGACAAAAGCCACAGCCAAAAGATAAAACCCGCGCTGACGATGATGACGATCTGAAACAGCAGGCCCGCGACATGCACCGGCGCCAGTTCGCGCACCAACGGGCCGAAAAACAGCGCCGCCACCAGCATGATCGGGGCCGATACGCCGACCTGCCACATCAGCTGGATTTCCGGGCGCACCTGCCCCAGTGACGTTGTTCTGATCACCATGGCCATCGCCGCCCAGCCCATCGCCGCACCCAGCGCCGCCAGATCGCCCCACAGGCTGCCCACGCCATCATCGCGCATCAGGATCGCCCAAGCCACCCCCGCCAGCGCAAACCCCAGCCCCAGAGCCTTGCGCGGTGTGATCTTGTCATCGGGGATGAACAGATGCGCCATCAGCGCCAGCCAGACCGGCATGGAATAGAATATCACCCCCGACCGGCCCACGGTTGTCAGATCAAGTGCGACAAACAAACAGATGAATTCAAAAGCAAACAGCACCCCCGTGATCGCGCCCGCCAGCCGCGAACCGCAGGGGGATCCCGCGCCAGCGCAGCCACAGCCAAATGCAGATCA
>NZ_JACUUJ010000009.1 GCF_014859355.1 Yoonia sp. | reverse complement strand
CCCGCTGGCAGGCGGCACGCACGGCAGGCGATGCACCTGCGATCGGGCACGCCACCCCGCCCTTACGACCCGCCCGGCCAGCGCAGCCCGCTTTGCTGGACCCGCGCGACGTTCCGCAGCGCAAACCGGGGTCAGAGGCAGGACGGCTGGCGCTGCTGCACGCCGTGGCGCATATCGAGCTGAACGCGGTTGACCTGCACTGGGATATCATCGCCCGTTTCACCGATACGCCCATGCCCATCGGTTTCTATGATGACTGGGTCAAAGCGGCGGATGAAGAAAGCAAACATTTCAACCTGATGTGTGACTGTCTTGAGGCATCAGGCAGCCATTACGGCGCCTTGCCTGCACACGCCGGCATGTGGCGCGCTGCCGAAGATACGGCAAATGACCTGATGGGGCGGCTAGCGGTTGTTCCTATGGTGCTAGAGGCCCGCGGGCTGGATGTAACGCCCGGCATGATCCAGATTTTCAAACAGGCCAAAAATGCACAGGCGGTCGCAGCGCTGGAAACGATTTATGCAGAAGAGGTCCACCACGTCGCATACGGGTCAAAATGGTTCAACTTTCTTTGCGGTCGCAAAAACCTTGATCCAAAAGGCGTTTTTCATGATCTGGTGCGGCGGTATTTTCACGCGGACCTGAAGGCACCGTTCAACGAGGAAAAGCGTGCTGCGGCAGGTTTGCCCCCGGATTTTTACTGGCCACTTGCGGCAAAAAGAAAAATCTAGCAGATCACGCCGCCGGATGATCGGCAAATCCTTGCCGATATCGGCGGAATTTTGTTACTGCGGCCTAAATCTGCCTCAAAAATCTTGCGGCCTCGGGCTGTGCTGTCTACGACATGTCGACAAAACCTGGGTCACAATCGCCTGGATAGCAGAACGGGGTAGATTTTTGCATACACGTCTGACATTGCGCATCCACGCCCTGCTTGAACATTTTTTTCCTGAACGACGGCTGTTCCTGCGGTCCGACACCGAAACACGTTTCATCAGGTTAAAACCCGAAACGCAGCTAGTGGCCTGGACGGGCAGCGTTATTTTCGTAGGTTGGACAATCGTTGCCACCGCGATCTTGCTGATGGACAGTATTGGGGCCGGAAACTTTCGCGCGCAGGCACAGCGCGACCAGATGACGTATGAACAGCGGCTGAACAGTCTTTCGCATGAACGTGACATTCGGGCCGCAGAGGCACGGGCGGCGCAGGAAAGGTTCAATTCGGCGCTGCAACAAATTTCAATCATGCAGTCCGACTTGCTGGCCACCGAAGAAAAACGCCGCGAGCTGGAAACAGGGCTGGAGGTTGTTCAAGCGACCCTGCGCGACACGATGCGCGCCCGCGAAGCTGCCCGCCAGCAGGTCGCGGCCTTGTCAGCCAAGGCCGATGAAAACACCGACGTTGCGTTCAACGAAGAAGCAGTTGGCACTGTAGATCTGCTTTCGCAAGCTTTGGCCGAAACCGCAGAGGAACGCGACCAGATCGCCACAGATGCTGCGGCCGCCATAGATTATGCCAGTGAAATGCAGCTTGAGTTGCGGCTTTTGCAGGAACGCAACGACCAGATTTTCCGCCAGTTGGAAGAGGCGATGCTGGTTTCGGTCGAACCACTGGAAAAAATATTTCGTGACGCAGGCATGAATCCGGACACCATGATCGCACAGGTCAAGCGTGGCTATTCCGGCATCGGTGGCCCTTTGACACCGATCCAGTTTTCGACCCGCGGACAAGAGCCCGACCCTGATGCGCTGCGTGCGAATGGAATCCTGACGTCGCTGGACCGGATCAACATGTATCGGATTGCGGCAGAAAAGGCGCCTTTTTCCATGCCCGTGCGATCCAGTTTCCGCCACACATCGGCGTATGGCCCACGCTGGGGGCGAATGCACAGTGGCATCGATATGGCAGCCCCGACAGGCACACCTATTTATGCTACGGCCGACGGTGTGGTCAGTTTTGCAGGCTGGGCGTCTGGCTATGGCCGTCTGATCAAAGTCAAACATGAATTCGGAATCGAAACGCGTTTTGCCCATCTGAACGCCATCGACGTAAAGGTCGGCCAAAGGGTCTCGCGCGGGGAACGAATTGGTGCTATGGGAAATTCAGGTCGATCGACTGGCCCACACCTTCACTACGAAATCCACGTAAACGGCAAGGCCGTCAATCCCATGACATATATAAGAGCTGGAAGAGATGTTTTCTAAATCCAAAATCAACGAACCCGGACCCAAAGCAGCTGACCCATCCACCACAAGCGCGGATGCGGCGAAAAAGGACGTTTCGGCAACCGATTACCGGTCAACCGCTCCCAAGGCCAAGCCGCCGGCGTCTGTTCTATCGTCGGACCTGTTCATCACCGGCAATCTGAAAACCACCGGTGACATTCAGGTTGAAGGCGAAGTTGAAGGTGACATTCGTGCGCATCTTCTGACCGTGGGCGAAGGTGCCACCGTAAAAGGCGAAGTCGTGGCTGATGACGTCGTAGTCAACGGGCGGGTGATCGGGCGTGTGCGCGGGCTGAAGGTGCGCCTGACATCGACAGCACGCGTCGAAGGCGACATCATCCACAAGACGATCGCGATTGAATCAGGCGCGCATTTCGAAGGCTCTGTCCAGCGTCAGGAAGACCCGCTTGCGACCTCGGGTGCCAAGAAAATGCCAACTACCGGCACCGCCCCGGTCGAAGACAAGCCAAAGGCGTAACCGCCCCCACACAACACCCTGTGAAAGAGCGCCCCTTACGGCGCTCTTTTTGTATCAGCGCAACGCACGCTGATACAGATGCCATGTGGCATGGCCCAGCACCGGCAGCGCCACGAACAGGCCCAGAAACCATGGGACAAGCGCCAACACAGTCAGCACCGCAATGATCATCGCCCAGACCAGCATGACTTGCGGATTACTGCGCACCAGTTGCAGGCTGACCAACATGGCCGTGATAAAATCAACCTCGCGATCCAGCACCAGCGGCAGGCTGACAACGGTCAACGCAAAAAGCAAAAACGCCAACACCGCACCGACGGCCAATTCAACCGCAATCATGGTCAGACCATTGGACGTCAAAAAGATGTCCCAGCTTTGGGACACATTCGTCATGGGTGACAGCCCCATGAACAGCGCAAAGATCATATGTGCCAGAAACGTCCAGAACAGAAAATAGATAACAATGATTGCGCCCAGCCATGGCAGTTGCCGGGTTCTCTCGAACCAGACGATACCCAGAATTTTCGACCAGATCAGCGGTTTGCCCTGCTCTATCCGGCGGCTGACTTCGTAAAGCCCGGCAGCCGCAAAGGGTGCAATCAAAGGAAAACCCAACGAAGCGGCCAGGATCCACGTGATATGTTCGGCCCTGAACCACAACAAACCAATGCCCACCAGCACATAGACCGCACTGAAAAACAGCCCGAACTGCGGCGCATGTTTGAAATCATTCAAACCGGCACGCAACGCGGCCCCCAGATCAGAAAACGCCAACGAATTGACGACCGGTTTTTGCGTTGTGTCCTGCATGTGTTTGCCTCCCCTTTTGATCCATCGCGCGGATCATAACGAGGTGCGGCAAAACGTCTATGCTCTGGATCAAGCCTTAGTCAGCGTTGAACGCCTCGCGGCCTTTGCCAGACATTTTCAACGCCAATGTCGCGCCCATGAACCCGTCAAGATCACCATCCAGAACACCCTTGGTGTCGGATGTTTCAAACCCTGTGCGCAGATCCTTGACCATTTGATAAGGCTGCAACACATACGACCGAATCTGGTTACCCCACCCCGCATCGCCGGCGTTTTCATGCGCTTCGCTGACAAGGGCAGACCGCTTGTCCAGTTCAATCTGATACAGCCGCGATTTCAGCGCCTTCATCGCGATATCGCGGTTCTGGTGCTGGGACTTCTCTGAGCTTGTCACAACAATCCCGGTGGGAAAGTGGGTGATCCGCACCGCCGAATCGGTCGTGTTCACGTGCTGCCCTCCCGCCCCGGATGACCGGTAGGTATCCAGGCGGATATCGGCAGGGTTCACCTCGATTTCGATGTTGTCATCGACCACCGGGTAAACCTTGACCGAGGTGAACGACGTGTGGCGTTTTGCAGCGCTGTCAAAGGGCGAAATACGCACCAGTCGGTGCACGCCGCTTTCGGATTTCAGCCAGCCATAGGCGTTATGGCCGCTGATCTTGTAGCTGGCCGATTTGATACCGGCTTCGTCACCGGGTTGTTCGGATTGCAGTTCGACCTTGTAGCCCTTTTTCTCGGCCCAACGGACATACATGCGCGCCAGCATGTTGGCCCAGTCACAGCTTTCGGTGCCGCCGGCACCGGCGTTGATTTCAAGGAATGTGTCGTTGGCATCGGCCTCGCCATCCAACAGGGCCTCCAGTTCTTTCTGGGCAGCCTTTTCACGCAGGGTTTTCAGGGCCTCTTCGGCGTCTCTGACGATCTCGGCGTCGTCTTCCATTTCGCCCATTTCGATCAGTTCGATATTGTCGGCCAGTTCTTGCGCGATGCTATCATAGGTTGCAATGGTATCCACCAGCAACTGCCTGTCACGCATCAGTTTTTGTGCGACATCGGGGTTATCCCACAGCGTCGGGTCTTCGACCCTTGCGTTGAATTCCTCTAGCCGGTGGGGGGCCGTTTCGCGGTCCATCCGCTGGGCAAGAAGGTTCAGTGATTTTTCAATCGCGTCCACATTGGTCTGGGTCTCTGCGCGCATCGGGCACCTATCAGGTCTGATGATGATTTAAGGGGGTCTTATCTTGCGCCACGCGGGTCAGCAAGCGGATGGTCAGTAAAGACCACCCGAGGACAGTGTCCCAAAGCTGGCGTTGGGGCCAACGGTCACGGTTTCGCCTGTCGAGGTTGTGACTTTCCGTGCGGTGCGCGGCACCTCGTCAAACAACGGCAAATCCCCCGACATCGCAAACCCGCCGTCGAACATGATCCCAAACAGTGGCTCTTCTCCGGGGCGGAAACACTCGGCGACCACGTGATCGCCCACGGCATCCGGCGTAAGGCGCGCGCCGGTATAGCGATCTATGTTGATGAATTGGCAGTTCGCAGGAACAGGGAACCGCTCGCCCCCGAAACGGGCGATGGCTTGCGTCATGAAACGGCTGAACACAGGCCCGCAAAGCCCCCCACCCGACGCGCCGCGCCCCAATGATCGCGGCGTGTCATACCCGATGTAACAACCCGCAACGATATTGGACGAGAACCCGATGAACCAAACGTCTTTTGAATCATTCGTTGTACCGGTTTTACCGGCAATCGGCACCGGCAGATTAACGGCGCGACTGGCAGTGCCCCGTTGGACAACACCTTCCATCATGGATGTCAGCTGATACGCGGTTATTTCGTTCATCATCCGTTCGCGGTCAGACAAAATGGTCGGCGCATCACCTGCGCGCAGCAAAGGATCATCGCAATTGACGCAAAGCCGCTGATCATGCCGGAACACAGTTCTGCCGTAACGGTCCTGCACCCGGTCAACCAGCGTCGGTTCGACCCGCTCGCCGCCGTTGGCAAACATCGCGTAAGCGGCAACCATCTTGAACAAGGTGGTTTCATCAGCCCCTAAAGACGCCGCCAGACCACGGTTCATATTTTCATAAACACCAAAGCGTTCGGCATAGCGGCCAACGGTATCAATCCCGATTTCCTGCGCCAGACGGATGGTCATCAGGTTGCGCGACTGTTCAATCCCGGTGCGCAACGGGGTTGGCCCGTAAAACCGGTTTGACGCGTTCTGGGGCCGCCAGACCCCTTGGGCCGTTTCAACGGCAATCGGCGCATCAACAATGATCGTCGCGGGCGAATACCCGCTATCAAGGGCGGCGGCATAGACAAATGGCTTGAATGCCGATCCCGGCTGGCGCTGCGCCTGCGTTGCCCGATTGAACACCGAAGTTTCATAGCTAAAGCCGCCTTGCATCGCCAGCACGCGCCCGGTGTTGACATCCATCGCCATAAAACCGCCCTGCACCTCGGGCACCTGCCGCAAGGTCCAGCGATCAAAACTGCCGTCCGCATTGGTCAGCGCGCTGACATGCACAACATCCCCGGGGGTGAAGTTGGCAAAGAAATCGCCCCGCATCCAACGGATATCGGCACGCGGAACCGTGGTGGGTTGTTGCGCCTCTGTCGCGCCTTCGATGCCCAGCGTCAGTGTATTTTCAGCCACACCCAACACCACGGCAGGGTGCCATGCGCCGTTCAAATCAATATTGCGCGCAACATCGGTTTGGCGCAGGGCGTCGCGCCATGCATCGGGGTTATCCAGCACGTCCTGTGACAGCGCGGCACCAGTGCCCCGCCAGACCCCGTTGCTGCGATCAAAATCTTCCAGTGCTTGCTGAAGCGCCTTGGCCGCCACATCCTGAAGGTCGGGGTCCATCGTGGCCCTGATCGCCAGCCCACCGGAAAAAAATTCCTCTTCACCAAAGTTCTGGCTAAGCTGTCGGCGGATTTCATCGGTAAAATAACTGCGCGGCGGCAGCGTGGACCGAAAATCTTCATAGTCGCCGCCCTGCACAGATAACAATGGCGTTGCGCGTTCCGACTCGAATGTCGCCTCATCGAGATAGCCGTTACGATACATCAGACGCAACGTGTTATCGCGCCAGAACGTCGCCACTTCACGGTCGCGGACCGGGTGGCGGTTACTGGGGGACTTTGGCAGGGACGCAAGATAGGCCGCTTCGGCCGGGGTCAGTTCATCAAGCGATTTGTTGAAATAGGTCAGGGCGGCTGCGGTGACGCCAAAACTGTTCTGACCCAGAAAAATTTCGTTCAGGTATAATTCCAGAATCCGCTCTTTCGACATGGCCCCTTCGATACGCACCGCGAGGATCAATTCCTTGATTTTGCGTTCAACAGACCGCGATCCGTCTAAAAGAAAGTTTTTCATCACCTGCTGGGTGATCGTAGACGCGCCGCGCACGTCTTCACCACGCGATGTCACTGCATCACGGGCAGCCGCAACGATACCAAGCGCATCAAACCCCTGATGCGTATAAAAGTTCTTGTCTTCAGCAGAAATGAACGCCTGCTTGATAAGGTCGGGAATTTCTTCAGCCGGGGTGAACAGGCGACGTTCCACGGCGAATTCGTCGATGATCCGCCCTTCCGCAGAATAAATCCTGCTGATCGTCTTGGGGGTATACTGCGACAGAGTTTCATAACTGGGCAGGTCGCGCCCATACATATATAGCACTGCACCAAGGCTCAGCGCAGCCATCGCCACACCAAGCGTCAGCCAGGTGAAGATGCCACCCAGGAATGAAAGAAAAAAACGCAACACGGGCTGGCTCTGTCCTATTTTTGTCTTGTTACTTATACGCATCAGACGGCGGTTGGTCAAAACAGCATATGGGGGTTTCGGCGGGCAGATGCCAGAACAGCCATCACGATTGAATGAATTTGTGTCGTTTCAGCGTGTTTTCCATGTGGTCACAGCCGCTACCATCGCCTCGACGATGCGGGCACGCCCCGCCGCGCTGGCCAGAAATGCGCGGTCGCGGGTATTCGACAGAAACCCTGCCTCGACCAGCACACTGGGAAAATCCGCAGCGGACAAGACCGCCAACTGCCCGTGCCGGCGTGGTTGGGAATTGACAGGCACATCCGCTGCGCGCAGTGCCGCAACCAGCACATCGGCAAAACGCTGCCCTTGCGGGCCCGTCCGCGCGCGTGCCAGATCCATCAGAACGGTCGCCACACGGTCGCCTGTTGCCTCCAGATCGACACCTGACAAAAGATCGCCACGTTCGTGGCGTTCGACCATACGGGCCGACGCTGTATCGCCCCCGTCATCCGCCAGCGTATAGACCGAAGCGCCCATCGCCGCGTCTTCTTCCAATGCGTCGGCGTGTAGCGACAGGAACAGATCAGCCCCTGCCGCACGTGCCAGCGTCATCCGGACGGAAAGCGGCACAAAAATATCATCCTCGCGGGTCAAGACAGCGCGCACCCCGTCAACGGCACCAAGGGACGCAGCCAGTTCCTGTGCCAAGAGAAGCATGACATCGGCTTCGCGGACACCGTTGCGTTCGGCACCGGGGTCGATACCTCCGTGACCGGGGTCAATCACGACGGTGAACACACCATCGTCAGCAGGCGTTGCATGGACCGGATCAAGCCCCGCCAGCACATCCCACCCCGGATCAGGTGGCGCGCCGGCACGTTCGGCAAATGCCGCAGCACTCACCGGGCGCAAGACGACCATCAGCGCAGCGCCCGCATCAACACGGCGCATCCCCGCCTCGGCCACCGCATAGGGCCCGGCCAGATCAACAACCAGCCGCGACCATCCCGGCCGCATCGGGCCAAAGCGCACCGCCGAAGCGCGACCTGTGGCAACAAAGGTGTCGTCGCCAACCCCGGTCCAATCAACGCCTTGAAAATCCAACACAAGCCGGCGCGGCGCATCAAGTGTAAAGACCCGGTAAGGCACCACATCCGACAGCCCCACCGCGACCCGGAGGCTGCGCCAGTGATGATCTATCCCGCTGCGCGCCGGATCGACCCGCACATCCGCCGCAGCTCCTGTCGCCAGCAGCAGCACCAGCAGACAGGCACGGATCACGCCCCCCGCCCCTTCATGAAAGCCGCGATCCGGTCCAGACCCTGTTGAATATCGGCGGTCGCGCGCGCATAGGAAAACCGCAACCAGCGGTGCCCGCGTGCAGCATCGAAATCCAGCCCCGGCGTCACTGCCACATGCGCCTTTTCCAGAATTTCAGCGGCAAGGGCGCGGGCGTCATCGGTATGTGCCGACACGTCAACATAAATATAAAACGCGCCGTCAGGGGGCGCGAATTTGTCCAGCCCAGCGGCTGTCAACCCGGCGATCATGAGCGCGCGGTTGGTGGCATAAACGGCCTTGTTTGCCTCCAGCTCATCGGGGCAATCCATGGCATGCAGCGCCAGCAACTGCGACGCATGCGGCGCGCAGATGAACATGTTCTGCGCCAGACGTTCGATGCGGCGCACATGGTCATGCGGCACCACCATCCAGCCGACGCGCCAGCCGGTCATCGAAAAGTATTTCGAAAAGGAATTGACGACATAGGCATCATCGGTGACCTGCAAGGCGGTCACGGGCCGCATATCATAGTCGATTCCGTGATAAATCTCGTCCGAAATCAGCGCCGCATCGCGTGCCGCGCAGGCATCGGCCAATGCGGCCAGCGCAGGACCATCCAACATTGTGCCGGTCGGGTTGGCCGGTGATGCCACGATCAGCCCGGCCAGATGATGGGCCGCCACATCGCCCGGCTGCGGTTGAAACCGCTGGGCCAATGTGGTGGGAATATCCACCGGCGTCAGGCCGACGGCCTTTAGTATCTGACGATAGGACGGATAGCAGGGCGTGCCCAACCCGACACGTTCACCATTGTCGAACAGGGCCGAAAACGCCAGCAGAAACGCCCCCGACGCGCCAGAGGTGATGACCACGCGCGCGGGATCCAGATCAACGCCATACCAGTCGCCGTAATGCCGCGCGATCCGCGCGCGCAGCTCCGGCAGGCCAAGGCCAACGGTGTATCCAAGCGGATTGATCAATTCATCCGACAGCCGGGCACGCGCCGCAGCCGGCGCACCGGTGCTGGGCTGGCCGACTTCCATGTGAATGATATGGTGGCCTGCTACCTCGGCCTGACGGGCGGCTTCCATGACATCCATAACAATAAATGGATCGACCTCGCCGCGCGTTGAATGTCGCATGTTCTGCCTCTTTTTTGATTTGGCCCTGTTTGCCTGTCCTATCACTATCTCGTCAATCCACCTTGGCATCGAAGAAAAGATGTGGTCTGTCATATGCGATAACGAGAAAGAGAGAATTGATGAAACTGCGCTTCGCCCTGCCCCTGACGCTTGCATTGGCCAGCCCGGCTGCCGCATTGGACCTTGACGCCATGACACCGGCCGAAAAAACGGCGTTCGGCGCACAAGTGCGCGCATATCTGCTGGAAAACCCCGAAGTCCTGCAAGAGGCCATCGGGGTGTTGCAGGATCGCCAGCAACAGGCACAGGCCGGCAATGACGCAGCGATGGTGCGTGCCTTTGGCAACGCGATCTTTGATGACGGCCATTCGTTTGTTGGCGGCAACCCCGATGGTGATATCACCGTGGTGGAATTCATGGATTACCGCTGTGGCTTTTGCAAACGCGCCTTTCCCGAGGTTCAGGCGCTGGTCGCAGGCGATGGCAACATCCGCTATATCATCAAGGAATTCCCGATACTTGGCGAACAATCGGTGCTTGCATCGCGCTTCGCTATTGCCACACAGCGGATCGCGGGGGATGCCACATATAAGGAAGTCCACAACACGCTGATGGAATTCAACGGTGACATCACGGCACAGGCGCTTGTGCGGGTTGCCGATGCGCTGGGGCTTGATATGGATGCGATCACCTCTGAAATGAACAGCGATGCGGTCACGACCATTATCGCTGAAAACCGCGCACTTGCAGATGCGATGCAGATCACCGGCACCCCGACCTTCGTGTTCGAGGACCAGCTTGTGCGCGGCTATGTGCCCGGTGCGCAGATGGAACAACTGGTCGCGGCGCTGCGGGCTGAATAACCTTTGTGCATTTGCGCAGGGCCGCGTGTTCGGCAAAGTGCAACGCGCTTGAGAGGATATTGCGTCAGTCAAAGCTAATTTTCAGTAACCTTAATCAACAAAAGATGCTGACAATGACGACCCGCCGCACATTGCTGACCAGTGCTGCTGCACTTGGCACGACAACGCTGCTGCCCTACCCGCTTCATGCGGCCGGACATGCGGCTGATGCCTTTGCGTCAGCCAATGGTCAGGTGACCATTCACCCCGTCGCCCATGCGTCATTCGTGATGCAAACCCCAGTCGGCACGATCCACATCGACCCCGTGGGCGACGCCGCCGATTAAGCCGATTTGCCCGCCGATTTGCAGGCGCGCAAAGTGCTATGCAGGCTAAGCAGCCAACTCACTTATTCCGGCATATGCCCCGCGCAAAGAACCTTCAGAATCTATCATCAGTTGATCAGCCGCGATGACATCGACCTTGATGATGCCGATGAACGCCAAAAGATGCCGCAGATAGTTTACCGCAAAGTCTGCTTCTGATCCTGCCGCGACACCGCCGGACGCAACAGCGATCACTGCCCGTTTCCCCTCTAGCAAGCCAACGGGACCTGTTTCGCTGTATGAAAACGTGATCCCCGCCCGCGCGACCAAGTCAACCCATGCCTTAAGTGCTGCCGGCACGCCAAAATTGTAAATTGGCAGACCAATCACCAGCATATCGCAATCCATGATTTCCTGAACCAGAAGGTCCGAATGCGCAAGAATCTCGCGTTGGTCAGAAGTGCGTTCGCTTTCAGGCGTGAAATTCGCTGAAACCCACGCTTCGTCAATGAGAGGCACGCCATCTAAAAGATCACGTATTGTTATCTCTGTTCTTCCAAATTTTTCAATAATCCGGTCGGTAAGGTCACGGGTGACGGACCCTTCACGACGGGCGGACGCATCAATACGTAGAATTTTCTTTGGCATTTTTAGGACCCCTATTACACAGTCAGTTTTGGTCCCTGATAGGCGAGCAAAGTACATGTTTTCCTACAAGTGACATCCTGCGCACCGCAATATCCAACGGGGTTAAATCTGGATATTCGACTAATTTCTGAGCAGGATGCTTTGGAAACGGCTGGAAATAAAAGCCGAGACTGGCGCTCGTGCCGGAGGCCCCCATTGCCACTGGCTGTGCAGCAACGCGTAAATTTTCAGGTGAACACGTCGCCTGCGGCCACCTACTCTGCTGCAGCCACATCCCCGGCCGCTTCGATCTCAGCGGCCTTTTTTTCCACCTGTTCCACAATATGTTCGATCATGTCAGCGTTGGATTGCTTGTGGCTTTGCTTGCCCGCCAGATAGACCATGCCAGACCCGGCCCCGCCGCCGGTGAAACCGACATCGGTCATCAGCGCCTCGCCCGGGCCGTTGACCACACAGCCGATGATCGACAGCGACATCGGCGTCTTGATATGTTCCAGCCGCTTTTCCAACGCTTCGACCGTCTTGATCACGTCGAACCCCTGCCGTGCGCAGGACGGGCAGGAAATGATGTTCACGCCGCGATGCCGTAGGCCAAGCGATTTGAGAATTTCGAATCCCATCTTGACCTCTTCCACCGGATCAGCAGAGAGCGACACACGGATCGTGTCCCCGATCCCCATCCAGAGAAGGTTACCCATCCCGATGGCGGATTTGACGGTGCCGCTGATCAGGCCGCCCGCCTCGGTGATGCCCAGATGAATGGGCGCGTCGGTCGCGTCGGCCAGTTGTTGATAGGCAGCGGCGGCCATGAACACGTCGGACGCCTTGCAGCTGATCTTGAATTCATGAAAATCATTGTCTTGCAGGATCTTGATATGATCCAGCCCGCTTTCGACCATCGCGTCGGGGCACGGTTCGCCGTATTTATCCAGCAAATGCTTTTCCAGCGATCCCGCATTCACGCCGATGCGGATCGAACAATTGTGGTCGCGCGCGGCCTTGATAACCTCTTTTACACGTTTTTCATCGCCGATATTGCCGGGATTGATCCGCAGGCAGGCGGCCCCTGCCTCGGCGGCTTCGATCCCGCGTTTATAGTGGAAATGAATATCGGCCACGATCGGCACCGATACCTCTGGCACGATCTGGCGCAATGCGCTGCTTGATGCCTCGTCCGGGACGGAGATACGGACGATATCAGCCCCCGCATCCGCCGCCGCCTGCACCTGCGCGATTGTGCCCTTGATGTCCGTGGTCAGCGTGTTGGTCATTGTTTGCACAGCGATCGGGGCGTCGCCGCCTACAGGGACATTACCCACCATGATCTGCCGGGACTTGCGGCGGTAGATGTTGCGCCATGGGCGGATGTGGTTCAGGGACATCACGGGTCACTTTCGCAGACTGATCTGCCCACAACCTAAGCTGCAAACGGCCGCGCAGCAACCGCTGACAACCTGGAATTATTCGCGTGTCACCACAGCGGCGACATTCACGATCGTCGCAAGATCAACATCCGATGACAGATCGGCCAAAGCATAGTTTGTCGTCAAACTTTCGGCCGAGAGTTCCACATTCGATGTGACGACACCCTTGCGGCCGACTGGGCCGTAATGTGTCCCGTTGACAGCAAAATAAAGCGCCCCGCTTTCGCCCACGCGCAAGGATGCGGGGTCTTCTGTTGCCGGCACAACGAAATTTTGCCCGGGTTCCATCACGCCTTCAAAAATGACGGTCCCGTCAGCAGCACGCACACGCACCCACGCCGGGCGCACAGCAACCAGTTGTAATTCGGGAACCGGCGCTTCGACGACCTGAATGACGGGCACATCTTGCTGCGGCAAGTCAGCAATCTGTGGCGGCGCGGGCGATGCGTCAGGGCTTGGCAGCAGCGCACCAATCACGTTCGGGTTTAGCGTGCCAATCGGCGCATCCCGCGCGACCAGCACCGGCACATCCAGCGCTTGCGGCCGATAGAGCCTGTCCAGGCCTTCGCCTGCTGGCGCGTCAAACCCCAATAAAGGATCACCGATATCGCGGCTGTTGCGCACCCCGGCCAGCGGATCAAGATCAGCAACCACCACGGGTGTCTGGTCCACAGGCGCAAACTGGACTTTTTGTACCTCTTGCAAGACGGTCCAGCCGCCATAACCAAGGCCACCAATCAGCGCCAGCAAAACCACGACAGACCCGATCGCCCTTGGTTCGATACCAGATAGAAGCGCCTCGGATGCGGGCACAAAGGGCGTTGCCGATGATGAAAAGATGTCGCGGCCAAAGGCATCAAGCATTTTGTCATGTGGCTTGGCCTTCACGGATGATGCCTGCGCAGACATGCCATGCGCTGTTGCAAAACCGCTTTCACGGCAAAACGTGTCAAACGCCCAATCAGGATCAAGGTTCAAATAGCGCGCATATGACCGCACATAACCTGCGATGAACCCGGGCGTGTCAAAGGCGGATGGATCAGCATTTTCGATGGCGGCAATATATGACGCCTTTATCTTCAGTTCACGCTGCACATCCAGCAGGCTTTTGCCCAAGGTGGCACGTTCGCCGCGCATCAAATCACCAAGACGCAGTTCAAAATCGTCAAACCCTTTGGCTTGAACGTCCTCAGCAGCGCCTGCACGCCTGAAGCTTTTACCGATCATCGACTGTCCCGTCGCTTACTGCCCCTAAGCGCCCCCGTTTCGAATCAAGAAACGGTGAATGCCTCATTTAAGAGTAGCATACCAAAGATCATCGTGCATATGGCGTGCGAAAATTATCCCGTCAATTCGGCACGATTCAGCGCACAACGCGACCAAAGCTTGTCCAGCGCGCCGATCAAAGCATCCATTTCAAGCGGCCCATGCACCGGCGATGGGGTAAAGCGCAGGCGTTCAGTGCCGCGCGGCACCGTGGGAAAGTTGATCGGCTGCACATAAATGCCGAAATCCGACAGCAGCATATCCGACAGTTTTTTGGTATGCACCGGATCGCCAACAATCAATGGCACGATGTGGCTGCCATGGTCGATCATCGGTAAGCCCAACCCCTTGAGCCGGAATTTCAGAATGCGCGCTTGTGTCTGATGCGCATCGCGCAGGGTTTGATCAGTTTTCAAATGCGCAACACTGGCGGCAGCAGCAGCGGCAACAGCTGGCGGCAGGCTTGTCGTAAAGATGAATCCGGGCGCATAAGACCTTATCGCGTCGCACATCTTTGCGGATGCCGCGATATAGCCCCCCATCACGCCATAGGCTTTGGCCAAGGTGCCATTGATAATATCAATCCGGCCCAACAGGCCATCACGTTCCGCCACCCCCGCGCCGCGGGGACCATACATGCCAACGGCATGAACTTCGTCGATATAGGTCAACGCGCCAAATTCATCGGCCAGATCACATATCTCTGCGATAGGCCCAAAGTCACCGTCCATCGAATAGATCGATTCGAAGGCAATCAACTTGGGCGCAGCAGGATCGTCAGCAGCCAGAAGCTCGCGCAGATGGGCCAGGTCATTATGCCGGAAAATCCGCTTGGCGCCGCCATTGCGACGCACCCCTTCGATCATGGACGCATGGTTCAGCGCATCGGAATAGATGATCAAGCCCGGAAACAGCTTTGGCAGCGTGCTAAGCGTCGCGTCGTTCGCGATGTAAGCACTGGTAAACAGCAGCGCCGCTTCCTTGCGGTGCAAATCGGCCAATTCCGATTCAAGCCGTTTGTGATAAATGGTCGTGCCTGAAATATTGCGGGTGCCGCCCGACCCTGCACCTGTGGCGTCAATCGCTTCGTGCATGGCGGACATGACAGCCGGATGCTGGCCCATGCCCAGATAATCGTTCCCGCACCAGACGGTTACGGGCGCATCTGATCCGTCGGGCTTGTGCCAGGTTGCATGTGGAAAATGCCCGCGTGTGCGTTCAATATCAATGAACGTCCGATAGCGGCCTTCATCGTGCAACCGCTTTATCGCGGCATCCAGTTGTGTGACGTATTCCACCGGCAGATCCTTCCTTGGCGTCTCAAACGTCGGCATTTCAAATCTCTGGCGCTTGAATCAATCTCATTTTCATATAAGCCCAACAGCCTGCAAGCAATACGCTACAAACTGTCGCTGCCGGTTGCACCAATGTTCTGTATCTGGCGGCAATCAGACCACGCCGCAAATTGGCCGCAGAATAACACCCTGCCCATTGACCTTGCCTGCAATCCCGACAACCCTGCGCGCGAATACCCAGCAAAAGGTGCCGCAAATGTCACTCGCCCCCGTTCTGACCCATATCGACAACGATCTGCCCAAGGCCACAGCCCGCCTCATGGAATTGTTGCGCATCCCGTCAATCTCGACCGATCCAGCCTATAAGGCCAACTGCGACACAGCGGCCGACTGGCTGGTGGCAGATCTGCTATCGATCGGGTTCAAGGCGGCAAAGCACCCAACGCCTGGGCATCCGATGGTGATTGCACACAGCGGCGGAGAGGGGCTGCATGTGATGTTTTACGGCCATTACGATGTGCAGCCGGTGGACCCGCTGAACCTGTGGGATCACGATCCGTTTGACCCGCAATTGCAGGACACACCCAAAGGCCGCGTGATACGGGCGCGCGGATCATCCGACGACAAGGGCCAATTAATGACCTTCATCGAGGCCTGTCGCGCTTGGAAAGCCGTCCATGGCAACCTGCCCGCCAATATTTCACTGTTTTTTGAAGGCGAAGAAGAGTCAGGCTCGCCATCGCTTGTGCCCTTCATGCAGGAAAACGCGCAGGAACTGACGGCAGACATCGCCCTGATCTGCGACACAGGGCTTTATGACGAAAACACGCCCGCCATCATCACCCAGCTGCGTGGTCTGCTGGGCGAGGAAATCACCATCACCGGCCCGAATAAAGACCTGCATTCCGGCATGTATGGCGGTCTGGCAATCAATCCAATTCGCGTGCTGACCCGGATCATCGCCGCACTGCATGATGACACCGGGCGCGTGACCGTGCCCGGCTTTTACGACGACGTGCCTGAATTGTCGGATGATCTGGCTGCCGCATGGGACGCATTGGGGTTTGATGAAAAGGCGTTTCTGGCCGAGGTCGGCCTGTCTGAACCCGCCGGAGAAAAAAGCCGCCGCCCGCTTGAGATGATATGGTCGCAACCCACCTGCGAAGTAAACGGGATTTGGGGTGGATATACCGGTGACGGCTTCAAAACCGTCTTGCCCGCCAAAGCCCATGCCAAGATCAGTTTCCGGCTGGTCGGCCAGCAAGACCCGCACAAGATCCGCGACAGTTTTCGCAAGCTGGTGCAGGACATGTTGCCGCCTGATTGCACCGTCAGCTTTAGCGGGCATGGCGCAAGCCCGGCCAGCCAGATGACCACGACTCATCCTGCGTTTGATCAGGCGCGCACGGCGCTGTCAGACGAATGGCCTAATCCTGCGGCTTTCGTCGGCAGCGGGGGGTCCATCCCGATTGCGGGGCATTTCAAGGAAATCCTGAACATGGACACAATGCTGATCGGTTTTGCCAAGGATGACGACGCAATCCATTCGCCCAATGAAAAATACGACCTGTCATCCTTTCACAAGGGAATCCGGTCATGGGCGCGGATTCTGGACGCGATTTCAAAATGATCGCGCCTTTACGCTGGTTGTTGTGGACGCTTGCATTCCTGTGCGTCGTCCTGACAGTCAGCTGGCTGCTGACGATGCCCGGCAAGGACATTCGGGGCATATGGGCGACCGACACGCATGGGCTGCGCCTTGATATCGGGCGCGGCACTATCGACATCTATGAAGTGACCGACATCAGCTGCTACCGCGCGCGGCGCATCCCGGCGAACGCTTGGCTGATCCGCGCCATGCAGGACATAACCTTGACCCGCGACGGGAACCGGTTGCGCATTGATGCGGGCGGCGGGCTGACGCCGATCATGGCAAGACGCACCAACAGTTTGCCCCCAACCTGCCCGCAGACCCCCGCCGCACCGGGCAGTGCGCAGGAAAATTTCGACGTGCTGTGGCACGCGATGGCAGGACACTATGCCTTTTTTGATGTGCATGATGTCGATTGGCCAGCGCGCCGCGCGGCTTTGCGCCCCTCTGCTGATGCTGCGCTGGGGGAAGCAGCCTTGTTTGATCTGCTGCAAACTGCGCTGGCGGGGCTTGACGACGGGCAGGTCACGCTGCGCACCCCTGCGGGGCAACTGTTTTCGCCCGCTACACGGCCCGACTGGTTTGCCGACCGGCATCTGGTGCGGGATGCGACACTTGCGCAGGTCGATGATTTGACCCAGGCGGCAAACACCGGCTTGCTTTACGGATGGGCAGCACCGGGGATCGGCTATGTCTATCTTGCGCATCTGGACACCAGCGGCGGGTTTAACACCACTGCCAAGGATCAGGCGGATATAGGGTTTGCCGAAATTGCACGCGCCTTTTCGACCGCCAGAGGTATCATTCTTGATGCCCGCTATACCCCCGGCGGTGCCGACGATGTTGCACTTACCTATGCCCGTTTCTTCACCGACCGGCCCCTGCCTGTTCTGACAACCACAATCCGCGAAGGACAAGGTTTTTCCCAGCCAACGCAGATCACGCTGGACCCGCGCGGGGCAAGCCATCTGCACCAACCTACGATCATTCTGACGTCCGGCTTTACCGCGGGCGCGGCAGATGTCTTTACCCTGATCATGCGTGAACTGCCACAGGTGACCCTGATGGGCACACACACATCAGGGGCGCAGTCTGCGGTTCTCAGCTTTTCCTTGCCAAACGGGTGGCAACTGGGCCTGCCGCACCGGCACACCCGCGATGCACAGGGTGCCGCCTTTGCTAAAACAGGGATCACGCCGGACATGATTGTACCAGTGGATGTTGCAGCCGCGCGTGCCGGCCGCGACACAACGCTTGATCGCGCGATCAGCGTTCTGGCACCCCAATAGGGAAAACATTTTTGTAAATGGCGCGGTTGACGGGGCTCGAACCCGCGACCCCCGGCGTGACAGGCCGGTACTCTAACCAGCTGAGCTACAACCGCGCGTGAGGGGTTGGATAGTCTCGGACGTGCAAAGCGTCAACGCTAAAATCGCATTCATGCACATAATTCCGACACGCGGCATCGACGGCCAAATAACGACAAGCAATAAATTTTAAAAAGGGAAAAGCAGTGGCGCGGTTGACGGGGCTCGAACCCGCGACCCCCGGCGTGACAGGCCGGTACTCTAACCAACTGAGCTACAACCGCGCATCTGCATGTCAGGCCATCTGGCCGACTGGCGTGCTTGTATGTCCACCGCGCTGGCCCGTCAAGCCGTGATTGGCGTGAAAATGGCCCTCGCATGCGCATAATCTCGGGCCCGCCAATTCTGTTCATTTTCCACAAGGACAAAACGCGCCCCGGATCAACTTTTCACGTCCGGATTTCAGTTGCGCCCTTGCCCGCCAGTGTCACCTTACGGCCCGCTGATCGGCGGCGGATTGCGCGGCTTACCAGACACTGCATAGCCGTCGCAAAAGCCTGGCAATAATCATCCCGCCACGATCACTTGATTGCGATATTGTTTTGGTTTTTCAGGAGCGGCACCCGTGCCGCACACCGGCATATTCAATGCCAAAAATTTCTTTTTCATGCGATGAAAATGGTGGGTGATGAGAGGCTCGAACTCCCGACATCTTCCGTGTAAAGGAAGCGCTCTACCAACTGAGCTAATCACCCACTGGCGCGTCGTTTAGGCTAGTTCGTGACATGATGCAAGCCTGCCTGTGCATCGATACCGCACGACCAATACAAAATGCTGGCAAAGACACCGCAGCGGCCCCAACGCGGCAGCAAATATCTTAACCAATCTGTCGTTGCACACCCTCTTTGAGATGAAAGATAACCCCCTGCCCGCCGGGCAACTGGTCAAGTCCGGGGCGATCCAGGCCCAGCACAATGCAGCGCAACATCCGCGATGTGATCCCATGCGTGACCAGCACGGCCGGGCTGCGCAGATCAGCCAGAAATGACCGGCAGCGGGACTCTAGCCGCGCAAAACCTTCGCCTTCAGGGGCCATTTCATACAGTGCCACAGGCCCGTCAGGCCCATCAGTCATCCCCATGTCTGCTTGCAATTCGGACCTTAGGCGCCCTTGCCACCTGCCGACGCCGATTTCGCGCAAGCGGTCATCGGTGCGGATCATCGCGATGTGCGGCGCAACCGCTATTCCCGCTGTTTGCACAGCGCGTCCTTGCGGGCTGCAACAGGCCGAAAAACCTGTCAGATCCTGCGCCCCCAACAACGTGGCCTGTCGCGCCGCCTGCGCAAGCCCGTTTGCCGTCAAGGTCGAATTCAACCCGCCCTGCATCCGGTTTTCAGCGTTCCAATAGGTCTCTCCATGGCGCAAGATATAAAGCTCCGGAAACATCATCCGCTCCTGTTTTTTATCGCAGGGATCAACAAATCCTGTCATACCCTGCCAACAAACAAAAAGGAAATGGTGGGTGATAAGAGATTTGAACTCCTGACATCTTCGATGTGAACGAAGCGCTCTACCACTGAGCTAATCACCCTCTGCGCGCTGATTTAGTCGTCATCTTTCGCCACTGCAAGACCCGATTTGCCTTCATGCATCTGATCTTTCATTGTCGGCAGTTTGTCAGCCAGCACCCACGCCCCCTCACCGATATCCTGCACAGCCTGCCCGTCGGGGGCAGAAACAGGTCATCGACAGCCGCCAATGCCTGATGTGGAAATGCCAAAGGCGCGCCTTGAGGGCGCGCCTTTGGCGTGTGCAATCCCAGGTTAATGCGCGCGGGCGCTGCCCCCGTCCGCCGCCAACTTGATCGCGGCTGCCGCTGCTTCCTCTGCGGCTTCGTCCCATTCGATCGGTTCCGGCTTGCGCACCAGCGCATGGGCCAAAACCTCGGACACGTGTTTGACGGGAATGATGGTTAACCCTTTTTTCACGTTTTCGGGGATTTCTGGCAAATCCTTGGCGTTTTCCTGCGGGATCAACACAGTCGTAATGCCCCCACGCAAAGCAGCCAGCAATTTTTCCTTTAACCCACCAATCGGCATGGCGTTGCCGCGCAGCGACACCTCGCCGGTCATCGCGATATCGCGGCGCACCGGAATACGCGTCAGAACGGACACAATGGATGTCACCATCGCAAGCCCGGCAGACGGCCCATCCTTGGGTGTGGCCCCGTCCGGCACGTGGACGTGAATGTCAATCGTGTCGAATTGGGTCGGCTTGATCCCGATTTCAGGCGCGATCGACCGAACGTAGCTGGAGGCCGCATCAATCGATTCCTTCATTACATCGCCCAGCTTGCCGGTGGTTTTCATCCGGCCCTTGCCTGGCAGGCGCAGCGCCTCGATGTTCAGTAGCTCACCACCAACGCTCGTCCAAGCCAGCCCCGTGACAACACCGACCTGATCCTCTTCTTCGGCCAGACCAAAACGGTATTTTTCCACCCCAAGAAAGTCGTTCAGATTATCGGCCGTGACCGCGATCACCTCTGCCTCTTTCTTGACGATCTTGGTCACAGCCTTGCGCGCAATTTTTGCCAATTCCCGTTCAAGGTTCCGCACGCCCGCCTCGCGGGTATACAGGCGCACCATCGCCGTCAGCGCATCATCAGACACGCTGAATTCCTTTGGCTTCAGCCCGTGGTTTTGCATCACCTTGGGCAGCAGATGCTGCTTTGCAATCTCGCGTTTTTCATCCTCGGTGTAGCCAGCCAGCGCAATGATCTCCATCCGGTCCAAAAGCGGCCCCGGCATGTTGTAAGAGTTCGCGGTGGTCAGGAACATCACATCCGACAGGTCATATTCGACCTCCAGATAATGATCGACGAATGTCGCGTTCTGTTCCGGGTCCAACACCTCCAGCATGGCCGACGCGGGATCGCCCCGGAAATCCTGCCCCATCTTGTCGATCTCATCGAGAAGGATCAGCGGGTTAGTGGTTTTGGCCTTTTTCAGCGCTTGGATGATCTTGCCGGGCATCGACCCGATATAGGTTCGTCGGTGACCGCGAATTTCGCTTTCATCGCGCACTCCACCAAGGCTGATGCGGATGAATTCACGCCCCGTCGCCCGCGCCACGGATTTACCAAGACTGGTTTTGCCCACACCCGGAGGCCCGACCAGACACATGATCGGGCCTTTCAGCTTGCGCGAACGCTGCTGCACGGCCAGATATTCCACGATCCGTTCCTTGACCTTGTCCAGACCATAGTGGTCTGCGTCCAGAATCTGCTGTGCGCGGCTCAGATCCTTTTTGGTGCGCGACTTGGTATTCCAAGGCAATGCAAGGATCCAATCCAGATAATTGCGCACCACAGTAGCCTCGGCCGACATGGGCGACATGTTTTTGAGTTTTTTCAGCTCGGCATCGACCTTTTCCTTGGCCTCTTTGCTCAGCTTGGTTTCGGCGATCCGCGCCTCAAGTTCGGCCACTTCGTTCTGGCCATCCTCTCCATCGCCCAATTCCTTCTGAATCGCTTTCATCTGCTCATTCAGATAGTATTCGCGTTGGGTCCGCTCCATCTGGGATTTGACACGCGTCTTGATCTTTTTCTCGACCTGCAAGACAGACATTTCGCCCTGCATCAGGCCATAGACCTTTTCCAGCCGTTCAGACACCGACAGCGTTTCCAAAAGGCCCTGTTTCTGATCAACCTCGATCCCCAGATGCCCGGCAACCAGATCGGCCAGTTTGGCAGGCTCGGTTGTTTCGCCGACAGCGACCATCGCTTCTTCGGGGATGTTTTTCTTGATCTTGGCATAGCGTTCAAATTCAGCGGCAACATTGCGCACCAACGCCTCGACCTCGATCTCTTCGCCGGGGATTTCGGTCAGATATTCTGCCGACGCCTCAAAAAAACTGTCGTTTTCGATGAATTGCGTGATGCGCACACGACTGACCCCTTCGACCAGCACCTTGACGGTGCCGTCGGGCAGCTTCAGCAGTTGCAGCACATTAGCCAACACACCTACATTATATATATCCTCTTTGGCGGGGTCATCTTCGCCGGGGTCGATCTGGCTGGACAACAGGATTTGTTTGTCGTCCTGCATCACCTCTTCCAGTGCGCGGACCGATTTTTCGCGGCCTACAAACAACGGCACAATCATGTGGGGGAAAACCACAATGTCGCGCAGCGGCAGAACTGGATAGGATGAACTCATTGGTTCTTGCATACTCGTTTCCTCTTTTGGCAAGACGCCCCGCCCCGGCTATGCGGCAACATGGTGCGTCTCCTCTTCAGCGTAATATGTGGGGTTGGTGATCCGATCTTCAACCAAGCACATGCCTCAAATTCATAACAAGGTGCCCTTAAACGCAGGGGGTCTGCAACCATTCAAAACCATTTACCCGATGTTTTCGGATCACAAGGCACCGAACAGGCACCTCTTTTGGCGTCAGTATGCAAAAAGGCGAAAGATTGGGTCAGGCACGCCCCGTGTCACAAGCTTTGACAGCGAGATTGACCAGCTTGTAAGCCTGACCATACCAATGTGGATCAGCCTGATAGCCCAACCGAAGGCGTTTCGCATCAAAAGGCGTCAAAGACCTTGTTCCACTTGGAAGCGCCCGACGGCCCCAGACGATTGGATCATTCTTGTGGTTGGGGTCGTATTTCCAACCTACACGTTCGCAAATACGCCGGAACATTTCGAAAATAACGTGCTGCGTTGGATGGTTGATACCATAGAGCGTTGGCTGTTTGCGCCAAGTTTCGGCAAGGTAATCTGAAATAACGATACTACAATGTGCGCTTTCCTTGGCTGCCATCTTTTCAAGAGATGAAAAAATCCGCTGCTCGGATTTCATGTCGATTCTGCCAGAACAGTAGTCCTCAAAAATGCGGATTGGCTTGCGGGCTTCCTGATCGTGCATCAACTCTTGCATGCCACGAATCACAGATTTACCTTTCGAAGCGACGATCTCAAGCGACGCAATGCCGTCGAGATAGACGTAAGGAATGAAAACGATCTCTCCATGTGTCGATCGCCTGATGTCATCTACATTGAACGTTGCGTCTGGATTGGTAATTGCCTGACAAATAATCAGATCCGCACCCGCAAGCAGATCACGTGCTTTTTCTTCGTCAAAAGCACCCCAAAAAGGCGTTATTGATAGAAAGGAAACGTCAACGTTGGGAAACATCTCGCGGCACAGACCGCGCATCGCATTTGCCTGACAATTACCAAGGATAAAGACCTTCACTGACGGTTCCTTTAGATCAACATCGACGAATCGCATTTTTCGAAAAGGCTGCAATTCAAAGAATTTCAATATCGCCCTGCGCACATCCAGCGTGAAACGCGGCCTCCCAAGCTGCAAATTGACCTGCGGTGATCGCATCGCGCATCCCTTGCATGATTTCCTGAAAATAATGCAGGTTATGCCATGTCAGCAACATGCCTGAAATCATTTCCTGCGACCGGTAGACATGGTGCAGATAGGCACGGGAATACCCTTGGCACGCCGGGCATGTGCAGTGTTCATCCAGGGGGCGCGGGTCGTCGGCGTGGCGGGCGTTCTTGATGTTTACTACCCCGCGGCGGGTCCAAGCCTGACCGGTCCGCCCTGACCGGCTGGGCAGAACACAATCCATCATGTCGATGCCGCGTTTGACAGCCCCCACGATGTCATCGGGCTTGCCCACGCCCATCAGGTAACGCGGCTTGTCCACGGGCAGCTGATCCGGGGCGTAATCAAGCGCGCTGAACATTGCCGCCTGCCCCTCGCCCACGGCCAGACCGCCGATGGCGTAACCTTCGAACCCGATTTCGGTCAGCGCCTTGGCGCTTTGTTCACGCAAGTCTTGTTCCAGCCCGCCCTGCTGGATGCCGAAAAGCGCATGACCGGGCCTGTCGCCAAAGGCATCGCGCGACCGCTGCGCCCAGCGCATCGACAGTGCCATGCTTTCGGCGATCCGCGCACGATCCGCTGGCAGCGCCGGACATTCATCAAAACACATCACGATGTCAGACCCCAGCAGGCGCTGGATTTCCATCGACCGTTCCGGGGTCAATTCGTGTTTCGACCCGTCGATGTGGCTTTTGAAGGTCACGCCCTTTTCGGTCATCTTGCGCAGGTCCGCCAGCGACATCACCTGAAACCCGCCACTGTCGGTCAGGATCGGTTTATCCCAGTTCATGAACTTGTGCAGCCCACCTAGCCGGTCAATCCGTTCTGCCGTGGGACGCAGCATCAGGTGATAGGTATTGCCCAGCAAAATATCCGCCCCTGTCGCGGCCACGTTTTCGGGCAACATGCCCTTGACGGTGCCCGCCGTGCCCACGGGCATAAAGGCAGGTGTGCGGATATCGCCGCGCGGGGTGCTGATGACGCCGGTGCGGGCCTTGCCGTCGGTCGCATTCAGCGAAAAGGAAAATCTTTTGGTTGTCATCTGCGCGCGCTCCATGTTCTAGCCGTCATGGCAGAACCTTTGGATATACACCATGCACGACGACGACAACCAGACCGCGGACGACATGACATTTGGCTGGGAAGAATGGGTCTCCCTGCCGATGCTGGGCCTGCCTGCGCTGAAGGCCAAGGTGGATACCGGCGCGCGCACATCCGCCCTGCATGCCTTTGAGATTGAGCCCTTTGGCCCTGCAGACAAACCGCTGGTGCGCTTTTCCGTCCACCCGATCGCGGGGCGTGACGATGTTGAAGTCTCCTGTTCGGCCTCTTTGATCGACCAACGCGAAGTCACCAGTTCCAACGGTGAGGTTGAAAACCGCTTTGTGATCGAAACCCAGATCGAAGTCGCAGGCCGGTCTTGGCCGATCGAAGTGACACTGACCGACCGCCGCACAATGAATTCGCGCATGTTGCTGGGGCGGCAGGCGCTTGGCCCAGAGGTCATCGTGCATCCCAGTGACCGGTTTTTTCAACCGGAATTGGATTATGATGTCTACTTGCGCAAACGCCGGCGCAAGGTGCCCAAGCGCAGCCTGCGGGTTGCGGTGCTGTCGCGCGAAGACAATTATTCTACCCGCCGCCTGATCGAGGAAGGCCATGCGCGCGATCACGTGGTCGAGGTGATCGACACCACCCGGTGCTATATGGCGATCAACCAGAATGACCCGGCGATTTATTATGACGGCAAACGCCTGCCCCGGTTCGATGCAGTGATTCCGCGAATCGGCGCGTCGATCACATCTTACGGCACGGCGGTGGTGCGGCAGTTTGAAACCATCGGCACCTATTGCGTGAACGCCAGCGATGGTATCGGCACCTCGCGCGATAAACTGGCCGCGCATCAGGTGCTGGCGCGTAACCGCATCGGCATGCCAGCCACTGCCTTTGCGTCATCACCCAAGGACACCGGCAACCTGATCGGGCTGGTCGGCGGCGCGCCGCTGATCGTGAAGCTGCTGGAAAGCACCCAGGGCAAAGGCGTCGTGCTGGCCGAAACCAAGAAAGCAGCCGACAGCGTTATTTCGGCCTTTCGCAACCTGCAAGCCAATTTTCTGGTGCAACAATTCGTGAAAGAGGCCAACGGCGAGGATATTCGCTGCATGGTGATCGGCGGCAAAGTTGTGGGCGCGATCAAACGCAAGGCCGCCGAGGGCGAATTTCGGTCCAACCTGCATCAGGGGGGGGCCGCGTCCAGGGTGCGGATCACGAAAGAAGAACGCGACACAGCATTGCGCGCTGCCAAGGCGCTGCATCTGAATTTCGCCGGGGTCGATATGCTGCGCGGTGATGACGGGCCCAAGGTGCTGGAGGTGAATTCATCCCCCGGCCTTGAAGGCATCGAAAAAGCGACAGGGCGCAACATTGCCGCTGATCTGTTTGCCGAAATCGAAAATCGTGTGCAATTGCGCGCGCCAATGCGATCGGGAAAATAGGCATAACTTTTATTTCTGCGAAAGCCGGGGGTCTTTACGACCTGCGGTATAAACCCTATATCTTTGCTCAGGAATAAGGGACAGGCGGCATGACTGATACCAATACCCAATTGCAGGGCGCGCCAATGATTGCGCCATCATCCACAGACCATCCGCTGTATGACGATATCGTGCAGGCCTGCCGGTCGGTCTATGACCCGGAAATTCCGGTCAACATCTATGACCTTGGTCTGATCTACACGATTGATATTTCAGATGAAGGTGCGGTGAATATCATCATGACGCTCACCGCTCCGGGTTGTCCGGTAGCCGGTGAAATGCCCGGTTGGGTTGCCGATGCCGTGGCCCCCCTGCCCGGTGTGAAACAAGTTGACGTGGACATGACGTTTGAACCGCAGTGGGGCATGGACATGATGTCTGACGAAGCACGGCTTGAACTGGGGTTCATGTAAACACCGTGATCGGCCCCAACCAGAAAGCCCGGATGATCGCCGGTGAACTTTATCATGCCAGCGACCCTGAACTGGTTGCCGCGCGCAAACAGGCGCAGCGATTGATGCGCGACTACAACAAAACGGTCTATGGCGACGATGACGCGCGCCGCAAGATCCTTGGCGATTTGTTGGGCAGTGATGGCGGCGCCGTGATCCGGCCGCCATTTTACGTGGACTATGGCAGCAACATCCATCTGGGGCGGGGCGTCTTTCTGAACTACGGATGCGTGCTGCTTGATGTTTGTCCCATTTTCATCGGCGACAACACCCAGATTGGCCCAGCTGTGCAGATTCTGACGGCTGATCACCCGCGTGACCCTGCTGTGCGTGCGCAGGGCCTTGAAATGGGGCGCGCCATCACGATTGGTGCAAATGTATGGATCGGAGGCGGTGCGCTGTTGCTGCCCGGCGTCACCATTGGCGATGACGCGGTGATCGGTGCCGGTGCTGTCGTCACGCGGGATGTGGCGGCAGGCGACACCGTTGCAGGAAACCCGGCCCGTCCGATCTGACCCAATTGCACCATCCACCTTGGAATCGCTGGCCAAATCCCCTACATTTCCCCTAGGACCAAAGGAGCGCACGCCATGTTCGGTATCCCCGGAAAGCAAGCTGTCATGATCACCCCAAGGGCTGCCGCCCAAATCGCCAAGCTTATGGCCAAAGACGGCCATCAAGGTTTGCGCATAGGCGTAAAAAAAGGGGGCTGCGCTGGCATGGAATATACCATGGATTACGTGACAGAAATTGACCCGCTGGATGAAATTGTCACGCAAGACGGCGCACAGGTCATGATTGCCCCGATGGCGCAAATGTTTTTGTTCGGCACCGAAATCGACTACGAAACATCGCTGCTGGAATCAGGCTTCAAATTTCGCAACCCAAATGTGGTTGATGCCTGCGGGTGTGGTGAATCGATCAAGTTCAATGAAAAGCTAGGGTCAACGGCTTGAAGCCAGGTGGACATAGGTTTCGCTGAACCGCTTTTGCAGATGACCAACCGCCAGGATGAGCGGCGCGCCAACTGGTGCGACATGCGCGCCATGTCAAACGGTGCTTTAAGGGCCGTTGGCAAGGCAAAAAAAGCCCGATAAATCGCAAGCACCTTCTGGATATCAGCCTTTGAAACCAGCGTATTATAAGTTGTCGGAAACCCCACATCCGTCGCCCGGATCCGGGCTGCGGCATCGGCATCAGGTCTGCCAGCGAACAAGGATTTTGGATCAATTCCCGGGATCATTGTCACCTTCCGCCCGCCGGTTACGTGATCGGCGGTATCAACAGGCCCAGCATAACCCTTTTACATCATCCGCCAGCTTGCTACCACTTAGGCTATCGTCAGCAAAAAGGATACGTCATGCGCCGCAAACTTGTCGCCGGAAACTGGAAAATGAACGGGCTGCGCGTTGATCTGACAGAGATTGAAACCCTCTTCAGACGGCATGCAGACGCATCAGTCGATATCCTGATTTGCCCGCCTGCGACCCTGATCAACCAATGTCGCGATCTGCCGTTCGGCATTGGCGGGCAGGATTGTCATCACCAGATCTCTGGTGCGCATACCGGCGATATCAGCGCGCAGATGCTGGCAGATGCGGGGGCGACGCATGTGATTACCGGGCATTCTGAACGGCGTGCGGACCATGGCGAAACAGATGTCATCATCGCAGCAAAATCGCATGCGGCCCATACAGCCGGACTGACAGCGGTGATCTGCATTGGTGAAACGCTTGAACAGCGCGAATCAGCCACCACGCTGGACGTGGTTGACTCGCAACTGTCAGGGTCCGTGCCCGCAGGCGCGACGGCCTATAACACGGTCATTGCCTATGAACCGGTCTGGGCCATTGGCACGGGCAAGGTGCCAACACTGGACCAAATCGGCCAGGTTCACGGCCATATCCGCGCACGCCTTGCCGCACGCTTTGATGATGCCGCTGATATGCGCATCTTGTATGGCGGGTCGGTCAAGGGCAGCAATGCAGCAGAAATCTTTGCCGTTGCGGATGTAGATGGTGCCCTTGTCGGGGGTGCCAGCCTCAAGGCGGATGATTTTTCACAAATCATTTCCGCGCTTGAAGCCAGTGCCGCGTAAACAAATTTCGCGAAATTTGTTCTGCCCCATCATTTCACCACAATTTCCGGCCCCATAAAGAGCGTTGGCAAATAGGTCGAGATGGCGGGGATATACGTCACCATGATCAGAAAGACGAACAGAACAGCCAGGAATGGCAGCGCCGCCCGCACCACAGACATCATCGGCATCCCCGCCACGCCAGATGTGACGAACAGGTTCAGCCCCACGGGTGGCGTGATCATCCCGATTTCCATATTCACGACCATGATGATCCCAAGATGAATCGGATCGATCCCAAGTTCGATGGCAATCGGAAACACCAGCGGTGCAACGATCACGATCAAACCCGACGGTTCCATGAACTGCCCGCCGATCAGCAAGACCACGTTGACCATGATCAGGAACATGATCGGTCCAAAACCCGCATCCAGCATCAAACCTGCAACATGCTGCGGGATCTGTTCATCCGTCAGCACATGTTTCAGCAACAGCGCATTGGCGATAATGAACATCAGCGTGATGGTCAGCTTGGCGCCCTCGAACAGGGTTTCGCGGGTATCCTTGTGAAAAAACGCGGTGATGAGCGCCCACGGCTTTTGCAGCAGGTTTGATTTTTGTGGCACTGCTGCGGCCGACAGGCTGACAGCGACACCTTGATAAATATTGCCATCGGCATCACGGGCGGCCAGCGGCCCCATGTCGCGATAGATGAAGGTCGCCACGACAAAAGCATAAACGGCAGCAACGGCAGCAGCCTCGGTCGGGGTAAACGCCCCCGATTTCCAATAAAGAAAGCTGACCCCTTCCTCGAACCGGACCCAAGGGTGGCCATAGATGCCGCCCATGATGATCATGATCAGCATCAGCCCCCAAATTGCGTCGCGGAAGCTCGCTCCAATTTCGCCCCAGCCCGCCCATTCGCCCTTGGGCATGTTCTTGATCCGCGCGATCACGTAAATCGTGATCATCAACATCCCGCCAGCCATCAGCCCCGGGATCACACCTGCAAGAAACATCCGCCCCACCGACACATCTGTGGCGGACGCATAGACCACCATCACAATAGAAGGCGGGATCAGAATGCCCAATGTGCCTGCATTACAAATGACACCGGCGGCAAATTCCTTGGTATAGCCGACCTGCGTCATCGCCGCGATCACGATCGACCCGATAGCCACCACAGTGGCCGGTGATGATCCCGACAGGGCCGCAAACATCATGCAGGCGAAAACCCCCGCAATCGCCAGCCCGCCCTGCAAATGCCCAACACAGGCAATGGCAAAGCGGATGATCCGTTTCGCCACGCCGCCCGTTGACATGAACGATGACGCCAATACAAAAAATGGAATAGCCAGAAGGGTGTAATGCCCCGCCATCGCCAGATAAAGCGTCTGTGCCACGGCGGCCAACGACGTTTCCGAAAACGCCAGTTGAAAAATGATCGAACTGATCCCAAGTGCGACGGCAATCGGCACGCCGATCAGCAACTGGCCGATGATCATCATAAAAAGCAACGCGACTTCCATCGGGTCAAGCCTCCTTGTTCAGCTTGGCGGCTTCTTTGACCGCATCTTCGGCTTCGTGGCTCACGATCAGGCTGTCGCTTTGATCGGTCCAGATACGCCAGACAGCCTGACAGACCCGGAACAGGATCAGCACGGCAGCAATCGGCAGAATCGTATAGGGGATCATGCGCGGCATCTTGCTGTAGCGGTCGCCGTCATTAATCAAGTCCTCCAGGAAGCGAAGCCATTGTGGCATCGGGATCTGGTCGGTTTCAAAAAAGCTGCGCGTGCGTCCCCCGCTTTCAAAGCCGGTCGGAAACCACCTGCCCGTCGTGGGCGGCAAATCGGCAAAGGGCGCCCATTGGTCCCAAGCGCCTTTCAACAGCAGCATCGCGTAAAAAATTGTCAAAGTGCCTGCAATCAGTGCAACCACCTTGCGCGGTCGAGGGGGAAGAAGGTTGGTAAGGGCATCAACACCCAGATGCGCTGTCACCTTGAACCCGTAGGAAACGCCGAACAGAACAAGCCATGCAAACAGAACCAGCACGACTTCAATGCTCCAGATGATGGAACTGTTAAAGACATAGCGCAGGATCACATTCACAAAGGTCAGCAAGGTCATCAAACCCAACAGAAGCGCGATTGCGTTTTCTTCCAGACCGTGAACCGCACGGCCGACCGGACCTTTGGGTGCGTATTTGCTGCTCATCTTTCCCTCCCCAGCGTGCACAACAAACGGCCCGGAAACCAGCCCCGGGCCGCCCGTTTCCTGCATCTTACATGGATGCGTTGATAGCCTGTGCCGCGTCGATGTTTTCCTGACCGACTTCGTCGGCGAACTGTTCCCAGACGGGCTTCATCGTTTCGACCCAGACTTCACGCTGTTCAGGTGTCAGTTGCACGATCTTGCCGCCAGCATCCAGAATGGCCTGACGGGCTGCAAGGTCAACTTCCAGCACGGCTGCGTTGCGCGATGTCGTCACCTCGTGCACGATTGTCAGGAACTGATCGCGCACTGCGGCATCAAGGCTGTCCAGAAAATCGACCGAGGACACGACCATATAATCGATGATCCCGTGGTTGGTTTCGGTGATGCCGTCCTGCACTTCGAAAAACTTTTGGCCATAGATATTCGACCATGAGTTTTCCTGCCCGTCCACAACGCCGGTTTGCAGCGCGCCGTAAACTTCGGCAAAGGCCATGGGCTGCGGTGATGCGCCCAGCGCCTGCATCTGCGCGACCAGCACGTCGGATGGCTGCACACGGAATTTCAGCCCATTGGCATCAGAGGGATGTATCAACGGCTTGTTGGCGCTGATCTGTTTCATGCCGTTGTGCCAATACCCCAGCCCTTGAATGCCACGGCGTTGCATCGCGTTCAGCATGTCTTGGCCGGTTTCAGACGCTTGGAACGCGTCAACCGCTTCGATGTTTTTGAACATGAACGGCAGGTCGAACAGGCGATAGGCCTTGGTGATCGATTCAAACAGTGAAAGCGAAGGGGCTGCCATTTGCACATCGCCGCGCAACATCGCCTCGATCACCTGTTCGTCGGTGTAAAGTGTCGAGTTGGGGAAAACCTCCATACACATGGTGCCGTCCATCTCGGCATTGACGCGATCTTTCAGCAGGTTCGCAGCAATACCTTTGGGGTGACGGTCTGTGTTGGTGACGTGGCTGAACTTGACGACGATTTCACCGGCATCACATCCGGTAGGGTCTGCATGCGCCATGCTCGCCGTGATCGAGATTGCAGCCATTGCGGCTGCCGCTTTCAGAAATGTCATTTTATTTCCTCCCTTGGGAATAACGTGTCGCCCGATGGGGGCGGACAACCTAAAATGACAATCAGTCAGACCAGGTAGCAAGCGCTTTTACAGCCGCTGAAAAAGACGTCGCAACATATTGATTAAAAGTTACTTTTCCGGATTTACCAAAAAACACGCAAACATAATGCGCGATAATCCGCACAGGCGGCAGCGCAAACAGTGTGGATTACCACACAGATTCACTCTGCTGCCATCAGACCCTTGATTGTCGCTGCGGCCGTATCCATCCTATGGATAACCGCATCAACGCCAGTGATATCGGCGATGCGTGGATGATGTGTCAGGATCTGACCTGCAACCACCACATGTGCAAGGGGTTGCGTGATACGCAAGGCCACGATCAGGCGGGTCAGCGCGGGCAACATCCCGTCTGAATTGGCCACAAGCATGATCACCTGGTAATTGCGGCTTTCGCTGCGGGCGACCAGCTCGTCATGCGACATGTCCACCGCCAGATCGATTTCAAACCCGTCACGGCGAAACAAATCAGTTGCGATTTCTATGCCCAACGTATGCGAGTCACCCGGCACCAACGTAAAAAATACAGGGCAATCATCCCGGTCTTTCGTAATGTCGGCCGCCAGCAGATGGCGCAAGCCACGCACAATGCGGTATAGTCGCCCCGTGGCAAGTGTCACTTCAATGAAGGATGCTGTATCGTCTTCCCACATTTCGCCCAGACGGCGGGCGGCGCAGACGATATAATCAAGGTAAATCTCTTGCGTGTTTACTCCGCTGCGCTGCGCCAGTGCCACAATTCGCGCGCCCGCATCTTCATCGGATGACAGCAAGGCGTTACAAAACACGTCAATGTCTTCGGGCCTTGTCAGACGATCGGACCTGGCAGATTTTGGCATCCGAAATGCGAGCCGTTTGACAACTTCCTGCGCCAGTAGCGAAACAGAATCAGGCGGAAGTGTGCGTTCCACAAAACGCAATTGTTTTCCTGCACGTTCATATTCCGAACGGTCAAAAATGTCCTCGTTCAACCGCGCATTTACCATGCACGCCCCTCCCCTGTTGAATGTTGAAACACGGTTTATTTACTCTGGACGGCCGGTTTATCGTGTACGATGGAATACAAGCTAGCACGGATAAGATGGCTTTGGGTGTGTCAGAACGTCGCGGGTTACGTTTCTAATTGCGATAATCTTCTGGCCTCAATCCATGTTTTTTAAGCTTGTCATAAAAGGTCTTACGCGGCAGTTGCAGGTCGCGCGCCACATCGGTCGCGCGGCCCTTATGCCGCTGAAGTGCAGCAATCAGAAACGACCTTTCCACCTGCACCATTTGGGCCGCCAGTCCCAGACCGGGCTGCGTTTCAGTTTCGTCCAGACCAAGGGCAAACCGCATCGCGACATTCATCAGCGCACGCGCATTGCCGGGCCAGTCTTGGGCAATCAGACGTGCCGTCAGATCAGCCGTGATCGGCGGTTGCATCAGGTTGGCCTGTTCACAGGCCTGCGCCACGTAATGCCGAAACAAAACAGGAATATCCTCTGGCCGTTCGCGCAGGGGCGGGACGCGCACACGCATGAGATCCAGCCGGTAAAACAATTCCGCGCTAAGACGGCCGGCATCTACAACCGCCTGAATGTCGCGCGTGCTGCCCGCCAGCACGCGCGCTGCCCCTCTGTCCTCCAGAATGTCCAACAGCAAAAGCTGCACAGCCGGATCCAGCGCGGTGATTTCATCAATATAAAGCGTGCCGTCCATGACGTCGGCAAAGGCTGCCTTCATGTCTGCCGCAGCCAGTGATGCCGCCGCGCGCTTGATAAAGGGGCGTGACGCCATCGGCGACAAAAGGTGAATGACTTCCGCGATCTTCGATGTCCCCGACCCCGGTTCGCCCACGATCAATGCATCCGTTCCGGCACGGGCCACGGCACGCGCCTGGCTGCGCAGCTCTTCGGCCAATTGCGATTGGCCAAACAGCATCCGCGACGCTGCATCGCCTTTTTGAAGTTCCTTTTTCAAACGGCGATTTTCCAAAACCAATGCCCGTGCCTTTAATGCGCGATCCAGCACCGCCACCAGATTTTGCGGCGCACAAGGCTTTTCTAGAAAATCATAAGCCCCCGCCGACATGGCCCGCACCGCGATGGGGATGTCAGCCTCGCCTGTCAACAGAATTACCGGCAATTCCGGATCCAGATTGCGCACATGGTCCAGCAGATAAAAGCCGTCTCTGCCAGGCATACGGATGTCCGTGATCACGACACCGGGGAAATCAGTGCGCAGGTGGTCTTTTGCCTCTACAAAAGATCCAGCGACCACTGGATCCAGATGCGCCAGTTCAAGGGTCTGGGTCAGCGCCTCGCGGACATCGCGATCATCATCGACAAGCAAAACCTGGCGGATCATGCGGCAACCTGTTGCGCGACGCTATCCAGCTCGACCGTAAAAATCGCCCCGCCATCAGGATGGTTGCGCCCCTGAATCGCACCGCCAAAGCTTTGCACCAGACCATACGAAATCGACAGGCCCAGCCCCATGCCGTCACCACCGCCCACGGCCTTGGTCGTATAAAAAGGTTCGAATATCTTTTCTGGTTCGGCGATGCCTGGCCCGGTATCACGCACGGTCATGCGGGTGCGTGCGCCGGATTGATCAACGGCGATGCGCACCTCTTTTATGGCACTGTCTGCCATCGCATCCATACCGTTTGACACAAGATTGAGGACGACCTGCTGCAACCGCACTTCGCCACCGCGCACGATGATCGGGCCAGAGGGGCGAACCCACGTCAGGGTAACGCCGCTCTTTGCCGCCTGAGGGCCAACAATTTCAAGCACGGCGTCGATGACAGCGACGATATCCACATCCTTGGCAGGCTCGTCCTCTTGCCGGGCAAAGGCGCGCAGGTTGCGAATGATCCGGCCCATGCGGCGCGCCACTTCTGAAATGCGCCCAAGGTTCTGGGCGGCAATATCGGGCTTGCCACGCTCAAGATAGCTCTGGGCATTTTCGGCAAATGACCGGATCGCGGTCAACGGCTGGTTCAACTCGTGACTGATCCCTGCCGACATCTGCCCCAAGGCCGACAGCTTGGCCGCCTGCAGCAGATCATCCTGTGCCTTTTCCAGGCGCGCCTCGGCTGCGGTCCGCTCTGCCACCTCGCGGATCAGGTCCATGTTCAGCGCAGACAATTCCGCCGTCCGGTCACGCACCCGCTGTTCCAGTCGCTGGTTGAGCGCCGCCAAAGTGCGCCGACGCTGAGTGGCCACCAGCAACAAAAGGCCAAACGCAAGACACACCGCAGCAGCAACCGCAGCTTGCAGGTTGGCCAGTTGGCGCGCCGGTCCAACATCGACCAGCACCTCGCCAACCATGTCAATCACCGGCAGATCAAGTGTCAGGTGCAAGGCGCGTGCGGGCAGATAGCGGCCACCATCGACATCCCACACCTCGAAATCGCCGACCAGGTCCTGCGTATAATGCACGAACGGCGACATGCCCGCGCCAGACGGGTTAGCGCCGGCCTGCCGTGTTCGAAAAATCAGCTCCGACCGGTTGGACAGGAATATCACACCCTGATCATCCGTGAAAAACACCACCGGACGCGCACCACGCCACGCTGATTCCACGGCTTCGACATTGGCAAAAACAACCAAAGCACCGTTGACCGGCCCGGCTGCGGAAAAGATCGGTGCCGCAATCACAAAGGCGCGCCCCGGACTTGCCCCGCCGTAAAGATGCCCCGCACCCAATGCGCCCTGCATGGCGCGTGTGAAATAGGGCTGCCCTGCATGGTTGATTTGTGCTGCGCCTTCGGTCGCCAGAATCGACCGGCCCTGCGGATCGACCAACATGATGTCCAGCGCACCGGTCTTGTCCGCGATCCGTTGCAGCACTGGGCGCACCAAGGCGGCGGGTGTCAGACCAGCCATCACAGGCCGCAATTGTGGATGATCCGCAGTCAGCACCGCCAATTCCCGGAACCGCCGCAATTCGCCTGTCAGACTGTCGGACGCCAGTGCCAGATCAGACCGCGCCCGCTGTTCCAGTTGTCCCAACGCGGCGACATAGCCATACCACCAGATCCCTGCGGCAAAGACGCCGACCGCGGCCAGATAAGCAGAAAACACAACCAGTCGGGGCCACAAAAACCGTTCCATGCCGCCAACATATCCGCCCCCACTTGCATTGACCAGAGAGTCAAGGCAAGGAAAACCGATGGAACATTTCACCCAATCCCCGACCGAACCCGCATTTGTGCAGAACCCCTACCCATTCTATGAACGCGCGCGCACTTCGGGCGATTTTTTCTGGTGGGATGATTACGACATGGCCTGCGCTGTGTCCCACAAGGCCGTGCATGCCGTGCTGCGCGACAGGCGCATGGGCCGCGAATGCCCGCCCGAACTCGCCCCCGCCATTCCTGACGCGCTGCGCCCGTTTTATCAGGTCGAGGCGCATTCGATGCTGGAACTGGAACCGCCCCGCCACACGCGCCTGCGGTCACTGGTGCTGCGTGCCTTTACCAGCCGGACGATTGCGGCGCTGGAACCGGATATCCGCCAGTTGTGTCATGACCTGATCGACCGGTTTCCGGCGGAACCGTTCGATTTGCTGACCGCCTATGCCCAGCCCGTTCCCGTTGTCATCATCTCGCGCCTTTTGGGTGTGCCCGAATACCGCGCCGATGATCTGCTGCGCTGGTCCAACGCGATGGTCGCGATGTATCAGGCCCGCCGCACGCCGGAAATCGAAACCGCCGCCATTGCCGCCACCAATGATTTCGTGGACTTCATGCGCGGCTATATCGCCCAGCGGCGCGAAACACCCACCGGCGACTTGATCTCGACCCTGATCGCGGCGGAACAAAACGGCGAAAAGCTGACAACCGACGAACTGATCACCACCTGCATTCTGCTGTTGAACGCAGGACACGAGGCGACGGTGCATACGCTGGGCAACGGTGTCAAAACCCTGTTGGAACATAATATCCGCAATATTACAGATACTTGCGTAGAAGAGATCATCCGCTTTGATCCACCGCTGCACATGTTCACCCGCTGGGTCTATGAGGATGTGCAGATCAGCGATCACCATTTCAAACGCGGCGACCAGATCGCCTGTTTGCTGGGTGCCGCCAACCGCGACCCTACGGCTTACGCAGGGCCCGACACCTTTGACCCCGCCCGCAAGGGGCCGCAAAACACCAGCTTTGGCGGCGGCATCCATTTCTGCGTCGGCGCCCCGCTGGCGCGGCTGGAACTGCGCATCGCGTTGGAAACACTGTTCGCGCGTTGCCCTGAACTTGCACTGTCAGCGCCGCCCACCTATGGCGATGTCTATCATTTTCACGGGCTGGAACGGCTGATGGTCAGCCAAACCCCATGACCAGCAGCACCAGCGGGATCGTGACGACCGCCGCCATCGTCTGCGCCGTCACCAGCCCCGCCATATAGGTGCCATCGCCGCCAAACTGCCGCGTCAGCACATAGGCTGTGGGGGCCGTGGGAATGGCGCTGAAAATCACCAGCACCAATGCCTCGACCCCGTCCAGACCAAAGGCGTGGCCAACCAGAAATGCCAGCAGCGGCATCCCCAACAGGCGCGCCGCCCCGTTGCCGGCAAGTGCCGCCACATCCTGCCGCATCATCGCAGGCCGCAGTGCCGCGCCAACGCACAACAACCCCAGCGGCAGGCTCCCTTGCGCCAGCACCGCCACAAACTGCCCCACGCCAAACGGCAGGCCGAACCCCGCCAGCGCAATCACGATCCCCGCAAGGCACGCCAGTATCAGCGGGTTGCGCAGCACCATCCGCAACAGCGCGCGCGGGTGCCGCGCTGCGCCGCTATCGGTTAGCGCGACGATCGACAGCACATTGACCAGCGGCACCGCAACCGCCAGCAACACCGCCGCGCGTTCCAGCCCGTCTGCCCCGGCCAGACTGGCGGTGATCGCGAGGCCCAGATAGGTATTCAGCCGCACCACCCCCTGCATCGACGCGCCAAACCGCGCCGCTGGCATCGGCTTGAACCGGCGCACTAGGCCCAGTGCTGCGGCGGCCAGACAGATCGTCACGATCACAGCCAGCCCCATCCGCAACAGCGCCGGATCACGCACCGGCGCACTGGCAAGGCTGGACACCAGCAGCGCGGGAAACAGGATGAAATAATTCACCCGTTCCGCCGCAGGCCAGAACCCTGATCCGGGAAAGCCACCGCGCGCCATTACAAAGCCAAGACAGATCAGCGCAAAAAGCGGCCAGATCGTGATGAATATCATGTCAGAAGCCTTCGCATAAGATGGGTGATATCACCCATCCTACAGCGGCAGCGCAACCGTCGATTTGATTTCTTCCATCGACAAAAGTGCAGTGACGTTATGCACCTTCACTTCGGAAATCAGCGCCTGATAGAATGTGTCATAGGCGCGTGCATTTTTGACCCGGACCTTGAGAATATAGTCGATATCGCCCGCCAGCCTGTGCGCCTCTTGTACCTCGGGGCGGGATTTCAGCGCGCGCAGGAACCGCGCCTGCCAGTCTGCATCATGTTCTGACGTGCGGATCAGCACGAAAAAACACGCCTCGAACCCCAGCGCCTCTGCGTCCAGTAGCACGGTCTGCTGGCCGATGATTCCCGCTTCGCGCATTTTGCGGATGCGATTCCAGACAGGCGTTTTGGATGACCCCACAGTCTTGGCAATATCGTCCAATGACTGCGCCGCATCCGCCTGAAGGGCTGCCAGAATTTTCCGATCTGTCGCATCTATCCGCACAGACATTCCACTTTCTCCGATTTTGCAGGACAAGCCGTCCAATTTCGCACGAACCCGGAACATGTTTCCTTATCTGGGCCACAGGGGAAGCAAATAGCAGAACATTATTCTATATAGAAGGGAAGAAATCAGAGGTTCGCCATGCAACACTTTCCGATCTTCATGGCCGTCGCAGGCCGGCGCATCGTTCTTTCGGGCGGTGGCGACGCCGCTATGGCCAAGCTGCGCCTGTTGATGAAGACAGAGGCGCATCTGACCGTCATCGCCGCCCAGATCGCGCCAGAAATTCACCGCTGGGCCGCGGCAGGCAAGCTGCGCGTGATCCCCCGCGCGATGGACCACGGCGATGCGATTTGCGCAGCACTGTTTTACGCTGCAAATGAGGATGCCGCCGAAGATGCCCGCGTTGCCGCAATCGCCCATGCCGAAGGCGCGCTGGTCAACATCGTGGATAATCTGGCCGACAGCCAGTTCATCACCCCCGCCATCGTGGACCGCGACCCGGTGACCATCGCCATCGGCACCGAAGGCGCCGCCCCCGTGCTGGCCCGCGCGATCAAGGCCGATCTGGAAACGCGCCTGCCGCAATCGCTGGGCGTCCTTGCACGCATTGGCAAAACCTTTCGCCGCGCAGCAGAGGTGCTGCCGATGGGCCGCAAACGGCGCGATTTCTGGGCCGATTTCTATTTCAACGCTGGCCCCAAGGCGTTTGACGACAAGGGCGCAGCGGGCGTGCTGCCCGCACTTGAAACCCTGATCGACACCCATGCCACGGCCACGCGCACCGCCGGCCACGTCGATCTTGTTGGCGCAGGGCCGGGCGACCCAGAGCTGCTCACGCTTAAGGCGCGCCGCGCGCTGGACAAGGCCGACGTGGTTATTCACGACCGACTGGTCACGCCTGAAATCCTTGAACTGGCCCGCCGCGAAGCGGTGATTATCGACGCCGGCAAGGAAGGGTTCGGCGCGTCAATGGCGCAGGCCGATATCGACGCGCTGATCGTGGAACACGCGGCGCGCGGGGCGCATGTTGTGCGGCTCAAGGCGGGCGACCCCACTGTATTCGGGCGGCTGGATGAGGAAATCGCGGCGCTGGAAACCGCAGGTATTCCCTATGCCATCATTCCCGGCATCACCGCCGCATCCGCTGCGGTTGCCACCATCGGCCAAAGCCTGACCAAACGCGGGCGCAATTCTGCCGTGCGGCTGATCACCGGCCATGACACGCGCGGCTATGCCGATCACGATTGGCGCGCGTTGGCCCAGCCGGGCGAGGTTGCGGCGATTTACATGGGCAAGAAATCCGCGCGTTTCATTCAAGGCCGATTGCTGATGCATGGGGCCGATCCGGCGACCCCGGTGACGATCATCGAAAACGTCAGCCGCGCCGATCAGCGTATCATCGCCACCACGCTGGCCGAGATGGAACCAACCATGACGCAGGCCAATCTGACCGGCCCCGCGATCACCTTTTACGGCCTTGCACCGCGCGATGCCGCCACCCAATCGCTGAAACTCAGGGAGTTCGCATAATGCCCCGCAATTTCACCCCCAAGGTCGTGACCGCCAACGCGCTGCTGGAAGGTGACGCCGTATGGCTGACCGACGATGACCGCTGGACCCGCGACATATCGCAGGCGGAATTGATCACCGACGAAGCCCACGCAACTCTGCGCTTGCTTGAAGCGCAATCGCGGGTGGCTGAAATCGCAGGCGCCTATCTGGCGGATGCGAAACCGGGCGACAACGGCCCCGAACCCACCCATTTCCGAGAGGCGTTCCGCACCCGCGGCCCATCAAACTATGCCCACGGTAAACAGGCAGGGCTTTAATCATGTATGTTTACAATGACTTTGACGCAGCCTTTGTGCGCAACCGCGTGGCCCAGTTTCGTGGGCAGGTGGAACGCCGTATCAACGGATCGCTGACCGAAGATGAATTCAAGCCGCTGCGCCTGATGAACGGGCTTTATCTGCAACTGCACGCCTATATGCTGCGGGTCGCGGTGCCATATGGCACGCTGAACACTGCACAGATGCGGCAGTTGGCGTTCATCGCGGATAAGTGGGACAAGGGCTATGGCCATTTCACCACGCGCCAGAACATCCAGTATAACTGGCCCGCGCTGCGTGATGTGCCTGATATGCTGGACGCATTGGCCGATGTGGGCATGCACGCGATCCAGACCAGCGGCAACACCATCCGCAACGTGACCGCCGACCATTTCGCTGGCGCTGCGGCCGACGAGATCGAAGACCCGCGCCCGATTGCCGAATTGCTGCGCCAGTGGTCCACCGACCACCCCGAATTCCAGTTTCTGCCGCGCAAGTTCAAGATTGCCGTAACCGGCGCCGCCGCTGACCGCGCTGTCACCCGCGCCCATGACATCGGGCTGGTGACGGTGCGCAATGATGCGGGCGATCTGGGGTATAAGGTGATCGTCGGCGGGGGTCTTGGGCGCACGCCGATGGTGGGCAAGGTGCTGCGCGATTTCGTGGCCAAGCCCGATCTGCTGGCGTATTGCGAGGCGATCGTCAGCGTTTACAACCTGCTGGGCCGCCGCGACAATAAATTCAAGGCGCGGATCAAGATTACCGTTCATGAAAACGGGCTGGAGAAAATTCAAGAGCTGGTCGAGGAACGCTTTGCCGCGATCCGCCCCGATTTTACGGGGCATGATCAAACACTGCTGGCCGAGATTGAATCCGCATTCACCCCACCCGCCTTTGCCACCAAATCTACCGACGGCTATGAGGCCGCGCGCCTGGCCAACCCCGCCTTTCGGTCATGGACCGATACCAATCTGGCCCCGCATAAGGCACCGGGCTATGCCATCGTGTCGATCAGCATCAAGAAACACGGGGCCACGCCGGGCGATGCAACATCCGGCCAGATGCGGGCCATGGCGGATATTGCGGAAAAATACGGACATGGCGAGTTGCGGATCAGCCACGAACAGAACGTGATCCTGCCGCATGTCCACAAATCTGACCTGCCTGCCGTTTATGCCGCCCTGCGCGATGCGGACCTTGCCACCGCCAATATCGGGCTGGCGTCTGATATTATCGCCTGCCCCGGCATGGACTACTGCGCGCTGGCGACGGCCCGGTCGATCCCTATCGCGCAGCAGATCGCAACACGCTTTGATGACCTGAAGATCGAACACGATATCGGCCCGCTAAAGATCAAGATTTCCGGTTGCATCAATGCATGCGGGCATCACCATGTGGGGCATATCGGCATCCTTGGACTTGATCGTGCCGGTGTTGAAAATTACCAGATCACGCTGGGCGGGGATGGCACCGAAACGACAACCATCGGCGAACGCGCCGGCCCCGGTTTCAGCGCCGATGATATCATACCCGCGATCGAACGGCTGGTGCTGGGGTATCTGAACCTGCGCCGCGATGCTGACGAAACATTTCTTCAGGCCTACCGCCGCCTTGGCGCGGCCCCGTTCAAAGACATTCTTTACCCGCGCGAGGAGAAAGCCAATGCCGCTTAAGGAACTTGTTGAACGCCGCAACATGCTGCACCGGAAATCTGACGCACAATCCGTTCTGCGCCACGCGCTGAACGACGCCGAAATCGGCCAGATCGCGCTGGTGTCATCCTTTGGCGCGGAAAGCGTGGTGCTGCTGCATATGGCCGCACAGATCCGCCCTGACGTTCCAGTCATCTTTCTGGATACCGAAATGCTGTTTCCCGAAACGCTGGATTACCAGCGCAAGGTGGCGCAAATGCTGGGGCTGACAGATGTGCGCGTGATCACGCCCAGCCGCAACGCGGTGCTGACCGAGGATGTGGATGGGTTGTTGCATCAGGCGGAACCCGACGCCTGCTGTGACTTGCGCAAGACCCGCCCATTGGAACAGGCATTAGCAGGTTTTGACGGCTGGATTACCGGGCGCAAACGGTATCAGGGCGGGCAGCGCGCCGTCTTGCCGCTGTTCGAAAAAGAAGGTCGCAAGATCAAGATCAACCCGTTGGCCAACTGGGCCGCTGACGACCTGAAAGCCTATATCGCAGACCAGGGCCTGCCCCGGCATCCGCTGGTTGCAAAGGGCTATCCTTCCATCGGCTGCATGCCCTGCACCACCCGTGTTGGCGATCACGAAGACCCGCGTGCGGGGCGCTGGCGTGACATGGAAAAGACCGAATGTGGCATCCATATCGCCCCCGGTCGGGGCGCAATGCGTGTATTGGCCGCGCAATGAGTTTTTTTACCAAGATGAAGGGGGAGCGTGGCTCTTGTGTGATCCAATGACAGTGATTGTAACTGATGCTGGATTCGGCGTTGACGATTGGACCGGCAGCTTTCGGCAGGCGCGTGAAATGGCCGCCAATGACTGTGGTGATGGGGTCGATCTACCTTCTGACACCGATCCTGCTGCTTTGACGCGTTTCACCAACGCTGCGATGATCCGCATTGATTTTCCAACAAGCGCCGACGGGCGCGGCTTTACGCTGGCGGCGATGTTGCGGCGGGCGGGATTTGCGGGGCGGTTGCGCGCGCGCGGTCACGTGCTGGCTGATCAATACGCGATGGCGCGCCGCGCGGGGTTTGACGAGGTGGAAATCGACGATACCCTTGCCGCACGCCAGCCGCAAGATCAGTGGTTGGCCCGCGCCGATTGGCAAAACCACAACTATCAGGCACGGTTGCGCGCGCAAAAATAAGACGCCCCCCTTTCCCTGATCAACATCAACGACTAAACGGAGGGTGGCCCTAAAAAGCTGCCATGATACCAATGACAGAGCAGACACCCGTGACCCTAAACACTGCCAAGCCCGTGCCCACCCTGCCCGACGCGCAAACCGTGACGCAGGTAAAACACTACACTGACCGGCTGTTTTCCTTTCGCGTGACGCGTCCGGCCAGCCTGCGGTTCCGATCGGGTGAATTTGTCATGATCGGGCTGATGGGTGACCCTGACCCGAAAACCGGCAAGCAAAAGCCGCTTTTGCGCGCCTATTCCATCGCATCGCCATCTTGGGACGAGGAACTGGAATTCTATTCGATCAAGGTGCCCGACGGGCCGTTGACATCGCGGCTGCAACATATTCAGCCCGGCGACCAGATCATTTTGCGCCCCAAGCCCGTCGGCACATTGGTGCATGACGCGCTGCTGCCGGGCAAGCGGCTTTATTTCTTTGCCACGGGCACCGGTTTCGCGCCCTTCGCATCGCTACTGCGCGAACCCGAAACCTATGAAAAATTTGAAGAAGTCATCATTACGCATACTTGCCGGGATGTTGATGAACTGACCTACGGGCGTGATCTGATCGAAAACCTGAAAACCGACGCAATGATGCATGAGCTTTTGGGCGCGGAAAATCTGGACAAGATCCGCTATTTCCCCACGACAACCCGCGAAAAAAGCCCCAAGATGGGGCGCATCACCACATTGATCGAAAACGGCGAACTATTTGCTGATCTTGGTGTTCCATCATTGAACCCGCAAACCGACCGCGCGATGGTCTGTGGGTCGCTGGCCTTTAACCATGACATCAAGGCGCTGTTGGAAAACGCGGGCCTAAACGAGGGTGCCAATTCAGAGCCGGGCCAATTCGTGATCGAAAAGGCTTTTGTTGGATAAATTGCGCCCCACAATTCAACATGGGCCCGCGTGACGACAACGCGGGCCCTTTTGCATTATTGCCCCAAAACCTGCCTGATCTGGTCCAGCACCGGCTGCATCAGCATGGGGTTATCGCGCAGTGATCCGACAGTATCTTTCAATGTCGTTTTCTGGAAATCGGAAATATCGGCATTGTCGATCAGTGTCATCAACTGATCCGCATCAAAGCCTTCTTGCGTCAGCAAATCATCCAGATTTGGCGTAATGTCACCTGCGCCCGCAGTTCCACCCGTTTCAGATACAGCATCCTGAACCGCATCTGTTGTGCTTTCCACAGCCTGCGCTGCATCGTTCGTAACAGCATCAATGGCGTCGTTCGCGGCCTCCAGCACGGCAGCCGCCTCATCTGCGGCGGCTTGTGCTGCTGCAGCGGCTTCGTCAGCGGCGGCCACGATGGCAGCTTGCGCCGCAGCGGCGGCCTCTTCGGCGTCTTGCAGTGCGGCCTGTTCGGCTGCCTCAAGCGCGGCGGCAGCTTCTTCGGCAGCAGCAGCAGCAGCGGCGGCTTCAACTTCGGCGGCAGCTTGTGCATCAGCAGCGGCCTGCGCAGCGGCGGCTTCAGCCTCGGCTTGCTGCCTTGCGGCTTCACCCGTCAAAACCGCAATGGCATCCGCCGGGCCACGGCCATTAGCAGCATACTGATAGCCAAAAAACCCTAAAACAGCGACGACAATGATAATGATAATTGCTCTCATTGGTTTCATCCTTTCAAAATGACCACAACGACCTGCGTGCTTCTATGTCAGAAACACCCGCTTGAGGAAAGCTACAGGACACACCGGATTGGCAGAAAACCGCCCCTTTTCCGGTTGAAGAGAACGCGCGGTAGAGATAACTTGCCCCTTACAGAAATGGAACAACGCAAGGATAAAGACCATAGGACGCAGACCGCACAACGCGCCACCGCAGCGCGAAACTGGCCCCCGGATCAACGAGCGTATCCGCGGCAGCGAGATCAGGCTGATTGGGGCCGACGGGGAAAACGTCGGTGTTGTCACGCCTGAACGCGCCCTCGTGATGGCAGAAGAGGCAGGGCTGGATCTTGTCGAAATTTCGCCCAACGCGACGCCGCCTGTCTGCAAGATCATGGACTACGGCAAGTTCAAATACGAGACCCAGAAAAAAGAAGCCGAAGCGCGCAAAAAGCAAAAGATCATCGAAATCAAGGAGATCAAGTTCCGCCCGAACACAGATCAGCATGATTACGAAGTCAAGATGCGCAATGTTTTCAAATTTTTGGAAAACGGCGACAAGGTAAAAATCACCTTGCGTTTCCGCGGTCGCGAAATGGCGCACCAGGAACTGGGGCGGCAATTGCTTGAACGGGTCGCAGAGGACACCAAAGAAACAGGACGCGTGGAAAACTTTCCAAAGATGGAAGGAAGGCAGATGGTCATGCTGATCGGACCTGTGCCAAAGTAACCCGCGCCGATCGGCCACCTGCCCCGTCCACCGTGACAAAATCAGCTTTGGAATCATAAAGGCCCCCACTGCGCGTGAGGGCCTTTTTTATGGCTAACAGGCGTTCACCGCCCGCTTTGTCATGACAGCGACAAGATGCGCACGATAGGCAGACGACCCGTGTAAATCCGCGATCATCCCGTCTGGGCTAACGCCCAACCCTGCAAGTGCCCCCGCAGAAAAATCAGCTGACAGCGCCGCCTCTGCCTCGGTCCAGCGGAACACGCCATTTTCAGAGGCACCGGTCACCGCCACACGGACACCATCCGGGAATTTGGCAACAAAGACCCCCACCAAGGCAAAACGAGACGCCGGCTGGACAAATTTTTGATAGTTGGCGGTCTCTGGCACAGGCAAACGCACCTCGGTGATGACTTCGCCGTCCTCTAGTGCAGTGGTGAACATACCTTGAAAATAATCATCTGCCGGAATGCTGCGTGTATTGGTGATGATGACCGCACCCGACCCAAGCGCCGCAGCCGGATAACAGGCAGACGGATCATTGTTTGCAAGCGATCCGCCGATCGTGCCACGGTTGCGCACTGCAGGATCGCCGATATGCGCCGCCAGTGCCGCCAAAGCGGGATAATGCGCCGCCGCTTCGGTTGCCACTGTCGCATGCGTGGTCGCCCCGCCAATGCAAAGCGCACCATCATCGCTATGGCAAACCCCCTGCATTTCGCCAATCCCGGACAGGCTGACCAGTTTCGCCGGCATGGCCAGCCGCGCTTTCAGCGTGGGTATCAGCGTTTGCCCGCCGCCCAGCGCCTGCGCATCGTCGCCTTGCAAAGCGGCCACAGCGTCGGCAATCGTGGCGGGTCGTTCAATCTCGAAAGCATACATCGTTTGTCCTTCCTTCGACAAAAGAGGCACCTTGGCCCTTCTTTTGTTCAAAAATACCTCGGGGGTCCGGGGGCTGGCCCCCGGTCCCGCCGGCTCAAATCAGCCCTGCATCGCAGACCAGACGCGGTGCGGGGTCATTGGCATGTCAATATGCGTGACGTTCATGCCACCCGATTGCAGCGCGTCGATCACCGCGTTCACAACCGTGGGTGGTGACCCGATCGCACCGGCCTCGCCGCAACCTTTCACACCCAACGGGTTATGCGTGCAGGGGTTTCCCTTGCTGTGATCAACCGTATAAAACGGAAGATCATCCGCCCGTGGCATGGTGTAATCCATGTAACTGGCAGACAAGAGCTGACCGTTTTCATCATAGGTCGTGCTTTCCACCAAGGCCTGACCAATCCCCTGACCCAAGCCACCATGGACCTGCCCAGTGACTACCATCGGGTTGATGACATTGCCAAAATCATCAACGGCCGTCATCCGGTCAACGCGGACTTTGCCGGTTTCGGGGTCCACTTCGACCTCGCAGCAATAGGCCCCGGACGGATAGGTGAAATTGGCTGGGTCATAAAAGGCGGTTTCCTCCAATCCTGGCTCCAGGTCCTCCAGGGGGAAATTGTGCGGGATGTAGGCCTTTAACGCAACTTCGCCGAAACTGACGGATTTATCGGTGCCAGCAACGCTGAACACCCCGTCTTTCAATTCGATATCCGTGTCGGCGGCTTCCAGCATATGCGCGGCAATTTTCTTGGCTTTGGCGATGATCTTTTCGGTTGCACGCACCACGGCTGATCCGCAAACCGCCAATGACCGCGATCCATAGGTGCCCATGCCAAAGGGAATTTTTGACGTATCGCCATGCACGATGTCGATGCTTTGCGGATCAATTCCCAGCATTTCCGCGACAACCTGTGGAAACACCGTTTCATGCCCCTGACCATGGCTATGCGCGCCAACCATGACAGACAGGTTGCCGGTGGCGTTCACGCGCACTGTCGCCGCATCATAAAGGCCAACCCGGCTGCCCAGCACCCCAACAAGATTTGACGGCGCGATGCCGCAGGCTTCGATATAGGCATTCACGCCAAAGCCGCGCAGCAGGCCCTTGGCCTCTGATGCTTTGCGACGTTCCGCAAAGCCTGCCACATCTGCAATCTTTTCCATCTGGTCCATCAGCGCATCATAGTTGCCGCTGTCATATTCCAGCCCCGCTGCCGAGGTGAAAGGATACTGGTCCGGTTTGACAAAATTCTTCCGCCGTAGCGCAATCGGATCCATCCCCAGTTCGCGGGCGGCCTTGTCGATGACGCGTTCGATGGAATACGTTGCCTCGGGCCGCCCAGCCCCGCGATAGGCATCAACCGGCGCGGTGTTGGTAAACACCGCTTTGACGTTCACATAGACCAGCGGAACCGTATAGTTCCCCGCCATCAGCGTGCCATGCAGGAAGGTCGGCGTTGCTGTCGAAAAATTCGAAAGATATGCGCCGACATTGGCCAGTGTTTCAGTGCGAAACGCCAAAAACTTGCCGTCTGCGTCCAGCGCGAGTTCGATCTTCGTGACATGATCGCGGCCGTGCGCATCGGTCAGGAACGATTCCGTCCGCTCGGCCGTCCATTTGACGCTGCGCCCCAGCTTTTTCGCCGCAGCAAGCACCAGTGCCTCTTCGCCATAGTGATAGATTTTTGATCCGAAACCACCGCCCACATCGGGGGCGATCACCGTCAGTTTGTTTTCGGGAATCCCCATCACGAAGGCGCTGATCAGCAGGCGCGTCAAATGCGGGTTTTGGCTGGTGGTGTGCAACATGTATTCATCGGTGCCGGGGTTGTAATGCCCGATCGAACAACGCGGTTCCATAGCATTGGGCACCAGACGGTTGTTGACCAGTTCCAGCGTGGTGACGTGATGCGCGTTCCTGATCGCTTCATCAGTGGCGGCGCGGTTGTCTTCGATCCAGCCCCAGTCAAAACACTGGTTTGTCCCGATTTCATCATGCACATAATGATCAGCAGCCAGCGCGTCTTTCATGTTGATGAGGGCTGGCAATTCTTCAATGTCAACTGTGATCGCCTCGACCGCATCTCGTGCCTGTTGCACTGTTTCGGCGATCACGGCGGCATAAGCGTCACCGACATGGCGCACCTTGCCATGTGCCAGAACCGGGCGCTTGGGTTCTTTCATCGGTTCGCCATTGCGGCTGTTGATCAGCCAGCCTGCGGGGTTGCCCCCCACGTCGGCAAAATCTTCACCCGTGAACACGGCCAGAACACCCGGCATTGCAGCGGCGGCGCTGGTGTCGATGGATTTGATCACCCCGTTGGCGACTGTCGAACGCGCAAATACCGCCGCACATTCCCCATAGGTCTGGATATCGTCTGTGTATTTTCCGCGGCCAGTCAAAAAGCGCACATCCTCACGGCGCTTGGTGCTGGCACCTATTCCTGTATCTTTCGGCATTGAATTTCCTCCCTTGGCGGCGGGACAGGCCCACCTTGTCTTGTAACGGATGTGCAAGCCGCGGTTTGCCCCAACTTGCAGCCAGCAAAATCACTCGGCGGCGATAACCTCAACATCCTGACCAGATGCTGCCATGATCGCCTTGACAATGTTGTGATAGCCCGTGCAACGGCAGATATTACCCTCCAGATACTCTCTGATTTCAGCCTCAGAGGGGGTGGGATTCTCTTTGAGCAAGGCCGCCGCAGACATCACCATGCCCGGCGTGCAAAAACCGCACTGCAACCCGTGATGGTCTTGAAACGCCTGCTGGATGACATTCAGCGACCCGTCTGCATTCGCCTGGCCTTCGATGGTCGCCACCTCGGCCCCGTCCGCCTCTATTGCGAACATCGTGCAGGATTTCACGGCCTTTCCATCAACATGCACCACGCAGGCGCCGCATTGGCTGGTATCGCACCCCACATGGGTGCCCGTCAGCCGCAGATCGCTGCGCAGAAAATCCACCAGCAGCGTCCGTCCTTCGACATCACCGGACACTGCTTTTCCGTTCACCGTCATCGTTACCTTTGTCATGCATTCCTCCCGAAAGCGCGCTTCTTCGGTCAGAGTAAATCACGGCTTTTTCCCCATGAGAACAGCAAACTTTCGCTGCAGTCGCAGCATAACCGGTTTTCTGCAGGGTCCGGGCCGCCGCCCGCGCGATGAAGGTCAGTCGCCAATGCTGCTGCGTGGTTGCGGTCGTTGGGGAATTTCCTTTAGCAAACCGCCCACCCCCATCACCGCAAAGTCCGCAGGTGACAAATCGATCCCGCAGATTACCCGCTCCATCACCCAATCGGCACCATTGAGCGCCGCGGAGCGGGCACAGCCGGGCAGGCCAATGACCGGACGATGCCCCGCTTTCCCCAAGAAAAGAAGGTTTCCCGGGTCGACAGGCATGCCAAACTGAACCAGCCTGCCACCCGCCATCCGCAACGCGGCTGGCCCGACATCATCAGAGTCGGATGTCGCCGATGCCGTCAGGATCAACACCAGGTCGCCGGGGCTGTCGGTGATGGCGCGCGCCAGTGCGCTGGCAGTGTGATCGACGATCACCGGCGGCGTCAAGCTGAGGCCCAACCGGTCAAGCCTAGCCTGAATCGCGGCGCGGCCCTTGGCCGCAGGCATAGGCGCCAGCCGTGTTTCGATCAATGTGGCGCTGCGATGGATGGGACAGGCCAGCGCCAGCAGGTCAGACCCGATAGCGCAAGCCTTTTGCAGGTCATCGGCGGGCACGGCATATGAGATGATCTTGATCGTTGCGACCATGCCGCCGCAATCAACCCTGTGGTGCGGCGGCACGGTGGCGACAGTGATCATCGGGTTGACAGCATTCACCGCATTGATCGCCTCGACGGCGATGCACGCGATGCCGGGACCGGTCGCAATGATATTGACCCGCCCCGTTGCCGCCTTTGTCAACCGCAACCCCGGCCCGGCCACGGCCTTGGCCAGTTGCGCTGCCGCGTCGTTTTCGTGCAGATCACCCGGTTCCAACCGCGCCACGATGACCTGCGCATGTCCGCTGACCATCAAGCGCGCCAATTCCTTTGGGCCGATTGTGACCCCCTTGCGCAAACGGCCATCCGCCACCTGAACGGAATGCGCCAACACCGCGCCCAGCGCTTCGGCGACAGGAACAGGCCCGAATTTCATATGTGTTTGCGCAGGGTCTGGGTCACCTGCGCCATGATGCTGACGGCAATTTCGGCCGGATGGCGCCCGCCAATATCCAACCCCACGGGCGCATGAATCCGCGCAATCTCTGCATCCGAGAACCCCGCGGCCTGCAACCGCGCCACCCTTTTGGCATGAGTCCGCTTTGATCCCAGACAGCCCAGATAAAACATTTCAGACCGCAAGGCCGCCATGATGGCGGGATCATCAAGTTTAGGGTCATGCGTCAGCGTCACGACGGCTGTTCGGGCATCCGGTTTCAGCGTGGCCAAAGCGGCATCGGGCCAATCGCCCAGGATCGTTTCACCAGGAAAGCGGTCTTGCGATCCAAAAGCGGCGCGCGGGTCGATCAGCGTGGGCGCGTAGCCACAGGCGCGCGCAATGGCGACCAATGGCTGCGCGATATGCACCGCCCCCACGATGATCATGCGCAAGGGTGGATTATGCACGGCGACGAAGGTCCGCCCGTCCTCTGCGATCCCCGACTGGTCAAGGCGGAAACGCTCTGGATAGTTGTCAGCCGTGGCCAGATGCGGGCCGCCGGTTTCCAGATCGGTGACATAGGCCACAGGTTCTGCCCTGCCGCGTGCCGCAACAAGCTGCGCCAAAACAGACGCAGGCAGGGCACTGCCGACCGGTTCAACCAGCACTTTGATCTGCCCCCCGCAGGCAAGACCCACGGCAAAAGCCGTGTCGTCGCTGACGCCAAACGCAAGCACGCGCGGCTTGCCGTCTTCCAGCGCGTCAAGCGCCTCCATGATCACGGCCCCTTCGACACAGCCGCCCGACACCGACCCTTGCATCGTGCCATCACTGTCGATGACCAATTGGCTGCCCACAGGGCGCGGCGCCGATCCCCATGTCTGCACAACAGTGGCCAGCGCGACCTTTCTGCCGGCATGATGCCACGCAAGCGCCAGTTCCGGGATATCCGTCATTGTTTGCTCTCCTGGCTCATCATTGCCATCAATCGCGCCTTTTGTCCGCTGTCGTCAGGGCGCGCCAATGCCTGCGCCAAGCCTTCCAGCGATGCAATATTATGCCCCGCACGAAAACTGCTGCAATGGGGCAACATCTGCATGATGCCGCGCGCCTTGGGTGCAAACCCGTCCCAGCGCAACAGCGGGTTCAGCCAGATCAGTTGCCGCGCCGACAGTTTCAGCCTTTCCATTTCGCGCCCCAGATCAGCATCCTTGTCCCGGTCCAGTCCATCGGTAATCAGTAGCACAACCGCCCCCTGCCCCATGACACGGCGCGACCAGTCGCGGTTGAAATCATGCAGGCAGGCAGCAATCCGGGTGCCACCTTCCCAATCCTGCGCCTCGGCCCCCGCAGCGGCAAGGGCGGCATCAACGTCGCGGGTGCGCAAATGCCGCGTGATGTTTGTCAAGCGGGTGCCAAAAGTAAAGGCATGCACCTGCGCCCAGCCTTGACCTTCGCGGTTGGCGACACTGTGCACAAAATGCAGCACAGCGCGCGAATACTGTGACATAGACCCGGAAATATCACAAAGGATGACAAGGTTCGGATACCGGATGCGGCGGCGTTTGGTTGCAAAATCCGTGACTTCGCCACCACGCCGCATGGCCGCGCGCATGGTGCCGCGCCAGTCGGGCAAATCGCCCGCGCGCGCTTGCGTACGGCGGCTGACGATCGGCGGAACCGGCAGGTGCAACGCGGCCAGCATCCGTTTTGCCACGGCCATTTCGGCCAGGCTCATCTGTTCGAAATCAAGTGTCCGTAACCGTTCTTGCGTGGACATCGTCCGCGCGGCGTCGATTTCGATCTCGGTTTGCTGATCGGTATCAGCCGATGCCGGAAGATCGGGCAACTGGTCATCCAGCAGCGCCTGGGCTGCGCGTTTTTCAGCCGGTTGCGCCAATCGTTCCTCTTGTGTGCCGCGCACCATGGGGGACAGCAACGACATCATCTGTTCCAGATAGCGCGGATCGCGCCAGTAAAGCCGGAACAATTGCCCAAACAGCAGCCGTTCTTCGGGTTTTGACACGAAACAAGTGTGCAGCGTCCAGTAAAAATCGGCCCTATGGGTGAAACCCGCAGCCTGCACCGCACGAATGGCATCAATCACCCGCCCCGGGCCAATTGGCAGACCGGCACGGCGTAACGCCCGCGCAAAATGCACGATGTTTTGCGCCAATTGAGGGTTATCCGGCAGTGCCAGTGGCGGCATGTCAGCCATCATTGCCCCGTCTGACCGGGGATTTCACATCCCCGGACCCCTGTGAGGTATTTTTGAACAAAAGAAGCATCACGCCGTGTCCAGACCGGCCTTGGCTTCATCAAGGATGCGTTTGGCTTCGGAGCCTTCGAGTTTCTGGATGTCATCCTGATATTTCAGGATGGCGCCCAAAGTATCGGCAATCACCTCGGGGGAAAGATGGATCACATCCAGCGCCAGCAGGCATTTGGCCCAGTCGATGGTTTCGGCAACGCCTGGTTTTTTGAACAGATCTTCACCGCGCATTTTTTGCACAAAAGCTACGATTTCACGCGACAGCGCCTCGGATGCTTCGGGTGCGCGGGCGCGCAGAATTTCTATTTCCCGGGCAAAATCGGGATAATCGACCCAGTGATACAAACAACGGCGTTTGAGCGCGTCATGCACCTCGCGTGTGCGGTTTGACGTCAGGATCACGATAGGTGGCGTGGGGGCCTTGATGGTGCCCAGTTCCGGGATCGTGACCTGAAAATCAGATAAGGCTTCCAGCAGGAAAGCCTCGAACGGGGCATCGGTGCGGTCCACCTCGTCGATCAGCAACACGGGCGCGCCACCGGATTGCGGGCGCATGGCTTGCAGCAGCGGGCGTTCGATCAGGTATTCTTCGGTGAAAAGTTCGGTTTTCAACACGTCACGATCGGCGCCACCTGCCGCCTCTGCAGTGCGAATCGCGATCATTTGTTCGGCGAAGTTCCATTCATAGACAGCACTGGCCGAATCCAGACCTTCGTAGCATTGCAGCCGGATCAGCCGCCGCCCCAACGCTGCGGCAATCGCCTTGGCAATTTCTGTTTTGCCAGTGCCCGCTTCGCCTTCAAGAAACAGCGGACGCCCCAGACGCAAACTGAGGAAAACCACCGTTGCCAGCGCCCGGCTACATACATAGTTCTGCGCGGCCAACGCCGCCTGCACATCGTCGATGTCTGCAAATGCCATATCTGCCTCCCTTGGTTTGCATAGCTGCATCCTGAGCGCGCGACGTCAAGCCGTGCATTGCCACTTCACACGCAAAGCCCTAGCGTGCCGAGAAAATGACGAAGGGTGCGCAATGACTGATTCAACACCACACACAGCCACGGGTTTTGGTCCTGATCTGGGGCCATTCGATTGGGCCGATCCCCTGCGCTTAGAGGACCAGCTGACCGAAGATGAACGCATGCTGCGCGATGCGGCACGCACATTCGCACAAGATGTGTTGCAACCCAAGATCAAGGATGCATACCGCGACGCCATCGTTGACCCTTCAATTTTTGCACAAATGGGCGAAGCCGGGTTGCTTGGCATCACGGTACCTGAAAAATTCGGCGGGCTGGGGGCCGGTTATGTCACCTACGGCCTTGTCGCGCGCGAGATCGAGCGCGTTGACAGTGGATACCGGTCGATGATGTCGGTGCAATCGTCGCTGGTAATGTATCCGATCAATGCTTACGGATCTGACGCGCAGCGTGCGAAATATCTGCCCGGGCTGGCGGCGGGCAAGTTGATCGGCTGTTTCGGATTGACCGAGCCGGATGCAGGCAGTGACCCCGCCGGCATGAAAACCACCGCGAAAAAGACCACTGACGGCTATGTGCTGAACGGATCGAAAATGTGGATCAGCAATGCGCCCATCGCCGATGTCTTTGTGGTCTGGGCCAAATCCGAAGCGCACGGCGGCAAGATCCGCGGCTTTGTGCTGGAAAAAGGCATGGCGGGGCTAAGCGCGCCGAAAATCGGTGGAAAACTGTCGTTGCGCGCCTCGGTCACCGGTGAAATCGTCATGGATGGTGTCGCCGTGGGCGAAGACGCGCTGCTGCCCGGCGTGCAGGGGCTGAAAGGGCCGTTTGGTTGTTTGAACCGGGCACGTTACGGCATTGCATGGGGGGTCATGGGCGCGGCAGAGGCGTGCTGGCACGCCGCGCGCACCTATGGACTGGACCGCAAGCAATTTGGCAAGCCCTTGGCGCAAACGCAGTTATTCCAGAAAAAACTGGCAGATATGCAGACAGAGATTGCGCTTGGCACCCAAAGCGTTTTGCAGCTTGGCCGCCTGATGGAGGCAGGGCGCGCCGCCCCTGAAATGATCAGCCTGCTCAAGCGTAACAATTGTGGCAAGGCGCTGGACATTGCGCGCGCATCGCGCGACATGCACGGCGGCAATGGAATCAGCGAAGATTTCCAGATCATGCGGCACATGGTTAATCTGGAAACGGTGAATACCTATGAAGGCACGCATGATGTACATGCACTTATTCTTGGGCGTGCACAAACCGGGCTTCAGGCGTTCTTTTGATCGTATAATGTAACAATACAGGGCTAAATGACCCAAATTTTGCCATAAATCTTGTCTATCTACGTTAAAAATCCGGAAGTGTGTGTTTTTCCGGCCGGAGTAACGAGTTATGCAAGATCTGCTGTTAGCGATTAAGTCGAATCTGATTGACCTTGAAACGAACGCTTGGCTTGGCGAAATCGACGAGCTGTGCGACGAACTTGGTTTTTTTGAACAATTAGGCACCACGCATTTTGCGGGTTTCATTGAATCTGGCAACAAATTGCTGGTGACATTTGAAAACGCGCAGCGCATTCGTGCACACAACGCCAATGCCGAGCCGCGCGGCTTTTCCTATGCCCGCGAAGAAGGGTGGTCGCATCTCGCGTTGATCTCTCTTGAAGAAAGCTGGTTCCGGGATCGGGCCATCTATGACTTTTTTGACCGCATGATTGATGACGCCTTTTTTGAGGATTTCGAAAATGTCATCTTTCATGGGGCCGATGGCGGCGGCTATGCGGCCGCAGCCTATAGTGTGGCTGCCCCCGGTGCATCGGTGATTGCAATTCGCCCCCAAGCCACGCTGGACGCGCAGGTCGCCGGGTGGGATCCGCGCTATAAGGCGCAGCGGATGACCGATTTCAACGACCGTTTCGGTTATGCCCCCGAGATGATTGATGCCGCCAAGGCTGTTTTCGTGATTTTTGACCCGCTTCAACGGTTGGATGCCGCACATGCCGCTTTATTCAGAAAGCCGCATGTGGCCATGCTGCCAGCTCCGCTTTTGGGCGCGCAGCCGGATGTCGCGCTCGACCGGTTCGGCATTCATGACGTCATCATCAAACTTGCGATGCAGGGCGGGCTGGACCCCCGACGTTTTAGCCAATTGCTGCGTGCGCGCCGCTATGATCAGACCTATGCGCGGGCGCTGGTCACGCAGTTGATCAACACCAATCATCACGATCTGGCACGATTGCTCTGCGAATATATGCTCCAACGCGGGCAGAACCCGTTTTTCGCACAAAAGTTACGGGATTTATCGGATATTCCGCCCCTCTAAATGTAAAATCTGTCGCGATAAACGTCTCGAACGATATCCGAACGCGTAATACCCAAACGGGCCAGGTCCGCATCGCTGCTGTTTTGCAGTCGTGTCACAATATCTGTTCGGCATTGCGCCGCCATCACACGATCGCACCACCCGATCAGACGCGTGGCGAAAGCGGATAGAATACCAGTCAGTGCTGTTGTTGTGGTCGGCGTGGTGACGATGGCCATGGGTCAACTCCTGTAATCCTGTATCCGCAGGATAAGTCATATAAACTGACCTAAAAACCGCCAATGCTGCATTCCCGCGATGCGGCGAATGCATGGCTAATATTTATTGGATCCTGTGTTGATAAACTTCTGCGCAGCCGCAACGATGCGTTTGCCAAAATAGCCCAGCACACCGCCAAAAACCACCCAGAAGGGCGACCCGCTTTCCAACAGTTCGGCCGCAACCCCGGCCGCCAGCAGGGCAAGAAACCAACCCACCAACGGGCGTTCGGCTGGCGCGATGGTGATGTAGCGCGCCACTGTCCTGATGACCGGATCGGCCAGTTTTTCAGTGATCTGGGGCGTCATATAACCCGCGATGACGGCAACGAAAAATCCAAGCATCGGCTGGCTCCGGTTCAAAGGGACAAGCAGTGGTTCTGCCGATGATATTGGTGCTGAACCAACGATCTGCAAGGACAATGCCAAGACACTATGGCCACGCAGCGCCCGACAGTGTAATTCATCGTGCATGATCGACAAAGATATCACCAGCCTGACACTCCGGCGCCCCGATGACTGGCACTTGCATCTGCGCGATGGCGCAATGTTACGAGCGGTCTTGCCTGAAACCACCCGGCATTTCGGGCGCGCCATCATCATGCCAAACCTCGTGCCACCCGTGGTGACCGCCGAACATGCGCGGGCCTATCGCAACCGGATTCTGGCCGCATTGCCAGCGGGCGCGGATTTCACCCCACTCATGACGCTGTATTTGACCGAAGACACCGACCCTGCCGATGTGCGGCGTGCCCATGCCGATGGCATTGCCACGGCGGTGAAACTTTATCCGGCGGGGGCGACGACAAATTCGGCATCCGGTGTGCGCGACTTTGACAAGGTGCGCCCGGTGCTAGAGGCAATGGCAGAGATCGGCATGCCGCTATGTGTGCATGGCGAGGTCACAGACAGCAGCATCGACATTTTTGACCGCGAGGCCGTTTTTATTGACAAGGTGCTGAAACCACTTCGCAAAAAAGTGCCTGATCTGAAGATCGTGATGGAACATGTCACCACGCAGAATGCAGTGGATTATGTTCGCGACAGTCACAAGAACCTTGCCGCGACGATCACGACCCATCACCTGATCATCAACCGGAATCATATTCTGGCCGGCGGGATCAAACCGCATTATTACTGCCTGCCGGTCGCCAAACGCGAAACCCACCGCATCGCGCTGGTGCAGGCGGCCATATCGGGGGATAAGCGGTTTTTTCTTGGCACCGACAGCGCGCCGCACACCGACCCGGCCAAGCTGCAACGCTGCGGTTGTGCGGGAATTTTTACTGCGCCCAATACTATGTCCTGTCTGGCTGAAGTATTCGAAGTCGCGGGAAAGTTGAAAAAGCTGGAAGCTTTTGCATCTTTGAACGGGCCGGAATTTTACGGCTTGCCCCCGAATGAAGCGACAATCACACTGGAAAAAGGCACCCCTGTCGTTTACCCCGCGCAAATCGCCACCGATGACGGCCCGGTCACGGTCTTTGACCCCGGTTTCGACCTGCACTGGCGTGTGGTGTCGTGACGGGCGATCAAATTTTGCAAAATTTGATCTGGCCGCCGGCGGGAATATTTGAACGACAAATAAGAAATAGGTAAGCACGATGATCCCCACCTCTTTTCCAGACAAGGCCGAAATGGCCCGTCTGACCGCTGGCATGTTGATCGAGATCGGCGCAATTGATTTCAACGCAGCCCAGCCATTCACCCATGCATCGGGCAAGCAGGCGCCCACCTATGTGGATTGCCGCAAGCTGATTTCCTATCCGCGTATCCGTGCCACGCTGATGGATTTCATGGCCGTCAGCATCATGCGCGAAGCCGGATTCGAAGCCTTTGACAATGTCGCGGGCGGTGAAACGGCAGGCATTCCCTTTGCCGCGCTTGTGGCCGAACGTCTGGCGCTGCCCATGACCTATGTGCGCAAAAAGCCCAAGGGTTATGGCCGCAACGCCCGGATCGAGGGTGTGATGACCGAAGGGCAGCGGGTGCTGCTGGTCGAGGATCTGACCACCGACGGGGGATCAAAGCTGTCGTTTGTCGATGCGATCCGCGAGACAGGGGCGACCTGTTCCGCCACCGCTGTGATCTTTTTCTATGGTATTTTCGACGGTGTGGAACAGACGCTGGCCGATCACGGCGTGCAACTGATCCACCTGTGCACATGGTGGGATGTGCTGGCCGAGGCCAAGGCGCGCGGCGCGTTCGATGCGGGCACGCTGGACACGGTCGAAACCTATCTGCGCGATCCGGCAGGCTGGACACCGGGGTAAGAGCGGACAAATCTTTTTCACAGGTCTGCGAAGGCAGCTCAGGTAGAATCAGATAACCTGCCTAAATATGGCAGAACGGTCTGAAACGACTACTCAATACAGTAGGGTTTTCCATGATCTGATGTTATCCACACGGTTATCCCGCAGGTTATCCCCGATCATTTCCAGATGTGCTGTTCGGGCAGATCCTGTTATGAGCCGCGGCAGAGCAGTTGAGGTAGAATGATGAACGAAGTCACGACATTCAACGCGACCGGGGTTGAGCAGGACGCAGCGGACCTGATGCCGCATTCCATCGAGGCGGAACAGCAGCTTTTGGGCGCAATCCTGACCAACAATGACATTTTCGACAGGGTGGCCAGCATCATTGGCCCCAAGCATTTTTATGACCCGGTGCATGCACGCATCTTTGAAACCGCCGCCAGCCGCATTGCCAAAAACATGCTGGCCAGCCCGGTGACGCTCAAGACCTTTTTGGAAGACGACGAGGGGCTGAAGGAACTGGGCGGACCGCCCTATCTGGCGCGTCTGGCGGGGGCTGCGATTTCTGCGTTTGCCGCACGCGACTATGCGCAGATGATTTATGATCTGGCGACGCGCCGCGAGTTGATCCAGCTGGGGCGAAATATCGCAGACAAGGCCGCAAAAGTCGACATCGACAGCGAACCAAAGGAACAGATCGTCGAGGCGGAACAGGCGCTTTATGCGCTGGCCGAACAGGGCACCACCGATCAGGGCTTTCAAAGCTTTCTGCGCGCTGTGACAGAAGCGGTGAATGTTGCCAACTCTGCTTATCAGCGTGAGGGGGGGCTGGCGGGTATTTCCACCGGCCTTGTCGACATCGACAAGAAACTGGGTGGTTTGCACAAATCCGATCTGTTGATTCTGGCCGGGCGGCCCTCAATGGGGAAAACATCGCTGGCCACCAATATTGCGTATAATGTCGCCAAGGCGTATCAGCGCGGGAGGCTGGCTGATGGCACCGAAGGTGCTGTAGACGGTGGCGTGGTAGGGTTCTTTTCACTGGAAATGAGCGCCGAACAGCTGGCCGGGCGGATTTTGGCGGAAGCCTCTGAAATTTCCTCGCACAAGATCCGGCAGGGCGATATGACCGAAGGCGAATTCCGCCGTTTTGTCGATGCCGCCAAAAAGTTGGAATCATGTCCGCTGTTCATCGATGACACCGCAGCGATCCCGATTTCGCAGCTTGCTGCAAGGGCAAGGCGGCTGAAACGGACGCATGGGCTGGATCTGCTGATCGTGGATTACCTGCAACTGGTGCGCGGCACATCCGACAACCGGGTCCAGGAAATTGGCGAAATTTCGATGGGGTTGAAGGCCATTGCCAAAGAACTCAACATTCCTGTGATTGCCTTGTCACAGTTGTCACGGCAGGTCGAAAGCCGCGAAGACAAGCGCCCGCAATTGTCGGACCTGCGCGAATCCGGTTCAATCGAGCAGGATTCCGATGTCGTGATGTTCGTTTATCGGGGCGAATATTACGTCGAGCGCGAAAAGCCGGACGATTCCAACATCGAAGCCATGGCTGCATGGCAAGACAAGATGTCGAGCCTGCATGGCAAGGCCGAGGTCATCATCGGCAAACAGCGCCACGGCCCGATCGGCACGGTCGAACTGTCGTTTACATCCGAATTTACCCGCTTTGGCAATCTGATCAAACCGTGGCAGCAAGGCGAAGATTCACAGTTCTGACGGCGCTGCCCGAGGCCGCGATCTGCCGGATTTGACCGATGTTGGTTTTCAGCACTTGCCGCAATGCGCGCGGCCTGCCAAAAGATGCGCCATGAGCACCGGACGCCTGAACATCGACCTTGACGCCGTCGTCGCCAATTGGCGCGCACTTGACGGCATGACCACATGCAAGACGGCAGCCGTGGTCAAGGCCAATGGCTATGGCCTCGGGTCGGCCAATGTCGCCAAGGCCCTGTTCAAGGCGGGCGTGCGGCAGTTCTTTATCGCCGTCGCGGAAGAAGCGGCGCCGATCCGTGCGGAATTGGGCGACAAACCGGATATCAATGTGTTTTCGGGGCATATGAAGGGCGACACCGACCTGATCCGCGAATTACGCCTGACACCGATGCTGAATTCGGTCGAACAGATGACGCGGCATTTTGAAACCCTTCCCGGCCACCCCTTTGGCATCCAGCTTGATACCGGCATGAACCGGCTGGGGATGGAACCGCAGGAATGGGCCGCCGTGGCCGAACTGGTGTTGTCGCAAAACCCCACGCTGGTGATGTCGCATCTGGCCTGCGCCGATGAACCCGACCACCCGATGAATCCGCATCAGCTGGATATTTTCAAACAACTGACAGACGGGATCAGCGTGCCGCGTTCGCTGGCCGCGACGGGCGGTATTCTGCTGGGATCGGAATATCATTTCGATCTGACCCGCCCCGGTATCGGGCTTTATGGCGGATTGCCGTTTACCGATGCAACACCCGTGGTCGAACTCGACCTGCCTATTGTGCAGGTTCGCGATGTCGCTGCGGGCGAGGTGGTGGGCTATGCCAACAGCTGGCAGGCCGAACGCGCCACACGGCTGGCCACGGTGTCGGGCGGTTATGCCGATGGCATTTTCCGCATCCTGTCGGATAAGGCGACGTTATTCCATGGCAACACCCCTTGTCCGCTGGTTGGGCGGGTGTCGATGGATTTGCTGACAATCGACATCACCGACCTTGACGAAACCCCGGACAAGCTGACCTTGATCGGACCGCAGCAAAGCGTGGACGATCTGGCCAGTGCCGCCAAGACCATTGGTTACGAAGTGCTGACCCAGCTTGGCGCGCGCTACACCCGCAAGACCTACGGCAAATAGATGCTGCGGGTTCTGCGGGTCGCCAACTTGATGTTGTTGATCCTGTTTCCCATCGCCTGGTTTGCCCCCTTGTTGCGCGCGGGGTTTCTGCCGCTGTTCGGGCTGCGCGAAATCAGCGTGATTTCCGGTATTCAGACCTTGTGGGACAGCGATGTGGCGCTTGCGCTTCTCGTAACATTCTTTGCGCTATTTGCGCCTTATCTGAAAACCATCGGTCTGGCGTTAATCCACTTTAACATGATGCGGCGCAAGGTGCTGCCGGTGCTGGCGTGGCTGGGCAAGCTGGCGATGGCCGATGTGTTTCTGGTCGCGCTTTATATCGTGGCTGTCAAAGGGATTGGCGTGGGGAAGATCGAAACAGCCTGGGGGCTTTATTTGTTCACGGGGTGCATCCTTGCATCCATCGTCATTTCAACCCTGACGGCAAAGCGGACGTAGGGTGCGCGCTTGCACGCACCATTGCGCAAGATCACAATTTGGTCCAAAAGGTGAACATGGCGAAAGATCTTTCCTTTTCCTGCAATGAATGTGGTGCGTCGTTTGGCAAATGGTCGGGGCGGTGCGATGCCTGCGGCGCGTGGAATTCCATCACCGAAGACAAGGCGCTGTCGCGCGGCCCCAAAGGCAAGACGCTGGGTGGCATGCGCGGCAAGACCATCCCCCTGACCGACCTTGACACGCAAGAACCCGAACCACCCCGCACGCAGGCCGGTGTAGGCGAACTGGACCGCGTGCTGGGGGGCGGGCTGGTCAAGGCATCGGCGCTGCTGGTGGGGGGTGATCCGGGCATCGGAAAATCCACCTTGCTGTTGCAGGCCGCTGCAAGATTCGCCCGTAACGGCCTAAAGGTCATCTATATTTCAGGCGAGGAATCAAACGCACAGGTGCAAATGCGCGCCCGGCGTCTGGGGCTGGAGAAAAGCCCGGTGCGGCTGGCCGCGGAAACCAACCTGCGCGATATCCTGACCACGCTAGAGGCGGAACAACCAGATCTGGCGATTATCGATTCGATCCAGACCATGTGGGCCGACAACGTGGACAGCGCGCCGGGCAGCGTCAGTCAGGTGCGATCATCCGCACATGAACTGACCACCTTTGCAAAACGCAACGGAATGTCGGTAATCATGGTGGGCCATGTCACCAAGGATGGCACCATCGCTGGCCCCCGCGTTGTTGAACATATGGTCGATACGGTGCTGTATTTCGAAGGCGAACGCGGGCATCAGTTTCGCATCCTGCGATCGGTCAAGAACCGCTTTGGCCCCGCCGATGAAATCGGCGTGTTTGAAATGACGGGCAAGGGACTGGCAGAGGTCAAGAATCCCTCGGCCTTGTTTTTGTCGGAACGCGGCGCCCCTGCCCCCGGTTCAGTGGTGTTCGCCGGCATCGAAGGCACCCGCCCCATGCTCTGCGAGATACAGGCACTTGTGGCACCTTCGCCACACAGCCAACCGCGCCGTTCGGTCGTCGGGTGGGACGGTGGGCGGTTGGCCATGATCCTTGCGGTGCTGGAATCCCGCTGCGGTGTGCCCTTCACCGGATTGGATGTTTATCTTAACGTTGCAGGGGGGTTGCGCATCAGTGAACCCGGAGCCGACCTCGCCGTTGCCGCGGCACTTGTGTCAGCGCGCGAAGACGCAGCCTTGCCGTCAGAGGCGGTGGTATTTGGGGAAATCAGCCTGTCGGGGGCGTTGCGTCCGGTGGTGCAAACGGAAAATAGATTGAAAGAAGCCCAAAAACTTGGTTTTACATCGGCGTTGTTACCCCGGCAGGCGAAAAAACCTGCGGCGACCGGCATCAACTTGCGAGAATCGCAGGATCTGTCCGGTTTTGTAGAAGATTTATTTGGCGCCCGTTAGCGCCATCGCAGGAGACAGACCATGGACGGTTTCACACTGGTTGACGCAGGCGTCGCGGTCATTATCGTTATATCGGGCGTGCTGGCCTATAGTCGGGGTTTTGTGCGCGAAACCATGGCCATTCTGGGGTGGATCGGCGCGACGGTTGTGGCCTTTTTGTTAGCTGATCAAGTGGAACCGCTGGTGCGCCAGATCCCTGTGCTGGGCGATTTTATTGGTGATAGCTGCGAATTGGCCATTATCGCTGCCTTTGCTGCTGTTTTTGCGGTGGCACTTGTCGTGGTGTCGATCTTTACACCATTGTTTTCGACGGTGGTGCAACGCTCTGCGCTTGGCGGGGTGGATCAGGCGGCAGGCTTCATGTTCGGCGTATTGCGCGGCATCCTTTTAATTGCCTTGGCTTTCTTCGTTTATGATACCGTCTTTTCTGGTCAGGCTTTGGCGCAGATCGACAACAGCCGCTCGGCGAGTGTTTTTGCCGAACTGACAGCGCGGATCGAAGCTCAAGACCCCGAACAGGCGCTCGGCTGGATTACGCAGCAATATCAGCAGTTGGTTGACACCTGTGGAGAACCTGCCGCCCAACCCGTGCTGCAATAACCCCCGTCACGGGCGCGATGGGCCTGTTTTGGCCAGGTTGGGTTGATCCTTTCGTGACTCGCCGCTTCTGACGGATTAAGGAGGGGGCAGCTTAACCCCTCGGATTCGGAGCTTTCCCTTGTTCCCAGACATGCCCCCTGCCCATCCATTCGACGATGATAAACTGCGGGAGGAATGTGGCGTCTTTGGCGTGGTTGGCGTGACCGACGCGTCGAACTTTGTAGCCCTTGGCCTGCATGCCTTGCAACATCGCGGGCAAGAGGCGGGCGGCATCGTCACACATGACCCGGAGACCGGGTTCCATCAGGCCCGCCGCATGGGTCTTGTGCGCGACAACTTTACATCAGCCAGCATGATGGCCCGCCTGCCCGGCCCGATCGGTATCGGGCATGTGCGTTATTCCACGGCCGGCGACAAAAGCCAGCAAACCGCAATCCGCGATGTGCAGCCTTTTTTTGGCGAATTTTCAATGGGCGGCGCAGCGATTGCGCATAACGGTAATCTGACCAACGCCCTGCGGTTGCGCCGCGAATTGATCGAGCGCGGGTCGATCTTTCAGTCTTCATCCGACAGTGAATGCATCATCCACCTGATGGCGCGGTCCATGGGACGGTCCATCGTTGACCGCATGGAAGAGGCATTGCGCAAGGTCGAGGGCGCGTTTTCCATCGTCGCCATGACCCGCACGAAACTGATCGGCTGCCGCGACCCGCTGGGCGTGCGCCCGCTGGTGCTGGGCCGTTTGGGCGATGGGTGGGTGCTGGCTTCGGAAACCTGCGCGCTGGATATCATCGGCGCGGAACTGATCCGCGAAATCGAACCCGGTGAACTGGTGGTGATCAACGCCGATGGCGTCGAAAGCCACTTTCCGTTCCGAAAGGCCAACTCGCGGTTCTGCATCTTTGAACACGTCTATTTCAGTCGCCCTGACAGTATTCTGGGTGGGCGGTCGGTTTACGAAACTCGCGAAAACATCGGCCGGGAACTGGCAAAGGAAGCGCCGGTTGACGCCGATTTGGTGTGCCCCGTCCCCGATAGTGGCACACCTGCCGCAATCGGATATTCGCTGCAATCGGGCATTCCTTATGCCATGGGGATCATCCGCAACCAATATATGGGGCGCACTTTTATCGAACCGTCGGAAAGCATTCGCAACATGGGTGTGCGGCTGAAACTGAACGTGAACCGCGCCTTGATCAAGGGCAAGCGCGTCATCCTGGTTGACGATAGCGTGGTGCGTGGCACGACCAGCCGCAAGATCAAGGAAATGATCCTTGATGCCGGTGCCGCAGAGGTGCATTTTCGCATCGCGTCCCCACCAACCGCATGGCCCTGTTTTTACGGGGTAGATACGCCCCAGCGTGAAAAGCTTTTGGCCGCAACCATGACAGAAGACGAAATGCGCGATCACTTGCAGGTGGACAGCCTGAAATTCATCTCGCTCGATGGGCTCTACCGTGCTGTCGGCGTGGCCGAAGGGCGCAACAATAAGTCACCGGCCTATTGTGATGCGTGTTTTTCGGGTGAATACCCCGTCGCGCCATCGGATATGATCGAAAAAGGGTTTCAAGCAAAAACGGCGGCGGAATAACCCTTGACGACCGTCATCTATCATAATCCTGCATGCGGCACCTCGCGCAATGTCTTGGCGATCATCCAATCGACGGGCGCTGCACCCACTGTGATTGACTATCTGCAAACCGGCTGGAGCCGGCCGCAATTGCTGGGCCTGTTCGCCGCAGCCGGACTGACACCGCGGACCGCCCTGCGGACATCAAAATCACCCGCCGCCGATTTGGGCCTGCTGGACCCCGCGGTCAGCGATGATGCGCTGCTGGATGCCATGGTGGCCCATCCCGTGCTGGTAAACCGCCCCATTGTCTGTAGCCCCAAAGGCGTGGCCCTGTGCCGCCCGTCCGAGGCCGTGCTAGCCCTTTTGGAAACCCCACCGACCCTTCCGCTTTTTGAAGAAGACGGCACGCTGATACTGGACGTCAACGGTGCGCCACCGGCGTATTAACGCCGATCGACGTCCCGGTGATTCAAGGCGGGTTTTGTTTCGCCGTCAGGTCTGGCAAAGGCGCTGAGAACAGTGCAGAGCAGTTAAATTTCATGTCACAAACAACACCCGCCTGCGTCGCCGAACGTGCAACCTTGCCCGGGGCCCTGCCCCTCAATGGCCTGACTTTGATCGGGATTTTTACCTTGCAAGACGGACCTGCGGCATTGCTGCGGTCATCAAACGGCCAGATCGCACGTGCCACACCGGGGACTGCGGTGCTGGGGGTGACGGTCACAGCGATCAGCGCGGCGACCGTGATGCTGGTGGACCAGACGGGAACCAGCCACGCGCTTGCGGTGCCGGGGCAGTGACAACACCCTCTTGACCTTGTCTCCGGTTCGGCACATCAGCGCGCGTATGACACAGATTGCATTGATCACGGGTGCCTCTCGGGGCTTGGGCGCGGCTTTGGCTAAGGCGCTGGTGCCGACGCATCACATCGTCGCTGTTGGCAAAACGGTCGGCGCGCTGGAAGAACTTGATGACGCCATTCAGGGGCTTGGCGGTCAGGCGACACTGGCGCCGATGGACATCACCGTCGATGCCGCAATGCAACAGTTGTGCCGGGGGATTTTTGACCGCTGGGGCAAGCTTGATCTGTGGCTGCATACCGCCGTCCATGCGGCCCCCCTGGCCCCTGCCGGACATATCGGCCCCAAAGACCTTGCCAAATCTATCGCAATCAATGTCGAAGCCACGGCACGGCTGATTTCTTATGTCGGCCCGTTACTGGGGCAAGGCGGGCACGCCGTCTTTTTTGATGACCCGCGGGGCGGGGCGCAGTTTTTCGGGGCCTATGGGGCCACCAAAGCCGCGCAGATCGCGCTCGCGCGCAGCTGGCAGGCCGAAAGCCAGCGAACCGGGCCCAAGGTCACAATTCTGGAACCGGCCCCGATGCCCACAGCCACCCGCGCGCGGTTCTACCCCGGCGAAGACCGCAGCGCCCTGACCGACCCAGCCACCGAGGCGGCGCGCCTGCTGCCACAAATCCTGCAGGCCTAGCCCGGTTCTGAGTCCTTTGCGCCACATTGGCAAAAAGGCCACAGGAACCAGCGCACGCCGGCTTGCCGCAAACGGCCAGCTCGCCTAGTTACAAACTAGCAAAAAAGGGCATTTCATGCGCATTCTCATCACCAATGACGACGGGATCAATGCACCGGGGCTAAAGGTGCTGACGGCAATCGCACAGGATATTGCGGGGCCCTATGGCGAAGTGTGGACAGTGGCCCCCGCGTTCGAACAATCCGGCGTTGGCCACTGCATCAGCTACGCCCGCCCGACGATGATCGCCGAACTGGGCGCGCGGCGCTTTGCTGCCGAAGGATCACCCGCCGATTGCGTGATGGCCGGCATCTATGACGTGATGAAGGATGCGCCCCCCGACCTGATCCTGTCTGGCGTGAACCGGGGCAATAATGCTGCGGAAAACACGCTGTATTCCGGGACTGTCGGCGCCTGCATCGAAGGCGCGCTGCAAGGCGTGCGGTCGATTGCGTTGTCGCAGTTCTTTGGCGATGACAACAAGGATCTTGATGACCCGTTCGAGGCAGCCACGATCCACGGTGCGGCCACTGTGCGGGCCTTGTTGCAAGATCAATTATGGGATGATGCAGATTACCAGATTTTCTATAACGTCAATTTTCCGCCGGTTCCGGCCGCACAGGTCAAGGGTATGGCCGCAACGACCCAAGGTTTCCGGCTGAACACAAGGTTCCGCGCCGAGGCACAGACATCACCCACGGGGCGCAAGTTCCTGTGGCTGCGTGGCGGCCCCCAGCACGAACCCACTGCCCCCGGCACCGATGCAGCGGCCAATCTGGATGGATATATCTCGATCACGCCGATGCGCGTGGACCTGACCGATTACGACATGGTTGCCATCCTGCAGGATGCACTGAATTGACCTATGATGCGGCCACCAAAATGCAGTTCCTTTACGCGCTGCGCAGCAAGGGCGTGACTGACGCCCGCGTGTTGACTGCGATGGAACAGGTGGACCGCGCCGATTACGTGCGCGGCACATTCGCCGACCGCGCATATGAGGACATGCCGCTGCCAATCGCCTGCGGGCAGACGATCAGCCAGCCTTCGATCGTCGGGATCATGACACAGGCGCTTCAGATCACGCCGCGCGACAAGGTTCTGGAAATTGGCACCGGATCAGGCTATCAGGCGGCGATCCTCAGTAAACTGGCCCGCCGCGTCTATACGGTGGACCGTTACCGAAGGCTTGTGCATGCGGCACGCGCGATCTTTGAGGCGGACAACATTGCCAATATCACCGCATTTACCGCCGACGGCAGCTATGGGTTTGCCGAACAGGCCCCGTTTGACCGGATTTTGCTGACCGCCGCCGCAGAAGACCCGCCAGGCCCCCTCTTGGCGCAATTGCGGATCGGGGGTATCATGGTGCTGCCAGTCGGTCAGTCGGATACAGTGCAAAGCCTGATCCGCGTCACCCGACACGAAGGCGGCTTTGACTATGACGAATTACGCCCGGTGCGTTTTGTGCCCTTGCTAGAAGGGTTAGGGCAAGACTAGACAGGCAAAAGCATGACCCCGGCCAACAAGGGGCGGCTACAAAAGAGGAGCGGCAAGATGGCCCAAGGGCAAAAGACACCGACAAAGACAGTGTTTCTGGCCAGTGTGGCGCTGATCGCGCTTGGCGCTTGTGCGGATTTCGATCCAGACCTGCGCGGGATAAGCAACGGTTTTGACACCAGCGGGGCGGTGCGCGACATGCCCAACCGTCCGCGCCCCGATGCGCGCGGTGTCATTTCCTATCCAACCTATCAGGTCGTCGTCGCCCGTCAGAATGACACGATCCGAGGCATTGCCATTCGGCTTGGGCTGGATGTGAACGAACTGGCCGCCTACAACGGGATCGAACCCGATGTGATCTTGCGGCGGGATGAGGTGATTGCCCTGCCAACCCGGCTGAGCGACCCCGCTGCGACTGCAAACACCGTGACAGGTCAGCCGCTTGATATCGCGGCAGTTGCGACGGGTGCCCTTGATCGTGCCGGTGCCAGCAATACGGTCGTCACAGCCACGCCGCTTGATCCGATTGCGGCAACGGCGGCCCCCATCGCCGCAACACCGGCACAACCAGAGCCGATCCGCCATCAGGTGCAGCGCGGTGAAACCGTTTTCGCCCTGTCGCGGCTTTATAACGTGCCGGTGCGCACGATTGCCGAATGGAACGGGCTGGACAGCGAATTCACAGTGCGGACAGGGCAGTTCCTGCTGATCCCGCAGGGTCAGACAGGCGCGCCGCCCCCCCGCCCCATCGAGGCTCCCGGCGCGGGGTCGGTCACGCCCGTGCCCCCCAGCGCGGCAACGCCACTTCCCAATGAAACGCCGTCAGCCCCCCTACCCGCCAGCGCCACCCCGCCAGCGCCCGATCTTGGCGCGCCCAGTGCCGCATCATCAGCAAGGTTCAGCCAACCGGTGCAGGGCAGCATTTTCCGCGGTTACGCCCCCGGCACGAACGAAGGAATTGATATCGCGGCCCCTGCCGGCACCGATGTCAAAGCCGCCGATGCAGGCGAAGTCGCTGCCGTCACAACCAACACCAGCGGCGTGGCGATTGTAGTGGTCAAACACAGCGACGGATTGCTGACAGTCTATACCAATATCGACAGGTTGACGGTAAACAGGGGTGACACGGTTTCGCGTGGCCAGACGATTGGCAAGATCCGCGCCAGCGATCCGTCATTCCTGCATTTCGAAGTGCGCCGTGGGCTGCAAAGCGTCGATCCGACGGATTTCCTGCCCTGAATGTAGGGTGGATCATGACCCACCTTACCCGATCGACACTCCCCGCCTGCCTGCCAGATCGGTAAAATATTGCCACGCCACGCGGCCTGACCGGCTGCCACGCGTGGCCTGCCATTCGATCGCCTCGGCCCGCAGGGTGGCGTCGTCGATATTCACGCCGTGCGCATCGCAATACCCGCGGATCATCGCCAGATACTGATCCTGATCGCAGGGATGAAAGCCAAGCCAAAGCCCGAAACGATCCGACAGCGATACTTTTTCCTCGACCGCTTCGGCGGGGGAAATGGCGTTGGAGCGTTCGTTTTCGATCATGTCACGGGGCATCAGGTGGCGGCGGTTCGACGTTGCATAAAGCACCACATTATCCGGCCGCCCTTCGATCCCGCCATCCAGCACGGCCTTGAGCGATTTGTAATGCGCATCGTCATGGCCGAAAGACAGATCATCGCAGAACAGGATAAAGCGTTCAGGCGCACCGCGCAGCAGGTTCAGGCAACGGCCAATAGTTGGCAAATCCTCGCGCTGGACCTCGACCATTTTCAGGCCCGGATATTCCACCTGCAAAGCGCCGTGCACTGCCTTGACAAGGCTTGATTTTCCCATGCCCCGCGCGCCCCAGAGCAGGGCGTTATTGGCAGGCAGGCCGCGCGCGAATTGTGCGGTATTGCCCATCAGCGTGTCGCGCGACCGGTCCACGCCCACCAACAGATCGACGTTCACGCGGTTGACCCGTTGCACCGGCACCAGACGATCCGGATCAGGATGCCAGATAAAGGCAGAAGCTGCCGTAAGATCCGGGGCTTTTGCCGGCGCTGGGTTCATCCGCTCTAACGCCTCGGCGATGCGGCGCAGGGTTTTCCTGGTCACGCCTTGTGGTCCTCGTCATCCATCGCGCCGTCGCCGTGCAGGTCATCATCCCACAGGCCCTCTGCGCGCAGTTTTGCCTCGCGGATCCGTTCCACACGGGCGACCAGTTGGATCGACACCTCGTAAAGGCCGTAAACCACAACGAACAGGATCACCTGGCTAATGACATCGGGCGGCGTGGCAAGGGCGGCCACGATCAGGATGCCGACCATCGCATATTTACGCGTGCCGCGCAGGCCACGTGCCGAAACCAGCCCTGCCTTGCCCATCAGGGTCAGCAGAACTGGCAGTTGGAAGCACAGCCCAAAGGCCACGATGAATTTGATCGTCAAATTCAGATAGGCCTTGGCCGACCCCTGAAACAGGATCCCCGCCGCCTGCGTGCTGCTGTCTGTGCCCTCAAACAACGATCCGGGTTGTTGGAACCCAAGGAAGAACCCAAAGGCCAGCGGCGTAATGATGTAATAGGCAAATGCCGCGCCCAGAAAGAACATAAAGGGCGACGCCACCAGAAACGGCAGGAACGCGCCCTTTTCGGACTTGTAAAGCCCCGGTGCCACGAAACGCCACAATTGATAGGAAATAAACGGAAAACCCAGCGCCAATCCACCCAAAAGCGAGATGGAAATCGCGACAAAGAAACCTTCTTCCAATGCGATAAACTGCAAATCACAGCTTTGCCCGCGCGACGCCAGCGCATCGCACAACGGATAAGTCAGAAAGTTGAAAACCGGGTTCCAGATGGTGAAACAGATCACCATCCCGATGATGAATGCCAGCACGGCCTTGATCAGCCGGCTGCGCAGTTCGGTCAGATGTTCGATCAGCGGCGCGGCGCTGTCTTCCAGATCGTCAGAGGCACTCATGCGTCACCTTTGGGCGGCGTTTCGGGGGTTGCCTCGGCCGGGACGGAAGCAGCCGTTTCGGCGGCGGCCTCGCGGGCCTTGCGGTCAGTTGCGGCCTTGGCCATGCCTTCGCTCATCTTCTTTTTAGCCGCCTCGCGTTCCTCGGACAGAGCTTGGGTCGCCGGGCCTTTGGTCATGCCCGTGGCCTCTTTCAGCTTATCAACGCCAAATTTCTGCGGGTTCGCTGCTGATTTCAGCGTCTTGGCCATATCCTTGACGCCCGCTTCGTCGGCGGCGGATTCCATTGCGCGGGAAAATTCACGCGCCATGCCACGGGCCTTGCCAGTGAACTGCCCCATCGTGCGGAACATGCCCGGCAAATCTTTTGGCCCGATCACGATCAGGGCCACGATGCCGATCAGCACCATTTCGCTCATGCCAAGGCCGAACATCCGCAGATTACCTTATAAAACGCCGGTTCAGGCTTTGTCTTTTTCGTTTTCGGGTGTCACGTCACGGGCGTCAGCCATGCTGTCGTCCAATTCTTTCTTGCCGTCATCCACGCCTTTTTTGAACGCGGTAATGCCTTTGCCGACTTCGCCCATCAGGCTGGAAATCTTGCCGCGCCCGAACAGGACAAGCACCACGACTGCAATCAAGAGAAGGCCGGGAAGACCGATATTGTTGAGCATTTCTATCTCCTCTGATGGGGATTGGCCCGCCATCTATCATTCTGTGTTTTGACAAATAGTCCTGCCGCCCCCCCAAGGGAAGATATAAAACACAGTCACACATGTTCAAATCACCCTTTTTTGCAAGGGTTTATGATAGTAAATGTCAATAACTTGTCAGTTGTCAGAAAATTGGCAAAACTTGTCACAACCTGAAAGGAATCATATGCGCCGCGCCGACCGATTGATGCAACTGATCCAGATCCTGCGCGACGGGACATTGCACAAGGCAGCCAACCTTGCCGCGGCGACCGATGTGTCCTTGCGCACAATCTACCGCGATATGGAAACGCTGGCCGCGTCTGGCGTCCCGATCGAAGGCGAACGCGGCGTTGGCTATCGTGTCACCGCCGCGATCACCCTGCCACCGCTGAACCTGACCATGACAGAGGTCGAGGCGCTGCATCTGGGCCTTTTGGCCGTGCGTGAAGGCGCCGACGCGGAATTGTCAGCCGCCGCAGCGCGCCTGTCGGCGAAACTGGATGCCGTGATGCCCGAAAACCGCAGCCGCGCGCCGCAGGGTTACGGGCTGGCCGTCTATCCCTTTGCCGATGCCGCGCGCGGGTTTCAGCACTTGCCCAGCCTGCGGCAGGCGATCCGCACCCGTCAGAAACTGGCGCTGACGATGAACAGTGCAGAACGCACGGTGCGCCCGCTGCAACTGGATTATTGGGGGCGGCTGTGGACCTGCGTTGTCTGGTGCGAAAAATCCCGCGATTTTGATGAAATCCGCGTGGATACAATCAGCACTCTGCGGATCCTGCCCAGTCTTTTCGTGAACGAGGCAGGAAAATCCCTAACAGATTTCAACGCGCGTCAGCAGGGTCAGGCTGGTCGTTAATACCCCAAGACCTTGCGCAACATGTTCAACGCCACAACGATCAGGAACACCCCGAATATCCGCTTGAGCGGCTTTGGGTCCAACCGGTGCGCCAGTGCAGCCCCCCAAGGGGCTGTGATCAGTGTCATGGCAATCACCAGCCCAAAGGCCACCAGATTAACCGCACCAATGCTGAACGGCGGGGCGTTTTCGACTGAAATCAGCATGAAACCAATCACCGACGGCACGGCAATTGTCACACCAAACCCGGCTGCAGTGGCGACGGCCCGGTGAATGGGCACATTGTAAAGCGTCATCAACGGCACCCCGAATGACCCGCCACCAATTCCCAGCAAAACCGACAGAAAGCCGATGACCGGCGCCACAGTGGCCCGCACGCCCCCACGTGGCATTTGCACACCCAACCGCCAATCCGCCCGGCCAAAGGTGATATAGATGCCGATCGCAAACGCCAGCCCCGCGAAAATGACCTGCAACACCTCTGACCGCAGGGCAGCGGCGGTCAACACACCCAGCCCTGCACCAATCACGATCCCCGGTGCCCATGTTTTCAGGATATCCCATTCCACCGCCCCCTTGCGGTGATGCGCCAGCACCGACCGGACCGATGTCACAATGATCGTCGCCAGCGAGGTGCCAAGGCAAAGCTGCATAAGTTGCGGCCCGTCATGGCCCAACGTGCTGAAAACATGGAAAAACGCAGGCACAAGAATGATACCGCCACCGACCCCCAGCAGCCCGGCCAGAACACCCGAAAAGGCCCCCACAGCCAGCAGCATTGCCGCCATGGCGACCAACATCGACAGGTTATCCATAAAGTCTCCTATGCGGCCAGCCGCGTCACGTGATCCAGCGCATCCAGCACCACTTGCGGGCCTGCACCATCGGCATGGGCCTGTTCGGACAGGTGCCGCCGCCAGCCGCGCGCACCGGGACGCCCTTGAAACAGCCCCAACATATGCCGCGTTATCTGGCCCAACCTGCCGCCCTCGGCAAGATGGCTTTCGATATAGGGGATCATCAGATGCACGACATCTTCGGCCGTGCGGGACAAACCACCGCCAAAGATACGCGCATCCGCATCCAGCAGGATATCGGCAGGCGTGTGATAGGCGGCGCGGCCAATCATGACCCCATCCATCCCGCGATCCAGAAACGCCACCGCCTGATCCAGCGTCGTGATCCCGCCGTTCACAGAAAGATGCAGATGCGGAAACAACCCCTTCATCGCCAGCACCAGATCGTAATCCAGCGGCGGAACATCGCGGTTTTCCTTGGGGCTGAGCCCTTGCAGCCACGCCTTGCGGGCATGAATGGATAACCGGTCCACCCCTGCCGATGACACCCGCGCGATGAAATCGGGCAAGACCACCGCGGGATCCTGATCATCAACGCCAATGCGGCATTTCACCGTCACCGGCACATCCGTTGCGGCCCGCATCGCGGCCACGCAATCCGCGACCAATGGCGCGTTTTCCATCAACACGGCCCCAAAACTGCCCGATTGCACCCGATCAGACGGGCAACCACAGTTCAGGTTCACCTCGGCATAGCCCAAATCTGCGGCAATGCGCGTGGCCTGCGCCAACTGCGCAGGGTCAGATCCGCCAAGCTGCAACGCCACGGGCTGTTCGGCAGGATCAAAATGCAAAAGCCTATCACGGTCGCCATGCAGCACCGCCGGCGCTGTCACCATTTCGGTGTAAAGCAACGTATGTTGTGACATCAGGCGATGAAAGTATCGGCAATGCCTGTCGGTCCAATCCATCATCGGTGCAACGCTCAGGCGAGAGTTGTGGACAAACCATTTTTTTATTGGCTTTTCAAGCATATATACTAGATCTCACATCGTCGCATTTGGGGCTGAAATGGCATATTTGGACGGATACATCCACCCTGGTACGCCATGGAATACCAAAAAACCACGTTTGGAATACCGAAAATGGGCACAATCATCGAACGCAAACGGGCAGATGTCACGACCGCTTACCGTGTTCAGATCATTATAAAGTCAAAAGGCCGGATCGTCCATCGCAGCTCGGAAACCTTTGAACGCCGCAGTACAGCCGAATCATGGATGAAGCGCCGTGAGAAAGAACTGAATTCCCCGGGCGGGCTGGAGGCCGCAAAGCGCAAGGTGGGTACGGTGGGCGACGTCATCAAGGATTACATCCGCGAGAAAGAAGGTGGGATGAGCCGGACGAAGACACAGGTGCTCCGGTCGATTGATCTCGGACATCCACACATCAGATTTGCAGCCAAAACACATCGTGGACTTTGCCCGCGGCCTTCGCCGTGGCGGGCGTAGCCCGTCAACAGTGCAGAACTATCTCAGCCACCTCAGTGCCGCCCTGTCGATGGGGCGCACGGCTTGGGGCTATGATCTGGATCTCAATGTGGTCGCGGACGGTGTGACGGCGGCACGTCAACTTGATCTGGCTGGCAAATCCAACAGCCGCGACCGACGCCCCAGCCTTGCCGAAATGGACGCCCTGATGACCCATTTCGCAGAGGCCAGCGCCCGCGACTCCCGCACCTTGCCAATACACAAGATCATGGCATTTGCAATCTTTTCGACCCGCCGACAGGAAGAGATTACCCTTACCACATGGGAAGATTTCAACGCGGTCAAAATGCGACAAATGGTAACCGCCCCGTTGATACCGCAGTTTACGCGGCTTGATTTTCCTTTGCAGTGGCCAGCTGCGACCAGTTCCAAGGCAGTAATTCGTCCAACCTGTTGATCTTGTGATCTTGGATGCGGTCGATGATGTCAGCGAGGTAGGCCAACGGGTCGAGGCCGTTCAGCTTTGCGGTTTCAATGACGGTCATCGCACGTGCGAGGGTTTCCGCGCCGGTATCTGTGCCGGCGAAGAGCCAGTTTTTCCGTCCTATACCAATCGGGCGCAGGGCACGTTCTGCCGGGTTGTTGTCGATGGCCACACGCCCGTCGGATAGAAACAGGCTGAAGGCCTCCTGCCGGGCGAGGCCATAGCGGAAGGCTTTTGCCAGATCGCTTTTTCCGGGGATGCGCAGAAACTGCTGTTCAGACCAGGCAAAGAAGGCCATCACCTTGGGCTGGCTGAGCTTTTGGCGCGCCGTATAGCGGATGTCGGCGGACTGGCCGTTGATATCGCGCTCGATATCATAGAACTTGCCGATCCGGTCGAGCGCCTCGCGGGCGATCTCGGATTTGGTTGAGGACCAAAAGTCGTGGAAGTCGCGCCGCAAATGCGCCCAACAAGCCGCCTCGCGCAAGCGCGGTTTGCCACCGGGTTCAGGCGCATAGAGCTTGGCATAGCCTTTGTAACCATCCGCTTGGAGGATGCCGCGCGCATCGGCCAGATGGCTAAGGACGTGCTCTTCCTTCCAGTCTGGCGCAAAGCGATAGACAGCACCGGGTGGCGATGCCCCCGCCCATGGTCGCTGGTCGCGCACATAGGCCCAGATCCGGCCTTGCTTGACACCCTTGCCAAGCCCCTTGTCGCGCAGGCTGCGATCCAGCACCCGAATGGGTGTATCATCCGCGTGCAGCAGGTCGCTGCCCATAATATCGGCCTCGATCCGTTCGATCAGCGGCTGCAGGGTCTTCATGGCCCGCCCGCACCAGCCAACAAGCGTGCTTTCGGGAATGTCCGCCCCCATGCGGGCGAAGATCTCATGCTGGCGATACAAAGGCAAATGATCGTCGAACTTCGAGACCAACACATGCGCCAGCAGGTTCGGTCCCGCCATGCTGCCCGGGATCGGACGGCTGGGGGCCGGCTCCTGCACCATCCGCTCGCAGCGGCGACAGGACTTCTTGATCCGAGCGATCTGTCTTCTCGGCAGATTGCTGCGCAATCACCTGCCAGATAACAGATCACCTTCATCTGCGCAGCGATCATATCCAGCAGTTCGCTGACATCCTCGCCCACCACACGCAGATCGCCGCCACAGTCCGGGCAGCAGGCACCGGGGTCCAGTTCACGGCGCTCGCGCGGGGTCGTATCCACGACACGCGGCCTGCGACGCAAAGCGGGCGCATCGGCAGCATCTGGTGACGGTTCTTCCTGCCCTTCGTTGATGGGTGCGTCATCTTCCTCGGCCACCGCGACCAACAGGTCTTCCAGCGCCAGTTCCAGCTGCTCGATCTCGCGCTCGATTTTTTCCGAGGATTTGCCGAAGGCCAGTTTTTGGAGCTTGGCGATCCGTAGGCGCAGAGCCTGCACCAACTGGTCATGAACCCGCAGCGTGGCAGATATCTTGGCGTTTTCTGCCTGCAATATCGCGATCATTGCCTTCAGAACGGCAG
>NZ_JACUUJ010000075.1 GCF_014859355.1 Yoonia sp. | reverse complement strand
ACAAAAACCATCAGCGCAAAAATCCCTTTTTCCAAGGGCACAAACAGCGCCACGCCTGTCATCAGCTTGACCGCACCTGCACCAAAACCCGCAAAGACAAACCCCAATATCCCGACAACAAAAACCCCTGCCGCCAGCCCCATTTGCCAACCAAGGGCAGCGCGGTCATGCGCAGTTGCCGCAACGACGACGAACATGACAAAGGGCAACAATGTTAACCAATTGGGAATTTTACCCGTCCGCAGCTCCACGAAAATTGCCGCCAACAGGACAACAGCCATGGCATAGGGCAGATATTCCACGATCATTTCTGGGCCTTTCCGTTCCGAATCCCGCCGCAATTTATGGCAGCGCAGCGACAACCTTACACCCCATTGCGGCGCAAATATCCCACCAATGCGGCGGTCGAGCCATCTTTCCCATCTGTGCCAGTTGCACCTTCGATGACAGGTTGCAGGGCTGTGGCCAGTTCCTTGCCCAGTTCAACGCCCCATTGGTCATAAGAATTAATGCCCAGCACCACGCCTTCCACGAACACCCGATGTTCATAAAGCGCGATGATTTGCCCCAAGGCAAAGGGCGTCAGCTGCGGATAGGCGATGGTAACAGATGGGCGGTTGCCCGCAAAAACACGATGACGCGCTTGCCGTTCCAATTCGGCATCTTTGAACCGGCCCGCCAGTTTGGCGCGCGCCGCATCCAGACCGCGCCCACGCATCAGCGCCTCGGACTGGGCCAGGCAATTGGCGACCAGCAATTGGTGCTGGTGGTGCAGATCATCCTCGTGCCCCCGCGCGGCAACAAGAAATTCACACGGCACGACCCGGGTGCCCTGATGGATCAGCTGATAGAATGCATGCTGGCCGTTCGTGCCCGGTTCCCCCCAAACCACCGGGCCAGATGGCACCGCCAAGGCATCGCCATCGATGCTGACGCCCTTGCCGTTGCTTTCCATCTCAAGTTGCTGAAGATAAGCAGGCAAGCGACTGAGGTTGTTGTCATAAGGCAGAACAGCCCGTGTTGCGTAGCCGCAAATCTGGTTGTGCCAAATGCCGACCAATGCCAGCAAAGCAGGCAGGTTTTCAAGCCAATCTGCCGATTTGAAATGCACATCCATCGCCTGCGCCCCCCGCAGGAACGCGCGAAATGCATCCGGGCCAATCGCCATCATCAAAGACAGGCCAATCGGGCCCCACATCGAATAACGCCCGCCGACCCAATCAGCGAAACCAAAGACCCGTTCCGGGTCGATCCCGAATTCCGCCGTCTTGTCCGCCGCTGTCGACAAGGCGACGAATTGGGCAGCAGGGTCGCGCACCGTTCCGCCCATCCACGCCAAAGCTGTGCGGGCGTTGGTCATGGTTTCAATGGTGGTAAAGGTCTTTGACGCGACAATCACAAGTGTTGTCGCCGGGTCGCAACCGCGCAAGACACCGGCAATATCGGCTGGATCGACATTGCTGACAAAATGGCAGCGTGGCCCATCGTGGTAGGGGGCCAGCGCCAATGTCGCCATCGCCGGGCCAAGGTCGGACCCACCAATCCCGATATTTACAACATCGGTGATTGCACCGCCCTGCCCGACAAAGCGCCCCTTGCGGACATCGGCGGCAAAGCTTTCCATCCGGGCCAGCGTGGCCCGCACATCTGGCATGACGTCCTTTCCGTCAACCATGACAGGCCCGCCATCAAGGTTGCGCAATGCAGTGTGCAAGACTGCGCGGCCTTCGGTTTCATTGATCGGGGCACCGGCAAACATGGCATCGCGTTTTGCCGCGACGCCGGTTTGGTCCAGCAAATCAATCAACATTGCGCGGCCATAGGTATCTATGTTCGTCTTGGCATAATCTAGCAGCATGTCGCCGGCCTGCGCGGAAAATGCAGCCGCACGATCCGCATCTACCAAAGATTCAAAGCGCCGGTCAGCCACTTGCGCGTGATGCTCTCTCAGCAAGTTCCACATGTCTTATTGCTCCGCCCAGTGAACTGTTGTGCCGGGCAAGATCGCCGCGACAGGTGCTTCTTGCGCTGAAACAGCGCGCGCTTTTTCCAGCGCGGCCCGCTTTTCCAGCCCAACAATCACCAAATGCCGGTTCATTGCCCCGTTCAGCACTTTGGCTGACAAGGTGATACGCGGTTCGGGCGCGCCGGGCGCGCGCATTGCCACAAGGATATCATCACCGCTCAAGGCCCGCTCCAACTGATCCGCCTCGGGAAACATGGACGCTGTGTGCATATCGGCCCCCATACCCAGCAAAGCAACCGACAGCGGCAGCACCGGGGCGATGTTGGCGGCAAGTTCGCCGAGCTTTTCCTCTGGTGTGGGGGCATCAGCATAAAGTGGCAGATAAACCGCGGCCGCGGCCCTGTCTGTCAGCAGGTGTTCGCGCAAGAGGCGCGTGTTTGATCGTGCATCGGTTGTCGGCACCCAACGTTCATCGGTCAGCATCACATGCACGCGGTCCCACGCCAGATCAACGGCGCAGAGCGAATCAAAAATCGGCGCCGGCGTCGTACCGCCCGGCACGGCGATTGACACACGATCATGCATGGAAAGCGCTGTCCGCAATTCGCTTGCCAAAAGATCGGCAAGACGTATCATCATCATCTCTGCATCAGGATAGTCGATAATCTGCATCGGATTGTTCCCCACTGATGTTGTCTCGCACGAGTGTATACCTAACGCGCGCAGTCTTCATCCTGTTTGCATGAATTAATCAGGCCTTGATTTCTCGCCACTTGCGACCGTCACGGTGCATCAGCATCAACGCATCCTCTGGCCCGGTTGACCCGGCTTCATAATGCTTGGGCACATCCTCGCGCTCTTCCCACCCTTGGATAAGCGGGTCAGTCCAGGCCCATGCGGCTTCAACCTCGTCGCCGCGCATAAACAGGGTCTGGTTGCCCCGGATCACATCCATGATCAGCCGCTCATAGGCGTCAGGCACATCGCCGGCGTCGGGGCCAAGCGCATCGGCAAACGTCATATCCAGCGGCACATCCACCAGCCGCATGCCCCCCGGGCCAGGTTCCTTGATTGTCACCTGAAGGTCGATCCCTTCGTTGGGTTGCAACCTGATCGACAGGATATTGCGATGGCGGGCCTCGTCGCCTTCGAAAATAGTGTGACCAAGATCTTTGAAAACAACAGAAATTTCTGACGCACGCGCCTTCATCCGTTTACCCGTGCGCAGATAGAACGGCACCCCGGCCCACCGCCAGTTGGCGATATGGCACTTCATCGCGACAAAGCTTTCGGTCAGGCTGCGCGGGTTTTCCGCGTCTTCGCGATAGCTGGGGCCAAGCGCATCAGCATCATATTGCCCGCGCACAATGTGCTGCGGTTCGACCGGCTGCAGCGCGCGGATAACCTTGAGCTTTTCATCGCGCACCTCATCCGCACCAAACTGGCTGGGGGGTTCCATCGCGATCAGGCACAAAAGCTGCATCAGGTGGTTTTGCACCATGTCACGCATCGCGCCGGATTTGTCATAATAAGCGCCACGGCCTTCGACACTGACCGTTTCGGCAACCGTGATCTGGATATGGTCCACGTAGTGGTTGTTCCAAATCGGCTCAAACAGCATGTTGCCGAACCGGACCGCCATCAGGTTTTGCACCGTTTCCTTGCCCAAGTAGTGATCAATGCGGTAAATCTGGCGTTCGTCAAAATGGGCTGCCAAGGTCGCATTCAGCGCACGCGCCGACTCCAGATCACGGCCGAAAGGTTTTTCAACCACGATCCGGCTGTCGGCATTGGCAATCTTGTTGCGGTGCAGCCGTTCAGCCAGATCACCAAAAAAGGCTGGTGCCACGGAAAAGTAAAAGGATTGCACAACATCCTGTCTGACCATAGCGCCCAGTTCGGCCCAACCGGCATCACCTTTCGCATCAATCGCAATATAATCAATGCATTGCAGAAAGTCCTTCAGGCCTTTCTTGTCATGCGATTCTTTTCCACCAAATGCCGCAATTGCATCGGCGGTCATGGCGCGAAAAGCCGCGCTGTCCATCTCCGAGCGCGCCGCACCAATAATGCGCGAACCCTGCGGCATCTGGCCTGACAGGAACCGCCGGAACATCCCCGGCAAGATCTTGCGACGGGCAAGATCACCCGTACCGCCAAAAATGACCAGATCAAAGGTTTCAACCGGAATAACACGCGAGACCATGGTTTGCGATGCTTTCTATCTAATTGCGTTAGCGCTAACGCTGCGTGGCTACTGTATCTTTTTCATCATGTCCACTCGTTTCAAGATGTTGTGC
>NZ_JACUUJ010000074.1 GCF_014859355.1 Yoonia sp. | reverse complement strand
GTAGGAAGCACTGCCCGCACTGGCGCTGTCAGGATCGCGGCCAATAGCGCACCGCGTGCAGGAGAATCCACGAAAGGGAAAGTTGCAAAGGGTGTCATCAGCAGATCAAGCGCAGCACGGGCTTGGTCGATCGTCGGATTGACTGGCACGTCTGGCACGGCCTCGCCCATAGGGTCAAACAACAGGCGGGTTTCCGCGTCATAACCCGGCGCATCAAGCACGCTTCCATCAAGCCGGATGGTCGGTGCGGTGATAACTGCATCAAGCGGCTTCAGCTTGCGGCGTTCACCCAGCGCGATGATCTGTTTCAGCAAAGCGGGTGCGGGGTCGCAATCTTGCGGCACATATACGTCACCAGACTTCACCGTCTTCCAAAATTGGGTGATGCCGGAAAGATGATAGGCAAGGCCATGCTCGCACAACGGATGCACGCGCCCGTTCTCTGCAACGGATAGCTGCCCGCCAAAGTCAAAGGTGACAGGATCGCGGCGCAGCAAGTCTATCGTTGCAGTTGCGGCCTCTGCCGTATGACCTCTGACGATCTCGATTTTCTGTGGTGCGCGCTCCAGACGAAAGGCTTTGCCGCCATGGGCAAATGAATAAAGCGATGGTCGCGCCTGAAACAAGAACAAGCGTCCAACAAGCCGCCCGCCATCATATGCGGGTTCCAGCGGGTCCAGCGTTAAACAGCCGTGATACAGGGCGCGATTGTCCAGCAATTCACCAACGCTGATCGGCTCAATCTTGCCTTTGACTTCAACCTGAACAACAAAGTCGCCTGCCAGAATTCCGGTTTCCAAGGCGCGGCGTGCGGTAGCTTGTGCTTCCTTAAGCGTTTCAGGGTCCGGGCATTCACCAGCGGGGACCATTTCCTGCACCCGTGCGGCAATCCAGTGCTCTTTGACGCCTTCGGCCTCGACATGCATTGCGCCCTTGGCTTCGATCTTGATTTCGATCACACGCTCGATTTCGCCCGGTGTCAGGTCGGGCAAAGCGGCCCGCGTGTCGATCTGCTCAATATCGCCCGGAATGATGACAGGCGCGCCGCGCCGTTGTTCCAGCCCCGGCCCACATTGAGCACCGCCTGCGAAGTCTAGGCGTGATTCCTGCCAGACCGATGCATCAACAAGCGTGCGCTCCAGCAAATTGCCGCTGGCGCTGATTTCAATATGCCCATGCCCTGCCAGCCATAGACGCGACACCAGCGCCTTGCCCGCACGCGGGATGTCGTCTGCATCGTTCACCAGCACATACAGCCGCTGCCCCATAACGCCACGCAAGGCTGTGCCGCCCTTATAGATGCAGCTTGACGCGCTAGGCGTCCAAAGCATCGCCACATCAGCAAGCCCCGGCGCGGCCTCTCGCACGGCCTGCACAAGCGCGTCACGATCCAAAGGTGCCGACCCGGCGGGCGGGTCATAATCCAACATCAGAACGCCACCGCCTTGCGGCCAGCGAAAAGCGTCATTCGTGCGGGTGGTCGCGCCCTTCGGTTGACCTAGTTCGGCGTGCGCCTTGCGGGTCAAAATCGTTTGCGCGTCATTTAGCGGCACACCATAGATCAAGGCCTGCGCGGGTGTCAGGCTTTGCAGGATCATGCCCAGGTCGGACAAGCCGCCTAATGTCAGCACGGCAACCTTGCCCTGCGTGAGATTGCCGCCTGACATTTTTAGCAGATCGCCGTTTGCGCCCAAGGAATAGGCTTTCGAAAGACGTTTCGGCTTGATTGCCGTGATTAGTGAAAGAGAGATATTTTGCATTTAGATGCCTGTATATTGGCACCGGTGCAAAAACGCTGTATCCTCTGAATTGTAGCCAAACATTCCAAAGCCCGCGTCAATGCACCCGGCGCGGGTTTTCTTATTGTGCGGAATTTTTTTGTGCTGTTTCCCACGCTTCAAGATCGGCCAGACACCAGTAGTTCAGACGATTAATCTTTAGCGGCTGCGGAAAGGCCAGTTCGCTATCGCGTATCCATCGCCAGATTGTGACGTGTGATTTCTGATAACGGCTTTGCACCTGCGGACCTGTCAGGAAAGTCTGACGCGGGTCTGTGTTTGGTGCGCTTTGGCCTTTAGCCAGCGCCGCCTGTGATTTGTCGGTATGTGATGCAATCTGCATTGGCGGAAACTCCTTTTAAGTCCTGCCGCCAATTTACGTGTGCTTTCAGTTAATCACGAATTCGCCTGTTTATTACAAAAGGCCGTTGTTCTACACATCGGGATAGTTTTGTTGCTTTTTCCGCAATTCACGCAAAAGATTTTCAAGCGTCTCTATACTAATACCGTGATCTTGTGCGCTCTGTCGCATGAGTTCACTTTGCTCTTTCTCTAACTCTCTTTTCAATTCGATAGGCTCTTTCCCATAGCGTGATGCCTGCATTGAAAGAATAGTGTCATCTTCGTCTACCCAATCCCCACCATCCCAATGGCTTGCTGCTGAAGCATTTTTTAATGCATCAATCAAACCTAGGCAGATTGAAACATGCGCCGCCAAGACCAAGCGTTCAGACGCAGGAACGCTTAATTTTGCCGCCGCTCTTTTGTTTGGCTTTCGCTCTCCTGTGATGATCTTAGACACCTGATTTCTTAATTCATCAGGGATAACTTTTTTCTCAATCAACGCTGCGAGCGGCTGGGGATCGCAAAAATCATATGCATCAAGCGCTACCACCCAAGCCCAATTATCTTTAAATTCTATTTCCCAACGCATATTTGCGCTTTCTCGGTGGGTGGCAAAGTTCCAAACCATTATACGCCCGCCCCCTCTTTCTTGAAAACAACCACACCTTTTAGGAATTGCCCCCAGTCGCCCATCATGGCGCGGCGCTTTTCCATCATGTCGCCACGGGCATAAGTTTGCTCCACCTTATTCCCGACCTTGTGAAACAATGCGATTTCGGCCATGTCGCCATCAAAGGCCGTTTCGTTCTGCACCCAAGTTCTAAAACTGGATCGCAAGCCATGCGGCACGGCTTGTTCGCCTGTCTTTGCGTCAACATAGCCCTTGCCGCCTGCGTCAAGATCGGCCTCATGGATGGTCCGCATCATCTTGCCCAATGTGGCGTCAGATAGCGGCTTGCCTTGCCCTGACCAAAACACAAGATCGCATCCATCCAGACGCGGCAACGCCTCCAGCAAGGCCACCATATCGGCGGTTAGCGGTATCCGCTTTGCGCTTTCCTTTGCCGTGATCTTTGACGATTGCCGCCCCGGCTGGATGGTCCAGACTTTCGCCGCCAAGTCCATTTCGGACCACGTTGCAAAGCGGATCGCGCCGGATCTGGTCGCGGTCATGGCTTGGAAGGCCAGCGCCTGTGCGCCCATGCCCTGACGGGTCTGCAACGCCTGCCACCAACGCGCCACGTCACCAAGCTGCAACGCTGGATAGTTCTTTGCATCACTGACCTTTGAAGGCGCAGGCAGGATCATGTCTAGATTGCCGCGCCATCGGGCAGGGTTGTCGCCTGTCCGATAGCCATTCACGGTCGCATAGGCCAAAACTTTTTCGACGCGTTCACGCACCTTTACCGCCGTGACAGTTTTATTTTCCCAAATTGGTTTCAATACACGCAACACGTCCTGCAATCCGATGTCCTGCACCAGCATCGGCCCGAGTTCGGGGATCGCGTATCCGTCAACCGTGGCTTTCCATTGGGCGCGGTAACGGTCTGTTGAAAATTCGATTACCTTCAAAGCGGCAAACTCTTCCCAAGCCTCTTTGAAGGTCAACCCTCGCCTAGCAGCGGCCAACAGCGCCGCCTGTGACGCCTTGCGCTCCGCTATTGGGTCAATTCCTGCCGCCAACTTGTCCTTGGCTTCTAACGCCCGCTCCTTGGCGGCTTTGAGGCTTATCTCTGGAAATGGTCCTAGCCCGATTTCGCGCTTTTTCCGCCCGCGCTGGATCTTGCCGTTGGCCAGCGTTGTTTCGGTCCATTCACCAAAGCGTGTGCGCAAAACCCATGACTTTGCCTCGTTTGGCGTGATCTGGATTAGCAGACCAGAAACACCACCCACTGCCATTTTGACGGGCTTGTCGCCGCCGGGGTGACGCAGGTTCTTGACCTGCATCGCATTCAGTTCTTTCGCCCGTATCGGCATATCCTATCCGCCCTCTTAGTCACCCATAGCCATGTTCCGCAATGTAATGCGATGCACGGCCACGAACAAGTGCGGAAAGGCTTTTGCCCTTGTTTTACTATGTTTTTTTCGGATATGGCGTTTCACGAAACATCTAAATTGTTCCCGTTACCCGCTCCATTATGTGCGACAATCGAATGCTTTTTAGTTGCGTAGG
>NZ_JACUUJ010000039.1 GCF_014859355.1 Yoonia sp. | reverse complement strand
CGGATTGCAAATCCGTGTAGACCGGTTCGATTCCGGTACTCGCCTCCAGAATACATTGCGCTGTCACGATCCGACAAAAAAGCTGACGATGGTGCCGCACCAGCAGGGCCGCAGACATAGCCCCGAGATTTGCGCGGCGGCACCGATAATTGCACATAACGCCAGCCCGAAAAGAAGTTGCAATGTGCGGGCGCCCCCAGTCAAAACTTTCCAGCAACATGGTCTTTCATCGCCCGCTTTTGAAGCGGCATATTGATCTATGTATATCTGCGTCCAATCGCGACAACAAAACGACCTGCGCCAAAAGTCACCAAAATCTGTAAATCCAGCCCGTCACAAATCTGTTTCTCTGTCTCGCTATGCCTCCGCACACTGCGTCCATTGCGACAGCACAATTTTGGAAACGGAGACTTCGATGAAGTTCATGACATTGCTGACCGGTTCGGTCAGCGTCGCGGCGATCCTGTCCGCAAGCATCGCATCGGCCCAATCGATGGAAGAGATCATCGCAGGCGCGCGTGCCGAAGGCATGTTGACCACGATCGCCCTGCCGCATGACTGGTGCAACTATGGCGGTATCATCGCATCTTTCAAGGAAAAGTATCCATTCCTTGAAGTAAACGAACTGAACCCCGACGCCGGATCGGCTGACGAACTTGAGGCGATCCGCGCCAACCGTGGCAACACCGGGCCACAAGCCCCTGACGTGATCGACGTGGGCCTGTCCTTTGGCCCCGCCGCTGCTGAAGAAGGGCTGATCCAGCCGTATCAGGTATCCACATGGGACCAGATCCCTGACGCGATCAAAGACCCCGCAGCCATGTGGTACGGGGCCTATTACGGCGTCATGGCGTTGGGTGTGAACACCGACATCATCGATACGCTGCCTACCGACTGGGAAGACCTGCTGCGCCCTGAATATGCGAACACCGTTGCCCTGACAGGCGATCCCCGCGCATCAAACCAGGCGATTTTGGCGATCCTGTCAGCCGGGATGGCCCGTGGCGGCGAACCGGGCACGGATTCGGGTGAAAAGGGTCTGGAATTCTTTGCCGAACTGAACGCTGCAGGCAATTTCGTGCCTGTGACCGCTGCCTCCGGCACCATCGCCCAAGGTCAGACACCGATTGTGGCCGCATGGGATTACAACTTGCTGGCATGGCGCGACAGCCTTGACGGTAACCCGCCAATGGAAGTCGTCATCCCGTCGGGCGCATCGCTTGCTGGTGTCTACGTGCAGGCGATTTCAGCTTATGCACCGCATCCGAATGCCGCAAAACTGTGGATGGAACACATCTTTTCCGACGAAGGCCAGCTTGGCTATCTGGAAGGGTATTGTTCGGTCGCACGTCAGGTGCCGATGAACGCGGGCGGCGCAATTCCCCAAGACCTGCTGGACCGCCTGCCCGATCAGGAACCTTACGGCCGTGCCGTGTTCCCCACAGTGGAACAGCAAGGCGCCCACCGTGATGTTGTGACATCGCAGTGGGATGCCGTGGTCGGCGCTGCAACGCAGTAACCGATCTGTTTTTGCTGATCGACCCGATACCCCGGACAATGCGTCCGGGGTATCACGTTAAGAAAAGACTGCCAAAGGGACGTGTCATGCCTGCTGCACGCGGCACAATCATAACAAAGACCGCCACCAACTGGATCGGTGTGATCCCTTTTCTGGCGTTCACAGCGATTTTTCTGTTGTTGCCAACTGTCAACATCGTGCTTGGCGCATTTCGCGGGCCGGATGGCGGCTTTACTTTCGATACGCTGATGAAGCTTTTCGAACCACGGCTGGCCAACAGTTTCTGGTTATCGATCAGGGTCAGCCTGTTTTCGGCCGCGCTGGGTGCCGGGCTTGGGTTTCTTGTTGCCGCATCTGTCATTCACGGTGGTCTGCCCGCATGGGTTCGCGCGCCGATGGTGACGTTTTCAGGCGTTGCGGCCAATTTCGCGGGGGTACCACTCGCCTTTGCCTTTATCGCGACCTTGGGGCGTCTGGGGCTAGTTACGGTGCTGCTGAAGGACTGGTTCGGGATCAATATTTACGCAATGGGGTTCAATCTGATCAGTTTCTGGGGGCTGGTATTTGTGTATCTGTATTTTCAGATGTCGCTGATGATCCTGATCATCACCCCCGCGCTAGAAGGGTTGCGGCGCGAATGGCGTGAAGCGGCTGAAAGTTTGGGGGCGACCGGTCTGCAATATTGGCGGATGGTGGCTATTCCGGTGCTGCTGCCTTCGCTGTTGGGCACATTTGCGCTGCTGTTTGCCAATTCATTCGGTGCCATCGCCACGGCACAGGCGCTGACCGGATCGTCGCAAAGCCTGATCACCGTGCAATTATTCGCGCAGATCCGCGGTGACGTGTTGCAAGACCCGAACCTTGGCTATGCCATCGCCTTTGGCATGATTGTGATCACTGCCGTGGCGAACACGATTTACATCGTGCTGCGGACCCGCGCAGAGAAATGGCAAAAATGACAGATTTTCCTGCAACCAAACGACACCAGAAAACCGATGCCAAAACCATTCCCGCCATGGCACGTCGCAAGCGCAGCGTGGGATCTGTGTTTTCATGGGCCGTCTTTGTATTTGGCGTGCTTTACTTTGCGCTGCCACTGATCGGAATGATTGAATTTTCGCTCCGCAAACGCCGCGGCACCTATAGTTTTGATGCCTACACCAGCGTGCTGAACGATTCGCAGTTCCAAGCGACCTTTACCTATTCGGTCGTCATGTCGCTGGTGACAATTTTACTGGGTATGATCCTGGTGCTACCTGCCGCGCTTTGGGTGCGTATCCGTCTGCCGCGCATGCGCCCGGTGATCGAATTCATCACGCTGTTGCCACTGGTGATCCCGGTCATCGTGATCGCTTTTGGATATCTGCGGATGTTCAACACTTCGTCCTTGTTGCCGATGACAGGGTCTGTCACGGGCACGAACATCCTGCTGGCGTTTGGTTATGCGACACTGGCGTTGCCCTATATGTATCGCGCCATCGACAACGGGTTACGCACGCTGGATGTGCAAACGTTGACCGAAGCCGCGCAGATCCTTGGCGCGGGCTGGTTCACCATTCTGTTCCGTATCATGTTGCCAAATGTGTTTACAGCACTGTTATCAGGGGCGTTCCTGACGTTTTCCATCGTGCTGGGCGAATATGTTTTTGCCGCGCTTTTGGATCGCCCGGCCTTTGGCCCCTACATGATCTGGACAGGGGGCAACCGCGCCTATGAACCGGCGGCGCTGGCCGTAATCGCCTTTACCATCACATGGGGCTGCATGGGGCTGATCCAGCTTGCAGGTCGCCTGTTCCCCCACACAAGAGCGCAACGCTGATGTCATATCTCATGATCAACCACCTTGAAAAATCCTTTGGCCCGACGCGAGTCGTCAAGGATTTCAACATCGCCGTTGAAAAAGGCGAGTTCATCTCTTTGCTGGGGCCATCGGGCTGTGGCAAGACCACCGTGCTGCGCCTTGTCGCAGGGTTTGAGACACCCTCTGCCGGGTCGATCGAAATCGACGGGCGCGATGTCACAGGCTTGCGCGGTAACCAGCGCAACATCGGTATGGTATTTCAGGCCTACGCATTGTTTCCCAATCTGACGGTCGCACAAAATGTCGGCTTTGGGCTAAAGGTCGCGGGAGTCGCACGAACCGAAGCCGCAGCGCGCGTTGCAGAGATGTTGGACCTTATCGGTCTGCCTGATCTGGGTGGGCGCTATCCGTTCCAGCTGTCAGGTGGCCAGCAGCAGCGCGTGGCACTGGCGCGTGCGCTTGCACCGCAACCGCGTGTGCTGTTGCTGGATGAACCGCTTTCTGCGCTGGATGCCAAGATTCGCGTGTCTCTGCGGCAGGAAATCCGCCAGATCCAGCAGCAGCTTGGAATCACGACAATCTTTGTGACCCACGATCAGGAAGAAGCGCTGTCGATGTCGGACAGGGTCGTTGTAATGAATGGGGGGGTCGCAGAGCAGATCGGCGCACCGTTCGAGATTTACAACCGGCCCGCGACACCTTTTGTGGCGGGATTTGTGGGCAGCCACACCGCCTTTGCCGCACAGATCGTGGACCCGGCTGCCGGAATTGTCACGCTGGGCGGGGCGCAACTCAAGCTTGGCCAAACGCTTGCAGCGCGTCCCGGCGCAACGGTCCGTCTTGCACTAAGGCCAGAAGCCGCGCATCTTGGCACCGCCGACGGGCGCGAAACTGTCCTGACCGGCCGGATCGCGCAGGTTAATTTCATGGGGGCAATCATCCGCCTGACGGCCATGGTTGGCGACACTGCGCTGACGCTGGACACATTCAACAGACCCGACACACCTCCCCCACCCGTGGGGTCTTCTGTCGATATCAGTGTGGCGGCCCGCGATTTCATTGTGCTGGATGCTGGGTAAACCGCGTCTCCTAGATAGTCCAAGAAGTGAAACGCCTTTGGGCAAATCTGGATGCCTGCGCCGATCTCGCCCGGTTTGGGGGCCTGTTCGACGCTGATCGATCTTTGTCCTTTCCGGGCCAGACCGCAGGCCGCGGTTTCGGCGGTCACAAAGTCGCCGCCATTCAGGGCGATCAGTATCGGCCAAAAGAACGGCACCACAGAAAGGTCGTCGTTTGCGACGTTGTCCCAAATCAGGGACTTGAACTGACGCAGAAAGGGCATGAACCGGACATCGCTGATGACACGGCAGAAGGCAGACCAGAAGGTTAGATGCGCGCCGGCTCGATCAGACCGTTTTGCACCAAGGCTTGCATCAGGGCATTCACGTCAGAAATCAGGGTGTCGGTATCTTGGTCTGGAAACTGTTCAGACAAAAGCGTGCCAATCTCTCGGGCAGAGCCGGGAATTTCCAACAAGGTCCAGACTGCAAGTCCGAGTGTGTTCGTCTGCCAGATCATCTGGTTTCCGGGATGCCATAGAAACGCGCTATCACCTTTGCGCTGAATCACCACATCGGGTTTGCGTGACCATTGCAAGTCAGAGGACAGGTCGGCCCGTGGCAAGGCGGCGGACATCGGGTTCATCAAAGCTTTGGCGACCGATACATCTGCGGCGACATCTGTGGTCGTGCCAAATGCATGACGGATCAGGGCAACTGCGTCTTCCAGATGAGAATATACCAAACGCAGGCATTTGATACCGGTCAACAGATCTGAAAGCCGCGCAAATGCAGCCTCGGCCGTTTCCAGATCAGACATGTTCTGCGCCAACAGGAAATGTAAGGCTTCATCTTCAGCCACTTCATGCAACAGGGCGGGCCCAATTGGCCGGCGGTCAAGAATCAGCAATACTGACAAGGGCACGGCTGTGCCATGCGGCGCGACATTTGGCGCGCAAAGATAACCATAGCGATCATCGTGAGGGCCGATATGGCGCCCGAAGTGGGCCTTGAACGCAGCGCTGCTGGCAGCGGGGATGGGAAGACGTAGCCGGGGCGCTATCCCCAAACCGACGGCTTTGCCATTATCAAGAAGTGGCAAGACATCATCACAGAATACTTGCATGTCTGTTTCCATGGTCAAACGCGCGGCAAGAGTGCTTTTGCCGGCACGCGACGGACCTGTCATTGCGATCAGACGGTTGTGAAAGCGAAACGCGGCACAATGCAAGGCAAGGCAACCGGAACGCGTTTCAAAAAAATCCTGCGCCAGATCGGCGATGACGGCGCAAGTGGCGGCAGCGGATCCCAAACCTTCAAGCGTCTCGTCCAGATAGCAAGAACGCACGGCGTAGCCGTCGGGGCCACCTTCCACGATCGTGCATCTTGCCGTGGGATCGGGCGCAGACACATCTTTCGGCTGCCAATCCCTGATTGCCAACGACAGGCTGGATGCGATCTCGTCTGCATTTTGCAGATGAAGATGCAATGCAGTCCCTGTCCATCAGACCAGCATGGCAGACATGACCCGCCAGACTTGCGTGGATCAGGCCAAGGGATCTTGGCTTGCTTTTTCTCCCAAGATATCACCAGATCAAAATTCGAAACCTATCACTTCGGTTCCCACACCCAACAGGCAAGTATGATCCGGATTGACCGGCCAGGCATGATCATCCGAATCGCGAAAGTCGGGTTATCCATCAGCGATATTGTTGCGTTGTCCCAAGGCTGATATCGGCAGGGTGTGATCAAACGGGAAAACATGATGGGCGAGGTCAATCACACTGACGCCCTGGTCGTCGGCGCGGGCATTGCGGGCCTGACGGCGGCCGTTTGTCTGCATGACGCCGGCTTGCGCGTCCATGTGCTGGAAGGCGCCACCCGGATCGGGGGGCGCGTGCTTGGCATACGCGCCGCAGGTTCGACAAGCGACATTGCAGATCTGGGGCCAACGTGGGTCTGGCCGCAGTGGCAGCCGGTCGCCAGAAAATGGATCATGCAGCTTTCATTGGATCAATTTGCCCAAAACGATACCGGTGACGGGATATTGGATGGTTTCGGCGGCGGCCCGCAACGGCATCCGATACCTGCACAGGATGGCATTGCGCGCCTTGTTGGTGGCCCCTCGTCGATCGTTGCGGCCCTTGCATCGCGCTTGCCGACTGGCGCGATCATAACAGACGCCCAAGTCACCGCAATCACCACATTAGGTGACAGGCTGGGTCTGACCACAAAGGCCGGTACGATCAAAACGGCAAAGCAGGTCATTCTAGCAACGCCCCTGCGTGTAACCGAAGAGAATGTCGAAATCGAAAACCTGCCCCCGGAATTGCGGGCTGCGATGCGGGTGGTGCCAACGTGGATGGCGCAACAGGCCAAGGTGATCGCGATTTATCCAAGCCCTTTCTGGCGCGACCAAGGCTTGTCAGGCAGAGTGGCCAGTCGCAGCGGGCCACTGGTCGAAATTCACGACCATACACCAGCGGATGAAAAGGCCGGGGCGCTGTTCGGGTTTGTCGGATGGGGCGCCGGCGCGCGCCAATCTGACCCCCAAGGTTTGCGTGCCGCAATCCTAGACCAGCTTGTACGATGCTTTGGGAACAAAGCTGCAACGCCTGTGCAGTTAGTCATTCAAGACTGGGCACAAGACCCTCTTGTCTGTAGTCTTCGCGACCTGCAAGAGCCGCCAACCCACCCCGCTGTCGGGTCTACGATTTTAAGGCATGGCCACCTTGGCGGTCGGCTTTGGCTCGCCTGCTCGGAAACGGCCGAGCAAAGCCCAGGCCTGATAGAAGGCGCGTTGATTGCAGGCAGTTCGGCAGCCCGGAAGGTCGTTGCAGCCCTGCATTAGACGCGCACCCCAAGCGACGCCCCATCCATTTGACAGAATCTCGCGTAGAAAAGCAGAGCAAAGTAGCGGCAAGGGATTATTGGCCTATCCGGACCCCAAGCGCATTTGCGCCGCCGGTTTTCAAACGCAACTTGGAACAATGATATCGTCTTATTATTTACGCGTGTAATATTAAAATTTCAGTGGTAGCTTGATCTTACATCACTGTGCGTCGGCGTAGTATCAGCAGCCCATAGAAAGCAGGCCGCAGATGAAAAAATCAAAAATCAAGACAATGGAAGAATTGTCCGAAGCGATCGGCGTATCGCGCCCGACCCTGTCACGTTATTTTCAGGATCCCGACAGTGTGCGCGAATCTACGTCACGGAAAATCCAGCTTGGGCTGGAAAAGGTCGAATATGTGCCGAATTTTTTCGCCACACGGATGAACCGGAAATCGACCGGCATGATCGGTGTCATCATTCCCTATCTGAATGATCTGTTTTTTACCAACCTGCTGGAGCAGATCGAACTGGCCGCAATGGACGCGGGCTATACCGTGATCAGCCAATGTTCACATTCCGACCCCGCCATCGAAGCCCGCGCGGCTGAAACATTCATGTCGATGAATGTTGACGGCGCGCTGGTCATCCCCTTGGGCAACCAAAGTGACTTGAAGGTTTATCGCCGCCTAGAGTCCCGATTGCCGTTTGTATTGGTGGATTCGCGCCCCAAAACCATGCTGGACGTGGATTATGTCGGCACTGATCACGAAAAAAGCTGCGATTTAATGACAGATTACCTGTGCCGCATGGGCGAACCGCCGGTTTTTCTGGCGATGCCACGGGTCAATTTCAACGCGCTGGAACGCGAAGATGCCTATATCCGCCACATGACTGCACACGGTCATAAGCCCGAGGTGATCGGCACCGAAATGATCGAAGAAGGCTGGCACTTTGAAGCACATGGCGAAGCGGTTCTGGACCGCCATCTATCACGTGGCGAATATACAGAGCGGTCGATTCTCTGCGCAAATGACCGCGTTGCCATCGGCGCGCTACGCGCTGCGGCGCGGCACGGGCTTGTTCCCGGGCGCGGCCAAAAGGGAGGATTCCGCATTGCGGGCCATGACGATTACCCGCTTTGCCCGTTTACCATACCAGCCCTGACGACCATCGCGCAGGACTTTGAAGCCATTGGAAAAGCGTCAGTTTTGCGCTTGATCGAGATTATCAACGGCGAAAACACCGATGGCCCACCAAAAATCCAGCTATTCGATGGCATCTTGAAATTACGCGAATCCGCCTAACCACCCGCCCCGACTGCGACGCAGAATTTTTCGCACGTAAATATTTTTGTTGACGCGCTCCATCCCCACTGCGTAATCTTTACACACGTAAAAAATGGGAGGAGACATAATGTCTTTCAAGCGTTCACTGCTGAATACAGCGGTCGGGATCGGCTTTGCCGCTGGTCTGGCCTCTGTCACTGCCGCCGAAACCATCACGATCGCAACCGTCAACAACGGCGACATGATCCGAATGCAAGGCTACACCAATCAATTCACCGCCGAGACGGGAATCGATGTCGAATGGGTCACACTGGAAGAAAACGTGCTGCGCCAACGCGTGACCACGGACATCACCACCAAAGGCGGCCAGTTCGACATCATGACCATCGGTATGTATGAAACGCCGATCTGGGGCGCGCAGGGCTGGCTTGTCCCGCTTGACGATCTGTCCGCAGAATACGACGTTGCCGATATTCTGCCCGCCATGGCGGGTGGCCTGTCCTATGAGGGCACGCTTTACGCAGCGCCTTTCTACGGCGAAAGTTCCATGATCATGTATCGCACGGACCTGATGGAAGCGGCTGGCCTTGAAATGCCCGACGCACCAACATGGGAATATATCGGCCAGGCCGCCCGCGCCATGACGGACCGCGACAATGAAATCTATGGGATTTGTCTGCGCGGCAAGGCCGGCTGGGGCGAAAACATGGCCTTCCTCACCGCGACCTCGAACGCCTTTGGCGCGCGCTGGTTTGATGAAGAATGGAACGCGCAATTCGACAGCGAAGCATGGGCCAACACGCTGAATTTCTATGTTGACCTGTTGAATGAAGCAGGCCCTCCAGGCGCATCCAACAACGGTTTCAACGAAAACCTGAGCCTGTTCCAGCAGGGCAAATGCGGCATGTGGATCGACGCGACGGTTGCGGCTTCTTTTGTGACCAACCCCAACGATTCCGCGGTGGCTGACAAGGTAGGTTTCGCGCTGGCACCCGACAACGGTCTTGGGCCACGGTCCAACTGGCTTTGGGCATGGGCACTGGCCATTCCGGCTGGCACCAACAACGAAGCCGAAGCCAAGCAGTTCATCGAATGGGCCACAGGCAAAGCCTATATTGAACTGGTTGCTGCCAACGAAGGTTGGGCAAACGTGCCACCTGGCGCGCGGACATCGCTGTATGAAAACCCGAACTATCAAGCGGTTCCCTTTGCAAAGATGACGCTGGATTCGATCCTGTCAGCCAATCCGCTGAACCCGACCGTGGACCCCGTTCCTTATGTCGGAGTGCAGTTCGCGGCTATTCCTGAATTCTCTGGTATTGCAACGGAAGTTGGTCAGGAATTTTCGGCGGCGCTTGCCGGTCAACAGACGGTAGAGGCTGCACTCGCAAAGGCGCAGGCCATCACGACAGACGCCATGGAAGCCGCAGGCTACTAATGCGCGACTGACAAATCCCAAAGGGCGGCGATCGGCCGCCCTTTGAAGTCTGCCCACATAGCCACCCGAATATTCGCTCCGGACGGTTAGATGCCACCCGCAAGAAAGGTGATTGACATGGCAACCAAAGCTTCCCGATCTGCCGCCCGCATCATGATGGCACCTGCCGTGGTCCTGCTGTTGGGCTGGATGCTGGTTCCTCTGACGATGACAGTATGGTTTTCGTTCCGCACTTACCTGCCACTACGCGGTGGCGATCAGGGCTTTGCAGGGTTTCAGAACTATGCCCGTTTTCTGACATCAAGCGCCTTTTGGCCTTCGGTCTATACAACGTTATTGATTGTCGGCGGTGTGTTGGTCATCACCGTTTGCCTGGGGGTTTTGCTGGCGATCCTGCTGGACCAACCGATCTGGGGGCAAGGGGTTGTGCGTATTCTGGTGATCGCCCCGTTTTTCGTCATGCCGACCGTGTCGGCGCTGGTCTGGAAAAACATGTTCATGGATCCTGTGAACGGGCTTTTCGCACATCTTTTCAAATTTTTCGGCGCGCAACCGGTTGTCTGGCTCACCGATGCCGCGCTGCCGTCGATCATTCTGATCGTGTCCTGGCAATGGCTGCCCTTTGCCACGCTGATCCTGCTGACCGCGATCCAGTCACTGGACAGCGAACAGCTTGAGGCGGCGGAAATGGACGGCGCACCCGCGCTCAAACGGTTCTGGTTCATCGCGCTGCCGCATCTGGGCCGTGCGATCACTGTCGTGATCTTGATCCAGACGATTTTTCTGCTGTCGATCTTTGCAGAGATCTTCGTGACCACCCAAGGGGCCTTTGACACCCGGACGCTGACCTATCTGATCTTCCAGCGCATCACGGATTCACAGAACATCGGCTTAGGCTCCGCCGGCGGCGTTTACGCCATCATCCTTGCCAATATCGTTGCTGTCTTTCTGATGCGCATCGTTGGCAAAAACCTGGACGCGTGAGGACATACCCATGGCAAGAGCGATTTCCCCCCAACGCAAATTCCTGACCACCGGTGCCGCATGGGCCGTGGGCCTGTTGATCTTCTTTCCGATCCTCTGGACCATCCTGACCAGCTTCAAAACCGAGGCGCAAGCAATCGCAAGCCCGCCGATTTTCCTGAACTTCGACTGGACGCTTGAGAATTACGCGGTTGTGCAAGAACGGTCGAACTATGTGCGGTTCCTGATGAATTCGATCATCATCGCAGGCGGGTCAACCCTGCTGGGGGTGATCATCGCAGTGCCGGCAGCATGGTCCATGGCCTTTGTCCCGTCCAAGCGCACCAAGGACATTCTGCTGTGGATGCTGTCAACCAAGATGCTGCCCGCGGTTGGCGTGCTTTATCCCATGTATCTGATTTTCATCAAATTGGGCCTGCTGGATACACGCACCGGGCTGGTGGTGGTGCTGATGCTGATCAACCTGCCGATCATCATTTGGATGCTTTACACTTATTTCAAGGAAATCCCCGGCGAAATTCTGGAAGCCGCCCGCATGGATGGGGCCAACCTGCGCAGTGAAATCCTGTATGTGCTCACACCCATGGCGATCCCGGGAATTGCATCGACCATGTTGCTGAATTTCATTCTGGCATGGAACGAAGCGTTCTGGACCCTGAACCTGACAGCCGCCCAGGCGGCCCCTTTGACAGCCTTCATTGCCAGCTATTCGTCACCTGAAGGGCTGTTTTACGCAAAGCTGAGTGCGGCCTCGACCATGGCGATTGCACCAATCCTGATTCTTGGCTGGTTTAGCCAGAAACAACTTGTCCGTGGCCTGACCTTTGGCGCGGTGAAATAAGGAACCTGACAGATGGGACAAATCGAACTCAAACAGGTCACCAAGAGCTTTGGCGAAGTGCAGGTCATTCCGCCGCTTGACCTGACCATCCATGACGGTGAATTCACCGTCTTTGTGGGGCCATCGGGTTGCGGAAAATCAACGCTGCTGCGCCTGATCGCGGGTCTGGAAGACATCACCACCGGACACATCGAAATTGACGGTGTCGATGCCACCAATCTGGTTCCTGCCAAGCGCGGGCTTGCGATGGTGTTCCAGTCCTATGCGCTTTATCCGCATATGACGGTGCGCAAGAATATCGCTTTTCCACTGAAAATGGCGGGGATTGACGAAAAGACCCAAAAGGAAAAAATCGACGCTGCGGCCAAGGCATTGAACCTCACAGACTATCTTGACCGCCGTCCCGGTCAACTTTCGGGGGGCCAGCGCCAACGGGTCGCAATTGGCCGCGCGATCGTGCGCGAACCTTCGGCGTTTCTGTTTGACGAACCATTGTCGAACCTTGATGCGGCCTTGCGTGTGGGGATGCGGCTGGAAATTTCCGAACTACACAAGAAACTGGCAACGACGATGATCTATGTAACGCATGATCAGGTCGAAGCCATGACGATGGCCGATAAGATCGTCGTGCTTCAGGCCGGTGTGATTGAACAGGTCGGCAGCCCGCTTGAACTGTATCACCACCCGCGCAACACTTTTGTTGCCGGCTTTATCGGGTCGCCCAAGATGAACCTGATGACAGGGCCCGAGGCGGCAAAACATGACAGCGCGACCATCGGTATCCGGCCAGAACACATCACCGTATCCAAGACAGAAGGCCTGTGGAAGGGGCGCGTCGGCGTGGCCGAACATCTGGGATCGGACACATTTATCCATGTCCATGACACAGGTCTGATGGACATGATGACGGTGCGGATCACCGGCGACATCGCCGTGAATCATGGCGACACGATCTATCTTTCGCCGGATATGGACAGACTGCACCGATTCAACGCCAAAGGAGATAGAATCGCATGAGACGACTGGATGGAAAATCAGCCCTGATCACCGGGGCAGCACGGGGGATCGGGCGCGGATTTGCCGAGGCGTATATCGCTGAAGGCGCGACCGTGGCCATTGCCGATATCAACATGGAAGCCGCATCCCAGACCGCCAGTGAATTGGGCGCAGGCGCGTATCCTGTTCATCTTGACGTGTCCGATCAGGCCAGCATCGACGCCACGATTGATGCTGTGGTCACACATGCAGGCAAGCTGGATATTCTGATCAACAACGCGGCGCTGTTCGATGCCGCCCGCACCGTGGACATCACCCGGGCTAGCTATGACCGCCTTTATGCGGTCAATGTTGCGGGCACGCTGTTTACCTTGCAAGCGGCGGCCCGGCAAATGATCGCACAAGGCCACGGCGGCAAGATCATCAATATGGCCAGTCAGGCCGGACGCCGGGGGGAACCTCTGGTCGCGGTCTATTGTTCAACCAAGGCGGCAGTCATTTCGCTGACGCAATCTGCCGGGCTGGACCTGATCAAGCACAGCATTAACGTCAACGCCATCGCGCCAGGCGTGGTAGATGGTGCACATTGGGAACATGTGGATGCCATGTTTGCCAAGCTGGAAGGCAAAAAGTTAGGCCAGAAAAAAGCCGAAGTCGCAGCTGGCGTGCCTGCGGGGCGCTTTGCAGTTCCGTCGGATCTGACAGGGATGGCTGTTTTCCTTGCCTCGGCTGAATCCGACTACATCGTGTCACAGACGTATAACGTCGATGGCGGGCAATGGATGAGCTGATGAAACTGAATCTGGAAACATTATCCCACCTTCCTTCAGAGGTGGATCGCCCGACATACAAAAGGTCGGACCTTACCGCAGGCATCGTGCATGTGGGGTTGGGCAATTTTCATCGCGCACATATGGCGCTGTATCTGCATGACCTGTTCCAGCTGGGGCAAGATCACGACTGGGCGATAATCGGGGCGAGCGTGCGGGCAAATGACCGCGCCGTGCGCGATGATCTTGCGGCGCAAGACTGGCTGACGACCGTGTGCGAACTGGACCCGGCGGGCGACCGCGCCGTGGTAACAGGCGCTATGGTCGACTATTTGCCAGTCGTGGACGGCAACGGCCCGCTGATCGCCAAGATAACAGATCCCGCCATTCGCATCGTGTCGCTGACTGTAACCGAAGGCGGTTATTACATCGACGCGGCGACAGGACAATTTGACCCTGGCCATCCTGACATGGTACATGACGCCGCCCATCCGCAAAGCCCGCGCAGTGTCTTTGGTGCAATGATTGCCGCACTGACCGCACGCCGCGCAGCAGGCACGCCGCCCTTTACCATCATGTCTTGTGATAACCTGCCGGAAAACGGCCAAGTCGCGCGTGCGACCGTGCTGGGACTGGCAAAGCAGATTGATGCGGAAATGGCGGAATGGATCGACCAAACCTGCGCCTTTCCCTGCGCCATGGTGGACCGCATCACACCCGCCACATCCGACCGCGAACGCCAGATGGTCAAGGACCGATACGGCATCGAAGACCGCCGCCCCATCACCTGCGAAAGTTTCCGCCAATGGGTGCTGGAGGATCATTTTCCCGCTGGTCGCCCCGCCTTTGAAAAAGTGGGCGTGACACTGACCGATAATGTGGCCCCTTACGAGCTGATGAAAATCCGCATTCTGAATGGTGGACATGCGGCGATCGCCTATCCGGCGGCACTGCTGGACGTGCATTTCGTTCATGATGCGGCGGTGCATCCGTTGTTGCGCGGGTTTATCGACAAGCTGGAGGAAGAAGAGATCATCCCCAACGTCCCCCCCGTTCCGGATACCGACCTTGCAACCTATTACGCCAAAGTAGGTGAACGTCTGGAAAACCCCGGCGTTGCGGATACGATCCCGCGCCTGTGTCAGGACGGATCGAACCGCCAGCCCAAGTTCATTTTGCCTTCTACCCGTGACCAACTGGCCCGTGGCGGCGCAATCGAAGGGCTGACGCTGGTGTCGGCATTGTGGTGCCGCTATCTGCAAGGAAAGACCGACAGCGGTGCAGTCATTACGGTTGACGACCCCTCGGCCGATCAGCTGTGCGCCCATGCGGCCCGCGCGATGACCGACCCGCATGCCTTTCTTTCATTGCAGTTTGTCTTTGGCAATCTGGCGCAGGATCCTGCTTTTGCTGACAGCTTTGCGCGGCATCTGGGTGCGCTACAGGCGCATGGAACAGCCGCAGTGCTTCAGCGTTATATAGCCGGCGTGCCGACAGACAGCGCCTGAAAGCCCCCCACGGGCGGGCAACGTGAAAAAGCCCGGGACGGGCCGACGGCTAACCAGGGCTTTTTGTATCTTCACAGCCGACGTCAGTCGGTCTGTGCAGGTGCCAACAAATCAAGCCGCCGCAGCGCGGGCAAAAACCGGTTGCGCCGCGCCACCTGTCCGGTCGCCGCCATCCCGATGCAGTATTTCGAACAGCGCGACGTCGGATGCATATGCATCGATCGCAGGATTTTATCCGCGATCCCGTTCCCACGCGCTGATTTTGTTTCGATGACAAACATGTCAGGACGCACCACGCGGGTGACATTCGCCGCCGCGAACTGCAAGGCGGTGTCAATGGTCATACGCTCGCCTCCTTGCTTGGCCACCAGCGTAATGCGTTCGTATTCCATCCCGATCACTGGCGCGAGAGGTTTATCAAAGGGTTCTTCATAAAGGTCGCTGTGGCAGGTTTCGACAAATGCCATCCCGTTTTCATCGACCCCGTTTTCGGGCGTATCCAGTTTGAGACGTTTCTTGATTGTCACCTGCCGTTTATCCTTCAGCTTGACCTCAAGATAGCTGAAACCTGCATCGACATAATTCCGCACCCGCACCTTGCAGCGTTTACGCCGCCCTTGATGGTGGTCGTAATACCCGTGCAAGGCCGGGTCATCGTAATAGGTGGTGGCATATGTAAAGGCGCGTTTGCCGTCTATTTGCAACACATCAAAATGTGCGGCAAAGGCTTCCAACGCAGGGCGAAACCGGCTGGCAGGCAGGATATATTTGTTGTCCAGCCGTTCCAGCATCGCTGCCTTGGCGTTCAGTTCGTCCAGTGACAGGGGGGTAAATAGATCAAGCGTTGCTTTGATACGGGGATCCATTGGCATTCCTCCTTAAGCGCGAGGTTTGCGGTAAAAGACGCTAAGCCGCGCCATATCATTGATGTAATCCAGCGCCGTGATTTGATAGGACATCACATCAACACCCAATCGCTGGGACAGGTCTGCACGCATCTTGACCGGATCGGACAGCACGCCCTGATCAATCTTGTCCAGGGTGATTTTGACACCATCACTGGACGCAAGGATCGCGGGATGGTCAAACACATAGGCCCCGACAAGCACCAGCGACACAACCGCCAAGGCAAGCGTCATCTCTGTGCCCGGTATGGCGCAAATCACCGCAATTGCCACAGAGCCAAAGAAATAAGTGATCTCGACCTTGCTGATCTGTTCGCTGCGCAATGTGAACAGCGCAAGGATTGCAAACAGCCCGAAACCGGCAGCCAGCGAGAATTCGACAGCAGACAAGATGGACAACACGCCAAACGCAAAAATGTTGAACAAAGACGCCGCCGTGACCAGTTCCTTATCCCGATAGCGACGATAGTAAAGGCCAAAGACCAAGGCGACCATTGCCGCCACGTTGATAACAAAGCGGAAAGGCGTTTCGCCCTGGATGAGTGTTTCAATCATAAGTCACCTGTTATGTTTTGTTTGACAATCACTGCGATCGACAAAAAGAGAACGTAACAGCCCCAGGACTTATTCCACGGATTATGACATTTTTGTAAAAACTATATGATGGACGCTTGCGCCCAATCTTGCGCGGCCTCGCATTGCCTTTTGCAAAGTTTGCGAAACCCCTGCACCAGCCTACCTGTTTGCCCGCGCCAGCAAGACGACAGCCGCCAACCCGACAAGGGTAATAATCAACGCGGCAGGGGCGGCTTCTGCGATGTTTTCCAGTGAAGCCTTGGCATGGACCCGCGTCGCCAGCGTATCGTAATTGAAAGGGCGCAGCAGCAAGGTCGCCGGCAATTCCTTGACACTATCGACAAAGACCAACAACAGCGCTGACCCCACAGAGGCGCGCATCAACGGTAGATGCACCGCCCGCAACGTGCCGCCCGCTGTCCGCCCCAGTGCGCGCGCTGCCATCGGCAAGCTGGGCGAGACACGGCCAAAAGCGGCGTCCGCTGTGCCTTGGGCGATGGCGAAAAACCGCACCACATAGGCCAGAACCACCGCTGCTGCACTGCCCGTCAGGATCAGCCCCGGATCGGCAAAGCCTAGCCAGACCATGAAATCGGCAAAGGCATTATCAAAGGCCGCGAGCGGGACCAATACCCCTAACCCCAGCACAGCACCCGGCGCGGCATAGCCGATCGCAGTGACCGGCATCAGCATACGCGGCAACCGGCGATGGGACAGGCGCACACCGTAAACCATAAAGACGCCGCCCAAGACGGTCAGGATCGCGGCCAACCCGCCCACTTGCAATGTGTGCCACAACGCGCGGCGCAAGCCCGGCGTCAACCATTCGCCGGCGTCAAACGAATGTGTCAAAAGCACCGCCACCGGCATCACAAAGCCAATCAAGACCGGCAGCAGGCACAGCACCATGGCCAGCATCCCCCGCCAGCCTGCAAGCGGCGCTGGCGAAACCGGCCGCATGCCGCGCGCCGATCCGTAAAATTTGCTGCGCCTGCGGCTGAGCTTTTCCAAAGTGACGAGCAGAATGACCAAGGTCAGCGTCACGGTTGCCAATTGTGCCGCACCGCCCAAGTTCCCCCCCTGCAACCAAATTGAAAAAATGCCGGTTGTCAGCGTTTGTACCGCAAAATAATCAACCGTGCCAAAATCATTGACAGTTTCCATCATGACCACGGCTACCCCGGCCGCGATAGCTGGCCGGGCCAAAGGCAAGCCAACGCGCCAGAACCGGGCAAAGGCCCCTGCCCCCAAGGCGCGGGCCACCTCATAGGAGGCGCCGGACTGTTCCCGAAATGCCGCCCGCGCCAAAAGATAAACATAAGGATAAAGCGCCGCGCTTAGCACCACAATCGCGGCCTCGCGGGTGCGGATGGCCGGAAACCAGTAATCGCGTGCGCTTTGCCAACCCATCATGTCACGCAGGGTGGTTTGCAAAGGCCCCGCATATTCCAGAAAATCCACCAACGCATATGCCCCCACATATGCAGGCACTGCAAGCGGCATCAGCAAAGCCCATTGCAACAGCATCCGCCCCGGAAAACGATACATCACCACAATCCAAGCAGCCCCAGTACCAATGGCAGCCGTCAATGCACCAACGCTCAGCATCAAGACGGCGGTATTGGCCAGATAGCGCGGCAATGTTGTGCGCATCAAATGCGGCCAGATATTATCGGTCGGGGTAAGTGCAAACCAGATGACGGCCACCACCGGCACCAAGACCACCGCCGCAATCACAACCGCCCCGAATGACCAAGGGTCAATCCGCAGGTTTGGCTTTCGGGCCGATAATAACCGACTTGTTTGATCAGACATGAAAGCTGGGTTAGCCGAAAGCGGTTTAACTGTCCAGAAATCCGACTATGTTGACCGCATTCAGACCGACAAAGGCCCCTTTATGCAGATCGCATTTCACATTGGCGCACACTGCACAGACGAGGACCGACTGCTCAAATCCCTGCTCAGGAACGCGACTGTTCTTTTACGTCAGGGTATCGCCGTACCTGGACCCGGCAAATACCGCGCATTGATTCGCGAGACGATACAGGCGCTGGAAGGCACCGCGCCGCCCGCAGAGACCCGTAGTATCCTGCTTGACGCAATATGCGAAAATGACGCGATCGACAGGCTCGTGCTGAGCAATCAGAACTTTATCTGCGTGCCCAATCGCATTTTTGCGAATGGTTTGTTTTATGGACAAGCCGAAAAGCGCGTGCGCGTGCTGCACGAACTTTTTGAAGGCGACGATATCGCGCTTTTCTTCGCTATCCGTCACCCGGCAATTTTTTTGCAAGAGGCTTTCAAACGTTCGAAAACGACATCTTTCGGTGACTATCTGGGTATGTTGCACCCGGGTGATCTGTCTTGGGCTAATGTGATCGCCCGGATCAAAGCCGCCGCACCCGACACGCCGTTGACCGTCTGGTGCAACGAAGACAGCCCGCTGTTATGGGATCAGCTGATCCGGCAGATGTCAAACGCCGCCCCTGATACCGCCCTGACCGGCGGGCTGGATTTGCTATCGGCGATCATCACAAAGGACGGGATGGAACTGCTCGCCGAAGATTTCCGCAAGACGCCGCCAAAAACAGACGCTGCCCGGCACGATATTATCGCCAGGATCTGGCAAGATCACGCCGTTCAGGACCAATTGCAAGACGTGATCGACCTGCCGGCGCTTTCCCCGTCGCTGGTGGCTGAAATGACCGAAAATTATGAAGACGACATCGCGCAGATCGCGCAAATGCCAGGTGTCAGACTGCTGATGCCGTTCCGCTGACGCTACATGCCCAAGGCGGATTTATACAGCTCAAGCACCGCCTCTTCTTCGGCAAGATCATTGGCGTCGCGCTTGCGGATCGCAATGATCTTGCGCAGCACCTTGGTGTCATATCCGCGCCCCTTGGCTTCGGCCATCACCTCTTTCTGGGCGTCTGCGATATCTTTTTTTTCCGCCTCAAGCCGTTCAAAACGTTCCACAAACTGCCGCAGTTCCTGTCCAGTAACCGAAGACGAAGTTTCTGTGATGATGTCGCTCATGCTGCTCTCCTTGCGCGGTTGTCCTTCACTAGCGGCTGGCCTGCGCCACCGCAACCCTTGCACCGCGGCACAGACCGCGATACCTGCGCGATAACGGCAGGAGGAACAGATGGAAATTGTGATCTGGATCGGCGCGGCGCTGTCTGTGATCGGAATGATCGGGATTGTCTACAGCATCGTGGCCGTTGCGCGTGCGAAACGGGCCAACCTACCCGACGACGCACTGCGCGCGCGCATTTCCCGCATCCTACCGGTGAACCTGATTGCATTGTTCGTGTCGGTGATTGGCCTGATGGCTGTCATCATTGGCGTTATTCTAGGTTAATCCGACAGGGCGTCGAACCCGCCCGCCAAAAGCCCCGCACGCAGCAAAAGCGGTGGCGGTTGCCAAACAGGATCATCGGCGGCCCATTGTTTCATTTCTTCGGCTAGGACGAGCAGACCCGCCAGCTTGGCCGCCGTCATCGGCCCGCCCCGCGCCCGAGGATACCCCAGACCATGCACCGCCAGCACATCAATATCAGAGGCCCGCGCCACGATGCCCGCCGCCAGTAGACGCGTACCTTCGGCCACCAGTGCCGCCAGCATCCGCCGTTGAATATCCGGCCCCTGCGGACCGGCATGCCCGTCACGCCCGCCAAAAGGACCACGGCGAAAACCGTCATCGACATGCGCGCGATCGATCGCGCCCTCTGTCACACCGCGTTCGCGCAAGGCCACGATTGCACGCCGCGCCGCCCGCTGCAACGCATCGACCGCCGCCACCCCCAGCGGCTCGGCCAGACGCCAACCATCGTCTGTGCGGGCCAGCAAGCGGGGCGCGATCCGTCGTTCCGCAAGAAAAACATGCCGCAGCGCCTGTGACTGCGGATGCGTGACACAGCGTGCAAAGGCATCTGCCTCGAACGCCAGACCGGTATAGAACGGCAGCAAAAGCGCCGCTTCCACACATTCCAAGGCGCGCTGTGACGCAAACCGGCCAGTGGCGGCAACCGCGTTGCGCCGTGCTGCGATTTCATCCAAAAACGCCACACCGTCGCGCAAATTATTCCGCTGGGCATAGGTTGGGCGCGGCCGACTGGTTTTTTGCGCCATGGCCAGCGCAGAATCGGCCAGATCACCATCCGTAACCGCATCCAGCAAACCGATCTGCAAGGCAAAGTCTGCCGTGATCGGTCGGCCACCAAGGATCATGTTCAACGCATGTTTCGCCCCGATCAGACGCGGCAACCGTTGCGTCCCACCTGCCCCGGGCACAAGACCCAATGTCATTTCCGGCAGGCCAATCACTGCAGCAGGCGACGCGATACGGTAATGGGCCGCCATAGCCAGTTCGACCCCACCGCCCAAAGCCGCACCATGCAACCCCACAATAACGGGCACCTTGGACACCTCGACCAGATTGCAAATCTGCGACAGGGTTGGCGCCAACGGCTGTTGTCCGAATTCGCAGATGTCCTCGCCGGCGCTGAAAATTCGCCCTTTGGCAAGAAGAACAACAGCCCTGACCTGCGGATCATGGGCAATCTGCTGGAAAATGTCCCAAAGTTGGGCGCGCAGCGCTGCGTTCAACGCATTAACCGGTGGCGCCGCGATCATCACCACGGCGACATCACCAGCCATCTGCAAAGTTGCCGGCCTATCCATCCACACCGTCCCGCATGACGCCCAGCGCCATATCCGCCAGCACAGGCACCGCGGCCCCGTATTTGCGCGCCATATCCGGGTTGGATGCATTGCCCGCCGCTGCCCGCGATGCCACACCGGCCAAAATTGCGGCCAGCCGAAAAAACGCAAAGACAAGGTAAAACGGCCAATCGTCGATCTGCCCCAGCCCCCGCCGCCGGGCATAGGCCGCGACGTACTCTGCCTCGGTCGGCAAGCCCATTTTGGCGCGGTCAATCCCGCCCAAGCCCCGCATGTCCCCATGGTTGGGCAGCCGCCATTGCATGCATTGATAAGCCAGATCGGCCATCGGATGACCCAGCGTCGATAATTCCCAATCCAGCACCGCTGCTATCTGCGGCGCATGCGCATCGAAAATCATGTTGTCCAGCCGCCAATCGCCATGCACCAGCGCGACCCGCCTGTCCTCGGCGGGCATTTGCGCACCCAGCCAGTCGATGATCGCCACCATGGCAGGGTCAGGGACGGCGACACACGCCAGATATTGCCCGCGCCACCGGTCCAGTTGACGGGCGAAATAATTGCCCGGCTTGCCGTAATCCGCCAGACCCACCGCTGTTACATCCACATCGTGCAGGGCCGCCAATGCCGCATTCATTGCATCATAGATCTCTGCACGGTCGGGCGCGCGCAGGTCAGGCAAGGCGGGATCCCAAAAAATCCGCCCCGGCAAAAAACGCATGACAAAAAACGCGCGCCCGCTGGGCGAGTCCGCAGCATCGGCCAGATGCAACACCTCTGGCACCGGCACCGCGGTGTCTGCCAGCGCCGCCATCACGCGAAATTCACGCTCCACCGCATGCGCCGACGGCAGTAATACCCCCGGCGGTTTGCTGCGCAGAACATAGATGCCGCTATCGGCGTCCAGCTGATAGGTCGGATTTGACTGGCCTGTGCCGAATTTGCTGACCGACCGCAGGCCGGCAAATTCCGGAATGGCCCCGGACAGGTATCGTGCCAGATCCCCATGGGTCATTCCCAATGCTGTCGCCGCCTCTGTCATGGCGCTATTAGGGGCAAGTGCCGCGCTTTGTGCAAGCCGTTCATTGACACTGCGCTGCGGCAATGCACGATAGGCGGCAGGCAGCGGGGGGGGCAGATGATGGATTTGGGACAAACGGCACGGCTAAAACCAGTTTTAGCCGCTGTAAAAGCAATGATCGCGGACGAAATCGCGCCGCAGGACGGCGCATTTCTGGCCGAGGTATCAGTGGGCGACCGCTGGACATTCACACCGCGTCAGACCGAGATTCTGGAAGGGCTCAAGACCAAGGCGCGTGAGAGGGGACTGTGGAACTTCTGGGATACCTTCCGCGACGGGCCGCAACTCAACACCGTTGAATACGCCTATCTGGCCGAAGAAATGGGCAAAAGCCACCTTGCCGCAGAGGTGTTCAATTGCAACGCCCCCGACACTGGCAATATGGAGGTGTTCGCCCGCTACGGCACCGAAGATATGAAAACCCGTTGGCTGAAACCACTGATGGCGGGGGAAGTCCGGTCGGCCTATCTGATGACGGAACCGGATGTGGCCAGCTCGGACGCGACCAATATCGCCATGACCTGTGTGCGGGACGGCGATAATTACGTGCTGAACGGCGAAAAATGGTGGGCGACAGGCGCGGGCGATCCGCGCTGTGCAGTGCATATCGTCATGGTGCGCACCAGCGATGATGCGCCAAAACACCAGCGCCATTCGATGATCGTGGTGCCCGCCGATACCACCGGAATCCAAAAACTGCGCGCGATGGAAGTTTACGGCCACGATGACGCGCCGCATGGTCACATGCATTTTCGTTACGACAATGTGCGCGTGCCTGCCGAAAACCTGCTGCTGGGGGAAGGGCGCGGATTCGAGATTGCACAAGGCCGCCTTGGGCCGGGGCGCATTCACCACTGCATGCGCGCCATCGGGCAGGCGGAAAAGGCACTGGAACTGATGTGCAAACGGGCACTGGCGCGCACGGCGTTCGGCAAACCGCTGGTGCAACTGGGCGAAAATTTTGACCTGATCGCGCAGGCGCGAATGGACATCGAACAGGCGCGCCTGTTGTGCCTGAAAGCGGCCTGGATGATGGACCAGGGCGACAAACGCGCCGCGGCGCCATGGATCAGCCAGATCAAGGTGGTTGCACCCGCTATCGCCTTGCAAATCACCGATATGGCCGTCCAGATGCACGGCGCAGCGGGCGTATCGCAAGACACACCACTGGCACGGCAGTGGACCCATCTGCGCACACTGCGGCTGGCCGACGGGCCGGATGCGGTGCATCGCCGACAAGTGGCGCGCGCCGAACTGGCGCGATATACCAACTGTTGAAACAATTACAAAAGCAAGGACTGCCCGCGATGGACATTCGCCAGATCACCCCCGATTACGCCGTTTCCCCACAGATCGACCCTGCAGACATACCCACCATTGCCGCCGCCGGTTTCACCACGATCATCTGCAACCGCCCCAACGCCGAAGTGCCGCCCAGCCACCAGTCAGCCGTGATGGCCGAGGCCGCACATAACGCAGGGCTGACCTTTGTGGAAATTCCGGTGACGCATCAGGGCCTGAACATGCAGATGATTGATGCGCAAAAACAGGCAATCAATGACAGCACCGGCCCAGTGCTGGCCTATTGCGCGTCTGGCACACGGTCATCCATCGTCTGGTCACTGGCCAGCGCCGGGACCATGCCGACTGATGATATCATCGCCGCTACCGCCGGGGCGGGGTATGATCTGGGTGGCATGCGTCCACAAATCGACGCGCTTGCCGTCGCGGGTTGATCCCCGACGATCAATCCGCCAGCAACTGGCCATCAACACCGATGTCGAAGGTGGCATCTGCCTCTGCAAGGGCATCTGGTTGTGGTGGCAGATCAAGGTTTTCATCACGGTTCTGCCCCGCAGCTGCTGGCGTGCCATCAACACCGATGGCGCGGGGCAGCAATGTCGCATCGGGCAAACCCGCGCCTGCTGGCGACAGTTCGTTCATCTGACAGGGTGGCGGCTGTTCAATCCTGACCGCGCGCATCCCCCCCAATTGGCCCAGCTTGGCCTGCGCCACCATCTTGCCATCCGGAGCAAGTAGCCGCACGGAGTGCACATCACACCCCGGCAACGGCAGAACCTGCCCCGCCTCAAGCAAGCGCGCGTGCGCCAATGGCAGACGCAGGGTATGCAAATGCGCCGCAAGCTCTGCCGGTGCCACAGCCACAGCCTGTTGCAACCGGCTGCCCCAATCCAGATCGTCCACCACCACTGTAGGGGCAGCAACGGCGGGCTTCACGACTGGCGGCAAAGCGATCAGCAACAACCCTTGCCGGTCGGCAACCCCCAGATCGACCGTCAGCCGCAGGATTTGATAGTCACAATCAGCCAAAACCAGCCCGACCGCACGTGCACTGGTAAACAGGCGACTGGTCTGACAGCCGTCGATCCAACCATCGCGCGCCGTTCCAGCCATCGCTGGCGGCAGTGCCTGTATGATCGCGTCAAGCAAGGGGTCGCACATCGCCTTGTCAGTGCCCGTGGCCGGTCGCAGCTCTGCCGCCATGCCGATCAGGTGGCCGACGGTCTGCATTTCAAGCACCGCCGTGCGCAGTTCTGCGTCTAGTGCGATGATGCCCGCCAATTGATCGTCGCGCTGCAGACCAATCAGCATCAAATCGCCGTTAATCGCTTCCAGGATCCCATCCAATGGCAGGACATCATCGGCAATGCCCTGCACCGTCACCACCAGACCGACGGTATCATTCGCCGCCCTGCTGATCGCCAAACGCACCGCGCGCGCGGCTGTTAGAGGTTGATCCTGCGGATCATCCGCCACCCGCCCCACCTTACGCCACAGAAT
>NZ_JACUUJ010000001.1 GCF_014859355.1 Yoonia sp. | reverse complement strand
ACGATTTCCAGTTCGGCCTGTTTCAGCGACACGCTTTGCATCATGCGCTGGTGGATCACCTCGATCACATTGGCCCCCGCATCGCCGATGATCCGCGAAATCGTGGCAAGCTGGCCGGGCGTGTCGTCGATTTCGAACACCAGCCGCGTGATCCGCCCGTCACGCATCAGTCCGCGCACGATCAAGGTGGACAACAGGCGGGAATCGATATTGCCACCGCAAACGACAAGACCCACCTTTTTGCCCGCAAACCGGTCAAGGTTGTTCTTGATAACGGCCAGACCTGCACCTGCCGCACCTTCGGCGACCAGTTTTTCATAAGACAAAAGATCGAACACCGCATCTTCGATCTGCGCCTCTGTTGCGCTGTCGACGCGGGTGACAAGGTTGCGGATGGTGTCCAGATTGGCAGGGGCCGGTTTGCGCACGGCAATGCCTTCGGCCAGCGTGGCACCGGCGAAATGCGGCGCGCCGCCTTCAAAATCGGCCTTGGCGGCATCAAACAGATGCGCCTGTGCGCCGATAATCTCGATCTGCGGCTTCACGGATTTCGCAGCGACCGCCATTCCCGCGATCAACCCGCCACCGCCGATCGGGACCACGATGCTATCCAGATCCGGTTCCTGTTCCAGCATTTCCAGCGCAACGGTCCCCTGCCCCGCAACCACCACCGGATCATCAAAGGGGTGGATAAACGTCATCCCGCGTTCCGCAGCCAGATCAAGCGTGAATTGGACGCTGTCATCAAAGCCATGCCCGTGAATCACCACCTCGGCCCCTAGATCGCTGGTGCGCTGGATCTTGTTGAAGGGTGTGCCTTCGGGCATGACGATGACAGATGGAATACCCAGCCGCGTCGCATGAAACGCCACGCCTTGCGCATGGTTTCCCGCGCTGCACGCAATCACGCCGTTCTGGCGCGCTGCGTCAGAGAGGGTCAGCAATTTCGTCAGCGCGCCGCGCGCCTTGAACGCATTGGTGTGTTGCAGGTTTTCCAGCTTGAGGTGCAGATCAATCCCCAAGTGGTGCGACAACCGTGTCGCGGGCACCAGCGGTGTGCGGATCGTTGCCGATCTGATCGCTTCATAGGCTGATCTGATGTCCGCGATATCAAGCATTGGCTGCCTTTCCTGACTGACGTGAAACCACACAGTCGGGGAAAACCGGCGCAGCTTCAAGTGCAGGTTTCAGCCGCGAATGCGTTGATCTGTTGCATCATCGAACAGGAATATCCGTGCAGGATCAATCCGGATGCCCACGCGCGCGCCCTCAACCGACCGTTCGTCGCCGCGTTCCTCGACAATCACACGTTCGCCGCTGTCGCTGGTCAGATAGGCAAATGACACCCCCCCCAGACTTTCGGTCAACTCGACCGAATGGCTGTCGCCTTCGGGATCAATCAGGATGTGTTCCGGGCGTGCGCCAACCGTGACCGTCTTGCCGTTGTGTTCGGCACCGATGATTCCGTCAAATTGCAAATCAAGGCCGGGTGCATCCACAGCACCGCCGCTGGCCGTGCCGCTGACAAAGTTCATCGCAGGGCTGCCGATGAAACCCGCCACGAATTTGTTGTCAGGATCGCGATACAGGTCCATCGGCGCGCCGACCTGTTCGATCACACCGGCGCGCAGCACGACGATCTTGTCAGCCAGCGTCATCGCCTCAACCTGATCGTGGGTGACATAGATCATCGTGGCGCCGATTTCCTTGTGCAGGCGGGCGATTTCCACGCGCATTTCCACGCGCAGTTCCGCATCAAGGTTGGACAGCGGTTCATCGAACAGGAATACTTCGGGTCCGCGCACGATGGCACGGCCAATCGACACACGTTGACGCTGGCCACCGGAAAGGGCGGCGGGCTTGCGGTCCAGATAGTCTTCCAGTTTCAGGATGCGGGTTGCCTCGGCCACTTTTTTTGCGATTTCCGCCTTGGGGTGGCCGTTCATTTTCAGGCCGAACCCCATGTTGTCCTTGACCGTCATATGCGGATAAAGCGCGTAGGTTTGGAACACCATCGCCACACCGCGTTCGGACGGGTCCATGCGGGTCACATCACGCGGGCCGATGTTGACCTGCCCTTCGGTCGTTTCCTCTAGACCGGCGACCATGCGCAACAGTGTGGATTTGCCGCAGCCCGACGGGCCGACGAAAACGCAAAACTCGCCATCCTTGATGTCCAGATCAATTCCGTGAATGACCTGCACATCGCCATAGCGCTTGATTACCTTGTTCAGCGTCACACCTGCCATGGTCTAAATCCCCGTCTTTTCTGTTTTATCATAATCTGGAAAGCTCCAGTTCTGGGCATCCCTTGCAATTTTTGCAGCCGTCTCGCGCAGGATCGGCACATAAGCTTCCAATCCGGCAAGGTTGGTGCGGCTTATGGTGCTGGTCACCGACAGCGCACCCAACACGCGCCCCGCCTCGGACAGGATCGGCATGGCGACGCAGATGATGCCCGGTTCATGTTCTTCGCGGTCAAAGCCATAGCCATGGGCGCGGATATCGGCCAATTCATCGCGCAGGGCCGCCGCCGTAGTCAGCGTTTGTGGCGTGAATCGGTGAAACGATTGTTGCGCAATCAACTGTTCAATGACCGCCGGGTCGCAAAAGGCCAGCATCGCCTTGCCGACGCCGGTGCAATAGGCCGGACCGATCTTGCCCGCCTGGCTATACATCTGCACCGGTTGGCCCGCGTTGCGTTTGTCGATATACAGCACCTGCGCATGATCCATTTGCGCCAGATGCACGGTTTCCCCCACAGCCGCGCTCAGCGCGTCAATGTGCGGCCGCGCGATAGGGGCCAGTGTGGATTGTTCCCATGCCGCATGCGCCAGCCGCACCAGCCGCAAACCCGGCGCATAAGTCTGCCGGTCAGGGTCGTAGGACAGCATCTTCTGGTTGGTCAGGGTCTGGACAAGCCGGTAAAGCGTGGGTTTGGGGTAATCGGATTTCGCAAGGACTTCGCTGAAACGCACCGGCCGCCCAAAGGCTGCGACCTGATCAAGCACTTCCAGCGCCTTACCCACTGTGCCGTCACCGGTCACACGATCCATCTTTTCTCCCTTTTCCGGCCATGCGTGTCGCGCTTTGCAATAGCGGCAGACCCATGACCTGTTGACAAACCTAACCGAGTCGCGATTTAGTATCAATATCCAAAACCATGTTTCACATAATGAAACTGGGTTACACTATGGAAGCACTAGGGAGGACACCATGCATTCCATTCTTAAAACGTCGTTCGCGGCGTGCGTTGCTGCTGGCATCGCAGCATCTGGCGCATCTGCGGCCGGTCATTCACTGTCGGGCGACCTGGTCATTTTCTCGGACATGTCAAACCCTGCGCCACGCGCGGTGATGGAAGGCATGGTTGAACGGTTCGGTGAAATGCACCCCGATCTGAACATCGCACTGACGGTGATCGACCGCGAAGCCTATAAAACCCAGATCCGCAACTTTTTGACGGCCAACGCGCCGGATGTTGCCAACTGGTATGCCGCCAACCGGATGCTGCCCTATGTCGAGGCGGGTTTGTTCGAGGATATTTCTGACCTGTGGGAAGGACAAATCTCCGAAGATCTGGCATCGACCAAAGGGGCGCTGACGATCGACGACAAACAATATGGCGTGCCATACACCTACTATCAGTGGGGCGTTTACTACCGCAAAGACATCTTTGATGATCTTGGCCTGTCCGAGCCCACAACCTGGGAAGAAGAGCTGGCCAACTGCCAGACCCTGCTGGACAACGGCGTGAAATGCTACACCATCGGCACCAAGTTCCTGTGGACCGCCGGTGGCTGGTTCGATTACCTGAACATGCGCACCAACGGCTATGACTTTCACGCGCGCCTGACCAATGGCGAAGAAAGCTGGCAGTCGGACGAGGTGCGCGCGACATTCGCCAACTGGCGCGAGCTGATCGACATGGGTGCATTCATCGACGACCACCAGACCTATAGCTGGCAAGAGGCGCTGCCTTTCATGGCCAACGGTCAGGCGGCATCTTATCTGATGGGCAACTTTGCCGTGGCACCGCTGCGCGATTCGGGCCTAGATGACAGCAAGCTGGATTTCTACCAGTTCGTCGAAATTACCCCCGGCATCGCCAAGGGTGAAGACGCACCCACCGATACGTTCCACATCCCCACAGGTGCGAAAAACAAGGATGCCGCGCGCGAATTCCTGCGGTTCGTTGTTTCAGCTGACAACCAGACGCTGATCAACAACGGTGAAAACCTGGGGCAGCTGCCGGTGAATGCGAATTCGTCCGTGGATGACGACAAGTTCCTGCAACAGGGCTTCGACATGCTGTCAAACAAGGCACCGGGCGGCATCGCCCAGTTCTTTGACCGCGATGCGCCTGCCGAAATGGCTGCCGTGGCCATGGAAGGGTTCCAGGAATTCATGGTCTTCCCTGACAACCTGGAAGATGTCCTGGACCGGTTGGAAGCCGCCCGCGAAGATATCTATTGATCAAACAGATGGGGTGCGCCTGACCGCGCGCCCCATGCCTATTTGAAAACGCCGACACCCGACGTTTTCACATGCGCCCAAACGGGAAAGTGACCGCAAATGACCGTATCACCCGTCGTGCCCACGACCCGCTACACGCCGCCGCCACGCGGCTGGTATAAACGCAATGAAATCGCCATTACCCCTTGGCTGTTTCTTGCGCCGGGTGTGCTGTTTTTTCTGGTCTACGTCATTGCACCGATCTACCAAAGTTTTGGCCTGTCGTTTTATAACTGGAACGGTTTGGGCGACGTGCGCACCAACGGCGAATACGTCGGACTGCAAAACTATAACAAGCTGTTCGGCCTGAACGGTGAACGCGCAGACCGGAATTTCCAGATTTCATTATGGAACAACCTGAAATGGCTGGTGCTGTATCTGCTGGCCATTCCCGCGGGTCTGTTCATCGCACTGTTCCTCAACCAGACGGTGCGCGGCATCCGCATCTATAAATCGCTGTTCTTTTTCCCTTTTGTGATCAGTCAGGTCGTCGTGGGGCTCGTGTTTTCGTGGTTCTACCTACCCAACAACGGGCTGTTCACCATCATGACCGGCTGGGTCGGGATCGAGATCCGCGGCGGTGTACTGGGCAACCCCACATGGGCGACCTACGGAATCATCGCCGCAGGGCTATGGCCGCAAACGGCCTATTGCATGATCCTTTATCTGACGGGGCTGAACGCCGTTGACCCCGAACAGGTCGAGGCCGCGCGCCTTGACGGGGCAAAAGGCCCGAAAATGCTGTGGTATGTCATCATTCCGCAACTGAAACCCGCAACCTTCATCGCCTTTGTCGTGACCATCATCGGGGCGTTACGCAGTTTTGACCTTGTGTCGATCATGACCGGCGGCGGGCCGTTCGGATCGACCCGCGTGCTGTCTTATTACGTTTTCGAAAAATCGCTGTCGGAACGCGGCTTGCAATATGGCTATGCCGCCGCTGTCGCGGTGATCCTGTTCCTGATCATGCTTGTTTTCATCTCTTATTTCCTCTGGTCCATGTATCAGGACGAGAAAGGCGCACGCTGATGTTCCCGACACCTGTTCAGAAACAATCCCGCGCGGTGCAGCTTGGCTATCAGGCGTTTCTGCCCTTTGCGCTGATCCTGTGGTTGCTGCCGCTGATCGCGGTGATGATCTTTTCGATCAAACCCGATGTCGATTTCACCAGCGGCAATTACTGGGGCTGGCCGTCATCATTCGAGGGGTTCAACAACTATGGCAAGGTGTTTTTCGAAAGCGCGATGCCACGCTATCTGCTGAATTCCGTAATGATCACCGTGCCCACCGTCATTGGCACCGTGGCGCTGGCTTGCATGACCGGCTTTGCGCTGGGGGTGTATAAGTTCAAGGGCAACCTGTTGATTTTTTTCATGTTCATCGCTGGCAATTTTGTGCCTTTTCAAATCCTGATGGTGCCGGTGCGCGACCTGACGGTGGACATGGGGCTGTATAATACGAAAACCGGTCTGGTGCTGTTTCACATCGCGTTTCAAACCGGCTTTGCCACGCTGTTCATGCGCAATTTCATCCGCGCCCTGCCTTTCCCCCTGATCGAGGCCGCGCGGGTTGAAGGTGTGGCCGAATGGCGGATCTTTTTCTATGTCGTGTTGCCCCTGATGAAACCCGCGATTGCGGCGATGGCGGTGCTGATCTTTACCTTCATCTGGAACGATTATTTCTGGGCCGTCGTCTTGACCCAAGGCCCCGAAAGCCAGCCCGTGACCGCTGGCATCACCAGCTTCAACGCGCAATACCGCGCCGCTTATCATTTGATGAGCGCGGGTTCCATCGTCGCCGCGCTGCCACCGGTTGCGATGTTTTTCCTGATGCAAAAACACTTTATCGCGGGTCTGACGCTTGGGGCTGTGAAGTAAGACGCCATGGAAAATATCTATCGCCTTGACGACGGCCAACAGACGCTGGTGCTGGCCGCCCGAAATGATCGCCTGCCGCAGGTGGTTTACTGGGGTGCGCCCCTGCCCAAAGGGGAAAACCTGCAAACCCTGCACGCGGCGCATGGTATCGACGTGACCGGCGGGATGCTGGATGAAAACCCCGATCTGTCGCTTTGCCCCGAGGCCGCCCGCAGCTTTCCCGGCCAGCCCGGTATGGTCTTGCGCGATGCGGATGGCGCGCCGATCTGGCCCAAATTCAGCTTTTACAGCGCATCAGAAAACGACGGCTTGCGCCTGATCTACAAGGATGCAAACCACGCCCTGACGCTGAACATCAGTTTTGCCAGCGACGCACAAACGCATGTCATCACCTGCCAAACCACGCTGGACGCGGCACGCCCCGTGCATGTGGATTGGCTGGCCGCACCTGTGCTGCCCGCGCCGCAACTGTCGGATGAAATGATCGACGTCTCGGGCCGCTGGTGTGGCGAATTCCAGTTGAATCGCGCGCCTTGGTCCCCCGGCATCCACACCCGCGAAAGCCGCACTGGGCGCAGCGGGCACGAACATTTCCCCGGCCTTTATCTGCCGTGCCGGGGCGCGACGAATACCCAAGGCGCGGCTTATGCCTTTCATTACGGCTGGTCCGGCGGGCACAGGATGCTGGCCGAAGAACTGCCCGATGGCCGCCGCCAGATCCAATGGGGCCACGCCACCGGCACACAAACCAGCGCTGCCACACGGTTTGAGACCGCGCCGCTTTACGTCGTCTATTCCGGTCACGGGCTGAACGGCTGCGCCGTCGCATTTCAGCGCCACCTGCGCGACCGCATCGTAACATGGCCCAAACCCGATACCCCGCGCCCCGTGCATTACAATTGTTGGGAAGCCGTGTATTTCAATCATTCCCTGCCCGAACTGAAGGATATCGCCACCCGCGCCGCCGATCTTGGGGCAGAACGGTTCGTGCTGGATGACGGCTGGTTCGGGCGGCGCGATGACGACACCAGCAGCCTTGGCGACTGGGTGATTGATCCGCGCAAATACCCCGACGGGCTGACCCCGCTGATCGCCCATGTGCATGGGCTGGGCATGACCTTTGGCATCTGGTTCGAACCGGAAATGGTTAATCCCGACAGCGACACCTGCCGCGCCCATCCGGATTGGGTGCTGGGCCCCGCTGATCAGGTCATGGGCCGTCAGCAAATGGTGCTGGACATGGCGCTACCTGCGGTGCGCGATTACCTTTACGACCGGATCGCCGCCATCCTGCGCGACAACGCCATCGACTATATCAAATGGGATCACAACCGCGTTCTGCCCGCGCCCGACGCGGCCCAGACCCACGGCACCTACGCCCTGCTGGACCGGCTGCGCGCCGATTTTCCGCTGGTCGAGATCGAAACCTGCGCATCCGGTGGGGGGCGCATTGATTTCGGGATCATGCAGCGCACCCAACGCATCTGGCTATCCGACAGCAACGATGCGCTGGAACGGTTGCGCATCCAGCATGACGCGGCGCTGTTTCTGCCTTTGTCCGTCACCGGCAGCCACGTCGGCCCGCGCCATTGCCACACATCCGGCCGCACGCTTGATATCACATTCCGCGCCTGGATCGCGGCCCAACGCCACATCGGGTTCGAGATGGACCCCCGCGAACTGACCGAAGACGAAGCCACCGTGCTGCGCACCGTCACAAGCTGGTGGAAGGCGAACCGCGACTGGATGCAATCCGCCGATATCCTGCGGCTGGACAGTGCCGACCCTGCGGTCATCGCCGAACAGCAACTGGCGCGCGACGGGGGCCGTTTCGTCGTATTTGCAGGCAAAGCCGCCACCAGCGCCCAGATCGCGCCACGGCCCCTGCGACTGACCGGTTTGGACCCCAACACGACCTATCGCATCGACCTGACCAACCGTCATGATCTGCACCGCCTGTCGCGCGGCGCGCAGGCGGTGAAAACCGGCCCGCTTGATGTGTCAGGCGCTTACCTGATGAGCCATGGACTCACCCTGCCATGGTCTTTCCCTGAAAGGATGTGGGTTATAGAGGGGCAGAGGCTGTGAACGCGACCTTTCACGATCTTGATGGCGCGTCTGTTTTCATTACCGGTGGCGGAAATGGCATTGGCGCGGCCCTGACCGCAGGTTTCCTGACGCAAGGCGCCAAGGTTGCCTTTGTCGGCCGGTCAGATGCGACGCCCTTTGTCGATGAAATGGAAGCGGCACACGATAACCGCCCGCTGTTCATCCCCTGCGACATCACCGACACTGGCGCACTGCACGCGGCGATGGATCAGGCGGTGGATGCCCACGGCCCGCTGCATACCCTTGTCAACAACGCCGCCAACGACATGCGTTTTAATGCCATGGACATCACACAGCAGGACTGGGACGAAAGCCAGGCCGTCAACCTGCGCGCCTATTTCTTTGCCTGCCAAAAAGCGGCAAACCTGATGGGCACAGGCGGGTCGATCATTAATTATTCCTCGATCACCTATCTGATCGGGTCGGCGGGCATGGTGCCCTACGTTACTGCCAACGCAGGCATCATGGGTATGACCCGCGCGCTGGCGCGCGAATGGGGGCCGCGCGGCATCCGGGTCAACGCCATTGCACCCGGCTGGGTTTTTACCCAAAAGCAGGAAACCATGTGGGCCACGCCAGAGGCAAAAGCCGCCTTTCTGGACAAACAATGCCTGAAACGCTTTATGACGCCGCAAGACATGGTCGGCAGCACACTGTTTCTGGCATCAGCCGCGTCGGCGATGATGACAGGGCAGACATTGGTCATTGATGCAGGGGTGGCAAGCACAGGATGAACGACACCGTGACACCAGACTGGATCGCCGTTGACTGGGGCACCACACATATGCGGGCGTGGGCGATGTCTGCCAGCGGCACTGTGCTTGCGGCGGCCACATCGGATCAGGGCATGGGCAAGCTGCAACGCGACGGGTTCGAACCTGCCCTGCTCGATGCGGTCGGGCCTTGGATCAACGGGCCGACAACAATTATCGCCTGCGGTATGGTCGGATCACGCCAAGGCTGGGTCGAAGCCCCCTATGCCGCCACCCCATGCCCTGCAATGCCAGAAACATTCGTGCAGGCCCCCACGACCACCCCCGGCCTGTCGGTGCATGTCATCCCCGGCATCAAACAGGTGCATCCTGCCGATGTGATGCGCGGCGAAGAAACCCAGATCGCGGGGTTTCTGGCCCGTAACCCCAACTGGGACGGCATCCTGTGCCTGCCCGGCACCCATACCAAATGGGTGCATGTCAGCGCGAACGAGGTCGTCAGCTTTCAAACCTTCATGACCGGCGAATTGTTTGCCACGTTGGCGGAACATACCGTCTTGCGCCATTCCATCGCTGCTGATGGCTGGGACGATGCTGCGTTTTCTGATGGCCTGTCCGATGCGATGGGCCGACCTGAAAAACTGGCCGCGCGGCTGTTTTCACTGCGCGCCGAAAGTCTGTTGAACGCCCAGCCCGGGGCCACCGCCCGCGCCCGCCTGTCGGGCCTTCTGATCGGGGCAGAACTAGCCGCGGCCAAACCCTATTGGCTGGGCCAGCAGATTGCCGTGATCGGCGCGGGCGGTCTGGCAAAAACATATGTCACGGCACTGGCCGCGCAACACGCCCCCGCCACCCAGGTGCAGGGCGAAGCCATCACCATCGCAGGCCTGACCGCCGCCTACCGTCGTCTGAAAGGATAGCCCATGTCACGCCCCCTGATCGCCATTCTGCGCGGGATCACACCGGCAGAGGCCGCACCCATTACCGCCGCCCTGATCGACGCCGGCATCACGAAAATTGAAGTCCCGCTGAACTCCCCCGACCCGTTCGACAGCATCAGGGCCATGGCCGACGCGCATGGCAATGCCGCGCTGATCGGCGCGGGCACAGTCCTGTCCACGGATGACGTGGGCCGCGTGGCCAAAGCGGGCGGCAAATTGATCGTGTCACCCAATTGCGATCAGCGCGTCATCGTCGCCACCAAGGCCGCAGGCCTGGCAAGCTGGCCCGGTGTCATGACGCCAACCGAATGTTTCCTTGCGCTGAAATCCGGCGCCGACGGACTGAAAATCTTTCCCGCCAGCCTGATCGGCCCTGATGGTATCAAGGCGATCCGCGCGGTCCTGCCACCCGGCACACAGGTCTATGCGGTGGGCGGCGCGGGGGCTGACAACTTTGCCGAATGGATCGGGGCCAGCGCAGACGGCTTTGGCATCGGATCGGCGCTTTACAAACCGGGCATGTCCCTGGCCGATGTCGCCGCGCGCGCGCGTGACATCGTTGCGGCCTACGATGCGGCGGTGTCATGATCCACGAACCCACCGCATGCCAGCTTGGCGAAGGCCCGCTGTGGCACCCGCAACGCGAACAACTGTTCTGGTTTGATATCCTTGGCCACCGGCTGCATACCAAGGGCCAGCACTGGCAGTGCGACACCTATGTCAGCGCCGCAGGTTGGGTGGATAATTCCACCCTGCTGATCGCTTCGGCCCGCGCGCTGCACCGTTTTGATATTACCACCGGCGATCTGACAGACATCGGCCCGCTGGAGGCCGACAACCCTGTCACACGCTCCAACGATGGCCGCGCCGACCCACAGGGCGGTTTCTGGATCGGCACCATGGGGATCAATGCCGAAAAAGGCGCAGGTGCGATCTATCGCTATTACCGCGGCGAACTGCGCCAGCTTTACGCAGATATCACCATTTCGAACGCGATCTGCTTTGCGCCTGACGGGCATACCGCTTATTTCACCGACACCCCGACCCAGAAAATCATGCGCGTCGCACTTGATGCCAATGGCTGGCCCGATGGCGCACCGGACGTGCACATCGATCTGACCGGCACCGATTTTCGCCCAGACGGCGCGGTCGTCGATGCCGCAGGCAACCTGTGGAACGCGCAATGGGGCGCAGGACGTGTGGCGGGATATACAAACAAAGGGGCATTCATCGCTGCCTATGAATTCCCCGCACGCCAGACCTCTTGCCCGGCGTTTGGCGGAACCGATCTGCAAACATTATTTTGCACCTCTGCCGCCGTGGGCCTGACCGGACCAGACGAAGGCAAGACCTACGCCATCCAGACCGAAACCACAGGCCAGGCAGAGCATCGGGTGATCCTCTAGGCGGACCGCTCCTTCTTCATCTTGGTAAAAAAACTCAAAGGCACGACATGAAACGCACACTCGGCGTCTGTTATTATCCCGAACACTGGCCCGAGGACCAATGGGCCACCGATGCCGCACGCATGGTCGCCACCGGGCTGACATGGGTGCGGATTGGCGAATTTGCATGGCAGCGGATGGAACCCGCCCCCGGCCAGTTCACATGGGATTGGCTGGACCGTGCCATCGCGGTGCTGGGCGATGCGGGGCTAAAAATCGTGCTGGGCACGCCCACCGCCACCCCGCCGCGCTGGATGCTGGACAAATACCCCGACATGCTGGCTGTCGATGCGGCGGGCCACCCGCGCAAATTCGGATCACGGCGTCATTATGATTTCAGCCACTTGCCCTATCGCAATGAATGTCGGCGCATCGCGCGGGCCATGGGCGAACGCTATGGCAAAAACCCCCATATCGCCGCGTGGCAGATCGACAATGAATACGACTGCCATGACACGGCCCTGTCCTATTCCGATGCCGCGCGACACGGGTTTCAGGACTGGTTGGCGCAGACATACCAATCGGCAGATGCCCTGAACCGCGCATGGGGCAATGTGTTCTGGTCGATGGATTACGATACATTCGACCAGATCGACCTGCCCAATCTGACCGTGACCGAACCGAACCCGGCGCATGTGCTGGCGTTCCGGCGCTATAGTTCCGATCAGGTCGTGGCGTTCAACCGCGTGCAGGCGGATGAACTGCGCCGTCACACCGACGCGCCGCTGATCCACAACTACATGGGCCGGATCACGACATTCGATCACTGGCTGCTGGGGGCCGATCTGGATGTCGCGTCATGGGACAGTTACCCCATCGGCTTTCTATCCGACCGGATCGAAAGCAGCGCCAAGGAAAAACAGACATTCCTGCGCCAGGGCCATCCTGACATGCAGGCGTTTCACCATGACCTTTACCGCGCCGTGGGCAAGGGGCGGCTTTGGGTGATGGAACAACAGCCCGGCCCGGTGAACTGGGCCCCTTACAACCCCGCCCCCCTGCCCGGCATGGCCCGCCTTTGGGCGTGGGAGGCGTTTGCCCATGGCGCTGAAACCGTCTGCTATTTCCGCTGGCGACAGGCGCCCTTCGCGCAGGAACAGATGCATGCAGGGCTTTTGCGCCCCGACAGCGCCCCTGCCCCCGCCTTGGCCGAGGCACGGCAGGTCGCCGATGAAATTGCCCGTCTGCCCGATGTGGAAACCGCGCGCGCGCCGACCGCACTGGTCTTTGATTACGTCAGCGCGTGGGGCTGGGACACCCAGCCACAGGGCGCAGATTTCGACATGTTTCGCCTTGCCTTTGCCGCCTATCGCGCATTGCGCCGGGCAGGGCTGAACATCGACATCGTGGCCCCTGATTGTGCGGATCTGTCGGCCTACCGGTTAGTGCTGGCCCCTGGCCTGATGACACTGACGGACGCCTTGCGCGGGGCATTGGCCAATTTCAAAGGGATCGCCCTGATCGGCCCGCGCAGCGACACCAAGACCGATGAACTGTCCATCCCCACGCCGCTTGGCCCCAACCTGCCGGACACTGATGTTACCGTCGCGCTGACCGAAAGCCTGCCCCCCAGCGACAAGATCAAACTGGCCGGCGGCGGGCGGTTCCGGCATTGGTTCGAACATCTGGAAGGCAGCGCCGACGTGCATCTGGCGACCAAGGCAGGGCAGCCCGCGATCATGGGCGGTGACCACCTCCGCTATCTGGCGGGGTGGCCGGATGATGCCACCTTTGACGCGATCATCGGCGGGCTGTGCGACACGCTTGACCTGCCAACCCTTGCCCTGCCAGAAGGTCTGCGGGTGCGCGATACCGGCACACATCGGTTCGTTTTCAACTATGCGCCCAAGGCGCAGCACTGGAACGGCGCGATCATACCTGCCGCCGGTGTCCATTGGGAGGCGCTGACATGACCATTTTCGGCAAAACAAAGCGCGGGAAAGACGTTACCATGATCAGCCTGCAAGCTGGCGATCTGACCGTGCGCCTGCTGAGCCATGGCGCGCGGGTGCAGGACGTGCGGCTGGCGGGGGTGGATCATTCACTAACCGTCGGGTCGAACGAACTGGCCGATTACGAAGGCGCGATGCATTACCACGGGGCCATCGTCGGCCCTATTGCCAACCGTATTGGCAACGCCCGCGTGCGGCTGGATGGCATGATGTATGAACTGGAACGCAACGAAGATGGCGCGCGCCACCTGCATTCGGGCGCGCAAGGCACCCATGCGCAGGTCTGGCAAGTGACTGACCGCACAGACAGCAGCGTCACCATGGCGCTGGATCTGCCAGATGGGCAAGCCGGCCTGCCCGGCAACCGCCGGATCATTGCGCATTTCGCCATCACCGCCCCCGCCACGCTGACGCTGGCCATCACCGGCACAACCGATGCAACGACGCTGATGAATTTCGCCAATCACAGTTATTGGAACATGGACGGCAGCGCCAACTGGCATGGTCACACCCTGCGCATCGCTGCTGACCGCTATCTGCCGATTGATGCCGCAACCTGCCCCACGGGTGAAATTGCCGATGTCACCGACACACGCATGGATTTTCGCGCAGGGCCGGTGCTGGGCGCGGATACGCCGCCGCTGGATCACAATTTCTGCCTGTCCGATGGGCCGGAACCGCTGCGCGATGTGCTGTGGCTGACCGGGCAAAGCGGGGTGGCGATGACCATGGCCACCACTGCACCGGGGATGCAAATCTTTGACGGGCGCCCCGACCACGGCGCGCTGGCGATCGAGGCGCAGCACTGGCCGGACGCCCCCAACATCCCTGACTTTCCGTCCATCAAAGTGCAGGCAGGCGCAACCTATCGGCAAATCACGTCTTGGACGTTTGCGACCTAACTGCCGCGATAGGTGGAAAAGCTGAAGGGCGATACCAGCAATGGCACGTGGTAATGTGACGCCGGATCGTTGATGCCAAACCGGATCGGGATGTCATCCAGAAACGCCGGATCATCGCCGCGCCCGAAATAGGCACCCGCCTGAAACACTAGTTCATAGCGGCCGGTGGCAAAATCGGCTGCGGGCAGGATCGGGCTGTCGGTGCGGCCGTCGGCATTGGTGACCATTGTCACCAGATGCACGCGGGTTTCGCCCGCGATCCGGTATAGATCCACGGTCATGCCCACAGCAGGCACCCCGTTTGCCGTATCCAGCACATGTGTCGTCAGAAAACCATCCGGCATCATTCGCCCTTTCATCTTTGGGCCATAAGACCCGGCAGAGGCGGCCCGGTCAACCGATGCTGACAAAGACACAGCTTTGGCAAAAATTTGAAAGACGGCAGATGCGATGCGCGCCTTGCTGTCGCACCCCCCCTACTGTCGGGCCAAAACGCACTAAATCAGGTCCAAGTCATTAAAAACGCCTGAAAGCCGAGGGTAAAATGGACACATTAATTCTATCGCGCATCCAGTTCGGGGCAAATATATCGTTTCACATCCTGTTTCCAACGATCACCATCGCATTGGGCTGGGTGCTTTTGTTCTTCAAACTGCGCTTTAACGCCACAGGCGACGACCGCTGGATGGAAGCCTACCGTTTCTGGGTCAAGGTCTTTGCGCTGTCCTTTGCCATGGGCGTTGTGTCCGGCATCACCATGTCGTTCCAGTTCGGCACCAACTGGCCGGGGTTCATGGAAACCGTGGGCAATATCGCCGGGCCACTTCTGGCCTATGAGGTGATGACCGCGTTTTTCCTTGAGGCGGTTTTCCTTGGCATCATGCTGTTCGGCGCGTCGCGCGTGCCCAACTGGCTGCACACGCTGGCCACGTTCCTTGTCGCCTTTGGCACCATGATGTCGGCGTTCTGGATCATTGTGCTGAATTCCTGGATGCACACACCTCAAGGGTTTGAAATGCGCGAGGGCGTCGCCCATGCGACCGACTGGTTCGCGATCATCTTCAACCCATCAATGCCCTACCGTTTCTTCCACATGGTGCTGGCCAGCTTCCTGACGGTCAGTTTCCTGATCGCCGGTGTCAGCGCCTTCCGCTGGCTGATCGGCGGGCGAACAGCCGGTGTGCGTGTTGCATTGAAAACCGCAATTTATGGGGCCGCACTGCTGATACCTGCGCAGATCCTGCTGGGCGACATGCACGGCCTGAACACGCTGGAACATCAACCGCAAAAGGTGGCCGCGATGGAAGGCAACTGGGAAACGCAATCAAACGTGCCCTTGTTGCTGTTTGCGATCCCCGATGATGCGGCCCGCGAAAACCGGTTCGAAATCGGCATTCCAAACCTCGCCTCGATCATCCTGAAACATAGCGCCGATGGCGTTGTGCCCGGCCTGAACGATTTCGTCACCGACGAAGGCGAGGTGCTGCACCCCCGCGTCGCCCCTGTGTTCTGGTCGTTCCGCGTGATGGTCGGCATCGGTATGTTGATGCTGCTCGTCAGCTGGGGGGCCTCTGCCATGATGCTCCGCCAATGGCGCGGTGTCGAAGGTCTGCCCAAGCCAATGCTATATGCGCTGGTCGGCATGAGCTTTAGTGGTTGGCTGGCCACGCTGGCGGGGTGGTATACCACCGAAATCGGGCGGCAGCCGTGGCTGGTGCAGGGTGTGCTAACCACGAAACAGGCCGTCGCCGACGTGCCGGCCCCGATGGTCCTGACCACATTGATCGCCTATCTGATCGTCTATGCCATTCTGCTAGGGGCCTATGTCACAGTGATCTTTTTCCTTGCACGGCGCGCGTCGATCGGTGCGCCACTGGGAACCAGTGAACCACGCGGCAAACACGCCGCACCAAAAGCAGTGCCAGCGGAGTAAGTGACATGACTATGTTCGATGATCCTGCCGTCTGGCTGCCTTTTGCCTTTGCCGCAATGATGGGCCTGTCCATCCTGATTTACGTGGTTCTGGACGGGTTCGATCTGGGCGTGGGGATTTTGTTTCCCTTTGCTGATGATGACGAAAAAGACCGGATGATCGCATCTATCGGGCCGTTCTGGGATGCCAATGAAACGTGGCTGGTGCTGGCAGTCGGCATTCTGCTGGTGGCCTTTCCTGCGGCACATGGGGCAATTCTGACCGCGCTTTATTTGCCGGTGACGATCATGCTGATCGGGCTGATCCTGCGGGGCGTGGCGTTTGAATTTCGCGCCAAGGCCCCGAAACCTTACAAACGCCTGTGGAACAACGCGTTCTTTGCCGGGTCACTGATGACTGCGCTCAGCCAAGGGTTCATGCTGGGGATGTATGTCATGGGGCTGGACTGGACATGGGCGCATGCAGCCTTTGGGCTGCTGACGGCGGTGTTTCTGACTGTCGGCTACAGTTTCATCGGGGCGACTTGGGTGATCCATAAAACCGATGAATACCTGCAACGCAAAGCGGTGGATTGGGCCAAAGGCGGGATCTGGGGGCTGGTGCTGGGGATTGCTGCGATATCGCTGGCCACGCCTTTTGTCAGCGAACGGATTTTCGACAAATGGTTCAACTGGCCCCAGGCGTTGTATTTGTCGCCCCTGCCGATCCTGTCGGCGATTCTGGTGATCTGGCTTTGGTCGATGTTGCGGCGCATGCCCTACCCCGGTGACCGGGGGTCGTGGCACCCGTTTGCTGCGGCAACGGCACTTTGGGTGATGGCATTCGGCGGGATGGCCTATAGCTTTTATCCCTATGTGGTGCCGGAAAAGCTGACGCTTTACGAAGCCGCCAGCGCCCCCGAAAGCCTGTTCATCATCCTGATCGGCACCTGCATCGTGCTGCCCACGATCCTGGGCTATACAATTCTATCCTATACAATCTTTCGGGGAAAGGCGACCGAACTGCGATATGATTGACCAAAGGGGGCAGAATCGGTTTGACACCCTCGCCCCCTTTGCGTAATCGGACGTTCGTGGCCCGGCGCGGTAGCTCAGTTGGTTAGAGCGAACGACTCATAATCGTTAGGTCGGGAGTTCAAATCTCCCCCACGCCACCACCACACTCTTTTCTTTATGCCTGCCATCATCGCCGACCTTTCGCATCACCGCGATTGGCGCTAGCCTGCGGCGCAATGACCGGAGTAAACAGAATGTCCATCCTTGCCAGCATCGCCGCCATTATTGGCGCAAACCGCGTTCTGACAGGCGCGGACGCCGTCCCCTATGCAACCGACTGGACCGGCGCCTATACAGGCATGCCGCTTGCCGTTCTGCGCCCCGGCAATACCGCAGAGGTCGCGGGTATCCTGAAAATCGCCCATGCGACCGACACCCCCGTGGTTCCAGTATCAGGGCATACCGGGCTGACCGGCGGCACACAGGCCACGGATTCCTTGCTGCTCTCATTGGACAGACTGAACACGATCACACAGATCGACACAGCCGGGCGCACCGCCACGGTCGGTGCCGGTGTGATTCTGTCGCACCTGCATGCCGCGGCCGAGGCACACGACCTGATCTTTCCACTGACCTTTGGCGCGCGTGGGTCCGCCATGATCGGCGGGGTGCTGTCCACCAATGCCGGCGGGTCGAACGTGCTGCGCTATGGCAATACACGCGAACTGTGTCTTGGCATGGAAATCGTGATGGCCGATGGGCGCGTAATGAATTTGATGAGCGCGCTGCATAAGGACAATTCCGGCCTGAACCTGCGCCAGTTGATGATCGGCGCAGAAGGCACGTTGGGCATCATCACCGCCGCCGTGATGAAACTGAAACCCAAACCCCGCGCATATGCCACCGCGATGGTGGCTCTGCCGTCGCTTGATGATGCGCTGGCGCTGCTGAACACGCTGCAAGATACGACAGGCGGCGCGGTAGAGGCATTCGAATACATGCCCCGCAATTACATCGACAGGCATATGGCCTTGATGGAAGGCGCACAGCCGCCGTTCGATACCACCTATGACGTAAATATCATGGTCGAGGTGGGTGCCACCGCCCCCCGCGATGCGACCCCCGGCCCTGACGGGCGCATTCCCGTGGTCGCCGCATTAGAGAATACGTTGGGTGTCATGCTGGAACAGGGGCACCTGCTGGACGCTGTGATCGCCCAAAACGAGGCGCAGCGCAAAGCCATGTGGAAACGCCGCGAGGACGCGGGCGAGGTACTGGTTCGTGGCACACCCTTTGTGAATACCGATATAGCTGTGCCGCTAGACAAGGTCGCGGCCTTCGAATCCGCTGTAACGCCAAAACTCAAGGCGATTGACCCTGATTGTACGGAATGCATCGTGGCGCATCTGGGCGACGGCAATATCCATCACACGACATTCATCACCCGCAACGACCCCGACGTGGTGGCTGCCATGACCGAAGCCGTGGAAGACGTGGTGCAGGAACTTGGCGGTTCGTTCAGCGCCGAACACGGGGTGGGCCAGTCAAAACTGGGCACGATGCGGCGGCGCAAGGACCCCGTGGCGTTGGATGCCATGCGTGCGATCAAGGCCGCGCTTGATCCCAAGGGCATCCTGAACCCCGGAAAGGTCATTCCAGCGGCTGAATAGTTCAGTGGCAGAAGGAATTTCGCGAAATTCCTTCGCGTGTCGCTAAAAGAAATTCGGGCCAGCGCGTTCCAACAACCGCGCTGCCATGGCGCGGGCCATTTCGGGGCCGTCTTCAATGGCGCCGCTGACATCATCAGCATAAACTTCTGTGCCATCGGTGCGCAGGATTTCACCGCGCAAGCGCAAATTCCCCCCATCCAGATCGGCCAATCCACCAATCGGGGTTTCGCATGATCCGTCCAATGCGGCCAGAAACGCCCGTTCCGCCGCCAGACGCTGGCCGGTTGGCCCATCATGGATAGCGGCCAGCATTTCAGCCGCGCGGTTGTCACCCTCACGCCGTTCGATCCCGATGGCCCCTTGCGCCACAGCGGGCAGCATGGCTTCGGGGGCGATAGCTGTGCGCGGCACGTCTGCCATATTCAGCCGGTTCAGCCCTGCCATGGCAAGAAACGTCGCCTCGGCCACGCCATCGGCCAGTTTTTTCAGGCGGGTCTGCACGTTCCCGCGGAATTCCACGATATTCAGGTCAGGACGCCGCGCCAGCAATTGCGACCGGCGGCGCAAGGATGATGTGCCCACCGTCGCCCCTTGGGCCAAATCATCCAGTCCCTTGGCAGTCAGCGACACAAAGGCATCGCGCACATCTTCGCGCGGCAGATAGGTATCCAGCAATAACCCGCCGGGCTGTTCCACCGGCATGTCCTTCATCGAATGCACCGCGATGTCGATCGTGCCATCCAGCAGCGCCTCTTCGATTTCGCGGGTGAACAGACCCTTGCCGCCAATTTCCTTCAGCGGGCGGTCCTGCACCTGATCGCCGGTGACCTTGATCACGACGATGGCAAAGGCCGCGGACGGCAGATCAAAGGCCTTTGCCAGCCTTGTGCGCGTTTCATGCGCTTGCGCCAAGGCGAGCGGCGAACCACGGGTTCCGATTTTCAGGGTTTGGGCGGGATTGGGCAATGCAAATGTCATGAACCGAGTGTTAGCCATGTCAACCCAGCTTGACAACACCAACTGCAATTGGGACCAAGGGGCAAATAAAGGACACGCCATGACGCAGCAAAAAACCATCCTTCGGGCCCTTGCGGGCGAAACACTTGCCACCCCACCGATCTGGATGATGCGGCAAGCAGGGCGTTACCTGCCGGAATACAAGGCAACACGCGCGCAGGCCGGGGATTTCCTGTCGCTGTGCTATAACTCTGAACTGGCCGCCGAAGTGACGCTGCAACCGATCCGGCGTTATGGATTTGATGCAGCGATCGTTTTTGCCGATATCTTGCTGTTGCCGCAGGCGCTTGGGGCGGATCTATGGTTCGTCACAGGCGAAGGCCCGCGGCTGTCCACCATCACCACAGCAGATGAACTTGCCGCGCTCAAGCCGGTCGAGGCGATCCATGACACGCTGAACCCTGTTTATGAAACGGTCAAAATCCTGTCGCGCGAATTGCCACAAGAAACCGCATTGATCGGCTTTGCCGGCGCGCCTTGGACCGTGGCGACCTATATGATCGCAGGGCAAGGCACCCCCGCCCAAGGCCCGGCACACGCGCTCAAGGCTGAAAATCGCCCCTTGTTTGAAGGGATCATCAACCTGCTGACCGAAAGCACGATCGCCTATCTGTCCCGGCAGATCGACGCAGGGGCCGAAGTGATCAAGATTTTTGACAGTTGGGCCGGATCGTTGGAAGGCGATGATTTCACTGAATTTTCAGTCAAGCCGATGGCGCGGATCACCGCCGCCCTGAAAGAACGCCACCCCGACGTTCCGGTCATCGTCTTTGCCCGCGGCGCAGGGCCACGTTTTGCCGGGATGCATGCGGCAACCGGGGCCGCCTGCATTGCCATTGATGAAGGCGTGACCGCCGAATGGGCGGCAGAACATGTTCAAAAAGACGGCTGCGTGCAAGGCAACCTGGCATCGTCCCATATGGTGACGGGCGGGCAAACCCTGATCGACGAAACCCGCCGTATTTGCCGCGCATTTTCAAAGGGGCCGCATATCTTTAACCTTGGTCACGGCATCACGCCCGATGCGGACCCGACCAATGTGCAACTGATGATCGACACGGTGCGCAGCGGGGCCTGACAACAGACCCCGCAAACACAGTTAAACCCATTTCGCCAGTGGTGGCAGGCTCATCAGCACGGCGTCTGCGTCATGGCCTGTCGCCAGCCCGAATTTCGTGCCCCGGTCATAGACAAGGTTATATTCCGCATAAAGCCCGCGATGGATCAGCTGCGTATCCTTGTCGGCGTCCGTCCACGGGGTTGTGCGGCGTTTTTCGACCAGCGGCACATAGGCCGGCAAAAAGGCCCGGCCGATGTCTTGGGTCAATTCAAAATCCGCGTTCCAGTCACCAGAGCAATGGTCATCCATGAAAACACCGCCAACGCCACGGGCACGGTTGCGGTGCGGGATGTAAAAATATTCATCCGCCCACGCCTTGAGCTTTGGATATAAGTCCGCGCCATGCGGATCCAGATGCGCCTTTTGGGTGGCATGAAAATGGGCGGTGTCGTCATCATATTCGATGCAGGGGTTCAGGTCGGACCCGCCGCCAAACCACCATGCGTGCGGGGTCCAGAACATGCGGGTATTCATGTGAACCGCTGGCGCATGAGGGTTTTGCATATGCGCCACCAGCGAAATGCCCGATGCCCAGAAACGCGGATCATCCGCCATGCCGGGCACGCCGCGTGCGGCCATGGCGCGCTGAGCGGCTTCGCCCAATTGGCCGTAAACAGTGGAAATATTCACCCCCACCTTTTCGAAAACACGCCCCCCCCGCATCACCGACATCAGCCCGCCTCCGGCGTCTGATCCGTCGTCTGATTTCCGTGTCGTTTCGGTCACGTCAAATCGGCCCACGGGCGCATCGCTGGCGTCGCTTTCTTCCAACCCTTCAAAGGTCGCAACAATCTGGTCGCGCAATGTGCGAAACCATGCCGCGGCTTTCGCCTTTTCTGCCTCAAACCCGTTTGTCATACACGCTCTTGCCTCTTGTCAGTGAATGCGGTTCCATCATGATATGCTTGCACCATACCGATCGTTCACCGATGATCCAGACCAAACCAGCGGAGAAACCCATGCGCCCTGCCTTGTTGATGATCCCGTTGCTGGCACTCGCGGCCTGCGCCACCCCGCGTGAAGCCTGCATCAATGACGCCCTGCGCGAGCTGCGCGTTCTAGACCGCCTGATCATCGAAACCCGGGCCAATATCGCGCGCGGTTATGCGCTGGAAGAACGGCAAGATCTACGCACGATCCGCCGCACCTGCACAGGCACCACCGCCGAGGGTGCCACGTTCAAGTATCGTTGCGACAAGGTCGATACATTCACAAGAACCGTCCCAGCCGCTATCGACCTGAATGCCGAACAAGCCAAACTGCAATCATTGTTGCAACGCCAGGCGCAAAACCGTGCGCAGGCGGATCAGACCATCGCACAGTGCATCGCGGTTCATCCAGAATAATCAGTGCGCCGATACCGCTGCCGGGTCGATCAATGTGCGCCCGCCATCCACCGTTACGATCTGGCCGGTCACAAAGCCTGACGCATCAGAGGCCAGATATTGCACCGCGTCAGAGACTTCGCCGGGGCTTGCAATGCGATGAAGCGGCGTGTTCTCAAGGATCGTATCGCGGATGGCATCATGATCCTTGAGCGATCCCTTCAGGCTCGCGCTCATCACGCTGCCAAAGGCAACTGCATTGACACGAATGCCATGCGACGCAAAGGCAACGGCCATTGAGCGTGTCAACTGATCCAGCGCCGCAGAACTGACCGAATAGGCAAGCAGATCCGGATGGGTCCGGCGTGCCGCGATCGAACTGATATTGACAATCGCACCAATCGGCCCCGGCGGGGCATCTTGGCCCTGCTTGATCATACGGCGGGCAACGGCCTGGCTCATCTTCAGCGTCGTCAGCATATTTTGCTGCAACAATTCCTCGACCGTGTTGTCATCAGGGTTCAACGGATCGGTTGTCATCACCTGCCGCGAGGCGTTCACCAGGATGTCCACCCGCTCGAACGCATCAATCGTGGCTGACAGCAAATTGGCAATCGTCAGCTTTTGGCGCAGGTCACCGGCAAAGATGCGCACGTTTTCTTCTTTCGCGGCGGTTTCACCCATTTCATGAATCAGTTGCTTTTCATCCATATCCGCGAAAACGACATTTGCCCCCTGCTGGACAAAGTGGCGCCCAATCGCCAGACCCACCCCATTGGCAGCCCCCGTGACGATCGCTGTTTTACCTGAGATCGAAAATGACATTCGCTTTCTCCTCTTGGCGCCGCGTCAGCGCAGCGGGCGGTTCGCATGGAATATCTTAAAGGCGCCGTTGCCGCCAATCATGTCGACATTGCGGAAATTTTCCGTCAACGCGCCTTCGTAAGGCAAATGACGGTTGGCAACCATCCACAGTTTGCCATGCGGGGCCAACAGGCGCGCCGCCGATTGAATAAAGCGGCGGCCCAGCGTCGGGTCCGCCTTGCGATCCGCATGAAAGGGCGGATTCATCACGATGCCATCAAAGGGTGCATCCACATGGAATTGCGTGGCATCCCCCCAGTGAAACCGGACACGCGGGTCAGTCACGTTCAAGCGGGCACATTCCAGCGAAAGGTGCTCTGCCTCGATCAGATCAAGCGACTTGACGCCATCGCGCGACAGAACGGCTGATGCCAGATAGCCCCAACCGGCCCCCAGATCCGCCATGCGCGCTGGCAACTTGGCAGGCAACGCGGCAGCCAGTAATTCTGATCCTTTGTCAATCGCCCCATCCGAAAAAACACCGGCGGCGGTGAAATAACCATGGGCACCCTGCGCAGGTGGTGGCGCGGCCCAGTCGGCAAAAACATCCCCAGACGCGAACCAAAATATCCGGCCGTGTCCTTTGGTGATCGACGGCAGATCGCCCAGCCGGCTGCGGCATGCCTTGAACACACTGTCGACGCCATCAGTCTTTTGACCATCGACGATCACAAGATCAGCCTTTGCACAAGCCTCAGCCACCATCGCGCGCGCCAGCGCCTTGGCGCGCGGCACCACCACGATGGCGACAGACACCTGCGGCATGTCCAGCGTGACAGGATAGCCCGCTGCCTGCCATGCCATGAAATCCGGGAAAAACCCATGCACAACCCGAACGGCCCCGCGGGGCAAGGCGGCGACATCATAGATCACTGGTGGGCGCAAAACAGCAATGTTGCCTTGGGGCAACGTCAGCAGCCCTTCTTCAAGGGCGGTACGCAGACGGGATTGGGACATTTATCAGCAAACAGCGGCGGGCGCTATTCTTTCTCCATGGTGCATTGCAGCGGGTGCTGGTGACGTTGGGCAAAATCCATGACCTGCGCCACCTTCGTTTCCGCGATCTCATGACTGAAAACGCCAACAACTGCCACGCCTTTTTTATGAACGGTCAGCATCAGTTCGAACGCTTGCGCGTGGGACAAGCCGAAAAACCGTTCCAGCACCATCACGACGAACTCCATCGGCGTGAAATCATCATTCAAAATCAAAACCTTATATAACGGCGGGCGCTTTGTCTTTGTCTTGGTCTCAAGCTTGACACCCAGGTCGCCGTCACCGTCGTCCTTTTTGTCTGCCATCATCATGACCTTTGCATACATCACAGTTCCCCATATCTGGCTTTTACATATAAAGCACATAAATCTGCTGAAAAGGGGCTGTTACACTGATAGCAAAACCAGCCTTTTCCGTGTCAAATTCCTTCATTTGGGGTAAGAATGCCCGCCAGATCACCACATGTTGTCTATACCAGACAAAACATGCCCTGAAAGTTATTAAAATTAAGGTGTTTTCTGGAAATCAAAGTTATGTTAGCGTTTGTGCATAATAATAAGATCACTGGAAAAATCCGGGATCAGAGGCAGTAAGAAAGAGGCAAACGACGTGGCAAGTCGTATGGGACAGTCGGCCCTTTTCGGGCTGAACGCATTTATATTCATTTTTGTAATCCTTTTGGCACCGCTTGGTGCGAACGCTGCGCCCTATGCGGCAATGGTCATGGATGCCCGCACCGGCGAAGTGCTGCACGCGCGCAATGCCGACACCCGATTACATCCGGCATCACTGACCAAGATGATGACGCTTTATATTGCGTTTCAGGCCATCCAGCGCGGTGAAATCGGCCTTGACACCGAAGTGACGATCACCAAGGAAGCCGCCGCAGAACCACCATCAAAACTGGGGTTGCGCACCGGGCAAAAAATTCGTTTTCGTTATCTTCTCAGGGCGGCGGCTGTGAAATCCGCCAATGACGCGGCGACAGCCATTGGCATTGCAATATCCGGGTCGGAAGAAGCCTTTGCAACCCGCATGAACCGCACGGCCGCAGCGATGGGCATGACAAACACAACCTTTCGCAACGCCCACGGGCTCACGCGGGATGGCCACCTTTCCACCGCGCGCGACATGACGATCCTGGGCCGCCATGTGATTTATGATTTTCCACAGTATTATAATCTTTTCTCGCGGCGCAGCGCTGATGCTGGAATCGCAAAAGTGAACCACACCAACCGCCGCTGGCTCGACAGCTACCCCGGCGGTGACGGTGTAAAAACCGGCTATACCCGCGCGGCGGGTTTCAACCTCGTAGCTTCTGCGCAACGGGGCCAGGAACGCGTTATCGCGACAGTGTTTGGTGGATCGTCCACTGCTGCCCGCAACGCGCGCGTCACCGAACTGATGGATATGGGCTTTAGTCGCGCGCCGGCGCAGGCTTCCGTCCGTAAACCAACGCCGCCCGGCGCCATGGTCAGCGAAGCCCCGCAAGTAGGCAACAGCGGCGGAAAAGTTGTGCGTGTAAGTGGCCTTGTGACCCGCAGCTTGCGCCCCATCGCCCGCCCCGCCACCGCTGCACCGACCATGAGCGACGATACGTTGTTGCTGGCTGCAATCGACAGCAATGTCATTGATGCCATCGTGGCCGAAGCCTTGGGCGCCACGGCCCCCGCTGCCGCACCAGCCGCACCGGCAGTCACCCCCCAAGCCCGGCCCGCAGAAACGGTCATCATGGCCGCAGCGCCCCCTGCCCTGGCCGAACAAACCATCCCCGAGGTCGTGACCCGCATTTCAACCTCTGGTGGGCGCCACTGGGGTGTGAACGTGGGCCGCTACAATACACGCCATGACGCAGAGCGGGTCTTGTTGCGCGTCGCCCTGAATGAAATGAGCACGCTGGACGGATCATTGCGCCGCGTGGTGCAGCGATCTGGCGGGTTTGACGCGAATTTCGTGGGGCTGACCCGCGAAGGGGCCGATCTGGCCTGCCGCAGGCTTCAGGCACGGGGCACGACCTGTTTCATGATCGGCGCCGATAGTTGATTTACAAAAGGGACGCGCGCCTAACAGGGCCGTCCCTTTTGAACGCCGACAAGATTTTTCCTATGCTGCCTTGCCACCAAAGGCGGCCGCCATCAATTCACGGGTATATGCCGTCTGCGGCGCGTCAAATATTGCATCGGCATCACCAGATTCAACGACATCGCCCTGTTTCATCACCATCACCTTATGTGAAAGGGCGCGCACGACCTTAAGGTCGTGGCTGATGAACAGATAGGCCAGCGCGTATTTTTGTTGAAGGTCTCGCAGCAATTGCACGATCTGCACCTGCACCGTCATATCCAGCGCGCTGGTCGGTTCATCCAGAATCAGCAGCTTGGGTCGCAGGATCATGGCGCGTGCGATCGCAATCCGCTGGCGCTGACCGCCGGAAAATTCGTGCGGATACCGGTCCATCAACGCAGGGTCCAACCCCACCTCGCCCATGATTTCCGCCACCATATCGCGCCGGTTGCGCCCCGGGTCAACGCCATGCACACCCAGCCCCTCGGCGATAATCTCGGCCACCGTCATGCGGGGGGAAAGACTGCCGAACGGGTCTTGGAACACGATCTGCATTTCGCTGCGCAGGGGGCGCATCTGGCGCTGGTTCAGCCCATGAATATCCCGCCCCTGAAAGATAATCCGCCCCTCTGACCGGATCAATCGCATCACGGCAAGGGCCAGTGTCGTCTTGCCTGACCCGCTTTCGCCCACGACACCCAGCGTTTCACCCGCGCGCACTGTCAACGTGGCGTCGTTCACTGCCTTGACGTGGCCGACCGTGCGTTTCAGCAAACCGGCCTGAATGGGAAACCAGATTTTGGCATGATCGGTTTCCAGCACCACCGGCGCATCATCGGGCACCGGCACCGGCACGCCGGATGATTCCGCCGCCAGCAACATCTGGGTATAGGGGTGTTGCGGGTTGGCGAAAATCTGTGCCGTCGGGCCGGTTTCAACGATTTCACCGTCTTTCATCACGCAAACCCGGTCGGCGATCTTGCGCACGATCGTCAGGTCATGGGTGATGAACAGCATCGCCATGCCCTCATCACGTTTCAGATCGGCCAGCAGATCAAGAATCTGCGCCTGAATGGTCACGTCCAGCGCCGTGGTCGGTTCATCTGCGATCAGCAACTCGGGGCCATTGGCCAGCGCCATCGCAATCATCACCCGCTGGCGCTGCCCGCCGGACAACTGATGCGGGTAAGATCCAAGGCGGCTTTCCGCGTCACGGATACCGACGCGGTTCAGCAGTTCGATGATCCGCGCGCGCACCGCATCCCCGCGCAGGCCCTGATGCAGTTCGATGCTTTCGGCCAGTTGCTTTTCCAGCGTGTGCAGCGGGTTCAGCGATGTCATCGGTTCCTGAAAGATGAAGCTGATGTCATTGCCACGCACCCGGCGCAATTCCGCCTCGGACGCGCCGACCATCTGCGCCCCGTCATAAGTGATGGATCCGGCCATGACCGCACTGTCACCCAGCAATTGCACGGTGGACAGGGCGGTGACGGATTTGCCTGACCCGCTTTCGCCGACCAGCGCCACGGTTTCGCCCTTGTGCACCTGAAACGACACACCGCGCACAGCGTGTGTTGCACCGCCATCCTGCCGGAAAGCCACCCGCAGGTCGCGCACATCAAGGATCGGTGTGGTCATTCAGCGGCCTTTCCGGCGGGGGCCGCAGCAAATGTTGCATCCAGCGTATCGACCTTGCCGTCGGCGATGAAGGTCTTGCGCGGGTCAAACGCGTCGCGCACGCCTTCAAAGATGAACACCAGCAGCGACAGCATGATCGCAAAGGTAAAGAAGGCCGTGAACCCCAGCCATGGCGCTTGCAGGTTCTGTTTCGCCTGCAAGGTCAACTCGCCCAATGACGGGGCCGAGGACGGCAAGCCAAACCCCAGAAAATCTAGCGATGCCAGTGTCGCAATCGCACCTGTCACCAGAAACGGCAGCATCGTGACCGTTGCCACCATCGCGTTGGGCAGCATGTGGCGGAACATGATCGTGCTGTCACGCACGCCCAGCGCTTTGGCCGCGCGCACATATTCCAGATTACGCGCGCGCAGGAATTCCGCGCGCACCACGCCCACCAGTGCAGGCCAGCCGAACAGCACCGTCAAAAACACCAACAGCCAAAAACTTCGCCCCAAGATCGCAAAGACGATGATGATCACATAAAGCGATGGCGTTCCCGTCCAGATTTCGATGAATCGCTGAAAAATCAGATCGGTCCAGCCGCCGAAATAGCCCTGCACCGCCCCTGCCACGATCCCGATCAGGGATGACGCGACCGTCACGATCAGTGCAAACATCACCGACAGCCGAAAGCCGTAAATCACCCGCGCCGCGACATCGCGTTTGGTGTCATCGGTGCCCAGCCAGTTGTCGGCACTGGGCGGTGACGGGGCCACGCCGCCCACATCCACGATTGTCTTGTAGGAATAGGGGATGATGGGCCAGATCATCCACCCCGCCTCAAATCCCGCGTTATCAATGGATTCACCATTTTTCACCGCTGCGATCAGATCCTCTGGCATGTCAAAACAGTCAACCAGCCCGCCGGTCACGATCAGGCATTGCACCTCGATGTCTTTATACCCGGCCTCGGTCGGGAAATCGCCGCCGAAATCCTGTTCGGAATAAAAGGTGAACATGGGCATCCGCAATTCGCCCTGATAGTTGACAAGAATGGGTTTGTCGTTGGCGATGAATTCGGCAAACAACGACAAACCGAACAGCACGCCAAAAATGATCAGCGACCACGTTGCGCGCCGGTTGCGCTTGAAATTGCGCCAGCGGCGCTGGTTCAGGGGGGACAGCCGGATCATCCGCGCGCCTCGAAATCAATACGGGGGTCAATGAACACATAGGTCAGGTCGGTCAGGATACCCACGACAAGCCCGATCAGCGAAAAGGCAAACAGCGTGCCAAATACCACCGGATAATCGCGCGCGACCGCCGCCTCGAACCCCAGACGGCCCAAACCGTCCAGTGAAAACAGCGTTTCAATAATCAGCGACCCGCCAAAGAACACGCCGATGAACAACGCCGGAAAGCCTGAAATCACGATCAGCATCGCGTTGCGGAACACATGGCCGTAAAGCACGCGCGATTCCGAAAGCCCCTTGGCCTTGGCCGTGATGACATATTGTTTCTTGATCTCGTCCAGAAAACTGTTTTTCGTCAGCAGCGTCAGTGTGGCAAAAGCAGAAATCGTCGATGCGAGCACCGGCAGCGTAATGTGCCAGAAATAATCCAGCACCTTGCCGATCAGGGTCAGATCCTCGAAATTTGATGATGTCAGCCCGCGCAGCGGGAAGATGCGGAAATATGACCCCCCCGCAAACAACACGATCAGCAGGATCGCAAACAGAAAACCGGGGATCGCATAGCCCACGATGATGGCGCCACTGGTCCATGTGTCAAAGGGCGTGCCATCGCGCACCGCCTTTTTGATCCCCAGCGGAATCGAAACCAGATAGGCGATCAGCGTGGACCACAGCCCCAGCGTGATCGACACCGGCATTTTTTCCAGTACCAGATCAAATACGCTGATCTTGCGGAACCAGCTTTCGCCGAAATCGAACCGCATGTAGTTCCATATCATGTTCAAAAACCGCTCCAAGGGTGGTTTGTCGAACCCGAATTCGCGTTCCAGTTCCGCAATAAACTCCGCAGGAAGCCCCTGCGCCCCGACATAGCTGCCTTCGTTGCTGGCGCCCGCGATTTCGCTACCACCACCGGCGATGCCTTCGAACACATCACCCTGCCCTTCCAACTGCGCGATGATCTGTTCGATCGGCCCGCCGGGCACGAACTGGATCAGGGCAAAGTTGACGATCATGATCCCGATCAATGTCGGAATCACCAGCATCAGCCTTCGGAGGATATAGGCACCCAAAAGATACGGTCCTTACTGAAATGCGCCCGCGGCGCGCAGGGTTTCGGCAGCGTCTGCGTCATACCACCAGAAATCCAGTTCGCCCAGCGCATAGGGCGGCAGGGCGTCAGGATGGCGGAACATATCGTAATAGGCGACAGTGTGCACATCCTTGAACCACTGCTGCACCCAAAACCCTTCGGCGCGCAACACGCGGTCCAGCGCATGCACTGCCGGGGTCAGTTCATCCAGTGTTTGTGCATCAATCACGACGGTCATAAGCCGGTCAATCGCTGCGTTCTGAAGGCCCATCAGGTTGCGCGAGCTGTCTTGGGCGGTTTCAGACCCATACCATTGCCGCAGACCGATCCCCGGTTCAAACCCCATGCTGAACCCGTGGCCAACGATATCGTAATCACCGGTGCGGCGGCGGTCCACATATTGCGACCGGTCCACCCGGTCCAGCCGCGCCTGCACACCCAGCCGGGTCAGGTTTTCGATATAGGGGTTGATCACCCGGTCAAAGGCGGGACTGAACGAAAGGAACACCATCGTCAGCGGCTGGCCGTTCTTGCGGCGAATCCCGTCATCGCCCGCAATCCAGCCTGCGCCGTCCAGCAGGGCAGATGCCGTGCGCAGGTTGCCCCTGTCCAGCGGCCGGTCGGCGCTGCTGGATGTGGGGGCCATCACCGCCGCGTTTGTCAGGATGCTGGCGTCCAGCAATCCCTCATCAACCAATGGTTTCAAAATCGCGATTTCGGCCTCGGAAGGGGTGCCCGTCGCCTCAAGCTCGGAGTTTTCCCAGAACGAATTGACCCGGTCATAGATGCCGTAAAACAGTGTTTCGTTTGACCATTCGAAATTGAACATCATGCGGATCGCTTCGCGGACCTGTGGGTCTTGCCATTTTTCGCGGCGTAGGTTGAACACGAATGCCTGCGCATAGGCGATATTGCCGTCGGGCAGTTCGGTCTTGACCACCCAGCCGTTGTCGATGCCGGGAAAATTATAGCCCGTCGCCCATTCCTTGGATGAATTTTCGTTGCGAAACGTGTAAGCGCCGGATTTGAAGCCTTCCAATGCGGCCGCACTATCGGCGAAATATTCCACCCTGATCCTGTCAAAGTTGTTGCGCCCGATGTTGATCGGCAGATCAGCGCCCCACCAGTTCGGATTGCGTTTATAGATGATCTGGCGGTTGATGTCGTAGCTGTCCAGCATATAGGCACCAGTGCCCAAAAACGGCTCTAACGTGCTTTCGTCAACACGTGCGCCGGTTTCTTCAAACCATGACTTTGAAAACGCATTCGTTCCCCCTGCGATGCCAATCACATCGCGGCGCGGTGCCTCGGGGGTAAAGTTGAATTTCACACGATGCGGGCCCAGCACCTCGACGCTGTCAATAAAGCCTTCGATGATGGCGCGATATTCCGCGATGCCCTGTTCCTGAAACAGCTCGAAGGTGAATTTCGCATCTTCGGCGGTAAAGGGGCGCCCGTCGGAAAAGGTCACATCGTCGCGCAGGTTAAAGATGACCCAGTCGCGGCTTTCGGGATATTCCATCGTGGTGCAAAGATAACAGTAAGACCCGTAAGGATCATCCGCCGTGCTGGTCAGGATGCTTTCATAGGGCAGCGTGTTCAGTTCGGCGGATACGCCCTTGCGGGAATATTGGTTAAAACTGTCGAACGTGCCCATTGACCACAGCGCTATTTCACCGCCCTTGGGCGCGTCAGGGTTCACATAGTCCAGATGCGGAAAATCGGGGCCGTATTTTACCGTGCCAAAATTTGAATAGGCATGGGTTTCGATGATTGTCTCATGCGCGTCGGCCAAAAGCTGCCCCGCAGCCACCAAGGCCCCCACACTGACAACAGTGCCCAGCACCCAGTTTCGCAGCAGATCGGCGCGATTGTCGGCGACCTTGGACATTGCACGTGACTGGGGGCGATGCGGCATGATTTTCTCCAGAATGGTCAAACTCTTTTAACTATAGATGAGGCTAAGGGACAGTTTGGCAAACATTCAAGTTGAGATTGCGTGATCGCGCAGTGATCCCAACATCACGGCAAGAAAAAAGGCCGCCCGAATAGGCGGCCTTTGATACATCTTGTGCTATCAACGATCAGTTGTCGATGCTGTCAAGATAGGCGATCAGGTTGGCCCGGTCTTCAACCGACCGCATCCCGCGGTAGCCCATCGACGTGCCAGGCGCGTAAGCACTGGGGTTTTCGAGGAAACCATTCAGGTTTTCGGGCGTCCAGACATCAGCGACCTGCGTCAACGCACCCGAATAGCTATTATATCCGGACGCAGCCCCGACATCCCGCCCGACAACACCGTGCAGATAAGGGCCAACGCCGTTTACGCCCGCTTCCAGTGCGTGACACGACCGGCAGTTCCGCCACAATGCTTCACCGTCAGCGGCGCTGGCCGAGGCCATCACGATCGCAAAATCGATTTCTTCAACGACGTCTTCAACAACTTCGTCGGTTTCGACTTCGATGATATAGGCTTGCCGGTCGTCGTGCCCGCCACCGCCGTGATAGATGATTTCAGCTGCCCATCCGCCCAAAAGGAAAATCAAAAGGGAACCGCAAAGGGCACCAATTACTTTGGTCATCGTCATTGTGTCGAACATGTCGCGTTCCATCTGGTTCAAAACTCTGGGGCTGTGTATCCGCTTCCCACACCCGGTTGCAAGGTATACTGGCGCGACTAATCGCCCAAATGCGACAGTATGCAGAAGAAGTTGAGGAATATGTCACAAAAAATCGCTTTTCAGGGGGAACTGGGCGCCTATGGCCACCAGGCATGTGTGCAGGCGCGGCCTGATTTTGCACCACTGCCCTGCCACACATTCGAGGATGCAATCGAGGCCGTGCGGCGCAGTGATGCAGACCTGGGCATGATCGCAATTGAAAATTCCACCTATGGCCGTGTGGCTGATGTGCATTCACTGTTACCCGAAAGCGGGCTGCACATTGTTGATGAAACCTTTGTGCGGGTGCATATCAACCTGCTGACCGTGTCCGGCGCGACCGTCGCCGATGTCAAAACCGCGATGAGCCATACAGTTCTGCTGGGCCAGTGCCGCAATTTCTTGCGCCGCCACGCAATCAACCCTTTGGTCGGGGCAGATACGGCCGGGTCAGCGATGCATGTCGCCCGATCTGGCGACCCTGCCTTGGGGGCGTTGGCGTCGGAATTGGCTGCAGAGATTTACGGGCTGGATGTGGCCGCCCGCCATATCGAGGATCACGCACGCAATACGACCCGTTTTCTGGTTATGGCGCGCGACCCCGATTACACGCGACGGGGCGATCACGGCATGATGACCAGCTTTGTGTTCCGGGTGCGCAACATTCCTGCCGCGCTTTACAAGGCGATGGGCGGCTTTGCGACAAACGGGATCAACATGACCAAACTGGAAAGTTATATGGTCGGGGGCGCGTTTACCGCGACACAATTCTATGCCGAAATCGAAGGGCATCCGGATGACCCTTCGGTCCGGCTCGCGCTCGAGGAACTGGATTACTTTACCAATCACCTGCAAATCATGGGGGTCTATCCCGCCGCAGCGCGCCGCCACGAACAGGCAGACTGATCCGTCTTGGTCAGGCGGGGTTGCGGTAATCGTGTTCGATATCCTTGGCAAACTCCAGAACGCGCCCCTTGAACTGCTGTGTCAGCTTGGCCTTGGCCAGCTTCAGGGGCTGCAACATCACGCGGGCGGTCAACGACCGCGGTTGCAGATCGAAAGCCACCAAAATCCGCGTGCGATTGGGCGACAGCGCGACCAAAGTAACAGAACTTTGCGCGATCAGGTGTTCTGACACCGCATCAAAGCGATACATTTCGGGTGCATCTATCGCAGCAAGCGTCGCCTGCATCTTGCGGTTGCGGCCCCGCAGCCGGAACTCTATTTCCCATTTTGCCCCCAGCGTAACCGGCCCGTCACCCTGACGGTAAACGCGCGCACCATGCCGCAGCGCACGGCGTTCAAAGGCCGCAAAATCACTTGCCTTTTCGAACACATGGGCAATGGGCGCCTCGATATCTTCGCGTGTGCTGAATTTCATCGTTTTCGTCCAAATCGGATGATCGGCGGCGGCGGGCAGCGATGATCAGTCAAGTTGATCTGCAAGCCATTGCCGCAACAGAAAATGGGCAATGGCCCCTTTGCGGGCTGGCAGGATGCGCGGGTGTGCCCCGGTAAAGGCCAGCGCCAGATCCTCGCGGGTGAGCCAAAGCGCATCTTCGATCTCGACCGGGTCAATCGTGATGTCGGTGCTCAGCGCAAGACCCGCGCAGCCCATCATCAAAGATGAAGGAAACGGCCAAGGCTGGCTGGCCAGATAACTGACCGCACCAACCCGCACACCTGTTTCTTCAAACACCTCGCGACGGACGGCGGCTTCTATTGTTTCACCCGGCTCTACAAATCCGGCCAAAAGCGAATACATCCCATCCGGCCAGCCGGGCGAACGGCCCAGCAAAACCGCATTGCCATGTGTGATCAGCATGATCACAACCGGATCGGTCCGCGGGAAATGGTGGCCACCGCAGGCGGCGCAATTGCGCTGCCAGCCCGCCATGGCCAAGGTGCTTTCGGTGCCACAGCGCGCGCAGAAACGGTGCGACAGATGCCAGCCCATGATCGCCTTTGCCGTCACGGCCAGTTCAGCGTCACGCGGCGATAGCCGGGTCATGATCGCGCGCAATTCGGCAAAAACCGTCCCTGCCGGCATAGCCGGATGCCGCTGTTCTGACGGGTCCAGAAAAGTATCAAGATGCGTTGTATCCAGGTCGGGCGGCGTCCACCCCGACAGATCGGCGGCAAACACCGGGCCTGCATCGTCTATCCCCAGCAGGATCAGGTCTGCACCGGCATCTGCCATGACCGGATGACCCAGTGGCACACGCACCAGCGTATCGCCACGCAACATCGGCTTGCCGCGCCACAAAAGAATTGTCCGCGCGGCAGGATGCAGACGCAATTCATCAGCCCGCCCGCGCCATTCGGCGGCCCGATTCAACCCCGAGCCGCCAAAAGTCACTGTTTCTGCAATTTTCATAACACCCGAAATGACATGCCCGTATCTGGAGTTCAATTTTTTATGCAATGTAAAATTCAATTGATTAACGTTTCACTCCTTCATGTAGTATCTAAATCATATAACGAGTGTTTCGCTTTAGGGTCGCGCATGCATACTCCTTCCCCCGAGCAGGGCAATTTTGGTCTGACCGCCCGCCAACCCCGCGCAAGGTTACGGATCCTCGAAACGACCGATCTTCATATGCGGCTTTTGGGGTATGATTACTTTACTGACAAAGTTGATCATGGCACCGGGCTGATCCATCTGGCCGACCGGATCAGTGCAATGCGTGCCGAGGCCGGGGTCACGACACTGCTGTTCGATAACGGAGATTTCATTCAGGGCAATCCGCTGGCCGATTTTCTGGCCAACCAGCCCGCGCCGCCGGACATTCACCCCATGATCGCAGCGTTTAATACGCTGCGCTATGATGGCGTGACGCTGGGCAATCATGAATTCAACTATGGTCTGCCATTTCTGCGCACCGCACTCGATGCGGCGGAATTTCCCGTCATTTGCGCCAATATCCGAATGTTGCAAGGGCCGGATATCGCTTTGGATTACGTTATCCTGAACCGCACCGTGACCTGCACAGACGGCACCCAACGCCCGCTGCGGATCGGCGTGACCGGCTTTGTGCCGCCGCAAATCACCAGTTGGGACAGGGCGATGCTGGCCGGGCAACTGCAAGCAGATGATATCGTGGCAACCGCACGCATTCTGGTGCCACAGATCAAAGCCGCTGGCGCCGATCTTGTCGTGGCGCTGTGCCATTCGGGCATCGGGGCTGAGGGGCACACACCCAACATGGAAAATGCCGCCGTGCCATTGGCCGCCGTAGACGGGATAGACGTGATCCTGACCGGGCACACCCATGAAATCTTTCCCGGCGGCAACCAAAGCCCCGGTGCAGCAATCAATCATCAAACTGGCACTTTGCATGGCAAACCAACTGTCATGGCCGGGTTTTACGGCAATTGGCTGGGCGTCATTGACCTTGATCTGACCTTTGGCCCAAAAGGTGCGGAAATCGTAAAACACGTCTGCCGCATGCACCAAGAGGATGCGCACACAGAACATGACAGTCCGTTGACGAAACGACTGCGCGGGCATGTGAAGACCGCACATAAAGCGACGCAGGCTTACATCAGACAGCCCATCGCCGAAACGAAATCCCGCCTGCACAGCTATTTTTCATGCGTCAGGCCGGACTTGTCGCAGCAATTGCTGGCAGACGCGCAAATGCGGGCGGTGCAAAAGGCGCTGGCGTCATCCGCGCACAGGAATTTACCGGTTTTATCAGCGACCGCGCCCTTCCGCTTTGGGGGCCGGGCCGGGCCGGCGCATTTCATCGACATTGCGCCAGGGCCTGTTGCACTGCGCGATGCTGCGGCGATTTACCCCTTTGCAAACGTGTTATGCGCCGTGCGGCGCAGCGGTGCGCAATTGCGTGCATGGTTGGAATGGTCTGCTGCGCATTTCAACCAGATGACCCCCGGAAAGCATGACCAAACCCTGATAAACCCGCAGATTCCCGCCTATGACTGCGACAGTATTTTTGGGCTGACCTATGCGTTCGACCTGTCGCAACCCGCATGTTTCGGGCCGGGTGGCGCAGTGCTGAAAATACACTCCGGCCGGGTGCGCGACTTGCGCTATCAAGGCAAGCCCGTTGCGGATGACGATATGTTTGTCGTCGCCATGAACAGCTACAGAGCCAACGGCGGTGGCGGTTTTCTCAGCATCCCAGACACGGATTTGCTGCACAGTTCTGTCGAAACAACGCATGAAATCCTGATCGCCGATCTGCGCGCGCGCACCATCATCGCCGGTTCCGCCAGACCACCGTGGGTTTTCAACAGCATACCGGACACCAGCGCCGTTTTCCGGTCTTCCCCATCGGCAAAAAACCAGCTGAGCGCAGGGATCAGCCATGTCGGGCCGGATCAGGAAGGATTTGATCTGTATCGCCTGACATTCTGATGGTTGCGCCAGACAAGATGCCACACTATATGACCAGCGAGAGGTTGGCGCGGGCGAGCGCCTCGCCAAATTGGTCAGGTCCGGAAGGAAGCAGCCATAACGAGCCCCGCTTGGGTCGTTGTCAGCCTCTCACCTCTCCTTCTTCTGACTTATCGTGCCACTGTGCTTGTTGGGCCGTGCCGATGCGGCGCATCGCCCTGCGCAATGCCCAACCATTGTCTTGTGCCGCCGTGGCTTGCAGGCATAGGGTGACTTGAACGGCCTTCACTGAAAAAGGACACCTGATTGACAGAACTGACACGCGACGCCCTTGGCTGGTCGCCGTTTTACATGTCGCAACTGGATTCCGCCGATCTGGAATCACTGACCCCTGCGCGTATCGCAACCGTGCATCGTGACCGGGTCAATGCCCTTTCGGAAATCGGCCCCTTGGAATTGACGTTGGACCCGGGCATCACAACCGGAGCGGTGGCCGTCGGCGATTGGGTGCTGTGCAAACCCGACCAGCATCGCGTGATCCGCGTGTTGAACCGCAAAACAGAACTGAGCCGCGGAACAGAATATCACAGCGGCGAAAAGCAACTGATCGCCGCCAATATCGACACGCTTTTCATCACCACGTCCTGCAATGAAGATTTCAACGAAGCGCGGCTTGAACGCTATCTGGCCATGGCGCATGACGCGCTGATCACCCCCGTGATCCTGTTGACCAAGGCAGACAAATGCGTTGCCCCCCAAGCCTTTATAGAAAGGGCGCAAGCTTTGGGGCGCGACCTTGCGGTGATTGCGCTGGATGCCAAATCGGGTGCCGTGGCAGACCTGCTTGCCCCGTGGTATGACAAGGGGCAAACTGTCGCCCTTGTCGGCACATCCGGTGTCGGCAAGACAACGATCGCCAACGCCCTGACCGGCGGAAATGCCGCGACCCGCGCCATCCGCGAAGATGACGCGCGCGGACGCCACACGACAACGGGCCGTTCGCTGCATGCACTGCCCAAAGGTGGCTGGCTGATTGACACGCCGGGCATGCGCGGGCTTGGCGTGGCAGAGGTGGCTTTCGGGATCGACGCAACCTTTCCGGAAATCTCTGAACGGGCTGCACGTTGCAAATTCCGCGATTGCGCGCACGAAAGCGAACCGGGTTGCGCAGTGCAAGCGGCGGTCAAGACCAATGAAATCGATCCAGAGCGGCTCCGACGTTTCAAAAAGCTGTCGCAAGAAAACAAACAAGCCACCGACACAATTGCGCAAGTGCGGGATCGGTCGAAAAAGGCAGGCAAACCGCAAAAAGGCGCCGCGAACAAACGCGGCCGCTGACAACCGCCCGAACGCTGTGGACCAATGCCCGCGGTCTGCGTAGGGTTTACAGGCAGACGAATCCAGCATCAGGACACCATGACCGACCAATCCGCCTATCAAGTGCTCGCCCGGAAATACCGGCCCGAAACCTTTGCCGATCTGGTGGGGCAGGACGCCATGGTGCGCACCTTGAAAAATGCCTTTGCCGCAGACCGGATCGCGCAGGCGTTCATCATGACAGGCATCCGGGGCACCGGCAAAACGACGACCGCCCGGATCATCGCGAAAGGTTTGAACTGTGTCGGTCCCGACGGCGCGGGCGGCCCGACGACAGACCCCTGCGGGCAATGCGAACCCTGCCGTGCCATCATGGAAGGACGGCACGTCGATGTGATGGAAATGGATGCGGCATCCAACACCGGGGTCGCCAATATCCGTGAAATCATTGATTCCGTGCATTACCGCGCGGCCTCCGCGCGCTACAAGGTCTATATCATCGACGAGGTGCACATGCTGTCAACAGGCGCGTTCAACGCGCTGTTGAAAACGCTGGAAGAACCACCCGCGCATGTGAAATTCATCTTTGCCACCACCGAAATCCGCAAGGTGCCCGTCACTGTGCTGTCGCGCTGCCAGCGGTTTGATCTGCGCCGCATCGAACCCGAGGTGATGATCGCCCTGCTGCGCAAGATCGCCAACGGTGAAAACGCTGAAATCAGCGACGACGCGCTGGCGCTGATCACCCGCGCCGCCGAAGGATCGGCGCGCGATGCCACATCACTGCTGGATCAGGCGATTTCCCATGGCGCCGGCGAAACCACCGCCGATCAGGTCCGCGCGATGCTGGGGCTGGCCGACCGGGGCCGCGTGCTGGACTTGTTCGACATGATCCTGCGCGGCGAGGCGGCAGCGGCCCTAAGCGAACTGTCTGCCCAATACGCCGACGGGGCAGACCCGATGGCGGTGCTGCGCGACCTGGCCGAGGTGTGCCACTGGGTGAGTGTCATCAAGATCACACCCGAGGCCGCCGAAGACCCCACCATCGGCCCTGATGAACGCATCCGCGGGCAGGCCATGGCCGATGCCCTGCCGATGCGGGTGTTGTCGCGCATGTGGCAAATGCTGCTGAAGGCGCTGGAAGAGGTCGCAATGGCCCCCAACGCAATGATGGCCGCGGAAATGGCGGTGATCCGGCTGACCCATGTGGCCGATCTGCCCGCACCAGACGAACTGGTGCGCAAATTGCAGGATGCCACACCGCCCCCAGCCAGCCCATCAGGAGGGCGTCCCGCACCTGCTGGCGGCGCGACGGCGGCACCAACGGCCACGGCAACCGCGCCAAGGCAACGCGGCTCAACAGGATCTGGCGCACAAACGGCAACAGCGCTGGCGACCGATGCGCTGGAACATTATGCAAGATTCGCGGACGTGCTGGAGCTGATCCGCGCGCACCGTGACGTGAAGTTGCTGGTCGAGGTTGAAACCGGGCTGCGTTTGGTCAGCTACCAACCCGGCCGCATTGCCGTAAACCCGACAGCCGACGCCTCCGCTGATCTGATCGGGCGCTTGCAATCGCGACTGCAGGCATGGACCGGCAACCGCTGGGTCATCAGCGTGGCCGAAGGTGGTGCCCCCACCATCGCCGAAACCCGTGATGCTGCTGCAATCGCCCTGCGCAAGCAAGCCGAACAGCACCCGCTGGTCCAAGCCGTGATCGCCGCCTTTCCGAAGGCACATATCACCGAGATAAGGACCGAGGCCGACAAGACACAAGACGCGCTACAGGATGCACTGCCCGAGGTTGAAGACGAATGGGATCCGTTTGAGTCTGACTGAGCTGCCCTTGCCCCGGACCGGCGCAGGCCATATCTGAAAAATTGAACATACCGACAGGAGAGATGCGATGCTCAAAGGACTAGGCGGGCTTGGCGATATGGCCAAGATGATGAAACAAGCGCAAGAGATGCAGGGCAAAATGGCCCAGATACAAGACGATCTGGAACACATCACTGTCGAAGGCGTCGGCGGCGCGGGTTTGGTCAAGGCCACCGCCACCGCCAAGGGCGAGCTCAAGGCACTGGACATCGACCCCTCGATCTTTTCCAGTGACGACAAGGAAGTCGTTGAAGATCTGATCCTTGCCGCAATCAAGGATGCCCAAAGCAAGGCGACCGACCGCGCGCAGCAGGAAATGGCCAAACTGGCCGAAGGGTTGGGCCTGCCACCGGGGATGAAACTGCCCTTCTGAACCATGCGTCTTCCGCGCATAAATATCCCTACCGGAGGCACCAAATTTCGCGAAATTTGGTCCCCCGCCCATAGCAGAACCGCATGTCAAACGGCACCGAAGACCTTGAAAACCTGATTGCGCTCATGGCCAAGCTGCCCGGTCTTGGGCCGCGCTCGGCGCGGCGTGCGGTCCTGCACCTGATCAAGAAACGGTCGCAGGTCTTGCTGCCCTTGGCGGATGCATTGCATCTGGTGGGAACGACCGTGCGCGAATGTCTGACTTGCGGCAACATCGCCACGGCCGATACCTGTCACATCTGCCAGTCTGACAGGCGGGCCATCGGGCAAATTTGCGTGGTCGAAGACGTGGCCGACCTGTGGGCGATGGAACGCAGCGGCGTTTTCAAAGGGCGTTATCACGTGCTTGGCGGCACGCTGTCCGCGCTAGATGCCATCGGCCCCGATGAACTGCGCATCCCGAAGCTGATTGCGCGGATCACCGATGAGCGCATCAATGAAGTCATCCTTGCCCTTGGTGCCACGATCGACGGTCAGACAACGGCACATTATATCGCCGACCAACTGCCGGGTGTTACGGTCACATCATTGGCACAAGGTGTGCCTGTCGGGGGTGAACTGGATTATCTGGATGACGGCACAATCACGGCAGCTCTCAATGCACGCAAGGCGCTTTGACACTGGCCAGTCGCCAGAAATGAAAAAAGCGCCACCGCAAAGTGACGCTTTTTCGGATCCAGGTTTGACGCTTAACGATCGTCGTCGTCTTCGTCGTCATCATCCGGCAGATTAAAAAAGCTGTTGGCGTCGGACACGTCGCGCTTGTCTTCTTCCTCTTCGTGATCGGCACGCGGATCGGACAGGCTGAATGTTTCCAGCCCTTCCATCGAACTGGGCATTCTCGGTTCTGGCGCCATACCAAGCGATTGTTCTGTGCCGACCAGTTTGCGCCGCTCATCGTCGGACATCGCCCCACCTTCACGGGCCTTTTTGGCGTTGGCTTTCTGCACGGCGGCGTCCAGCTCCGACTGTTTGCACAAGCCCAGGGCGACAGGGTCGATCGGATCAAGGTTGTTGATGTTCCAATGGGTCCGTTCACGGATGGCCTGGATTGTCGGCTTGGTTGTGCCGACCAATTTGCTGATCTGGCCATCGTTGAGTTCGGGATGGAATTTCACGAGCCAATAGATCGACGCCGGGCGGTCCTGACGTTTTGACAAGGGGGTATAGCGCGGGCCGCGGCGTTTTTCCTCGCCTTGGGCTGCAGCGTTATACTTGAGTTTCAGCTTGTAAGACGGATCGTCAATGCCCTTGTCCAGCTCTTCTTGGGTCAGCTGATTATTGGCGATCGGGTCAAAACCCTTGACCCCGACGGCAACATCGCCATCGGCAATGCCTTGCACCTCAAGCTCGTGAAAACCGCAAAAATCGGCAATCTGCTTGAACGTCAGCGTTGTATTATCGCAAAGCCAGACGGCGGTCGCCTTGGCCATAATCGGTTTCTCAGACATCGTTGTCTCCATTTCAACGGACAAGCCTTTCCCGCGCCCTTCAGGGGCAGACCACTGTGGGCCGGGTTCGCATTGTCGGGGAACTTGCAAAGTATATAATGCGCCAAATGACAAGATGAAAGATCAAAATGCGCCGCCTTTTTGCCGTTCTTTGCCTGTTTGCCAGCCCTGTCCGAGCCGATGATCGCGCTGACGCGTTTGATTATTATATCTTGTCCTTGTCGTGGTCAGCGAATTGGTGCGCGCTGGAAGGCGATGCACGCAATTCCCCGCAATGCGACGCGGCGGCAGATTTCGATTGGGTCTTGCACGGGTTATGGCCGCAATACGCTACGGGCTATCCTTCTCATTGCCAAACCAGCCAGCGCCCACCCAGCCAGGCCGAAACTGCCGCGATGGCCGAAATCATGGGCACCTCAGGGCTGGCGTGGTATCAATGGCGCAAACATGGGTCTTGCACAGGTTTGCCTGCCGCGCGCTATTTCGCGCAGGCGCGTGCCGCCTTCAACAAGATCAACCGTCCAGCCGTGCTGCGCCGGATCACCCGCGATATCACCTTGCCGGCATCCGTGATCGAAGACGCATTCTTGCGCGACAACCCCGGTCTGACCGCAGACCAGATCACGATCACCTGCAAACAAGGCTATATTCAGGAAGCGCGGATTTGCCTGACCCGTGATTTGGTGTTTCGGACCTGCGGCGCAGACGTGATTCGCGACTGCAGCTTACGCGATGCCCTGCTGACACCGATGCGTTGAGATGGGCTGTCTGTAGGTCCAATGCAGCATGGCCCCACCCAACCGGGGTAGGGCCATCTGATCACCGGGCACCTGCCGCTGGTCGCACGCCTTGGGTCAGACGGGGTTTGTCGGCTCTGGATCGGCAATAACGACCGTGCCATCCTTCAATGTCACAGCGTTCCGTTCATCTTGACAGCGCGGCGTTCCGTCACGGTTCAGGCGTGGGGACATATACCCTTCCACACCGTCATCAATCCACCAGTGCTGACAGCCATCCGGGTCAATCCAGATGTTGGCACGCCCGTCTTCCAACAGTGCGGAATCAAAGCCGCGATCAACGATACTTTTTTGCCCCGGCACTACCTCACAACCTGCCAGCGCAACAATCGAAAGCCCGACCAAAACTGATCTCATCATATTTCAACCAATCATTTTTATTGTCGTAAAATGCCTTACCATAGTTCAAATTTTTGCCAAGATAATTTCCGACCCCCGCCCTGTCTATACGGTTTTGATGGTAAAGGCGTTAATACCCTTTGCCCTCGGTCAGACCAGAATGGCGCGGGTCAGGGCGCTTTCGGGATCTGCCAAATCTTCGACAACATTGAAATGATGTTGGTCAGGTGACACGATGCAGGCGCAGCCCCATAACCGGGACAGGGCTGCGGCCTGTTCCAGAAATGCCGGGCGTTCAGCACCGCCCACCCAGACCGTGACGGGCAGATCGGGGGCAGGCAAATGAACAGGGCTTTCGGATACAGCCTCCGCCGGGTCAACCCGCAGGTCCATATTCATGGTTGTCTGCATCAAAGGCGCCAGATCGGCCACCGGCGAAATTGGCACAACCCGCGCCACGCGGTCCCGCCAGCGGGTGCGGCGGACCACCACCCGCGCCACCAACTGGCCGCCGGCCGAATGCCCGACCAGACGTATCAGGCCAGGCACCCTATCAGCGATCACGCCGATCGCATCGGCAACCTGTTCCCCGATCTGCGTGATCCGCACATCCGGGCACAGGTCATAAGACGGCATCGCCACCGCCCAGCCCTGCGCCAGCGGACCCGCCGCCAGATGCGACCAGAACGATTTATCGAACCGCAGCCAATAGCCGCCGTGCACAAAGATCACGACACCTTTGGCCAGCCGTGGCGGGTGAAACAGGTCAAACCGCTGCCGCGGCGATTCCCCATATGGCAAATCCAGTTCGCAAGCGGCTTGGGCACGAAATGCGGCTGCCAGCCCCGCCCATTTGTCAGGATAGGCATCGCCTCCCGGAATATAGGCCGCGTTGGCATAGGCATCATCCAATTCCATCGTCTTCCCCTTTACGCCAGCACCCCAATGGGTCCACAAAGCATCCAATCAAAACGGAGGCTAACATGCTTGACGAAACCACCAACCTCAAATCGCTGCTGTCCCGCCCCGATCTGGTCTGCGAGGCGGCGTTTGTCTCGGGCGACTGGGTGCAGGCCGCTAGTGGCAAGACATTCAACGTGACAAACCCTGCGCGCGGCGACGTGATCGCGCGCGTCCCCGATCTGTCGCGCGCAGAAGTGGCAGGCGCCATCGAAACCGCACAAAAGGCACAGAAACCATGGGCCGCACTGGCCGCCAAGGATCGCGCCCGCGTGCTGCGCAAATGGTATGATCTGATGATGGAAAATCAGGAAGATCTGGCCATCATCATGACAGCCGAACAGGGCAAACCACTGGCCGAAGCGCGCGGTGAAGTCGCCTATGGTGCCAGTTTTATCGAATGGTTCGGCGAAGAGGCCAAACGCATCTACGGCGAAACCATCCCCGGCCATATGGCCGACAAGCGGATCACCGTGATCCGCCAGCCCATCGGCGTGGCCGCAGGCATCACGCCATGGAATTTTCCCAATGCGATGATCGCCCGCAAGGTCGCCCCTGCGCTGGCGGCCGGCTGTGCCTTTGTGATCCGGCCCGCGTCGCTGACACCGCTGTCGGCGCTGGCCATGGCGAAACTGGCCGAAGAGGCGGGCGTGCCGAAGGGGCTGTTTTCTGTCGTGACATCGACCTCTTCTTCCGAAGTCGGCAAGGAATTTTGCGAAAACCCCATCGTGCGCAAACTGACCTTTACGGGGTCCACCGAAGTCGGGCGCATCCTGCTGAAACAGGCCGCCGATCAGGTCATGAAGTGCAGCATGGAGCTGGGCGGTAATGCGCCGTTCATCGTGTTCGATGATGCCGATCTGGATGCCGCCGTCGAAGGCGCGATTGCCTGCAAATTCCGCAACAACGGCCAGACCTGCGTCTGCGCCAACCGGATTTACGTGCAAAAGGGCGTTTACGATGAATTTGCCGCCAAGCTGAAGGTTGCCGTTGAAAATCTGCGCGTCGGTGACGGGCTGTCCGATGGCACCACACTTGGCCCGCTGATCGAACCTGCGGCAGTGAAAAAGGTGCAAGAACACCTGGACGATGCACTGGACAAAGGCGGCAGTGTTCTGACCGGCGGCAAGCCGCACGATCTGGGCGGGCAATTTTTTGAACCGACGATCGTGACCAATGCGACCAAGGATATGCTGGTCAGCACCGATGAAACATTCGGCCCCTTCGCGCCCTTGTTCATGTTCGAAGACGAAGACGACGTGATCTATCAGGCGAATGATACGATCTTTGGCCTTGCGTCCTATTTCTATGCCAAGGATATCAGCCGCGTGATCAAAGTGTCCGAAGCTTTGGAATATGGGATCGTCGGCGTGAATACCGGCATCATCTCGACCGAAGTCGCGCCTTTTGGCGGGGTCAAACAATCAGGCCTAGGCCGCGAAGGATCATCCCACGGGATCGATGACTACACCGAGATGAAATACATCTGCACATCCATCTAACAGTCAAAAGGGTGCCGGGATGATCAAATATCCCGGCACCCTATCCAATGGCATGGCCGCACAGCCAAACCGCAGCAAAGGCGCTGTCATCAAGTGCCAAAATATTCAAGACAGTCGCATTTAGCCCGATTTATGGGCAAATTTACACATGTCATCGCATCCAGAACATTGTTTTTGAATAATTGGAGCAGATGCAGGAACGGTGTCTTGGCTTTCCGGGCGCGTGCGGTTATGCCGCGCCTCATCGCACAGGAGTCGGGGGCTGCCCCCTGGCTGGCTCTTCCGGCCGCCTACCCGCCGGATTAATCCGATACGAAATGAAAAAAGACCGCAGGTCATTGCTTGCGGCCTATGGATACAGAACTGTTTATGATCTCTCTCTCTCAATATCGCCGTCAGTGGACGGACAATATCCGCGGTGATCTGCTTGCCGGCATCGTCGTGGCACTTGCGCTGATTCCCGAAGCGATTGCCTTTTCCATTATCGCGGGGGTCGATCCAAAGGTGGGGCTTTACGCTTCTTTCGCGATCTCGGTCATTATCGCCATCACCGGGGGGCGCCCCGGCATGATTTCCGCGGCGACCGCCGCGACAGCCGTTCTGATGATTACCTTGGTCAAGGATCACGGGTTGCAATATCTGTTGGCGACCACCATTCTGGCGGGCCTGTTGCAGATCGCTGCCGGGGTGTTCAAACTGGGTTTTGTCATGCGGTTCGTGTCAAAATCGGTCATGACAGGCTTTGTCAACGCGCTGGCGATCCTGATTTTCATGGCGCAATTGCCCGAACTTGACCCAAATGCGGTGCCTGTGCTGACCTATTTCCTTGTCGCTGGCGGTCTGGCGATCATTTATCTGTTCCCGCTGCTGACCAAGGCAATTCCGTCACCGCTGGTGACGATTGTCGTGCTGACGGTTCTGACATTTGTCATGGGCTGGGATGTGCGCACGGTGGGCGATATGGGCGATTTACCCGATACATTGCCGATTTTCCTGATCCCCGACATCCCTTTGAATTTCGAAACCCTGTCGATCATCTTTCCCTATGCAATGGCCGTCGCGGTTGTGGGCCTGTTGGAAAGTCTGATGACCCAGACCATCGTGGATGATCTGACTGACACGACATCGAACCGCAATCAGGAATGCATTGGTCAAGGTATTTCGAACACTGCCACCGGTTTCATTGGCGGCATGGCGGGCTGCGCGATGATCGGCCAGTCCATCATCAACGTGAAATCCGGCGGGCGCGGACGGTTGTCCAGCTTAGCCGCCGGCGTTTACCTGTTGATCATGGTCGTTGTGATCGGCGATATCGTGGCGATGGTGCCGATGGCCGCCTTGGTGGCGATCATGATCATGGTGGCGATCGGGACATTTTCGTGGTCGTCGATCAAAAATTTGCGCGACCATCCCACATCTTCCTCTATCGTGATGGTGGCAACGGTGTTTTTCGTGGTCTACACCCACAACCTTGCCATCGGCGTGATGGTTGGCGTGTTGTTGTCCGGCCTGTTCTTTGCTTGGAAAATCTCACAACTTTTCCGGGTGCGGACGGAAATCACCGCCTCGGGCAGTCACCGGATCTATTACATCGAAGGCCAATTGTTCTTTGCGTCATCCGAGGATTTCATGAAAGCCTTCGATTTCAAGGAAGCCCCCGAAAAAGTCACCATCGACGTTACCCGTGCGCACATCTGGGATATTTCTTCGGTTGCGGCACTGGACATGGCTGTGCTCAAGTTCCGGCGTGAGGGTGCAGAGGTGGAAATCATCGGCCTGAACAAAGCATCGGAAACCATCGTTGACAAGCTTGCCATCCATGACAAGCCTGGCGCGATGGACAAGCTGATGAGCCATTAAGGGAGGAAACGAACATGACAACGAAAACACTTATCGCATTGGTGGATGGGTCCGCCTATTCCGAAAGCGTTTGCCGCCATGCGGCGTGGATCGCTGGTAAAAATGACTGGAAGGTCAAGATTTATCACGTGATGGGCCGCCGTGCCGGAGTCGAAAAGCAAGACCTGTCCGGTGCGATCAAGCTGGGCGCACGCACCGCGCTGATGAACCAGTTGGCAGACCTTGACGCCGAACGTGCCAAGTTGGCCCACGAACACGGGCGCGCGATTTTGGCAGATGCAAAGGCAATCGTTGTTGCAGATGGCCTGACCGATGTTGAAACCCGCCTGCGTCAGGGTGATCTGATCGAAACCGTCACCGCCAAGGAAGATCAGGGCGACATGATCGTCATCGGCAAACGGGGCGAGGCCGCAGGCATGGCGATGGAACACCTTGGGTCCAATCTGGAACGCGTCGTGCGATCCAGTAGCAAGCCTGTTTTCATCGCCAACCGCGCGTTCAAGCCGGTGCAAAAGGTGCTGGTGGCATTTGATGGCGGACCGTCATCGCTTAAGGCGGTTGACTACATTTCGCGTAGCCCGCTATTTAAAGGGCTGGCCGTTTCGCTGGTTTTTGCTGGTAATGATACGCCCGACATCCGCAAAACGCTGGATTCTGCCGCTGCATCGCTCAAGGCGGGTGGGTTCCAGGCTGAAGTCATTGTGCATAGCGGCGAGCCGGAAAAGGTATTGGCACAAATCACAAAAGCCGAGGAACATGAATTGCTTGTCATGGGGGCCTATGGCCATTCGCGGGTGCGTGCGCTGATCATCGGATCAACCACGACAGAAATGATCAGGTCGTGCCGTGTGCCCGTTCTGATCATGCGATGATTGAAAGCTGTTTGCCTGATCCGTCTGTGACATCATCACAGCCGGGTCTGGCGCAATAACGCCACACAACCATTTCATCCCAAGGCGTATCCAGAGCCGCGCACCGTTCTGATCAGGTCTTCACCGCCGTGGCTGCTCAGGACTTTTCGCAGGCGCCCGACATGGACGTCAACTGTGCGGGTATCCACGTAAATATCACGGCCCCAGACCCTGTCCAACAGCTGCTCGCGCCCCCAGACCCGGCCCGGTTTTTCCATGAATGTTGACAGCAAACGAAATTCGGTCGGCCCGAGTTTAAGTTCATGTTCGCCACGAAAAACCTTGTGCGTTTCCGCATCCAGCACGATATCGTCAAAAGTCAGACGTTCCCCCAAACTTGCTGGGCGGGTCCGACGCAGATGCGCCTTTACACGGGCCAGCAGTTCGACGACCGAATAGGGTTTGACGATGTAGTCGTCCGCACCAATTTCCAGCCCGCGCACTTTATCTACCTCTTCCGACCTCGCCGACAGCATGATGACCGGGGTCATGCGAAAAGCAGGCCGCACTTTGATCTGGCGGCAAATTTCGATGCCTGATGTGCCGGGCAACATCCAGTCAAGCAAAATCAGGTCTGGGTTTTCTTCTTCGACGAGAAGTAGCGCTTCGTTGCCGTCAGCCGCCTTGATCACACGAAACCCTTCACTTTCAAGGTTATAGGCCAGCATTTCCCGTTGTGCCGGTTCATCCTCGACGATCAGAACCGATGGTTGCATTTCTGTCATATGCGCACACTTTCTTGAATTTCTGGCGTCATGATGGTATGTTTCGGGCGATCATCGGCAGGACGCCCACCCGTTACCAGATATATCGTCTGTTCAGCGATTGCAGTGGCATGATCACCGACCCGTTCAATATGCTTGGCGATAAAGTGCAGGTGCATGCCCACTTCGACATTACGGTGATTTTCCATCATATGCATCAACAACGACCTGAAAATCGTATCATAAAACTGATCCGCCTCGATATCGCGCGCGATAACATCCCGGGCTTTTACCAGGTCGCGCTGGACATAGGCATCCAGCGCATCGCCAAGCATCGTTTTCACAAACCGTGACATCCGTCGCAGCGCCAGAAGCGGGCCATGCAAGTTACCTTCTTCAGCCATGATGATCGTGCGCCTTGCAATATTCCTGGCATGATCGCCGCAGCGTTCCAGATGTGAGCTGATGTCCATTACACACAAGATGCTGCGCAGATCACTGGCGGTCGGCGACCACATGGCCAGAAGGCGCGCAGCGTCAACCCTGATCGCGTGATCAAGGTCATCAACGTGGCAATCACCTTTGCGCACCGTTTCAGCAAGTGAAACATCATGGGTTTGCAATGCTTTTGCCGCCTGTTCCAGGGCGACTTCCACCAAGCCGCCAAGCCGCAGCACCCTGGCCTGAATCGATTCCAGGTCACGATCAAATGACCTGAAAATATGCTTGTCATTCATTTCGATGGTCCAGATACGACTGCATTTTCCGCAACACCAAATCCACAGAGTCGCCCCGCAAAAAACAGTCATCACGTCAGACTTATGGCGCCAGGAGTTACTGCATTTTTGTAAAGCCTATATGATACTTATCTAACGGTTTTGTAACAGCGGCCCCTGACGCGCCGTCTTCCCGCCCTCAAGATACACCTCTGCGTCCGGATAACAGACTGCTGCCCAAAAAAATGAGCGCGGCCACACACACAATCGACGGCCCCGCCGGGGTGTCGAATACATAGGCCGCACGCAGCCCGGTTATGGCCGCCACGGCACCAATCACAGCGGCCATGACCGCCATCATTTCGGGGCTGCGGGACATCGGGCGGGCTGCTGCCGCCGGAATGATCAGCATGGCGGCGATCAGCAGGACACCTACCACCTTAATGGCCACCGCAACCGTGATGGCCAGCGACAGTGTCAGGATCAGTTGTTCGCGTTTGGGGTTGATGCCACTGGCATAGGCAAGATCGTCGCTTAGGGTTGCCGTCAACAACGATGACCAGCGCCAGCCGATCAGCACAACAACCAAGGCCGCCCCCCCCCAGATCACTGCAAGATCACCTCGGGATACCGATAGAATATCGCCAAAAAGATAGGCCATCAGGTCGATGCGCACGCCTGACAAAAACGAAACGGCCACCAACCCGAAAGCCAGCGCCGAATGCGCCAGCACCCCCAACAGGGTATCCATGGCATATCCCCGGCCGGTGAGCATCGTCACCGTCAGAGCCATCACCAGCGAAACGGCCATCGTTCCGGCAAAAATCGACATCTGGAAAGCCAGTGACAGGGCCACCCCCAGAATGGCGGCATGGGCAGTGGCATCGCCAAAATAGGCCATGCGCCGCCAGACCACAAAACTGCCCAACGGGGCCGCTGCAAAGGCGACGCCGATACCGGCCAGTGTTGCGCGGATCATAAAATCGTCCAGCATCATTCCGCTGCCTTTTCCGTCTCGTGTTCGTGCGCGCAATTGGCATCATGGGCGTGGTCGTGTTCGTGCCGATACAGCGCCAGCGCACCCCCTGTGCCAGTCCCGAACAAGGCGCGATATTCTGGCGCGGACGACACAATTTCAGGGGTGCCTTCACAGCAGACATGACCGTTCAGGCAAATAACCCTGTCTGATGCGCTCATCACCACATGCAATTCGTGGCTGATCATCAGAACGGCACATCCGGTTTGCGCCCGAACCTGCGCGATCCGGCGGTAAAATGCGGCAGAGCCGGGCTGGTCCAACCCCTGTGTCGCCTCGTCCAGCAGCAGGACATCCGGCCGGTTGATCAGTGCCCGTGCCAGAAGAACCCGCTGGAACTGCCCCCCAGACAGCGACGTCATCTGCTGTTTTGACAGGTCCGGCACCTCGGCCTGGTCCAATGCCGCGGCACAATCGGCGCGCGGAAAGCCACCGGGCAAGCGCAAGAACCGTTCCACCGTCATCGGCAAGGTCGGATCGATATGCAGCTTTTGCGGGACATATCCGATTTTTAGTCCCTTTTGATGGGTCACACGGCCTGTTGCGGGCCGGGTCGCGCCAATGATCGCGCGCAGCAGGCTGGTTTTTCCAGACCCGTTCGGGCCAACGATTGTGACAATTTCGCCCGGCGCAATTGCCAGGTTCACATCGCGCAGCACTGTCTGCCCACCATAGCGGACGGATAGGTTTTCAAGTGTGATCAGGCTCATTTATCGGCCTGTTTCACACAGGTGGGGCACAGGCCTTCGGCTTCGACGACCGTGCGTTCGATCTGAAAACCGGCATGGCGGGCCGCATCGCCAAACGCACCCGTGGCTGACATCGACTGCGCCTCGGCAACCGAATCGCAGATCCGGCAGATCATGAACGCGGGGGAATGGGGCGCGCCGGGATGCGCGCAGGCAATAAAGGCGTTCAACCGTTCAATCTTGTGCGCAAAGCCGTGACTGACAAGAAAATCCAGCGCCCGATAGGCGACGGGCGGCTGCGCACCAAAACCGGCATCACGCAGGCGGTCCAGAATATCGTAAGCGCCCAGCGCGCGGTGTTCCTGCAACAATAACTCCAGCACCTTGCGCCGGACGGGCGTGAACCGCAGCCCCTTGTCCGCGCAAAAGATTTCAGCCGACTGAATGGCAGTCTGGACGCAATGGCTGTGGTCATGTTTTTCAAATCCAAGCATTTCAGGCGCATTTTCAGTGGGCCGAGATATTCGACTTGTCATGTTATTTCATTTCATATAGCAGTCACCAAATGTTATAAAATCACATGGAGACAGCAATGTCCAGAAAACTCATTTCCCTTACGATTGCGGCATCTTTGCTGGCCGGAACCGCATTGGCTGACGTGCCGCGCGTCGCAGCAGACATCGCACCCGTGCATTCACTGGTCGCAAGGGTCATGGACGGGTTAGGCGCACCCGACCTGATTATCGATTCCGGCGCGTCACCGCATGAATACGCGCTGCGCCCGTCGCAGGCGGCGGCGCTGCAAAACGCGGACATTGTTTTTTGGGTCAGCCCCGACCTGACACCGTGGCTTGACGGGGCCATCGCAGCCCTTGCGGGCGACGCGCAAAGCGTCACATTTCTGGACATCCCAGGCACCCGCGTATTGCCCTTCCGTGAAGGCGCCTTGTTCGAGGCGCATGATCACGGCAATGATGCGAACGACGACCACGCGGATGAAGATGATCATGACGACCACGCAGATGAAGCCGATCACGATGACCATGATCATGGCGCTGCTGACCCTCATGCATGGTTGTCGCCAGATAACGCAGCAGTCTGGCTGAATACCATTGCAGCATCCCTGTCAGCGGCAGACCCCGATAATGCCGGGGCATATTTCGCCAATGCGGCAGCGGGCCGCGCCGAATTGGCGACCCTGTCAGCCGAGGTAGCAAACATTCTTGATCCCCTGCAAGACCGGAATTTCATCGTGTTTCACGATGCTTATCAGTATTTTGAACAAGCCTTCGATTTTCCCGCAACCGGGGCCATTTCCATGTCAGATGCGCGTGAACCCAGCCCGGCGCGGATCGCCGAAATCAGAGGTATTATCGCTGACCGTGATGTGACCTGCATCTTGTCAGAACCACAATTCAACCCGGGCCGTGTTGCACTGGTGCTGGATGGTTCGGGCGCGCAAACTGCAGTGCTTGACCCGCTGGGGTCCGATCTGGAACCAGGTGCTGGCCTTTACCCAAGGATGATCCGCAACCTTGCCACCACGCTGGCGGATTGCCTGTAATACATCAAACATTGATCAAGCCGGCGTCATGCGGCTTACGGCTTGATCAGCCGCGCAACCAGACGGCGCGTAAAGGGCGCCACCAACAAAACGCTTGGAAAGGCGACCATCCAGCTTGGGGCCCAAGATGACATCCATAGCCCGAACAACCCGTCGCTCAGCCCCGCTGCGCGAAACGTCGAAATACCGGATACGATCAGCGACATCATGCCGGACAAAAGAAAGCCAAACAGGACGTTGGCAAATCGGGCGGGGATCATGACAATACTTCTTTTTTGGTGGGTCCGGATGTACTTCGCAATATTCACGCAGGTTTCAAGCCCGGAAACCTTGCTGATGATCAATAAAAAATCAAAAACTGATCAAGTTTGCGGCAAGTATGGCCCGGTATCACACTGTCGGACACCAAAAATCTGACATTCATTCCAGATCGGCAGATGGAACAATCGGAAAAAACGCGCCCTGCGACCAAACGCCAAACCAGCTTTCGCCCTCATGGTCAGCATAGGCGCCAATATCCACCAGACGGTAAAATGACTTGCGATCAATCAGCGCCTCCAGATTGCGACGCACCAGAACATAGGGTGAAGGTTCGCCCGTGGCCGGATCGCGCACCACCCGGATCGGATGGTCAGGCCCTGCGACAAAGCTGTCACCCACATTCGTCTGGAACATCAGCCCGTCGCCGTGGTGATTGAAATCCACCGCAACGAAAGGCGCATCATCAACGGTAATCCCGACCTTTTCGACAGGCGTGACCAGAAAATAAGCATCATCATCCTTGCGCAGAATCGTCGAAAACAGCTTGACCAATGCGGGCCGTCCAATCGGGGTACCAAGATAAAACCACGTGCCGTCCCGTGCGATCCGCATGTCAATATCTCCGCAAAACGGCGGATTCCACAAATGCACCGGCGGCAAGCCGCCTTTTTGGGCGGCACGGGCGCTTTGGGCAAGGCTTTCTGCGGAAGGGGTCACAATCTTTTGTGTCGTCATGTTTTTGCCATTGGGGTCTGTCGCTATATCTGATGGTATATCACAGATAGAGTTCACTCGGAGGAATGCCATGTCCAGCGATGCCGATCTTGTCGCCCAGATCGAAATTTTGGGCGCTAAGCTGCAAGCGGCACGCAGCAGTATCGCCGCCCGTTTCATCGGCCAGCCGCGGGTCGTTGACCTGACGCTGACAGCGCTGATCTGCGGCGGGCACGCTGTGCTGATCGGGCTGCCCGGGCTGGGAAAGACGCGTTTGGTCGATACGCTGTCAACCGTGATGGGCCTGCATGGCAACCGCATCCAGTTCACGCCCGACCTGATGCCCGCCGATATCCTGGGGTCAGAGGTGCTGGAAACATCCGCCGACGGCACGCGCAATTTCCGCTTTATCGAAGGGCCGATCTTTTGCCAGCTTCTGATGGCCGATGAAATCAACCGCGCCTCGCCACGCACACAATCGGCGCTGTTGCAAGCGATGCAGGAAAAAGAGGTGACAATCGCAGGCCAGCACCGGCCCCTTGGCGTGCCGTTTCATGTGCTGGCTACGCAAAACCCCATCGAACAGGAAGGCACCTACCCCCTGCCAGAGGCGCAGCTGGACCGTTTTCTGGTGCAGATCGACGTCCCCTACCCCGATCGCGACACCGAAAAGGATATCCTGATCGCCACCACCGGTGTGGAAGACGCGGTGTCGAAACCCGTGTTTACCGCGCAGGAGTTGCTGGATGCGCAAACCCTGCTGCGCCGCATGCCCGTCGGTGACGGCATCGTTGACATGATCCTTGATCTGGTGCGCGCCTGCCGCCCTGACGATGACGCCCCCGATATCATTCGCCAGAACGTCAGCTGGGGGCCGGGCCCCCGTGCCGCGCAGGCCCTGATGCTGACCGTGCGCGCGCAGGCGCTGCTGGACGGGCGGCTTGCGCCCTCTGCCGAAGACCTGCGCGCCATGGCTGTGCCAGTGCTGGAACACCGCATGGCGCTGTCCTTTGCCGCCCGCGCACGCGGCGAAAACATCCAGCACATCATCAACACCGTCGCCACCCGGATCACACAGGTCGAGGCTGCGGCGTGACCCAACCGCTTGTCCTGCGCTCAAAGGCGGAATCGCTGGCCGCCCCCATGCCCGCCCTCCTGGTCGAGGCAGAGCGTCTTGCGACAACGGTATTGTTGGGCGAACACGGGCGCAAGCGGGCGGGCACGGGGGATACTTTCTGGCAATACCGCCCCGCCCAGACCCATGACGAGGCCCGCAGCATCGACTGGCGGCGGTCGGCACGGTCAGATGTCAATTTCGTGCAAGACAAGGAATGGCAGATCGCCCAATCCATCATCCTTTGGGTCGATCAGGCCGCCGCAATGTCCTTCAGCTCTGACTCCAATCTGCCCTCCAAGGCGCAGCGCGCCCGCGTGCTGGGGCTGGCCTGCGCGATCTTGCTGATCCGTGGCGGCGAACGGGTCGGCCTGACAGGTTTGCGCCTGCCCCCGCGCCGTGGCGCGGCACAGGTGGTGCAGATGGCGCAGCTCTTGTCGGTGGATGACGATGCCGATTACGGCACCCCGACGACCCAAGGGATGCTGCCGCATTCCCGCGCAATTTTCATCTCCGATTTCCTGGGCGACCTTCAACCCATCGCTGATGCCCTGCTGCGTGCAGCCGACAGGGGCGTGCGCGGCGCGCTGGTCCAGGTGCTTGACCCACAAGAGGAAACCTTTCCTTTCGATGGGCGCACCATATTCCAAAGCATGTCCGGCAGCCTGCAGCACGAAACACTGAAAGCCGGCGATCTGAAACAACGCTATCTCGACCGGCTGGCGGAACGCAAAGACCGGCTGACCCATCTGGTGCAGACAACCGGTTGGCAGTTTCAGACCCACCACACCAATGACAGCGCGACAAAAGCCCTTCTTTGGCTTTATGGCGCGCTGGAACAGCACAGATGATGCTTCATCTTCATCTTGGCCCAAAAACTCCGGGGTCTGGGGCAGCGCCCCAGGGGATGCAATAATGTGGATCATTGGCTCCCTTGGCTTTACTGCCCCTCTACTCCTGCTGGCCCTGATCGCCCTGCCGGTCCTGTGGATCCTGCTCCGCGCCGTGCCCCCCGCCCCTGTCCGGCGACGCTTTCCCGGCGTGGCGCTGCTTTTGGGGCTGACCGATGACGAAGCCCAATCCGACCGGACGCCTTGGTGGCTTTTGCTGTTGCGGATGCTTGCCGTTGCGGCGGTGATCATAGGTTTTGCCGGTCCTGTTCTGAACCCGCAAGAAACCCGCGACGGGCGCGGCGATTTGGTCATTATGTTGGATGGATCATGGGCCGGTGCGGCAGACTGGCAGGCCAGGCGCGACCAGATCGACAGGTTGCTCGCTGAAGCCGCCCTTTCTGACCGGCGGGTCGCTGTGGTAAACCTGACCGATTTACCAACCGAAGATTTGCCCTTTGCGGCCCCCGGAACATGGCGCAATCGCCTGCCCAACCTTGCGCCCAATCCGTGGCAACCCCAAGATCCGGCAGAATATTTTGCCAGCCGGACCGGTCAGTTCGAAACCTATTGGCTGTCTGACGGGCTGGATTACCCCGGACGCACCGACCTTCTGAACACGGTTGAATCCGCCGGGCCAGTGACGGTGTTCCAAACCCCGCGCCAAATCCTTGGCATCCGCCCTGCCCGGTTTGTCGATGGACAGGTGCAGATTTCAGCAGTGCGCACACCTTTGGGCAATCCGGTTGAAACGTCAATCAACGCCATCGGGCTGGACCCTGCGGGCGTCGAACGGCAACTCGCGACGGTGCCTTTGACGATCGCGGCGGGTGACGCGGCAGGCGGAACCGCCATGGTTTTACCTCCCGAATTACGCAACCGGATCACGCGGTTTGAAATCAGCGGCCTGCGCTCGGCGGGGGCCGTCAGCCTGACAGATGATGCGCTGAAACGGCGCAAGGTGGCGCTGATCGCTGGCGACGAAAACCGCGAAACGCTGGAACTGCTGTCGCCACTTTATTACCTGCGCGAGGCACTCGACCCTACCGCCGACCTGATCGCGGGCAGCTTGGCGGATATTCTTTTGGCAAACCCTGATGTTCTTGTGCTGGCCGATGTGGCCACGCTGGCGGCCGGCGAAGCTGATGCCGTTCTGACATGGGTGGAAAACGGTGGATTGCTCTTGCGGTTTGCCGGGCCAAGGTTGGCGGCCTCTGATCTGGGGCGCAATACCGAAGACCCGCTTTTGCCGGTGCGGCTGCGGTCTGGCGGGCGCAGTGTTGGCGGCACAATGAGTTGGGGAGAGCCGAAATCGCTGGCGCCTTTTGAAACCAGCAGCCCGTTTTTCGGCCTTCCCGTGCCTGCCGATGTCGCCGTCACCAGTCAGGTCATGGCCCAACCCGACCCAACGCTGGCCGAACGTGTCGTCGCGCAACTGGCTGACGGCACACCGCTGGTCACGCGCAAGGTGGCCGGAGAAGGGCAGATCGTGCTGTTCCATGTGACGGCAAATGCCGAATGGTCTACCTTGCCGCTGTCGGGGCTTTTTGTGCAAATGCTGGAAAGGCTCGCCGTGTCGACGCGGCCTGCCACGCCGGATGCCGCCGCACTGGAAGGCACGACATGGATGCCCGGCAAGCTGCTTGATGCGTTCGGGCGGCTGAACGACGCCAGCGCGCAATCCGGTGTGCCCGGTGAACGGCTGGCCGAGGCCACCGCCGGGCCAGAGCTGCAACCAGGTCTTTATACCGGCACGGACAGGCAACTGGCCGTCAACGTGATTGGCCCCGATACGGCACTGGAAGTCGCCCAATGGCCCGCGCGAATAGCTGTTGAGGGGATGACGACCCTGCGTGAGACCGCTTTGAAAGGCTGGCTGTTGGCTGCGGCTATCGGCCTGTTGCTGATTGATGTGATTGCATCGCTTGCCTTGGGCGGGCGGCTGCGTGGTCCGCGTGCCGATCTGGCGGCTGCTATTTTTCTGATGTCGCTGGCCGTGCCGGATGCACAAGCACAACCTGTGCAAGGCGATGACTTTGCCATCCGCGCCACATCCGAGGTGGTGCTGGGCCATGTGCTGACCGGTGACCAACAAACCGATGACGTGACAGCGGCCGGGCTGCGCGGGCTGTCACAAACGCTTTTCCGGCGGACATCCATCGAACCCGGCGAACCGCTTGGCGTGAACCTTGAATCCGATGAACTGGCGTTTTTTCCGTTTCTTTACTGGCCCATCACCGCCGACCAACCGCTGCCAAGCCGAGACGCTTATGCCAAACTGAACCGCTATCTGCGCAGCGGCGGCATGATCATGTTCGACACCCGCGACGCAGACACGGCCCGTTTCGGCTCGGGTTCGCCCGCGGGGCGCAAATTGCAGGCGATTGCCCGGTCGCTAGACATTCCGGCACTTGAACCGATCCCGTCAGATCACGTGCTGACACGCACGTTTTATCTGTTGCAGGATTTTCCAGGTCGATTTTCCAGCCGCGATGTCTGGGTCGAAGCGGCGCCACCAGGGGCAGCACGGGCCGAAGGGATGCCGTTCCGCGCACTGAATGACGGTGTGACGCCGGTGATCATTGGCGGCAACGACTGGGCGCGCGCTTGGGCCGTTGACCGCAATGGCAACCGGATGTTTCCCGTCGGGCGAGGCACCGCAGGTGAACGGCAGCGCGAAATCGCGCTGCGCTTTGGTGTCAATGTGATCATGCATGTGCTGACTGGCAATTATAAATCCGATCAGGTGCATGTGCCCGACCTGCTGGACAGATTGGGGCAATGATGGAACAAATTTCTAGAAATTTGATGCCTCCGGCAGAGATATTTATGCTTGAAAGAAGCGGAAAGGCGTCACTGTGACCGGAACCCTGATCCTGGATCCGCTGATCCCGCTGTTGGCGCTCTACGCGGTGATCGCACTTGCGTCCTTGGGGTTGGCGCTTGCGATCTGGCGTCGCCTATCAGGCTGGTGGCTGCGCGGATTGGCGGCGCTGGCCCTGCTGGCCGCCATGGCGAACCCCGCAATCCAGCGTGAAGACCGCGAAACGCTCAGTGATATTGTCATACTGGTCGTCGACGAAAGCGCCAGCCAGCAGATCGGCGACCGGCCCTTACAAAACGCCGCCGCGATCGCCAATATCCAAGAAGAACTGGCCCGGCAACCGGACACAGAGTTGCGGATAGTCACCGTCGGCGATGGTGCCGGTGATACTGGCACGACCCTGATGACCGCCCTGTCGCAAGCCTTGGCTGATGAACCGCGCGGGCGCATCGCCGGGATCATCCTTGCAACCGACGGGCGCCTGCATGATCTGGACCGCACCCCTGCCTTGCCGGCGCCGCTGCATACTTTGCTGACCGGTCAACCGGATGACTGGGACCGGCGGCTGGTGGTGTCCAATGCCCCTGCCTTTGCCATCCTGGGGGAAGAGGTCGTTCTGACCTTGCGGATCGAGGATCAGGGCGCCGCGCCGCGCACACAAACCGTGCCTTTGTCTGTGTCGATTGACGGTGAAGCCCCGTTGACCCTGCCGGTGCCCATCGGGCAAGATATAAGGCTGCCGCTGACGCTGCCACGCGGGGGGATGAACGTGTTACAGTTCAGCATTCCACAAGCCGAGGGCGAGCTGACCGACCGCAACAACAGCGCGGTCGTTCAGATCAACGGTGTGCGTGACAGGTTGCGAGTGCTGCTTGTCTCGGGCGAACCGCACCCGGGGGAACGGACATGGCGCAATCTGCTGAAATCGGACGCATCGGTCGATCTGGTGCATTTCACCATTTTGCGCCCTCCCGAAAAGCAGGACGGTGTGCCGGTCAGTGAGTTGTCGTTGATTGCCTTCCCGACGCGCGAACTTTTTTTGGAAAAGATCCATGATTTCGACCTGATCATCTTTGATCGCTACCGCAGGCGCGGCATCCTGCCCAGCGCATATCTGGAAAACATCCGCAATTATGTGGAACAGGGCGGTGCCGTGCTGATTTCATCCGGGCCGGAATATGGCGCAGCAGAAAGTATCTATCGCTCGCCTTTGGGTGATATTCTGCCCGGCGCACCGACTGCGCGGGTCTTTGAACAGGGGTTCACACCGCAAATCACCGATCTGGGGCAACGGCATCCGGTGACCGCGGGGTTGGACAGCTATGCGCCCACCCCGGACGGCGACGGTCCTGGTTGGGGACGCTGGTTCCGTTTGGTTGATGTTTTGGTGTCGGACACAGCGACGACGGTTATGTCCGGTCTGGATAATCGCCCGCTGCTGGTGTTGGACAGGATCGGTGAAGGGCGGGTGTCGTTGCTCGCGTCGGATCATAGCTGGCTATGGGACCGCGGGTTCGAAGGCGGCGGGCCACAGTTGGAATTGCTGCGGCGTTTGGCCCATTGGATGATGAAAGAACCCGAGCTGGAGGAAGAGGCACTGAGGGTCGAACCTGTCGGACAGACCATGCGCATCATCCGGCGCACGCTGGGGTCCAACACCGGCGATGTGACCGTGACGCATCCGGATGGCACCGAAACCGTTCTGACGCTGGAAGACGTGGCGCCGGGGCGCTTTGAAACCCTGTGGGACGCGCCGGAAATTGGACTTTACCGAATCGACGACGGGTATAAATCAGCCGTCATCGCACTGGGGCCATCTGCCCCGCGAGAATTTGAACAAACCATTGCCAGCGCAGAAACCCTTGCACCGGTCGTGGCAGGTTCGGGCGGTGGGGTGATGGCAATATCTGACGGTGATGTCGCCATTCGCAGCGTGCGCGAAGGCCGCCCTGCGACCGGTCGGGGATGGATCGGGATCACCCCGCGAGGGGCCTACCGCACGGCCGAGATCAATATTATACCAGTTCTGCCTGCCTGGGCATTTCTTCTGATTGCCGCAATTCTCATGATCGGGGCGTGGCTACGCGAAGGGCGACGCTGAGCGTTGCGCCCGCGCTTTACGCCAGAGCGGCGGTCTGCGGGATGTCAGAGTTTATTGCGCAACAGGATGCTGCGCGGGATCGAGGCAAATTCACGCGACCAAACGGTCCAGACCACGATCACGGTTGCGATCATCAAGGGCACGGCCCCCAAAAGCCATGCCACAGCGCCCAATGCGAAATAAATTGCCCGCAGGCCCCGGTTGAAATTGAGCGCCGCCCGCACGTTCAATTCGCCGGCCTGTGCGGCAAGTGGATAGGCGCTGGGATCGGCCGGATCGTTGGGGACCGATCCCATGACGACGGCACAATATCCGAAAACCCGATTCGCCCAGACAAATTTCAGAAACGCGTTTGTCAGAAGAAGTGCCACCAGACCCAGCTTGACTTGCCAAACAAGTGCGGGCACCTGCGCGCTGCTAACCTCTGCGGCGAAACCGCGCAGGGGATCTGTATTACCCAACAGTGCAAGGACACCCCCGATCGCAAGCAAGCTGGTCGAAGCAAAGAAGGCCGTGCCCTGGCGCAGACTGGCCAACAACTGGCTGTCAAAGATACGCGGGTCACGGGCCACGAAAACACGCATCCAGTCGCGCCGGCGTTGCGCAATCAACGTTGTCACCGACGGCCAACGCACCCCGGGGTGTTCGATCCACCATCCGATTCCGAACCATGCCACCAGCATCAATGCCAGTGCGCACCAATCCAGTAGGGTTAGCAGGCTGAGGTGATCCATCATTGTCATGAGTTCTCTCTTAGCGTTTCATCAATAGACTTGCCATATCGCAAAATTGGTAATATATTATTACCAATATATCCCTTGAAGGAGGTATCTGATGGAAATGCCCGCACCCAGCACCGCAGTGATATCCCGGAAAGATCAGGTTGTCGCTGAACTGCAAAGGGTTTTGCGACCGGATGCCGTGATTTCAGATGTTGCAGAAACCAAAGCCTATGAATGCGACGGGCTGACGGCCTATCGTTGTCCACCGATGTGTGCTGTGCTGCCGTCAAACACACAGGACGTCGCCGCCGTTCTGCGGATATGTCATGACATGGGCGTGCCAGTAGTGCCACGCGGGTCGGGCACATCATTGGCCGGAGGGGCGCTGCCAACGGCTGATTGCGTCATTCTGGGCGTGGCGCGCATGAACGGCGTGATCGAGACGAATTATGACGACCGCTATATTCGTGTGCAAACGGGCCGCACAAACCTGTCTGTCACCGGGGCGGTGGAACAGGACGGGTTTTTCTATGCGCCCGATCCGTCCAGCCAGTTGGCCTGTGCGATTGCCGGCAATATCGCGATGAATTCCGGCGGGGCGCACTGCCTGAAATACGGCGTGACCACCAACAACCTGCTGGGCGTGACGATGGTGCTGATGGATGGCACCGTGGTCGAAATCGGTGGCGCGCATCTGGATGCGGGCGGGCTGGATCTGCTGGGGGTAATTTGCGGGTCAGAAGGGCAGTTGGGCGTTGTGACCGAAGCAACGCTGCGTATTTTGCCAAAACCTGAAGGCGCGCGGCCCGTGCTGATGGGCTACGACAGTTCCGAAGTGGCAGGGCAGGTCGTAACCGACATTATCAAAGCCGGCGTGCTGCCGGTGGCGATTGAATTCATGGACCGCCCCTGCATCGAGGCGACCGAAGCCTTTGCCCATGCGGGGTATCCGATGTGCGAGGCGCTATTGATCGTGGAAGTCGAAGGCTCGGACGCCGAGATTGACCATCAGCTGGCGCTGATCATGGACATCGCGCGCAAGCATAACCCTGTAGAACTGCGCGAAGCAAAGGACGCTGACGAGGCGGGGCGCATCTGGCTGGGCCGCAAATCGGCCTTTGGCGCCATGGGTCAGATCAACGACTACATGTGCCTTGACGGCACGATCCCCGTGTCATCGTTGCCTTTCGTGCTGAAACGCATCGGCGAGATGTCAAAGGAATTTGGTCTGGATGTCGGCAATGTGTTTCACGCCGGTGATGGCAACATGCACCCGCTGATCCTGTTTGACGCCAACAAACCGGGCGATCTGGAACTGTGCGAGGAATTCGGCGCCGAGATCCTGAAGCTATGTGTCGAGGTGGGCGGATGTCTGACCGGCGAACATGGGGTCGGGATTGAAAAACGCGATTTGATGACCGTGCAATTCGCCCCTGCCGATCTGGAGGCACAGATGGCCGTCAAGGATGTTTTTGATCCAAGATGGCTGCTTAACCCCGCCAAGGTGTTTCCATTGGCGTCGTCCCAAACGCGGCGCGCCGCGTAAGGGGGCTTTGCCCTCCGGGCTGCGCCCTCCCCCCAGGATATTTTTACGCGGAAGAAGCGATGATGACGCCAGAAACAGAAGACGCGCTTGCGCAGTTGATCAAAGAGGCCGACGGCCCATTGCGGATTGTCGGTGGTGGCACGCGGCCCATCGGGCGCAGCACGGGCGCGGTGTTGCGCACAACGGGCCTGTCGGGCATCACGCTGTATGAACCGGGCGCGTTGACGATTGTGGCGCAGGCGGGCACGCCCTTGGCCGAGATTGAAACAGCGCTGGCCGCTGAAAACCAGCGTCTGGCGTTTGAACCGATGGATCATCGTGCCCTGCTGGGCACGCAGGGCGTGCCGACGATTGGCGGCGTTGTGGCCGCCAATGTATCCGGCCCGCGGCGGATTTCCGTGGGGGCCGCGCGTGATTTCATGCTGGGTGTACGGTTTGTCGATGGGGCGGGCCATATCGTGAAAAACGGCGGTCGCGTGATGAAGAATGTCACCGGCTATGATCTGGTGCGCTTGATGACCGGCGCCTATGGCACGTTGGGGGTTCTGACCGAGGTGGCGCTGAAGGTATTGCCCGATGTTGCAGCACAGATGACCCTGACGCTGGATGGCCTTGATGATGCCACAGCGATTGCGGCGATGTCAGCGGCGCTATCATCGCCTTACGAGGTGACAGGCGTGGCACATGACCCTGCAACAGGCAAGACGCGGTTCCGACTGGAAGGATTTGAAAGTTCGGTGACCTACCGCGCAGAGGCTTTGGGCCGGGTGCTGGCGCGGTTCGGCACGGCAGCCGAAGTAGACACCGACTGGGCCACAATCCGCGATGTGACGGCCTTTGCCGACAAGCCCGGCGAAGTCTGGCGAATTTCTGTGAAACCGTCCGATGCTGCGGCGTTGGTCGCAAAGATGGATGCCCGCGCGGTGCAATATGACTGGGGCGGCGGGTTGATCTGGGCGCTAAGCGACGGCGGCGATCTGCGCGCGCGGCTGGGTGAATTTAACGGCCACGCGACGCTGATCCGTGGCGATGTCGATGCGCCGACGTTCCAGCCCCAAGCGGCACCGCTCGCTGCGATTTCAGCGGGCCTGCGCGCCAAATTCGACCCACGTGGCATTCTTAACCCCGGGATGATGACCTGATGCAGACGACATTTACACCTGAACAGTTGAAAGACCCCGGCACCGCGCGGGCCAATGAAATCCTGCGCGCCTGTGTGCATTGCGGGTTTTGCACGGCGACCTGCCCCACATATCAGGTCTTGGGTGATGAACTGGATAGTCCGCGCGGGCGCATTTACCTGATCAAGGACATGCTGGAAAATAACCGCACACCGGATGAAACGACGGTCAAGCATATTGATCGCTGCCTGTCGTGTCTTGCCTGCATGACCACCTGCCCGTCTGGCGTGCATTACATGCATCTGGTGGATCATGCCCGCGCCTATATCGAAAAGAATTATGACCGGCCCTTAACAGACCGCGCCCTGCGCTGGGTACTGGCGCAGATCCTGCCTTACCCCACGCGGTTCCGGCTGGCGCTGCTGGGCGCCAAGATCGGGCGGCCCTTTGCCCGCCTGATGCCGGATGCCCGCCTGCGCGCGATGCTGGAGATGGCCCCTAAAACGATCCCGCCGGTCAGCCGAAATGATGACCCGCAGACCTTTCCGGCAGTGGGAAAGAAAATGCGCGTCGCGTTGATGACCGGTTGTGCGCAACGCGCGCTGAACACCGATATCAACGATGCGACGATCCGCCTTTTGACCCGTCTGGGCGCAGAGGTGGTGGTGGCCGAAGGTGCCGGATGCTGTGGTGCGCTGACCCATCACATGGGCAAGGAAAAGGAAAGCCACGCGACAGCGGCAAGGAACATCCGTGCGTGGGTCAGGGAAATGGACGCAGGCGGGCTGGATGCGATTGTGATCAACACATCCGGTTGCGGCACCACGGTCAAGGATTACGGGCATATGTTTCGCAACGACCCGCTGGCGGCGGATGCCGCGCGGGTGTCGGCCATTGCGCTGGATGTGTCCGAAGTGCTGATGAAACTCGACCTGCCCAAAGGCGCCGACAAAGGCACCAAGGTCGCCTATCACGCCGCCTGTTCGCTGCAACACGGCCAGAAGATCAAGACATTTCCAAAGGATTTGCTGAAACGTGCGGGCTTTACCGTGCTGGAACCCGCCGACAGCCATCTGTGCTGTGGTTCGGCGGGCACCTATAACCTGATGCAGCCCGAGATTTCCAAACAGCTTAAGACGCGCAAGGTCAAAACGCTGGAAGCACTGACGCCCGATATCATCGCCGCAGGCAATATCGGCTGCATGATGCAGATCGGCGGCGGCACCGAAGTGCCGATTGTCCATACGGTCGAACTGCTGGATTGGGCCACGGGCGGGCCACAGCCACCGGCGCTGACCGCGCCCGGAAAACGTGCGCCAGCGGTGCCAATCTTGCGGTAACGTCATAATCCTGCCGCAGGGATCAGGCATGATGCCACCACTTATAGGAGCAGGAATGCGTTATCTGGTCATTTCAGTCATGGTGTGGTGCGCATCTGCGCTGGCCAGCTTTGGGCAGGAAACAGGTTTGGTGACCCTGCAAACCCGGCAAGACAGCCAAGGCTGGGAGGCCGTGGGGCGGCTCGATATTGCAGGCAAGGGGTTTTGCACCGCGGCCCTGATCCGTGAGCGGCTGATCCTGACAGCAGCGCATTGTTTATTTGATACCAATGGCAGCTTGATCGCGCCGGATCGTTTCGCATTTCAAGCCGGTCTGCGCGATGGCCGCGCAGAGGCAACGCGCGCCGTATCCCGCGCTGTTGCGCACCCGCAATACCAGCACAATGGCGATGCAACAGACGCGGCATCGGTGGCCATGGATATTGCCGTGCTGGAGCTGGACCGACCGATCAGGACGACGCGCATCCGGCCCTATCTGATCGCCGCGCGCCCGCTGACGGGCGACAAGGTGGGCGTTGTATCTTATGGTCGCGGTCGAGAAGACGCACCCAGCCTGCAAGAGGTGTGCAGCGTCTTGGGCCGACAGACAGGCGTCATCGTCATGACCTGCGATGTGGAATACGGGTCCAGCGGATCGCCCGTTTTCACGCTTCGGGACGGACAAACGCGGATCGCCTCTGTCGTGTCCGCGATGGCGATGGTCGATGGGCAAAAGGTGGCGCTTGGCACATCACTGGAAGGGCCTTTATCCGCACTTTTGGCGCATTTTGCCAGTCAGGGGCCAGCCCGCCCCGGCGGCCCGCAACGCATGATCAGCATTGGCCAGCGCAACGACACGGGTGCGAAATTTATCAGCGCAGACTAGCTGCCGCTGTCCGCGCAAGGGTCTTGAAACGCGCGAAACCCTGACCTACCTGTTTCCAAGGAACGCCACATATGGGTTCCGCATAAACGGCCTGTCCCTGATGGGAAGGCATGACACCTGTTATCGCTTGATGAAGGATGACCAGACATGCGTAATTTCGACCTTACACCGCTATATCGTGCCACCGTCGGTTTCGACCAGATTGCCGATCTGATGGATCGCGCACTTGCCAATGATGTTGGCCAGAACACTTATCCGCCTTACAATATCGAAAAGACCGCCGATGATGCTTGGCGCATTTCGATTGCCGTGGCAGGTTTTTCCGATGACGACCTTTCAATCGAAGTGAAGGACCGGTCGCTTCATGTCACGGCGCGCAGGGGCGAAGATGACAGCAACCGCACCTATCTGCATCGCGGCATTGCAACGCGCGCATTCGAACGCCGCTTCCATCTGGCAGATCATGTGCGTGTGACAGGTGCCAGCCATGAAAACGGCATGCTGCATATCGACCTGACGCGTGAAGTGCCAGAGGCGCTAAAGCCACGCAGGATCGCGATTACTTCTGCCGGTCGCACAAATGCGAACCTTGTGGAACAAAAATCGGTCAATTGATCGCGAAACGCCCCAAACGGCGGGCGGGCTTGCGTCCCGCCCGTTTTGCTGTCGCCGCTGGATGCCCGTTTAGGGGCCGCAGTCCGCGCCACGCCCTGCGTCGATGATCTGACCTGGGAAAATGATGGTGGTGTTGGTAAATTTCACCCAAAAACCGCCTGTGGTCTCGTGCCAACTGCCGTCACCAAACTTGCGGCTGTAAGCTTCACAGCCTCTGCCAAGATATATTTCTTCTTGGGTGCCCCTGTCTGGGGGCGAATCGGCATTCACGACAAAAATGTCGCTTCCTTGTTCAACAACTGTCAGAACCACCCCATGCCGGTTTTGCGCATAGTCAAATACTGTGCCATCGGCTGAGAGAAATCTTTGGTTCTGTGCGAACGCGCTCCCCGCATAAAAAGCAGAGAGAATAACCAAAATCCGTAACATAAACAAGCCTTTACCATTTAATGTGCCTTGGACCAGTTTGCGCCTTTCCCCGCTTCGACAACCAGTTTCACATCCAGTTTGACCGCCGGAACGCTTGCCTGCTCCATGACATCTTTCGCGACCAAAATTAATTTTTCGGCCGCATCCTCGTTAACTTCGAACAACAGTTCATCATGAACTTGTAGCAACATTTTCGCCGGAAATCCAGCTATTGCATCGGGCATCCTGATCATCGCACGGCGGATGACATCCGCAGCGGTGCCTTGAATGGGTGCATTGATCGCAGCGCGTTTGGCAAAACCGGCTTGCGGGCCTTTGGCGTTGATCTCTGGCGTGTTGATCTTGCGCCCGAACAGCGTTTGCACATAGCCAAGTTCCTTGGCAAATGCGACGGTGTCATCCATATATTTGCGAATGCCAGGGAACCGTTCGAAATAGCGGTCGATGAACCCCTGCGCCTCGCTGCGCGGAATCCGCAGGTTTCGCGCAAGGCCAAAGCCGGAAATGCCGTAGATTACACCAAAGTTGATCGCCTTGGCCTGCCGCCGGATATCGGGCGTCATTTCATCAAGCGGCACATCAAACATTTCAGATGCGGTCATTGCGTGAATGTCATGCCCATCCGCAAATGCCTGTTTCAGCGCGTCGATGTCGGCGATATGGGCCAGAATGCGCAGTTCGATCTGGGAATAGTCAAGGCTGACAATCACCTTGCCGGGTTCCGCGACAAAGGCTTCGCGGATGCGGCGGCCATCTTCGGACCGGATCGGGATGTTTTGCAGGTTCGGATCGGTCGAAGCCAGCCGCCCCGTGATCGCCCCGGCGATAGAATAAGATGTATGCACCCGCCCCGTGTCGGGGTTGATATGGTCCTGCAAAGCATCTGTGTAGGTTGATTTCAGCTTGGCCAGTTGCCGCCAGTCCAGAATTCGACGGGGCAGATCGTGGATGGTGGCCAGATCCTCTAGCACGTCAGCGCCGGTGGAATAGGCCCCGGTTTTTCCCTTGGACGGTTTCTTGCCATCGGGCATTTCAAGGTTCATCTCATCGAACAGGATTTCACCCAACTGCTTGGGCGAACCCACGTTGAATTTCCGCCCCGCCAGTTCATAAATCTCATCTTCCAGCCCGGCCATTTTCTGGGCGAATGCGTTGGACATGCGCGACAGCGCATCGCGGTCCACCTTGATGCCCGCCATTTCCATCTGCGCCAGCACCGGCACCAGCGGGCGTTCCAGCGTTTCATAAACGGTCGTGACCTTGTTCACGTGCAGTTGCGGTTTGAACATCCGCCACAGCCGCAGGGTGATGTCGGCATCTTCGGCGGCGTATTTTACCGCATCCACAATGGGCACACGGTCGAATGTGATCGCCGATTTGCCATTGCCCAACAGCGGTTTGATCGGGATCGGCTGGTGCCCCAGATACCGTTCCGAAAGCGTATCCATACCATGCCCGTGCAGGCCTGCGTGCATCGCGTAAGACAGCAGCATGGTATCGTCGATAGGGGCAACGTTAATGCCAAGGCGGGCGAAAATCTTGGCGTCGTATTTCATGTTCTGCCCGATTTTCAGAATGCTTGCATCCTCCAACACGGGTTTGAGCATTTTCAGGCAAAGATCAAAATCCATCTGCCCCGCAGCAATATCATCCGACCCGAACAGATCGTCCGACGTTGCGGCCTTGTGCGTCAACGGAATGTAACAGGCCTGACCGGATTCAACACAAAGCGATATGCCCACCAGATCGGCAATCATTTCGTTCAATCCGGTGGTTTCAGTATCTACCGCCACAACCCCGCTTTCCCATATCCGGTCGATCCAGACTTGCAACGCGGCGGCGTCCGCCACGCATTCATAGCCATCAGGGTCGAACGGCACCGCCTCTGGCGCGGCAAGCTCTTGGGCGGCGGGTGCTGCAACCTCGATCACCGGGGCATCAACGCCAAGTTTTTCAGCGATCCGTCTACTGGCGGTGCGGAACTCCATCTTGGTCAGGAAGGCCATCAGCGTATCGATGTCCGGTTCCTTGACCTCCAGATCGTTCAGATCAAAGGGCAGGTCCATGGTGCAATCCAGCTGCACCAGCTTTTTCGACAATACGATCTGGTCACGCTTTTCAATCAGCGTTTCGCGGCGCTTGGGTTGCTTGATTTCCCCTGCGCGGGCCAGCAGCGTATCCAGATCACCATATTCGTTGATCAACAATGCAGCGGTCTTGATCCCGATTCCCGGCGCGCCGGGCACGTTATCAACCGAATCGCCGGCCAGCGCCTGCACATCGACAACGCGTTCGGGCGGCACGCCGAATTTTTCGATCACGCCTTCGCGGTCGATGCGTTTGTTCTTCATCGGGTCCAGCATTTCCACACCGTCGCCGACCAGTTGCATCAAATCCTTGTCCGACGACACGATCGTCACACGCCCCCCCGCCTTGCGCGCCTGACAGGCCAGCGTGGCGATGATGTCATCCGCTTCGAACCCTTCAATTTCCTCGCAGGCGATGTTGAACGCGCGTGTCGCATCACGGGTCAGGGGGATCTGGGGGCGCAGATCCTCTGGCATCGCTTCGCGGTTGGCCTTGTATTGATCATACAGATCATTGCGAAAGGTATGGCTGCCCTTGTCGAAAATCACTGCAACATGGGTTGCCGCATCATCACCGTTGTTACCATCAATATAACGCTGCAACATGTTCACAAAGCCGCTGACTGCCCCGATGGGCAGCCCATCGGATTTGCGCGTCAGCGGGGGCAGCGCGTGATAGGCGCGAAAGATAAACGCCGATCCGTCAATCAGGTGCAGATGGCAGCCTTTGCCAAATTGGGTTGTCATCGGTGGCTCCTTGCGCGCGGTTTGCGTCTGGTTTGCCACGATCAGCAGGGTTCTGCCAGATCAGACTTTGCCTTCAAAATCCTTGTGGATCAGCTTGGCATCGCAATAGGGGCATTCGATCCAGCCCTTGTCCTGCGGGATTTGCAGCCAGATGCGCGGATGGCCTAATGCACCTTCACCGCCGTCACAGGCCACACGCCAGTCATGCACGATGCGGGTCTCGGGGGCGGGTGTGGTCATGAAATATCCTGTCTGGTTGTCGCGGGGCACGGCCCGCCTTAGATGTGGGAAACATATCGCAGCTGCGGGCAAGGGGAAAGACCAGCATGACCGACAATGCCATAGAAATTTCCGGGTTGAAAAAGACCTATGCCGCCACTGGCCGCAGCCCCGCAAAAGAGGCACTGAAGGGCATTGATCTGAACATCCCGCGCGGGTGCATCTTTGGCCTGCTGGGGCCGAACGGTGCAGGAAAATCCACGCTAATCAATATTCTGGCAGGGCTGGTGGTGAAATCAGCCGGGACCGTGAAAATCTGGGGCTTTGATCAGGATGTGAACCCGCGGCAATCGCGCGCCGCCATCGGGGTCATGCCGCAAGAACCACACCTCGATCCGTTTTTTACCCCCAAAGGGTCGCTTGATGTGCAGGCGGGGCTGTATGGCGTGCCGAAATCGCAACGCAAGACGGCAGAAATTCTGGAAATGATCGGGTTGACCGACAAGGCCGACGCCTATGCCCGGTCACTGTCTGGAGGAATGCGCCGCAGGCTATTGCTGGGTAAGGCGTTGGTGCATGCCCCGCAAATTCTGGTGCTGGACGAGCCCACAGCGGGCGTCGATATCGAATTGCGCAACATGCTGTGGCAAAACGTCCGCAAGCTGAATGATCAGGGGATGACGATCATCCTGACGACGCATTACCTCGAAGAGGCCGAACAGATGTGCGACGATATCGCCATCATCAACCATGGCGCGGTGATTATCCGCGACAGCACCGAAAACCTGCTGGGGCGGATCGACAGCAAGACACTGGTGATCACGCCTGACGCACCTGCCGACATGCCCGCACTGCCCGCAGGCATCACAGGGCAAAAACAGGATGACGGCACGCTGACATTCACCTACCAAAGCGGCAGGACCTCGGCTGATGTCATCCTGTCACTGGTCCGCTTGGCAGGAATCACGATCAAGGACGTGAAAACACAACAGGCCGATCTGGAGGATGTGTTTCTTTCGTTGACGTCGGGCCAGTGAATGTCATGCGGCACATCGTTCACCGCGATCAAATTTTGCAAAATTTGATTAGCCCTGCAGCATCCGGCCAAGCTGTTTGCCACCAATGATATGCAAATGAAAATGCGGCACATCCTGCACCCCATAGGTGCGGGTGTTCGCAATGGCGCGAAACCCGGCATCCACACCGGTCAGGCGGCAAACTTCGGCCACCGCCTGCATGAACCCGGCCTGTTCGTCAGGCGCGGCATCGCGCGCGAAATGATCAAGACTGACATAAGCCCCTTTGGGAATCACCAGCACGTGCACAGGGGCCTGCGGCTGGATGTCATGAAACGCTAACGCGTAATCGTTTTCAAAAACGGTCTTGTTCGGGATTTCGCCGCGCAGAATTTTGGCAAAGATGTTCTGGTCGTCATAGTCGAATTGCATCATGCACCTCAGTCATTGAAAAGATCCGGCGTTTGGGCCAGTGCCAGCGCTATATCATCGCTCAGACACAGGAAACGAGCAAGGGCTGCGGCATTTTCAGCAAGACTGCCCCCTTCCTGCATGACAAATACGTTGGCAAAGCTGGCGTCACGCAGACGGTCGCGTTCATCCATCAGATCACTGCGGATCATCGGCAAAAGCGGGGCAACTGTCGCCGCATTGCTATTTTCCCCGACCAGACCAATGCGCCCAGCATGGGCCAGCAGGTAGTCATCGTCAAACTTGCATACGATTTCCAGCAGGCGGATGGCAGGTTGGTCGACCATAAGATCATGCAGCAGATCGATATCCGCCGGATCCAGACAAATGACCAACCGGTCCTGTCCGAAAGCAGAAAAAACCATCCGCAAAAAAGCCCGCCGATGGCGCAACCGTTTATCAACCGTTTTTTCGATGCCCCCCAGATCAGGAAGACCGGACTTCGCTTCGTTGAACAGATAAGTGACGGCCGGAATGTCAGTTCTTTCCTGAATGTGCTGCACAAGCCGTTTTGCAACATGCCATTTCTTGCAGAGGATCACCAGCAAGTCACGGTCCCGCCCGACAGTGCCGCCCGTTTCCCAGAAACGGGGCGCAAAACGCCGCCCTCTCCGGCCCTTGCCCGTCACGTATTGGAAGATGTTGCGCCCTTGGTCTGAAACCGGAAAATCCATCCGGTCGCAGGCGTAAAGCTGGCCCAGCCTGTCACGCAAGCGATGCGCATCGCTGCTGATCTTGCGGGCAAAAAGCGCGTCTCGCTCGACCAGTAAATCGAATTGGTCATTATGGAATGTTACCGGCTGCCCGTAATCACTGAACATCAGAAAAGTCAGCGTTTTGTTTGCAATCTCTTGCCCCGGCACCAAGTGTCGGACGAGCGTTTGAAAAAATGTCTCATCCGGGATCCAGGTCGTTTTGAAAAACCGCACCACATCGCGGCGCCCGGCCAGAAAGTCAAAGATCTTCTCTAGCGTTGCGCGGCGCAGACACCACCACTGACTGCCGATCATCATTTGCAAATCGCTGGGAACATCCCGCGTCAAATGCAGTTTCCGTTGCACGGCCAATGACGTGTAAAACAACCGCGTCTGGCTGCGTTCATTGAAGAAATGCCGGTAAATCAGCCGCTCTTCTTTGAAACCTGTCTTGATCCAGTTACTTTCAAAAAAATCGTGACTTTCGATATAGTCGCAGTCTTTGGCATCCAGAACGGCATGGGCAAACACCGCCGATTTGATCGCCATGCAATCGCCCGATACCAGATAAAAATGACTGGCACGCGGAAAGGCATTCAACGCCACACTGATCGTATGCAGTGTCGCCTGCACAAGGCTCCACGCGCCCCAACCGCATTTGATGCGCGGCGCGGCAAAGGCCACATTGGGATTGTCAGCCAATGCGTCTTGAATGGCCGTGTAATCTGCGGCAGGCGACGATGCATCGAAGTGGATGGCGACATAATCCCCAACAGACGTCAGTTGTTGCGCCTGTTGCACGATGGCCGCAGGATTTTTGTGGCAAAGTAGAATAAAGGCAATTCTGGCCATATCAGCCGCCAACGTCCCCGGTTGGTAATCTTGTTTCACAGCCCATACCGTAAATAGCCGTTGAATAAACAGGCTTTCTTTGGTCTTTATCAAACCGATTATAAAGTCAGCTTGCGCAGTTTTGCCAGCAAAGGAAACATGAATGGGTTTTCCCGGCACATGGATGACAACGAGCCAAAGTGTCGTTTACCGGGTTGTGCCCAAATGCGCCTGTTCGACCATTGGCCAGATCATGTATTATTCAGACCATGGAGCGTTCTTTGAAGGCGACATCCATGATGCGAACACCGGCATGCACAAATGGGCCCTGCCCGACAGCCAACCGTTGATAGAACAGAACGTCAAAGCGCATCAAAGTTATGCTTTTACCTGTGTGCGAAACCCCTATACACGGATCCTTTCGTCATTTTTTGACAAAATCTGCGGCATTCAGCGCAACGGCAACCGTTATCGTGGCAATCTGGTGCCACTGCTGATCCAGAAATACGGGATTGAGGTCGGAGACCCCGACAACGGCTTTGAATTTGACCAGATCAAATCCTTTCGCCGTTTCCTGCTTTTCGCGCGCGATACGATCCGGTGGCGGCGACCGATGGAGCCGGACATTCACTGGTCGGGCATGTCAGGCCACATCGCCACACTCATCGCGAATGGCGGCCGTTACGACAACATTTTCTGGACCGAAACCTTTGATGATGGCATGCAAAATGTCTTGAATGCGATCCAGACGCCCCATCCGGTCGATCTGGCCAAGATACCCCGTTTCAACGAAAGCGAAGGCCACGGACCAAAGCGACTTCACCCTGTTGCGGATTACTTTGACGATCTGGCGATCCATCTGATGTATGAAATCTACAAAAAAGATTTCAACCTGTTCAAATACGATGCCAGCGACCCTGCCAGAAAGATGCCAACAGCCGAGATTGATCTGGACGAAGTGCATACGAAACTGCGTGATTAAGGGGGCTGTCTGCCCCCTCGCGCGCCAGCGGTCCGGATGGGGCTGAATCCAATCAGGTCAGGTGTGCCGGCATCACGTATTCTGATATGGAATGTGGATTTCGCTGTCTGGTCACCATCAGGGATCAGCGGTGACAATGAAACCCATGCCAACGCATTGTGCGGCATGAAATTTGTCGAAGAATCAAGGCCACCTTTTCTGCGGGGTGATCGACCACGGCGGTCACAGGAAAGGTGACATGCGTAGCGATCCTGCATCTCGCCAACAGGTTTTCCAGCCAATTGAGTCCCCGGCGCATTATCCGGACCCGAAATCCCACAATACACGACTTCAACATGCGGGATTTCAGTTGAGGAGTCGTGCCCGGCAGCGTATTCAGGGCTATGATCACACAAAAGATGAAATATGCGCTCAAGGCTCTGATGGAACTCGCCGCCGAGCGGGCGGGCGAAGGCAAGCCTTTACGGATCGAGGAAATCGCAACACGGTCAGGCACGCCGAAGCGGTTTCTGGAGCATATATTGCTTGAAATCCGCAATGTGGGCTTCATCGCCTCGACGCGGGGGCGCCATGGTGGCTATGTGCTGATAAAAGAGCCCCGGGAAGTGCCGCTAAGCGAATTGATGCGGCTGATCGACGGGCCGATCGCGCCGCTTCCCTGCCTGTCACGCCGTGCCTATCAACGGTGCGAGGATTGCCCTGACGAAGGTGCCTGCAAGCTGCGCGAGGTTTTCGGGCAAGTGTTCTGGTCATATCTTCTGCTGATTGACTCGCTGACGCTGGCCGATTTGGTCGAGCGTCCTGCCGCCGGCGTGGCCGCGGACACTGCCCGCCGAATCGGCTTCTGAACATCTCTGATTCCGCTGCAAGGCGTATTCTTGCTATCGGGTATCCACCCGGAGAATAATCATCTCTTTCCACGATAAGTTTTGACGTGATTATTCCGTTGCTTTTCACGATTAATCCTGTCGTTATTATCGGCATGAGGGCAAAGTGCCTTCACTCTGACAGGAGGACGAGATGTTCGCACATGACAGTTTCCCTAACGGACGAGCTGTGATTCCCAGCGATTGGCTGTCCGGGATGCCACATGCGATGGACTGTGGCACGCCCGTTGACCAGGATCGCCAGATGCATCCCGCGATCATGATGCCCCATCAGAACACCTGGCTTGTAGATCGCTGCGCACAAGTTGCGCTGCGGCAATACGGTTGAACGGTCACACACGGCGAAGGCCACCGGACCGGAATCAAATTTAACGTTACGCCTCGACCCAAAAACAAAGGAAACCCCATGTCGCTTTATCAGACTCTCGCCGCACGGCTCAAACGGCTGACACTGGTGCCTGCACCCGTCTATGCAGAACAACCCTCGCGGCGGCTTCGCTTCTGGCCGATGATGGCAACCGGTGCGCTGGCAATCGGCGTGACGCTGGCGCCGGCGCCGCAAGCTCAGGCGCAGGGCCTGACACTGCTGAATGTCAGTTACGACCCCACGCGCGAGCTTTATCGCGAATATAACGCTTGGTTTGCCGACTGGTGGGAGGCGCAGGGTAACCCACGCCCGACAATCCAGACATCACACGGTGGTTCGGGGGCGCAGGCGCGCGCGGTGATCGATGGATTGGCTGCGCATGTGGTGACGCTGGCGCTCGCAGGTGACATCGACGCCATCGCCACCCGGACCGACCTGATCGCGGAAGACTGGCAAAGCCGGTTGCCGCAAAACGCATCACCCTATACGTCGACCATCGTTTTTCTGGTGCGAGAGGGAAATCCGCAGAACATTCAAGACTGGGATGATCTGGTGCGCGACGGTGTCGAAGTGATCACCCCCAACCCCAAGACCTCGGGCGGGGCGCGCTGGAATTATCTGGCAGCCTGGGCCTATGCCGAAGCCAACGGCCTCGACCCGCAGGAATTCGTGGGCCAGATCTATCGCAATGTGCCGGTGCTTGACACCGCCGCGCGCGGTTCGACGACTACTTTCGTGCAGCGCGGGCTGGGTGACGTGCTGCTGGCATGGGAGAATGAGGCCTATCTGGCGCTGGCCGAACTGGGCGAGGATCAGTTCGATATCGTCGTGCCCTCCGTTTCGGTTCTGGCAGAGCCGCCGGTGGCACTGGTGCCCGGCAACGTGACGGATGACAACCTGCACGCGCTGGCGACGGCCTATCTGGAGCAGCTTTACAGCCCTGAAGCGCAAGCCATGGCGCTGCGCCATTACTATCGCGCGTGGGATACCTCGGCTGCTGATCCCGAAGACGTGGCCCGCTTTCCAGAGGTCAATCGGCTGACTATCCAGCATTTCGGCGGTTGGGCCGAAGCACAGCCCCTGCATTTCGGTGATGGCGGCATTTTTGACCAGATCTATCAGGAGTAAGATCGCAATGGCCGTGCGTTCCTTTACGCTCAAGGCGCCCACCCCGATGCCGGGGTGGGGGCTTTCATTTGGCATAATGCTGACGATGATTTCAGTCGTCGTGCTGATCCCCATGGCCGTTCTGCTCTGGCGGGGTTTTGTCGACTTCGGCGCGGCCGCGATGTGGGACGTGGTGAACCGCAACCGCGTTTGGAACGCATTGGCGCTCAGTTTTCGGGCCGCATTTGTCGCCTCGCTTTTCAACCTTGCCTTCGGCGTGCTTCTTGCCTGGGTGCTGGTGCGCTACCGCTTCCCCGGCAAGAGGATTGTAGACGCGGCAGTAGATCTGCCCTTTGCCCTGCCCACTGCGGTGGCCGGGATCGCGCTGACCGCGATCTATGCACCCAATGGCGTGTTTGGATCGGTCATAACGCAGACCTTCGGGATCCGCGTGGCTTATACCGAGCTTGGCATCTGGATCGCACTGATCTTCGTGGGCCTGCCCTTTGTCGTGCGCACTGTCCAGCCGGTGATCGAAGAGATCGACCACGAAACGGAGGAGGTATCGGCCACACTCGGCGCGAGCCGCCTGCGCACGCTGACCCACGTGGTCCTGCCGATGCTGGCCCCCGCCGCGTTGACAGGCTTTGCTTTGGCGCTTGCGCGGTCGGTCGGTGAATACGGTTCCGTCATCTTCATCGCGGGCAATCTGCCAAACGTGACCGAGATCGCGCCGCTGCTGATTGTCATCCGGCTAGAGGAGTTCGACTATGACGGTGCCGTCGCCATCGCCATCGCGATGCTGGCGATTTCCTTCGCGTTGCTGTTAGCCATCAACCTGATCCAGATCTGGAGCCGCCGCCGCATGGGCGCGGTCTGAGGAAGAGGACCCCATGACCAACGCTATGATTATCCCCGCACGCAGGCGTCGCTTGCGGTCTGCAACCTCGGAACCCACCCTCGTTAAGTGGTTGCTGATCGGGCTGTGCCTTGCTGTGCTGACCGTTTTGCTGTTCGCCCCACTGATCGCCGTTTTCGACGAAGCGTTGCGCCGCGGCTGGGCCTTTGCACTGGCGTCACTATCCGAACCTGACGCGCAGGCGGCAATCCGGCTTACGGTGTTGGTGGCAGCAATCACCGTGCCGCTGAACGCCACTTTCGGTATCGCCGCTGCATGGGCAATCACCAAGTTCGACTGGCGCGGCAAGGCTTGGGTCATCACGATGATCGACCTGCCATTTTCAGTTTCGCCAGTCGTGGCAGGCCTTCTGTTTGTGCTGATGTTCGGGGCCAATTCGGCACTTGGGGTCTGGCTGGTGGCAAATGGCTTTCCGGTCGTCTTCGCCGTGCCGGGAATCGTGCTGGCGACGCTGTTCATCACCTTCCCGTTTGTGGCGCGCGAACTGATCCCGATGATGCTGGAACAGGGCCGCGCCGAGGAAGAGGCCGCGCTCACGCTCGGTGCCTCGGGCTGGCGAGTGTTCATGACCGTCACGCTGCCGAACATTCGCTGGGCGCTACTGTATGGTGTCTTGCTTTGCAACGCCCGTGCCATGGGCGAATTTGGCGCGGTGGCCGTCGTTTCCGGCAAGATCCGGGGCCAGACCACCACCATGCCGCTGATGATCGAGATGTTTTACAACGAGTATCTTTCGGTCGCGGCCTTCACGATGGCTGGCGTTCTGGCGCTCCTGGCCTTTGTCACCCTTACCCTGAAATCGGCTCTGGAATGGCGATACGCCGACCAGCTTGCCGCCACCCACCGCCATTAACGGAGGACGCAATGAACATAGAGATCGAGGAGATTTCCAAGGATTTTGGCACCACCGCCGCGCTGCTTCCCGTGTCGCTGTCCATCCCTTCGGGCACGCTGGTGGCGCTTCTGGGGCCGTCAGGGTCAGGCAAGACGACGCTGTTGCGTATTCTCGGCGGGCTGGAGTTTCCCACGGCGGGGCGCGTGTTGTTTGATGGCTCTGACGCCACTGGCCTTAGCGTGCAGGAACGCCGCGCGGGGTTCGTCTTTCAGTCCTACGCGCTGTTCCGGCACATGACGGTGTTTGACAACATCGCCTACGGGCTGCGCGCCCGCCCGCGCAAATCACGGCCCACAACGCCTGAAATTGCCCGGCGGGTAACGAAACTGCTGGAGCTGATCAAACTACCCGATATTGGTGCGCGCTATCCCAACCAGCTTTCCGGGGGCCAGCGCCAGCGCGTGGCGCTGGCCCGCGCGCTGGCGATCCAGCCGCGCATGCTGCTGCTTGATGAACCCTTCGGCGCGCTTGACGCCAAGGTGCGCAAGGAACTTCGGCATGGCCTGCGCGATATCCATGACACAACAGGCCTGACCACGGTGTTCGTAACCCACGATCAGGAAGAGGCGATGGAACTGGCCGACCTGGTGGTCGTAATGTCGATTGGCCGCATCGAACAGGTAGGCAAGCCCGAAGACATCCGCGCCCGGCCGAAGACCGATTTCGTGCGCGAGTTCATAACGGCATGAGGCGGGAATGCAAAATTGACCGGACGCGGCCCTGCCAAACTGCCGGGTCGGGTGCGTTGAACACCCCGCCTCACGCTTCCAACCGTTCTGTCCCTCACCGAGAGAGCCGCGCTTTGACAAGCGAAAGGGGGCGGCTGGTGGTTTCGTCTGGCATCACCCCGCCCGAACCGGGTGTGCCGGCTTCGTCCGGGCAGTTGTGGTCAATACCGACGACGGGCGCGTGTCTGACAGATGGCGCCGGTCGCGAAGCAAGCTTGGGGAACCGACGATGAGTGAGTTTAACGCCAACCTGCCAAGCCTCGACCGGATCGACCGAAAAATCCTGCACGAACTCATGCAGGACTCCACTCTGCCCGTGGCGCAACTTGCCGAACGCGTGGGCCTTTCACAAACCCCTTGCTGGAAACGCGTCCAGAAGCTGGAGGCGGCAGGCGTGATCACCGGTCGTGTGGCGCTGGTCGCACCCGAAAAGATCGGGCTGGGCCTGACCGTCTTTGTCGAAATCGAGGCGGCCGATCATTCGTTTGAATGGCGCGATGCTTTCGCGACAGTGATTACCGCCTATCCCCAGATCATAGAGGCGCATCGTATGGCAGGCGAGGTGGACTATCTGCTAAAGGTGATGGTACCCGACATGGATTCCTATGACGCCTTTTATCTTGATCTGACCCGCAAACTGCCCTGCCGGAACATCACATCGAAGTTCTCGATGGAAGGGATCAAGGCCACCAGCTTGCTGCCGATCGACATCGTGACGGTCTGAAGCAGAGAACGATATTCTCTAAATCATGCAAAAAACGAACACTAAAAACACGATAAACATGGTAGTGTTTAGGTAGATTAGAAAGGAAGACCGCATGACCCGCACCTTGCTTATCCCCGGTATTGACGGCTCGCCTGACCCGCATTGGCAGGCGTGGTGGCAGAAGAATGATCCGATGGCGCTGACCGTGGACCAGGACGATTGGTCAAACCCGTCGCCCGAAGCATGGGAAGCCGAGGTCGCAGGCGCCGTTTTGCAGCACCCCGGTGCGATACTGGTGGCGCATTCGCTGGGTTGCCTTGTGGTCGCGCGATTGCTGGCGATCTGGCCGCATCTGAACATCGCAGGCGCGCTTTTGGTGGCACCTGTCGATCCCGCCCGTTGCGACCGGTTGCGCCGTTTTATGCACACACCGCGCACAGAATTGCCCGTGCCGGTTACAGTCGTTGCCAGCCGAAACGACCCTTTGCTGCCATTCGAAGATGCCTGCGATCTTGCCCATGACTGGGGTGCCGCTCTTGTCGATATGGGCAGGGCCGGTCACATCAATATCGCCAGCGGTTTTGGCCCGTGGTCACAGGGATTGGAACTGCGCGATGCGCTAGCACGCCATTCTCGGGCCTATGTCATGCCAAGGTCCCGGAAATGCGTTTCGGCAGAGCGGTGGGCATTCTGATGCGCGGCTCTGCACCGCGGGCTGTGCGGCCGCGCATGATCGTCTCAGACCGTTGGAACCATCTCTTTGCGCTTGCGCTCTTCCTTGTGGCCTATGTCGGGATCCTGGCGGTGACATTCGCTCCGCAGGGCATGTTCGTCGCGCCACCGCCAAATGCGCAAGTCGGGAAGTGACGCAACATGTTGGACAGAAACAAAACCAGATCTTGCCGGCTTGCCGCCTACGACGCCGAACCGGCCGATGATGATGACAGGAACGTACCGGCCCTCAGGTTATCAATACAGCCGGTCCGATCGCCAATTGTATCGTGGCCCTTGCCCTATGGATAGGGGCACCGTGGTAGTCAAAGACACTGTTCCGCCGGGAAGGGATTCCCGCATAATCAGGCCGATGTCGAACAATAAGGAAAGTTTCCCGATTTGTCGCGAAATTTCCCATCTTCCGTCCACGCAAGGGCCGTCCGCGACAGCTGCTGTTGCCCTCCCTTGCATGTTCGCGGAACGACTTTCGTCGCGAGTTGCAGCGCACCATGGGCCGTCAGCTTGTCGCCCAGAGAAACCCGCCTTAGTTCGTCGATTTGATTTAGAAAGGTGCCCCCATGTCCATCAGTATTTCAGGGCTGACCAAACGGTTCGGACAGACGGATGTTCTACGCGGGATCGATCTGGGCGTCGAGAAGGGCGAGTTGGTGGCACTTTTGGGCCCCTCTGGTTCTGGCAAGACAACCCTTCTGAAGATCATCGCGGGGCTGGAATGGCCTGATGCCGGACAGCTCTTGGTGGACGGGGCCGACTGGCTGCAACTGGCAGCACAGGACCGCCGCATCGGTTTTGTGTTCCAGCACTATGCGCTGTTCCCGCACATGAGCGTGCGCGACAACCTCGCCTTCGGCTTGGCAGTCCGGCCCCGCAACGAACGACCGGGCAAGGCAGTCATCACGGCCAAGGTCGATGAACTGCTGCACTTCCTGCAAATCGCCCATCTGGCCGACCGCTATCCGACGCAATTGTCGGGCGGCCAGCGCCAGCGCGTTGCGCTGGGTCGTGCACTGGCCATCGAACCGAATGTGCTGCTGCTGGACGAACCCTTTGGCGCGCTCGATGCCGCAATCCGACGCGACCTGCGCCGGTGGTTGCGCGGTGTGCACGAGGCGACAGGATCCACAACCATCTTCGTCACGCACGACCAGGAGGAAGCTTTCGAACTGGCCGACCGTGTGGTGGTGATGGGCGAAGGAAAGATAGAGCAGATAGGCCATGCCGACGCAATCCACGACCATCCTGCCACCCCGTTTGTCGCCCGCTTCATGGGCGCCACTGTCGAACTGCCGGTGACGCTCCTTGCTGGCAGGGCCGAAGGTGCGGGGCTGGACCTGGCCGCCCTGCCCCGGCGGGCGCTTGGGGATGGCCCCGCGCGGCTGTTTACGCGCCCCGAGGATATTGTCGCTCTGCCAGACCCGAAAGCGCCTTGGCGGATCGTCACACGCACTTCGAACGGGGCCAATCTGCGCCTTGTGCTGCGCCATCCCGATCTTGGCGAGGCAGAGGTCGACACACCGCGCCGAGCGACTGCCGCCGATGCGTTGGTGGTCGATGCACCCGTGCGCCTGCGCATCGCGTTCGGAACGATTTTTCCCGACGGCCGGAAGGCTGCGACCGCAACCACCGCCCAACCCGCATCAATTTCCATACAGGAGGCCAGACAATGACCATTCCCTTTATACGAACCGCCCTTGTGGCTGCGGCACTCGCCGCAAGCCCGGCCGCCGCGCAGGACAGCCTGCTCAACACCAGCTATGACGTGGCGCGCGAATTGTTCGAGGCGCTCAACCCGGTCTTTGCCGACCATTGGCAGGAAACCACAGGGCGCACCATCACGATCGACATGAGCCATGGCGGCTCGTCGCGTCAGGCTCGCGCAATCCTTGAAGGGTTGCGTGCCGATATCGTGACCTTCAATCAGGAAACCGATATCGACGTGCTGGCCGCCGGGGGGCTTTTGTCCGCCGACTGGCGCGATGCCCTGCCCAATGGCGCCTCGCCCTGGTATTCGCTGCCTGCCTTCCTGGTACGCGACGGCAATCCGTTGAACATTCAGGACTGGGATGATCTTGCCCGCGCCGATGTCTCGGTTATCTTCCCCAACCCGCGCACCAGCGGCAACGCACGCTATACCTATCTTGCCGCATTCGCCTATGCGCTGGAACAGAATGACGGGGACGAAGACGCTGCCGAAGCCTTCGTAAGAGCCATCTTCGACAATGTGCCCGTGTTCGACACAGGCGGGCGCGGCGCAACCCAAACCTTTGCCGAGCGCAACATTGGTGATGTTCTGGTGACGTTCGAGGCCGAGACCGGCGGGATCGCCGCCGCCTATGCCGATCAGGGTCTGGAACGGATTACCCCTTCGGTCAGCCTGTTCGCGGCCTTCCCCGTTGCGGTCGTGTCCGAAGTCGCCGAACGTAACGGCACCAGCGAACTGGCCACCGCCTATCTTGAATGGCTTTACACCGAGGACGCGCAGCGCATCGTGGCGCAGAACTACTACCGCGTGGCCGATGAGGGCGTATCAGCCGAATTCGCCGACCAACTGCCCGATGTGCGTTTGGTGACGGTCGATGACGTTTTCGGCGGGTGGGACGCCATTCAGGAAAACCACTTCGCCGAAGGTGCGCGTCTTGATAATGTCTTCGTGAACCAGTGATCAGATGAGCACCGCAACATTCGATCCGCCGATCCGCGCCAAGCGCGTCCTGCCGGGCTTTACGCTCAGCCTTGGCACGACGCTGCTGTATCTGACGCTGATCGTGCTGATTCCGGTGGCGGCGCTGATCCTGAAAGGAGCAGAAATCGGCCCTGATCGGTTCTGGCGCATCATATCCAGCCCGCGCGCGGTGGCGGCCTTCCAGATCACATTGACTGCGGCAGCCATCGCCACAGTCTTTAATGCGGTCTACGGGCTGCTGATGGCTTGGGTTTTGGTGCGCTATGACTTTCCCGGCAAGCGCCTGCTTGACGCGCTGATGGATGTGCCTTTCGCGTTGCCGACGGCAGTGGCAGGGCTGTCGCTGACCGCGCTTTTTTCCGCCAACGGTTGGTTCGGGACGGTGCTGCACCCGGCAGGCATTCCGGTGGTCTATACGATCTGGGGGATCGCGATGGCGATGGCATTTACTTCGGTGCCGTTTGTGGTGCGCACTGTGCAGCCCGTGCTGGAAGACATGGACCCGGCGCTTGAACAGGCCGCTGTCACACTGGGCGCGCGCCCTTGGGCGATCTTTAGCCGTGTGGTATTCCCCGCGATCCTACCCGCCTGGCTGGCCGGCTGCACGACGGCCTTTGCCCGGTCCCTTGGCGAATTCGGCGCCATCGTATTCATCGCCGGCAACCTGCCCTTCAAGACCGAAATCGCGGCCCTACTGGCCTACATCCGGCTAGAGGAGTTCGACTACAACGGCGCGGCGGCTATTGCGCTGGTGCTGCTGGGCTTCGCTTTGATCCTCCTTCTGGTCTCGAACCTGTTGCAGTTCTGGGCCTCTCGCTACCACGAGGTCAGCCGATGACCGTCACCACCCTGACCCATCTGCCCGGCCAGTCCCGCCGGGGCGAACGGCTGCTCATCGGCCTCGCCGTCAGCCTGTCGCTGCTGTTCATCGCAGCCCCGCTTGCGTTCATCTTCGCCCGTGCCTTTTCGCGCGGGTGGGAAGTTTACGCAGCGAACATCCTGCATCCGATGACGCTGCATGCGATCTGGCTGACCACAATCACCGCGATCATTGTCGTGCCGCTGAACGTGGCCTTCGGCATCGCCGCCGCTTGGGCGGTGGCCAAGCACCGCTTCCCGGGGCGCGGCATCCTCGTCACTATGATCGAAATCCCCTTTTCGATCTCGCCGATCATTGCCGGCATCTGCTATCTTCTCCTCTACGGGCGGCAAGGTCTGCTGGGGCCGTGGCTTCAGGCCAACGACCTACAGGTGATGTTCGCCCTGCCCGGCATCGTGCTGGTCACGATGTTCGTGACCGCGCCCTTTGTCGCGCGCGAGGTGCTGCCTTTGATGCAGGCCCAAGGCACCGAGCAGGAGGAGGCCGCCGTCACGCTGGGCGCGAATGGCTGGCAGATCTTTACCCGCGTAACCCTGCCCAACATCAAATGGGCGCTGCTTTATGGCGCGGTCCTATGCACTGCGCGGGCCGTCGGCGAGTTTGGCGGGGTGTCTGTCGTCTCGGGCAACATCCGCGGTCAGACCAACACCCTGCCGCTGCACGTAGAGCTGCTGTTCAACGACCTGAATGCAGTCGGTGCCTTCGCCGCGGCCTCGACGCTGACGCTGATCGCCATCGTTGCACTTTTGGTAAAAGCGGTTCTCGAAGGCAGAAAGGCCGGCTGACGTGACTGATTTTCCCGTGATCGCGCCGGCCAGGGTGGCCCGGCCGCTGCGTATGCGGGTCGGTAGCGCGGCCACATCCGAGGGCGCCGCCCCCAGCGGACAACGCGACCGTTCGCACTGTCTTCATCATCGGCGCCCACAGGCGGATCAATCAGGCTGGCGCGTCATGCCGGCACCGCTGACCGCACAGCCATTGACAAAAGGTGCATGTTCAAACGAAGTTGTTCGAACGGGATTTGCGACGGCCCACGCGGGGCCAGCCAAAGATCGCGTTCCTTTTCAACCTCGGCGACGGAGGAACGCGCGTGCCTGCGACCAATGCGATTTTATCCGCCAAGCGCAACCACATCACCGGAACGCCCTGCGGATTGTTCCTGCGCGACGGTCTGGCGCAGCGGGACACCGGAATACAGTTCTTTGACGGCTTCTATCGTAAAGCGCGGGACGCCGCCGAGGCGCCCCACACCTGGCCCGCCAACAAGCCGGGGCTAGCGTGATGCAAGACCGCGCCTATCCTACTGTGGCAGATGCCACCCGCATCTGGGCCCGCATCGGCATGCTAAGCTTCGGCGGGCCGGCAGGGCAAATTGCGCTCATGCATCGCATCCTGGTCGAGGAGCAGCGCTGGCTGGGCGAAAAGCGGTTCCTCCATGCGCTCAACTACTGCATGCTTCTGCCGGGGCCCGAGGCGATGCAGCTTGCCGTTTATATCGGCTGGTTGATGCACCGGACGCTGGGCGGGATCATCGCGGGCGTCCTGTTCGTGCTGCCCGGTGTCGTGTCGATCATGGCGCTCAGCTGGATCTATGCGCTCTACGGCAATGTCGGGCCGGTCGAGGCGCTCTTTTTCGGGCTCAAGGCCGCGGTGCTGGCCATCGTGGTGCAGGCGGTCATCCGCATCGGGTCGCGCGCCTTGAAGAACGGCGCAATGATCACCATCGCCGCCGCCTCCTTCGTGGCGATCTTCGGCTTTGCCGTGCCGTTCCCGCTGATCATTCTTTTGGCTGGCCTGATCGGCCTTGTCGGGGCCAAAGCAGGCCTGCCCGCGTTTGATGGCGGCGGCGGGCACGGCAGGGTGGGCAACGTCAATGTTGCTGATGCTGATACGCTGCTGGGCGAGGAAACCCCCGGCCACGCTGAGGTCAGCCGCAGTTACGCCTTCCGAGTCTCGGCGATTTTCATTGTCTTCTGGCTCGCACCGGTCGCCCTGTTGTTCGGGGCACTTGGCCCTGCCAACGTCTTTGCGCAGATCGCGGGCTTCTTCAGCGTCATGGCCGTGGTAACCTTCGGCGGCGCCTACGCGGTGCTCGCCTATGTCGCACAGGAGGCGGTGCAGAATTTCGGCTGGCTTGCCCCCGGCGAAATGCTCGACGGCCTTGGCATGGCAGAAACCACACCGGGACCGCTGATCATGGTGACGCAGTTCGTGGGCTTCATGGGTGCCTTCCGCGACGCGGGCGACATGTCGCCTCTGATGGCGGCAACGCTGGGCGGGCTGCTGACGACATGGGTAACTTTCACACCCTGTTTTCTGTGGATATTCCTCGGGGCGCCCTTCATCGAGCGTTTGCGTGACAACAAAGTCCTGACAGCGGCGCTGACAGCCGTCACCGCCGCGGTAGTCGGCGTGATCCTCAACCTCGCTGTCTGGTTCGGGCTGCATGTGGTTTTTCATGAGGTGCGGACAGTCACCGCCTATTGGCTCCAAATAGATCTGCCGGTCTGGTCCACACTTAACCTGCCGGCGCTCGGCCTCATGCTGGCAGCCCTCGTTGCGGTGTTCCACTTCAGGCTGGGCCCCGTGACGGTCCTTGTCGGCTGTGCGCTCGCCGGGCTGGTCCTCCGGTAATCTTTCTGTTTTTAACGGTGTGCATCCGTAGAATTCACGCTGCCATTTTTGATGTCTGCGCGATACAGCAAGGCAGGCAGACGAAACGTTCAAAATCAATGTGATGCACGCACCCGTGGCTCCGCTGCACAATAAACAAATAAATACATTGTTATTAAATCATTTTAGCCTGAACGACATCCCTGCCGGCGGCATAAAAGTTTTTGATCTACTCGACCGGAACGCACCCTGCCTTATATTTGATCAAACAGAAATGAAGGGTGGCAGATGTCGATTGTTTTGCTTCTGGGCAGTGGTCCCAATGTGACGGCGTGCAGGGACTGGCCGCGCGAACCGTTTGACCGGATTGTGACCATCAACAATGCCTGGGCCGTCCGGCCAGACTGGGATGACCTTATTTTCCCTGATGATTTCCCACAAGCGCGGCAGCCGGTGGATATTGCCCCACCGCAGCGTTTCATCAGATCGGGTGATTATGTTCCGCTGCAAAACACATTTGGCGGGTTTGTCTATGCCGGCGGTACCATGGCCTTTACCGCATCTTATTGGGCGCTGGCGGCGCTGAAACCACGCGTGATTGCAGTGCTGGGGTGCGATATGGTTTATTCGGCAGGTCACCAAACGCATTTTTACGGGCAAGGCACAGCGGATCCGTTGCGTGCAGATGTCACCTTGCGGTCGCTTGAAGCGAAATCAGCACGCTTGATGGCGCTTGCCGCCGCGCAGGGCTGCGCGATGGTCAACCTGTCACAGGATGAAAGCCGTCTGGTTTTCCCGCGCGCCACACCTGAGACCGTCGCAAGCGCCGCACCCGCGCCAGTAAACCAGACACATGTGAAAAGCGCGCTGACGCAAGAACAAAGTCTGGCCTATTACGTCCCATCCGGCAAATACTGGAAAGAGGAAGATCGCTTTGACGTTGCCGCCATAGATGCGCTTGATGCGCAATGGCTCAAAGCAATCCGTGAGATCTGAACAAACCGGTCAAGTCTGCCTCGGGCCGTGCACCGATGTGACTGATCACCTCCGACGCGGCAAGATTGCCCATCCGGCCACAGGTTTCCAGATCGTGGCCCTGCGTCAGCGCCCACAAAAACGCCCCCGCGAACAAGTCGCCCGCGCCGGTTGCATCGACGATCTGCGTTGGCACCGCAGGCACATGCCAGTGCTTGCCATCCGCGCGGATATGCACGCCATTTTCACTGTCTGTGCAGGCGACGATCGCAACATCCGATGCTGCCTTGGCAAGCGCGGTGTCGAAACCGTCATTCTGATACATCGACAGAATTTCTGCCCGGTTGCAGAACAGCAGGTCAACATGATCCCGGATCATATCGTGAAACGCGGCGCGATGCCGGGCGATGCAGAACGGGTCCGACAGTGTCAGCGCCACACGCCCGCCCGCCCCTTTGCAGGCCGTGATCGCCTTAGCAAAAGCCGCGTGGCTTTCGGGGCCGTCGAAACGATAACCTTCCAGATAAATCCATTCTGTCTGCGCCATCTGTGCCACGTCGATATCATCAGGCGACAGAAATTCTGTGACACCCAGATAGGTGTTCATTGATCTTTCGCCGTCAGGGGTGACGATCACAATGCAGCGGCCGGTTTCAGCCGCCGCTGTCGAAGGGGCCATGACAGTGGCGTAATCTGCGCCCTGCGCCCGCAAATCATGGGCAAAGATCGCGCCGAGCTGGTCATTCTTGACCTTGCCGACATAGGCGGTGCGCCCGCCAAGATGCGCTATGCCTGCGATCGTGTTGGCCGCCGATCCACCGCTGATTTCCTTGGCCGGTCCCACGCTGGCGTAAAGCGACACCGCGCGATCCATGTCGATCAGCTGCATGATCCCTTTTTCGATTTTCGCATCCGCAAGAAACACGTCATCGGCCCGGGCCAGAACATCCACCATCGCGTTGCCGATCCCGACGACCTGATATTTTTTCATGGGGTCTTATCCTCAAATTGGCACAAATCAGCGATCAGGCAGGCGCCACATTTTGGCTTGCGGGCGACACAGGTGTAGCGGCCATGCAGTATCAGCCAGTGGTGAGCATGGTGTTGAAAAACAGCCGGCACGTGATCTTCAATCGCGCGTTCGACGGCGTCCACCGTCTTGCCGGGGGCAATGCCGATGCGGTTGCACACCCGAAAGATATGGGTATCCACGGCCTGCGCGGGCTGTTGCCACCACATGTTCAGCACGACGTTTGCGGTTTTACGCCCGACACCCGGCAGCGATTGCAATGCGGCGCGCGAACAGGGCACTTGGCCGTCGTAATCATCCACCAAAATCTGGCTCATTTTGATGACGTTCTTTGCCTTTTGCCGATACAGACCGATCGTCCTGATATGTTCGGTCAGCCCCTCAAGCCCAAGGCACAGCATTTTTTGTGGTGTGTCGGCCAGCTTGAACAGCGCGCGCGTGGCCTTGTTTACGCCGACATCGGTTGCCTGGGCCGACAAGGCGACAGCCACCAGAAGCGTATAGGCATTCACATGCTCAAGCTCGCCCTTTGGTTCAGGCTCGGCCGCGTGGAACCGTTCAAAGATCGCGTGGATCGTATGATAATCAAGCTGTTTTACCATTGTGTCCATATGCCCGGGCCGGCATCCATGGGCAAGGGCCAGATGCGCAATTTTCGGGTCGTATGCCATGCGGAATGCCCCTAATCTGGGCGCCATGGACCTGTCAGACACATATCATTATCAGGTGATCCGCCGCGCGATCGATGCGATTGACGCAGCAGGCGATAAACCCCTGTCGCTGACAGAGCTGGCGGCAGAAATGCAGATGAGCCCCGCGCATTTCCAGCGTGTGTTTTCCAACTGGGTTGGCGTATCACCAAAGCGGTATCAACAGTATTTGACCCTTGGCCATGCGAAGGTGTTGTTGCGCGATCGGTTCACCACCTTGGATACCGCACACGAGGTGGGGCTGTCAGGCAGCGGGCGATTGCACGATCTTTTTCTGCGCTGGGAAGCCATGAGCCCGGGGGACTATGCCCGCGACGGGGCCGGGCTGTCAATTTACTGGGGCTGGTTTGACAGCCATTTCGGCCCTGCGCTGATCATGGGAACCGAAAGGGGTATCTGCGGGCTGGCCTTTGCTGCGGAAACCGGAACAAACGCCGCAATGGCGGATCTGACCGCGCGTTGGCCAAAGGCGCGTTTTATCCATGACGCAGACGCCCTGCGCCTTTGGGCCACGGCCGCACTGGGTATGCACGGGCAGGCACAGTTGCATATGATCGGCGCACCTTTTCAGATCAAGGTTTGGGAGGCGCTGTTGGCGATACCTTCGGGCCATGTAACAACCTATTCTGAAATCGCCTTGGCGATCGGCAGGCCAAAAGCGGTGCGCGCTGTCGGCACGGCCGTGGGGCGTAACCCGGTTGGCTGGCTGATTCCTTGCCACCGTGCCTTGCGCAAATCCGGCGCTTTGGGTGGGTATCATTGGGGCCTGCCGATCAAACGGGCCATGCTGGCTTGGGAAACTGCCCGCGCAGAGGCGGTTGATCGACAGGCATAATGCAGCAAATACACGCTGGGTTGCGCAACGTTATTGGATATCATCCGAAAATAAGGCATAAGAGGGCATCAAGACGCGCATTGGGCGCTGCCTATCGAATGGAACAATGACCATGATGTTTTCTAAATTTACGCTTGTCGCTGCTGCGGCTTCATTGACTTTGGTCGCGGCCTGCGACCCGGGCGGTCCAAACGAATATCAAAAGACACAGCAGGGCGCACTTATTGGCGCGCTGGGTGGTGCGGCTATTGGCGCTGTTGCAAACAATGATGGCAGCAACCGTGACCGTAATCGGTCCGCGCTGATTGGTGCTGCACTGGGCGCAGGCGCTGGTGCCGCCATAGGCAACAACCTTGACAAACAAGCCGAGGAATTGCGCCGGACGTTGCGCAGTGATGTCGGCGTTTCCAACAACGGCAAGAATCTGGTCGTCGTCCTGTCACAAGACTTGCTGTTCGCAACGGACAGCACCGCCTTGTCAGGCGTGTCGCGTAACGAACTGGCCGTCGTCGCACAATCGCTGAACCGCTATCCCAACACTACGGTCAACGTGTTGGGCCACACCGACAACGTCGGCAGCGCCGCTTATAATCTTGACCTGTCGCAACGGCGTGCACAGGCCGTGGCATCTGTGCTGATTGGCGGCGGCGTCGCACCATCGCGGATCCGGTCGATCGGCCGGGGCGAAGATCAGCCGATTGCAAGCAACCTGAACGCTGCGGGCCGTCAGGCAAACCGCCGGGTCGAAATCATTATCACGCCAAACTGATCTTTCGCTGGAACCCAAAGACCAAGGGCCGCGATTTCGCGGCCCTTTATTTTTGTTGTGAATTAATTTTTCCGGTCATATATTCTGACCAACTGGACGAGGAAAATAATGCCGTTTGAGCGGATTCAGCCCGAGAAACTGTCACATGGCGTGGTGCGTCAGGTCGAAGGTTTGATCTTGCGGGGCATCTTGCGACCTGGTGAACGGCTTCCGCCGGAACGCGAACTGAGCGAGCGGATGGGCGTTTCGCGTCCGTCGCTACGCGAAGCCTTGGCCGACCTTCAGGACCGAGGATTGCTGACAACCAAGGCTGGGGCAGGCGTTTACGTCGCCGACGTGTTGGGATCTGCTTTTTCACCCGCGCTCATCACGCTTTTTGCCAGCCACGACGAAGCTCTGTTTGACTACATCAGCTTTCGGCGTGACATGGAAGGTTTAGCCGCAGAGCGTGCGGCGCAACGCGGCACGGATACCGACCTCAAGGTGATCAATACCGTTTTTTCAAAAATGGAAGCCGCTCACGAAAAACGTAACCCCGCAGATGAGGCGCGGCTGGATGCCGATTTTCATCTGTCGATCATCGAAGCCAGCCATAACATGATCATGCTGCATATGATGCGTTCGATGTATGATTTGTTGCGTGAAGGCGTGTTTTATAACCGGCAGGTCATGTTCAAGCAACGCACGACGCGTGATACCTTGCTGGGCCAGCACCGCGCCATAAACGCGGCATTACAGGCACGCGATGCCGCAAGTGCGCGGGCGGCGGTGGAACGGCATTTGAACTTTGTTGAAAAGTCATTGTCTGATCAGCAAAAGTCAGACCGCAATGAAGCGTTTGCGCAAAAACGCTATGAGCACGTCGTGAGCAGGTAAGACGAGCCGCGAAATGTGTGCGCCGTCAGTCTGATTCGCGCCAGCCGCCTCTTTTGCCAAAAAATAAAAGGCCCGCCATCCTGAGAAGATGCGGGCCTTATCTTGTCGTGATCAACCGTGTGCAGGGACGACGGTTTTTAGTGCATCTTGTCACCAACTACGGCAATTGAATCGTCAATCAAAGCGCTGGCAGACTTTGCATCCATTTGGTCGGCAATCACAGCTTTGGCGGCAGCAACGGCAACACGAATGGCTTCGTCGCGCACATCCTTGATGGCAGCCCCTTGCGCGCTGGCAATCTGTTCTTCTGCAGCGGCAAGACGACGTGCAATCGAACTGGTGATATCGGCTTTGGCGGCTTCGGCAGCTTGCATCGCCTCGGCCTTGGCTGTGGCGACGATGCGGTCAGCCTGTTCCTGCACTTCTTTTTTCTTGCGCTCATAGCTCACAAGCAAGGCTTGCGCCTCATCCCGCAGCGCGCGCGCCTCGGCCAGTTCGGCAGAAATGCTGTCGGCGCGCTTGTCAAGCATGCCGCCAACCAATCCGGGGACTTTGTAGTAAACCAGAATGCCGACAAAGATTAAAAAGGCGATGATGACGACGAAGTCTGTATTTCCAAGGGAAAAGAAAACATCACCCGCCGCGAGTGCCGGGCTTGCGATCAGCGCGAAAAAGAAACCGACGAGAAGTCTCATGTGTCTTATCCTTTCATCTGCGCGTTGACGGCGGCGGTAATCGTCTTCGCATCGGCATTCCCGCCGATTACAGCAACCAATTCCTTGGCCGTGTTATTTGCAATGACCGCTACGCTTTCCATCGCGCTTTCGCGGATTGCTGCAATGGCTTTTTCACTTTCAGCCGTCTTTTCGGCGATCTGAGCGTCAGCCTTGGCCAATTCAACAGCCAGGTCACTGTTGATGCTGGCCTTTGCTTCCGCGATGATTGCGTCAGCCTCGGCCCGGGCATCGCGCAAGGCCTGCTGATATGTCGCTTCGGCCTCTTTGGCCTTGATCTTGAAATCTTCAGCAGCAGCCAGATCGTTCGTGATCGTGCCGGACCGTTCTGCAAGAACCGACGCAATACGAGGCAACGCGATACGCGACATCACGAAATAGATAGCGGCGAGTGTGATCAGTAGCCAAAAAATCTGGTTAGGGATCCAATCCGCGCAAAGCTGCGGCATCCCAAGGGCAGAGCCCCCTGCATCCAAACAGGCCCCTGCGACGGCGTCGTTTATTTCTGTTGCCATGTTGGCCCCCGAATACCTTGAAAGTTTACTGGCAGGTCACGAATGACCTGCCAGCCGTAAGGATATGGGTCGTGTTCTTAGACAGCGAACATCAGCAGAAGCGACACGAGGAATGCGAAGATCCCCAAGGCTTCGGCGAATGCCAGGCCGATGAACAATGTTGCTGTCTGCGATGCAGCAGCGGACGGGTTGCGCAATGCGCCAGCCAGATAGTTGCCTGCCACGGTGCCAACACCGATAGCAGCGGCACCAGAACCGATTGCAGCCAGACCAGCGCCGATATGTGCGAGTTCGCCTTCCATGTGAAATTCTCCTTACGATTGGAAGTTGATTGTAGGATGGGTGATGTCACCCATCTGCGATTAGTGATGCGGATGAAGCGCGTCTTTCAGATAGACACACGTCAGGATCGTGAAAACATAGGCCTGAATGCCGGCAACCAGCACCTCAAGCCCATAGATTGCCGTAATACCCAGGATCGCGACCGGTGACACCAGCGTCAGCGCGGCAAAGCCTGCAAACACCTTGATCACTGCGTGACCTGCCATGATGTTGCCCGCCAAACGAATGGAATGGCTGACAGGGCGTACGAAATAGGAAATCACCTCGATAATGGCGATAATGGGTCGCAGGACCAGCGGCGCATCCGACATCCAGAACAAGGCCAGAAATGATGCGCCATTCTTGACAAACCCAAGAATCGTTACCGCGATGAACACGCCAAAACCCAGAACGGCGGTCACTGCAATCATTGATGTGGGGCTGTAGGACATCGGCAACAGCGCGAGATAGTTGGCAAACAGAATAAATACGAACAGCGTCATGATGTAGGGGAAATATTTGACCCCATCCTTACCGGTGACATCTTCAACCATCTTGTAGATGAATCCATAGATCAGTTCACCAATCGACTGAACCCGCGTCGGAACGATCGCGCGGCCCCGCCCGCCCAGAACAAACAGACCAACGATGCACAACAGGCCGATGGCCATCCACAGCGTCACGTTTGTCGGCGTATACCAATGCACCGGACCATCACCGAAAAGCGGCTTGACGATGAACTGGTCCAGCGGATGAAAAACCAATCCACCTCCGGAATGTGCGTCAGTCTCTGTCGCCACGTTTGTCACCCTCATCTTGCGCAGCGCGTTGCTGCTTCAACTGCACCTCTTTGGCGGATCGCATCATGGTCAGAACACCGGCTGCGAGGCCAAAAAATATGAACAGCACCAGAAAAATTGGCATGGTCCCAAACAAGGTATCCAAACCGTATCCAATGCCAAAGCCAATCGCGAGACCGGCCACAAGCTCTATCACCATCCGCCAGGCAAGCTGCGCTTGCGAATAATGTTCCTCCGAGTGGTCCTTCACCTTTGAAGGTGTCTTAAGCGCCGCAATCTTTGCTTCCAGCGCCTTAAGGCGGTCGGCATCTTGCGGGTCAGACATCAGGCTTCGGCCCTTTCGGATATGGCAGAGGTCTATGGCGGGCAAGGCACAGAGTCAAGCATCCGTGATATCGCATTAGATCATTGTTTTTAAATGTTATTTACAGCATATGATCGCGTGGATAGTCAGTGAAATCACCACAATGTGCCCTTTGTGATATTCAACCATCTGGTTGACGTTCATCCTGATTGACCGTTAATCGCAGGTATGACCGCGACACTTGACCAAATTTTTGCGGCGCTCGCCGACCCGACCCGCCGCGCGATCTTGTCGATGCTGCTGGAGGATGACATGGCCGTCACGGATGTGGCCGCGCCCTTTACCATGTCACTGGCTGCGATTTCCAAGCACCTTGGCGTGCTGACAGCGGCGGGGCTGGTCAGTCAGGAAAAACGTGGCCGCGTGAAATGGTGCCAGCTTGAACCCGATGCCCTGCATGCGGCGTCGGTCTGGATGCAGGCCTTTGGCCAAATGGAGTCGATCGACCTGGACGCGTTCGAGGATTACTTGCGCGAGCAGTTAGACCCGCCCGAGACCCCGTGACCTTCGTGCGGCGGCGCAGGTTCAGTCGACCATCCCTTTCACATGCTCCTTGAGAAACTTCAAAAAGGCCTGCACTTTTGTCGTGCGGTGCAAATCAACATGCGTGACCAACCACAGCGGGGCTGACCAGCTATCCTGCCTGGGAATAACCTCTTTCAGCGTGGGGTGCTGGGGCAATTCCTGCGCGATGACAAACCCGATTCCCGCCCCGGCGATGATTGCGTCCATCATGTTTCGACTGTCAGTCCCACGATACATCAGCTTGTCCTGGCTCACCGTCCGATGCAGCCATTTGGTAAACGGGGCGCGGTTGCTATCGTCGTCATGTGACACAAAACGATGGTTTTTCAGATCTTCCTCATCCCGCGGCAGACCATATCGCGCGATATATGCATCTGACGCCACCAGCGCCATCTGCTGCTGTATAAATGGCTGCACGACATTATCAGGTTCTTCGGGCATTGCACCTGCACGGATGGCAACATGCGCTTCACCATATTCCAGCCGAAACAATCGCGCACCCGTGCGATAGCGGATCCGCAAGTCAGGGTGTTCGGCCTGAAATGCCACCAGAATAGGCGTCAGCAACCGTGAAACTTGCCCCAACGATGTGATCACAAGATCACCTGAAACGCCTTCGCCCTGCCCCTTGATCCGCCCCGCCAGTTGCGTGAACTGGTCATCGGTAGCCTGCGCCACCTGCAACAGATCCTGCCCCGCTTCGGTTGCTGTATAGCCGCGCGCGTGCCGCTGAAACAACTTTACCCCCAACCGCTGTTCGAGCGCGTCGATATGCCGGATAACCGTCGCATGATGCACGCCCAACACCTCGGCGGCGCCACTGACAGTGCCGTTTCGTGCAACCTGATAGGCAGTGCGGATTTCATCCCAGTTATCCATTGTCACTCCTGTGCGATGGCAAACACTAAGCGCACAAATGCAACATTTCGTGCGTCAAGGCAAGAAAGATAGGTGAACAGGATACAATATTAGCCCCATAATACGGCCCGAATCCTGGGTTGTTGACTCGGCCACCGGACAGGCATAAGTGCAAACCAACACCCGGATTGCATCTGCCGTCCGGTCCCCGATAGCAGGGGATCGCCCTCCGTCAGCGCGTCGCGCCCACGGGGGCGCGCTGCTTTGGGATAACGCCCAAGGGGGGCGCTACTGTATTCGGCCCCGGCTTGTTATATAGTCCGGGCAACCAAAACGACGTAAGGGGCCATGGCCTATGTTTGAAAACCTATCCGAGCGCCTGTCAGGTGTCTTTGACAAACTGACCAAGCAAGGCGCGCTGACCGAAGATGACGTCAAAACCGCCCTGCGCGAGGTGCGCGTGGCGCTGCTAGAGGCTGACGTTTCGCTGCCGGTCGCACGCGATTTTATCAAGGCGGTGCAGGACAAGGCAACCGGGCAGGCCGTCACGAAATCCATCACCCCCGGCCAGCAGGTCGTCAAGATCGTCCATGACGAATTGAAGCATGTGCTGACCGGCGATGCAGACCCCGGCGTGTTGAAAATCGATAACCCGCCCGCGCCGATCCTGATGGTCGGTTTGCAAGGTTCGGGTAAAACCACAACAACCGCCAAACTGGCCAAGCGGCTGAAAGAACGCGAAGGCAAGCGGGTGCTGATGGCCTCGCTTGACATCAACCGCCCTGCAGCCATGGAACAGCTGGCCATTCTGGGCGCGCAGATCGGGGTGGATACGCTGGCCATCGTGCCGGGTGAAACGCCAGTGCAGATCGCCAAACGCGCAAAAACGCAGGCCTCGCTTGGGGGTTACGACGTCTACATGCTCGACACTGCGGGCCGCTTGCACATCGACGCAGAGCTGATCGCGCAGGCTGCTGCCGTGCGTGATGTCGCCAACCCGCGCGAAACGTTGCTGGTCGTTGATGGCCTGACAGGTCAGGACGCGGTGAACGTCGCGCAGGAATTTGACGACAAGATCGGCGTGACCGGCGTGGTGCTGACCCGGATGGATGGCGACGGGCGTGGCGGTGCGGCCCTGTCCATGCGCGCGATCACCGGCAAACCCATTCGTTTTGTCGGTATCGGCGAAAAGATGGACGCCATCGAAACCTTTGAACCCGACCGCATCGCTGGCCGTATCCTGGGCATGGGCGACATCGTGGCGCTGGTCGAAAAGGCCCAGCAAACCATCGAGGTTGAACAGGCCGAGCGTATGATGAGACGGTTCCAAAAGGGCCGGTTCAACATGAATGACCTGAAAATGCAGCTGGAACAGATGCAAAAGATGGGCGGCATGGAAGGTATGATGGGCATGATGCCCGGCATGGGCAAGATGAAGGGCCAGATGGACAAGGCAGGTCTGGACGATAGCATCCTGAAACGCCAGATCGCACTCATCAATTCCATGACGAAAAAAGAACGCGCCAATCCAGACCTGCTGGCCGCCAGCCGCAAGAAACGAATTGCCAAAGGTGCAGGTCTGGACGTGTCAGAGCTGAACAAGCTGGTCAAACAGCACCGGCAAATGGCTGATATGATGAAGAAAATGGGCAAGGGTGGGATGCTGAAACAGGCCATGAAAGGCATGTTCGGCAAGGGCGGCGGTATGCCCGACATGAACGACCCCAAAGCGATGGAAGAGGCCGCCAAGGCCATGCAGGGCAAAATGCCCGCTGGGCTGCCCGGCTTAGGCGGCGGCATGCAACTGCCGCACGGTTTGTCGGGCTTCGGAAAAAAGAAATGACCGTTTCATCCTGTCCGAAATACGCACGCCAGTGGCGACAAATTTCGCGAAATTTGTTTGCCCGCGCCAGAACAGCGGTTTTGTCATGACAACTGCCTCTACTCTGTTCACAGAGCGGCTGATCCTGCGCCGCCCTGCCGCCGGCGATTGGCCCGCGTTTCGTGATTTCATGATGTCAGACCGGTCTGCCGCCTTTGGCAGCCACAGTGACCTTGGCAAAAGCTGGCGCGCCTTTGCCGCCGAACTGGGCCATTGGGATATTTTCGGCTATGGCATGTGGGCCGTGACACGGCGCGGCGATGACACGGCACTGGGCCTTGTCGGCCCGTGGACACCGCCAGACTGGCCCGAAACCGAAATCGGCTGGATGATTCTTGCCGAAGGTGTCGAAGGCACCGGCATCGCGACCGAGGCTGCACAGGCCGCCCTGACCCACGCCTTTGACGTGCTGGGCTGGGACACCGCCGTCAGCTATATCGGGCCCGGCAACACCCGGTCGATCCGGCTGGCTGTGAAACTGGGCGCAGTGCTGGATGATACCGCCAAGGCCCCAAGCGCCGATTCGCTGGTCTATCGCCACCCGCATCCAGGGGGCGCAGCATGATCCCGACGCTGCACATAGATCGGCTGACCCTGCGCCCCTACCAGCGCAGCGATTTTGACGCTTACGCTGCTTTTATGGCCGGCAACCGTGCTGTGCATATGGATGGACCTTTGAACAAGGAGAGCTTCATGACCGACACCGCCACCCGTGCGGCAGAGATCCTCAAGGATCACCGCGACAGCATCGACCGGCTTGACGCCATCCTTGTCTATACGCTGGGCGAACGTTTCAAGCACACGCAGGCCGTGGGCCGGCTCAAGGCCGAACACAATCTGCCCCCGTCCGATCCGGCGCGCGAAGCCGCCCAGATCGCACGGCTGACCGATCTTGCGAAACGGGCCGATCTTGACCCCGAATTCGCCAAGAAATTCCTGAATTTCGTCATTCAGGAAGTGATCCAACACCATCAACAACACCAATCGTAGGGTGGATTAATATCCACCTGCCCCTGCCATCTTAAAGGAGAAACCCAAATGGCTATGAAAATCCGGCTCGCCCGTGGCGGTTCCAAGAAGCGTCCTCATTATGCGATTGTCGCCGCCGACAGCCGCATGCCCCGCGATGGGCGTTTCATCGAAAAACTGGGCATCTATGCGCCTATGCTGCCCAAAGATAGCGAAGACCGCGTGAAAATGGATATGGATCGCGTGCAGCACTGGTTAAGCCAAGGCGCGCAACCCACTGACCGTGTGGCCCGCATGCTGGAAGCCGCAGGCGTAATGCCCAAAAAGGACCGCCAGAACCTGAAAAAAGGCGTCCCCGGCAAGGCCGCAACAGCCCGCGCCGAAGAAAAGGCCGCCAAAGCTGCCGCTGCGGCAGAAGCCGCCAACGCACCTGCCGAAGAATAAGACCCTTTGCGTTGTCCGGCGTCACGCCGGGCGGCGCGCCCCCCCCTTGTCGGAAAATCGCATGTTCCGCTTGCTGCGCACGCTCATCCTTGTGATGTTTGCCTTTGTGGCGGGCATGGTGTTTGAACGGGGCAGGTCCGAGGACATTTGCCGAAACGGGGGCGGATTATGGATTTCGAACATCTGCGTGGGAGTAGACCTGAATGACTGACCGCGTGATCGTTGGTGCGATTGGCGGATCCTTTGGGGTCCATGGCGAGGTGCGGCTGAAATCGTTCTGCGCCGATCCCGCCGCCATCGCCGATTATACCCCGCTTTATACCGAGGACGGGCGCAGTTTCGCGCAGGTCGTGCTGACAGGGCAGATGAAAAACGGCTTTACCGCACGCCTTGACGGCGTCGTCACAAAAGAAGACGCCGACGCGCTGCGCAACGTCAGCCTTTATGCCGCGCGGGACGTTATGCCGTCCTTGCCCGATGACGAATATTACTATGCCGACCTGATCGGGCTGAGCGTGCTGGACACTGGCGGCACGCCGCTAGGCACCGTCAAGAATGTGATGGACCATGGCGCGGGTGATTTGCTGGAAATCAGCGCGCCGGGGCAGTCTGAAACGATTTTGCTGCCCTTTACGCGCGCCGCTGTGCCCACCGTCGATCTGGCAACGGGCCGGATCATTGCCGACCCGCCTGCGGGGCTTTTCCCCGACGCCAGCGCATGACAGGCACGCCCAAATCCCACGGGCGGATCAGCGCCCGCCCGATGCTGCAACCCCGCGAACTGATCACTGACACCCCCGATCTTGCCGGATCATGGACCGCGCAGATCATCACATTGTTCCCGCAAGCCTTTCCCGGCGTGCTGGGCGAAAGCCTGACAGGGCGCGCCCTGCAAGACGGGCTGTGGCAGTTGCAAACCTATGATCTGCGCAGTCACGGCATCGGCAAGCACCGCAATGTCGATGACACGCCCGCAGGCGGCGGCGCGGGCATGGTTCTGCGCCCCGATGTGGTGGCATCCGCCATTGCCGAGGCCCGCGCCGGCGCGCGCGGGATCATGCCGCTGGTCTATCTGTCACCGCGCGGGCGCCGCTTTGATCAGGCCATGGCACGCAACTGGGCGCGCGGCGATGGCGTGACGCTGTTGTGTGGCCGGTTCGAAGGTGTCGATGAACGCGTGCTGCAACACTTTGCCATTCAAGAGGTCAGCCTTGGCGATTTCGTCCTGACGGGGGGCGAAATTGCCGCGCAAGCCATGATCGACGCCGCCGTGCGTCTGCTGCCCGGCGTGTTGGGCAACGCCGAAAGCGCGGTCGAGGAAAGCCATTCCAACGGGCTGCTGGAACATCCACAATACACCAAACCCGCCGATTGGCTGGGCCACCCGGTCCCTGATGTGCTGATGTCCGGCAATCACGCGAAAATCGCGGTGTGGCGGCGCGCACAGGCCGAACGGATCACGCAGGAACGCCGCCCTGATTTGTGGGCTGCATATACCGCAAAGCAACAAAAATAACCTTGATCGACACGGCTTGGCGGCCTATACGACGCCAGTCTGCCATCCTGAACAGGGTCGCGGATTCGGTTGGTATTGTCTTATGCCGCACTTTCTTCGGTGTAGCCAGACAGGGCTAGGCGGCGAAACGAATGACGACCTGATCTCTGGCGGGCGCTGCGGCGGACCCGGAAGAAGACCAAGAGCTCTCACGGTGGCGAAACAAAAATTGCGGAAAACCGCAAGTATCATGAAGGAGCATCAGATGGATCTGATTGCACAACTCGAAGCGGAGCAAATCGCTGCGCTGGGGAAAACCATTCCCGATTTCAAGGCGGGTGACACCATCCGCGTCGGTTACAAAGTGACCGAAGGCACACGCACCCGTGTGCAGAACTACGAAGGCGTCTGCATCGCCCGCAAGAATGGCAAAGGCATTGCCGGGTCGTTCACGGTGCGCAAGATTTCCTTTGGTGAAGGCGTGGAACGTGTGTTCCCGCTGTATTCCACCAACATTGACAGCATCGAAGTGGTCCGCCGTGGTAAAGTCCGCCGCGCGAAACTGTATTATTTGCGTGACCGCCGTGGTAAATCTGCCCGTATCGCAGAGGTTGCAAACTACAAAGCGCCCAAGGGCGCCGAAGCGTAAGGATTGCCGACATGAGAAAAGATATTCACCCAGATTATCACATCATCGACGTCAAAATGACCGATGGCACCGTGGTGCAAATGAAATCCACATGGGGCAAGGAAGGCGACCAGATGTCGCTTGATATCGATCCATCCGTGCACCCTGCGTGGACAGGCGGTTCATCGCGTTTGATGGACGCGGGCGGTCGCGTGTCCAAATTCAAAAACAAATACGCCGGTCTGGGTTTCTGATAAGACAGCCCATCATTCGAATGCAAAGGCCACATGCGCGCATGTGGCCTTTTTGCTTTTTGCGGGGTGCATTTTAACAAAGTATTCTTGTTTCGGATTTATCCCGGTTGCGATTGATAACCAGGGGAAACGAATGCAACGCCTTTCTCATATCTCCATGCGCCTGCGCCTTGCGGCTGCGATGATCCTCATGCTGATCACTGTTTGCGCGTTATTGGCCCTGACATCTGTGCGCCTGACCAAACAAACGATGCTGAACGATGCCCAAGTCAGGCAAGATATATCGCTACGCGTCATCGCTGCGGTTTTTCAGAACGAATTTGACGGGCTTGACGTAACCTATTCCCCCGATGGCCAGATCAGACGCGCAAGATGGGCAGACATCCCCACATTCGAATCCCATGATCTCATTGACCAGATCGGGCGCGTTTCTGGCGAAACGGCAACACTCTTTCTTTGGGATCCTGCCGAAAACGACTACAGACGCATAACAACCAACATCATCAAACCTGATGGTGAACGCGCGGTGGGTACCTATCTTGGCCGGGAAAACCCTGTATATGCCGCCGTCAGGCGCGGCGAAACCTACCGGGGCGAGGCCGTCATTCTAGGCAAGCCATATCTGACAATCTATCAGCCTGTTTTTGGTGCCGGCAATGATGTAATTGGCATACTTTATGTCGGGGTTGCACGCACCGTGATTGATGCCGCCATCCGGAATCAACAAAAGACCATGCTTTTGACATCCGCCGCTTTCACCGTGCTTGGCGCAATCATCGTTTTGTTGCTCTCAACCCGGCTCATGCGCCCCATTGCAGATGTCTCCGCCGCTATCGCCCGGATTGCTGGCGGCGATCTGACAACTGATGTTCCGCACGATGGCAAGAGTGATGAAATCGGCGAAATTGCCACGCGTGTGACGATGTTCAAGGCGGACCTGCAACGCAATCACGTTCTGGAAACCGAAAGCCGCAGGGCGCAGGCTGAACAAGGCAAGGTCATGGAACTTTTGCGTCATGGCCTAAGCCGTTTGGCAGATCGCGACCTGACATACAGAATACGCTCTCCACTAGATGATCCCTTTCCGCAGACCTACGAGGCGCTTCGCGAAGATTTCAACGCCGTTGTCGAAAGCCTGGCCGCAACGATGGCTGAAATTGACAGCATCGCTGAAGAGGTCACATCTGCCGCTACCGGCATTGCCTCCATGTCGGATGCGCTGGCGCGGCGAGTTGAAAATCAGGCCGCGACCTTGGCGCAATCATCCTCCACACTGCACAGCCTCAGCGAGACTGGCAAGGTGATCGCAGACAAGGCCGAGAATGCCGATGATATGGCCCAAAAAAGCCTGAACCTATCGACCCAAAGCCGCCAGGTCCTGGATGATGCGACCCATGCAATTCAAGAAATCGAGGAATCATCCGGACAAATCAACCAGATCATCGCCGTTATTGAAGATATAGCATTTCAGACCAACTTGCTTGCCCTGAATGCCGGCGTCGAAGCGGCCCGCGCCGGTGAGGCGGGCAGAGGCTTTGCCGTTGTCGCGTCAGAGGTCCGTGGGTTGTCGATGCGCGCAACAGAATCAGCGCGCGAAATCCGCACCTTGATTACAGCAAGCAGGGCCAAAATCAGCGAAGGCACTGTCTTGGTTCAGAACACCGGCACGTCACTCGGGCAAGTCTTGGCCCAGGTTGAACAGATGGGCACACTGATCCAGGATATCGCCTTATCCGTCAAAGAACAGGCGAAAGGTCAGTCCGAAGTCAGTGCCGGGGTGCAACAACTCGACAATTTGACACAGGAAAACGCAGCCATGGGCGAAGAGGCGCATGCCGCCAGCGACACACTGAAATCCGAAGCAATACGCCTGACCACAACCCTGCAACAGTTTCGGACCACCGACAAACAATACGCGGCCACGCGCGCGGCATGACGATAATGGCGTCCGGCTATCAACCTTACCTGCTGACGAACCTGAAAACCGCAGTGCAAAAAACTGCAGCAAAGAAAACAACGCTGCACGCTGTGCGCCAATATCGCTGGTCAGGCTGTGGGTCAGGCATCACCGAACTTGTGAAGAGCCACCGCCGACGATTATGAGGAAAAGCGAGGCGGGCAAATCACCCGCCCCGCAGCATATCAGGCCGCGTTGCTGCGCCCACCTTTGGCAGCGCCGTTACGCCGACGGTTGCCTGCGGGTCGCCCTTGCGCCATCTTACCGCCCCCTGGTTTGCCGCCAGTCCGCTGGCCACCGCCACCAGCACCACGACGCCCACCGCCGCCGCCGCCATTCGGCCGTTTTTTCTGACCAGGCTGAATTTCCCAAGGGCGGCCTGACGCGACGGGAATCGTTTCTTTCATCGCCCTTTCGATGTCTTGCAGTTCGATCATCTCGTCCGGTGCAACCAGAGCGATGGCACACCCATCAGCACCTGCGCGCGCGGTGCGGCCAATACGGTGAACATAATTTTCCGCCACATTCGGCAGATCGTAGTTGTAAACGTGACGTACCCCGGGAATGTCAATGCCACGGGCGGCCACATCGGTGGCGACCAGCACGCGAACCTTGCCAGATTTAAAGGCCTCAATCGCGCGTTCACGCTGACCTTGGGATTTGTTCCCATGGATGGATGCTGCTGCAAAGCCCTTGTTTTCCAAGGTTTTGAACAGTTTTTCACAGCCATGTTTGGTCCGGCCAAACACCAGCGCCAATTCGTCACGGTGTTGATCAAGCAGTTCCACAAGCAGGTCTGTCTTGGCCGCCTGTGCCACGAAATGCACCGACTGTTCGATTTTTTGCACAGCCTGACCCGGGGGGTTCACCTGGACACGCACGGCGTCAGTCAAATACGTATCGGCCAGCTCTGCCATCAGTTTCGGCATTGTCGCTGAAAACATCATCGTCTGCCGGTCCTTGGCTAAAAGCGGGGCAATCCGGCGGAGTGCGTGAATAAAGCCCATGTCAAGCATCTGGTCTGCTTCATCCAGCACCAGATAGACCGTTTCATCAAGCCGCACCGCGCGTCGTTCCAACAGGTCGATCAGGCGACCTGGTGTCGCAACCAGCAGATCCACACCACCGGCAAGCCGTTTGGTCTGGGCCACGATGCCCGCACCGCCCACAACCAGCGCCACCTTCAGGTGGCTACCTTTGGTATAGGCGGTCAGGTTATCGGCAATCTGTTTTGCCAGTTCGCGCGTGGGCGCAAGGATCAGGCCGCGCACGGTTTTTGGGTTGGGTTTCACACCCGCCTTCATCAGCGCATTGATCATCGGCAGGCCAAAGGCGGCGGTCTTGCCGGTGCCGGTCTGGGCAAGGCCCATCACATCGCGGCCGTTCATCGCATGCGGGATCGCCTGCGTCTGGATCGGGGTGGGATCGGTGATCCCTTGTTCTTTCAAAATTGCAATAAGGCGGGGCGCAAGGCCCAACATGTCAAAATCCATCTGGATCGCTCTTTCTGTCTGTCGGGCATCAGGCCCGTGCATATGGTTCGGCGCACCCGCATCGTGCGGATGAACCCGTGCAAGGTTGCGCCATATGCTGACAGCCAAGACCACATTGTCCGGGCGCCGATCTGGCGCGGGACCCCTGCGTGATGTGGGAACCTGGAAAATCAAACGATGCCTTGCGATGGACTTTTCCGTCCCGCTCTGCTCACGCGGCAGCTTGCATCGGTTGACTGGCAGATGATGGGTTTGGCAGCATATGTCAAGGCCATGCAAAAATTGCGTTGCACCAGGCCCCTATTGCTTTCCCTTGGCCATTAGCCACCATATAATGCGACAAACCACAAATTGTTGGGGGCTATCGCGTGGCGCATATCATCGTTGTTGGCAATGAAAAGGGCGGCGCGGGCAAATCGACCGTTTCCATGCATGTGGCCACGGCGCTTGCACGCATGGGCCACAGCGTCGCAACGTTGGACCTTGACCTGCGGCAGAAAACTCTGGGGCGGTATCTTTTGAACCGCCAAATATATCTTACCAAACAAGGGCTGAACCTGCCGACGCCGGTGCATCATGATTTGCCCGATATTGGACAGGACAGCCTGAAACCGGGCGAAAATGCTTTTGATCACCGCTTGTCCATTGCTGTCGCACAAATGGAAAGCGATAGCGATTTTATCCTGATTGACTGCCCCGGGGCACACACGCGGCTAAGCCAGGTGGCCCATAGCCTTGCTGACACGCTGATCACCCCGCTGAACGACAGTTTCATCGATTTCGACCTACTTGCGCATGTCGATAGCGATGGCGAAGAAATTACAGGCCCCTCGGTCTATTCTGAAATGGTCTGGAACGCCCGACAACTGCGCGCGCAGGCTGGCCTGAAACCAATTGACTGGGTCGTCGTGCGCAACCGCGTCGGCGCGCAAGCCATGGTCAACAAGGAAAAGATGGAACGCGCCGTCGGCAAACTCGCCAAACGGATCGGGTTTCGCACAGCGCCCGGCTTCAACGAACGGGTGATCTTCCGTGAACTTTTCCCCCGTGGGCTGACACTCTTGGACCTGCGCGACATCGGCGTCAAAGGCATGAACATTTCCAACATTGCAGCCCGCCAGGAATTGCGAGACCTGATCCGCGCCCTGAATCTGCCGGGTATAACGCCTGATTTTTAAACCCTTTGTTCAAGTTGGGTTTATCGCGGCGGCTCTTTCCCGCGCAACCGCATCAGCAGGCTGACACGTGGCGTCGTACCGGTTTCAGTTCGCGAAAGGGTGCGTAAAACCGGGGTTGTCGCCGACGCACCGGCGCGGCTTTCGCGCAAAACGATATAGAGGCCACTCGTGATAATGATCGCCGCGCCAATCGCTGTCATCTGATCGATCGTTTCGTCAAAAAACAACAAACCAAATCCCGTAGCCCAGATGATCTGGCTGTATTGCATGGGTGCAATGATCGCCGCCTCGCCGGCTTGATAGGCCGCGATGGTCAACCTGTTCGCGATCCATCCAAAGGCTGCAATGATTCCCACCAGACCCAGATGTTCAATCGGCATTGGTTTATAAAAAAACGGCAGCGCACACGCCATCAGGACAAAATTTGCCACCATCGGATACAGCAGGATCACGACAGGGCGTTCCACCGACCCGATTTTCCGCACGATGATAGAGGAAAGCGCCCCGCAAATCGCTGCGGTCAAAGCCGCCAAATGGCCAAGCGACAATGCCGTCTGGCCTGGACGCAACACAACCAGCACCCCCACCAAGCCCACGATCACTGCCAACCAGCGGCGCAAACGGACGGTTTCCCCCAGAACAGGGATCGCCAAAACGGTGATCAACAACGGGGCAGCGAACAGGATCGCGTAGGTTTCCGCCAGTGGCAGCACTGAAAATGCGTAAAATGCACATACGCCGGTGATGACGGTCGCGATGGTGCGCACGGCCATCCACCAAGGATGCACCGGCAGCAGCGTCCCCGGTTTGGAATCGCGCATCAGCGTGACCGTCGCCAAGGGAAAGCTGAACAGCACCGAAAAAAAGACGATCTGGAATGGCGCATAGATGCCCCCCAGTACCTTGACCACGACATCATGCGTTGCAAAGATACCAAAGGCGATCAGCGCAAAGACCGCACCTTTTGCGTTGGGCGACATGGCTTGTTCCTTTCGTCCGGTGCGGGCCCAGAACAAGCTGGGTGGCATGTGCAAGTCAAGGAAAACCCGCGCATGCCATCCCCAGAGCTGTCAAACTTTAAAGAGATGCATCAAGCGCCGCCAAGATCGCATCACCCATCTGCGTTGTGCTTAGCGGGGTGCCACCTTCTGGCCCCATCAGGTCGCCAGTGCGTGCGCCGTCTTCCAGGACTTTGGCGATTGCGCCTTCAAGCCGGGCGGCCTCGGCACCTTGGTCAAAGGAATAGCGCAGCGCCATCGCGAACGACAGGATAGAGGCAATCGGGTTCGCCTTGCCCTGACCGGCAATATCAGGGGCAGACCCGTGAACCGGTTCATACATCGCCTTGGGGCGGCCATTGGCCATCGGCTGGCCAAGCGAGGCAGATGGCAACATGCCAAGGCTGCCCGTCAACATCGCGGCACAATCCGACAGAATATCGCCAAACAGATTGTCAGTCAGGATAACGTCAAACTGTTTGGGCGCGCGCACCAACTGCATCGCGCCATTGTCAGCATACATATGCGAAAGTTCGATATCGGGATATTCGGCCTGATGCACCTCGGTCACGACATCGCGCCACAAGATGCCGGATTCCATGACGTTGGCCTTTTCCATCGAACAGACCTTACCCGACCGCTTGCGCGCCAATTCAAACGCAGACCGCGCGATGCGTGCGATTTCAGCTTCGGTATAGCGCTGGGTGTTGATGCCCACGCGCATCCCGTTTTCAATATGAATGCCGCGCGGTTCGCCAAAATAGACGCCCGAGGTCAGTTCGCGCACGATCATGATATCCAGACCGGCCACAATATCACGCTTGAGCGATGAAAAGTCGGCCAATGCATCAAAACACTGCGCGGGGCGCAGGTTGGCGAACAGGTCCATTTCCTTGCGCAGGCGCAGCAAGCCGCGTTCCGGCTTTACGCTGAAATCAAGGTTGTCGTATTGCGGGCCACCCACAGCGCCCAGCAGCACCGCGTCCACCTCTTGTGCGTGGGCCATTGTGGCATCGGTCAAGGGCACACCATGCACATCGTAGGCGCAGCCGCCAACCAGATCTTCAGTTACGTCAAAACCAAGGTCGCGCTTTTCGCCGAACCACGTGATGATCCGCTTTACCTCGTCCATGACTTCAGGGCCGATACCGTCACCGGCGAGGATCAAAAGGGAAGGGTTGGACATGGGATGTTCCTTGGTTGCATTGGTTGCACAGCCCCTAGCCCGTCAAGCAAAGATATTCAAGACGGGCGCGATGCGCGCCAGGCCACTATTGCATGACATCCACCCAAACAAGGCGATGCGGGCCAAGGTCGACCGCCAGCGCATCAGCAGCAGCCGGCCCGGCAACACCCGCATCAGCCAGTCGCCATGCGACCGACGGCAGCACATAACTGACCCGTAGCTGGCCCGGCCCGTCATCGTTGGGCCAATGCGCCGTTTTGGTTCCTGGCATGGGGTCTTGCAGATCAGGGCGGGCAAGAAATGCCGCCATCGCCGCCCGGTCACCAGCCCCGTCAACCGGATCAAGGTTGGCATTCCCGGCGATAATAAACCTGTCCGGCACCGCGCCAAACACCCCGTCCAGCAGCGCCTCCCACAGGCGGAGTTCGTCACGGTTGCGCAAGGCATTGCGCCTTTCGGGCCCGTCGAAAACAGGCGGTGTTGCCGAAAACGCCAGAATATGCAGCACCCCGTCGGCCAGGTCGATCGGGACAATCCAATGGCCGCTGGTCGAAAGCCGCTGCACCGCCAGCATGTCATCCGTGTGAAAAGGCGCACCGTTCAAAACGGGCAAAACCGCACCAGGCAGATCACGCCACAGAAGGCCAGAGAGTTCCCGCACCTTTCCAATCGCAAATCGTGACAAGACCGCCATACCGCCATCACCTGCAAAACGACCATAGCCTTGTGCGTCACGCGGCTGTCCAATCTTACCGTTGCGGTCCATATCCAGCCCGGTCTGCAATCCGGTGTTCGGGCGCGCAGCGTATTGATGCGGATATCGCCCCCCGAAACGCGCGGCAAAGGCCGCCAGCGCAACCCCGTCCAGATCATAGTCAAAATCTGTCAACAGCAGAATATCAGGCCGCACACCGTCGATCACAGCGACAATAGCCGCAATTTGCGGATCATCCCGCTGGATCAGGTCACGCGCCAGCAGCCCCGGGCCATCACGGCTTAACGGGGCGGCGTAAGTGGCAATGCGAAGGGTGTCAGCGACGGCAGAAAACGGCAGAAACTCAATAAGCAGCCCGAGCAAAATCAATTTGAAGCGGTTGTTGATTGGGCTTTTTGTCGTTGCAGGTCGATCATCTGCGCCACCCGACCCAGCGCCACGCCGCGCATCAGAATACTTGCAGGCAGAAACGCCCATGCTGTCACCGTCCATATCAATACATGCGGATCATCAAGCCTAACCGGGCCGCCCAAAAACGACGCCAGTTTGATGATCGCCGGAATGAGAAATGGCAGCAAAAACCCTAAGATAATGTTAAACAGTCGATCACGTTTCAACCTTTTTACCACATCGCCCCCGGCCGTTGGATCAAATGTCGGCAAGTTGACCCACACGTTGAACGACCCGCCGCGACGTGGCCATTGCTGCAACCGCAACATGATGACGAACCAGATGACCGAAACCAACGAAATCAAATAGCTAAGCCCTGCCGCATCGCGCAACTGGTTGACCAGTTCAGGGCTGGTAGCTGCCGGCATCAGGTCGGCCATCAGCCGCACCGGCGACATGGGAAAGTCGATGACACGGCCAATATGGTGCCCCAAATTCTGAACTGACTCGGTGATTTTCGAAGGCGATGTAAAACCCCGGAAAATCAGCGAAAGGCAGATCACCGTCGCAAAAAGCGCAAAAAATCGGACACGATTAAAGGGGGGAGCGTCCCGAAACTCGACCAGGCTGGGGCTGTTGGCGCTGTATTCGACAATCGTGAAAAGGGCTGCAAAAATTGCGACCAAAGCGACGATCTGGGTATTGTCATCCGCCCCGCCCGGCAGAATTGCAGACGGCAAAATAATCAGCGTCACAACAAGAACTGCGCGCATCAGAGCTGCTGGCAGTCGAAACATCAGCTTGCTTTCACCCTCTTTCGGAGTCTGCACATGCCAGGATGCACGCCCCAATTCAACCAGTGGTGGCCTGCCCCAAACCCACTGCTGTCTGCGCCTTGGTCAACCCAACGCCGCCTGAGCATGGATACAATCCAGCGCAAAGCAGGCCATTGTTCAACAATTTAGGTGGATCGATACAGGCGATTGCAAGCTCTTTGCGCTAATTTTGCAACGAAACACACAAGGCCAATTGGCGCCCCGATCAAGACGAAAACCGATGAAAACCGTTCAAAAGCGGCACCACACCGCCCGAAAAGCGCGGGCGGTGTGATCATTCAGAGAAAGCAAAAGCGCCTCAGACCCAAGGGCGCTCTGCGCTGGCTTTTGCTTCAAATCCGTCGATTGCGGCGACTTTTTCCAACGACAATCCGATATCGTCGAGGCCGTTCATCAGGCAATGTTTTTTGAAAGAATCCACCTCGAATGTGAAAACTTGGCCATCGGATGACGTGATCGTCTGCGCCTCAAGATCGACTTCGATCCGGGCATTTGATCCCTTTTCGGCGTCGTTCATCAGCACATCGACCTGTTCTTGCGGTAACGCGATGGGCAAGATCCCGTTCTTGAAACAGTTGCTGTAAAAAATATCAGCAAAGGACGGCGCAATAACGCAGGTGATGCCGAAATCGGCAATTGCCCATGGCGCATGTTCGCGCGATGACCCGCAGCCAAAGTTTTCGCCCGTCACAAGAATTTGTGCATCGCGATACTGCGGCTTGTTCAGCACGAAATCGGGAATTTCGTTGCGGTCGTCATCATAGCGCATCTCGTCGAACAGATTCACGCCAAGGCCGGACCGTTTGATCGTTTTCAGGAACTGTTTGGGGATGATCATATCGGTGTCGATATTGACCAAAGGCATAGGTGCGGCGATGCCGCTGATTTTGGTGAATTTTTGCATTACATCATCTCCCGCACGTCGGTCAGTTTGCCGGTAATCGCCGCAGCCGCAGCCATGGCAGGCGACATCAGGTGGGTGCGCCCGCCACGCCCCTGGCGGCCTTCAAAGTTGCGGTTGGACGTCGCCGCACAGCGTTCACCCGGCGCCAGTTGGTCTGGGTTCATCGCCAGACACATCGAACATCCGGCCAACCGCCATTCAAAACCGGCGTCGATGAAAATCTGCGCCAGCCCTTCTTCTTCGGCTTGTGCGCGCACAAGGCCAGAGCCAGGCACGACCATCGCGCGCAGCCCGTCTTTTTTCTTTTTGCCTTTCAGGATCGCGGCAGCGGCGCGTAAATCCTCGATCCGGCCATTGGTGCATGACCCGATGAACACGGTATCAATTTCAATGTCGGTCAACGGTGTGCCGGGCGTCAGGTCCATGTATTCCAGCGAACGCTGCGCCGCACCGACCTTGCCGCCGGTGAAACTGTCGGCGGATGGCACGGATGCCGTGATCGGCAGCACGTCTTCGGGCGATGTACCCCACGTGACGACGGGCGCGATATCTTCGCCTTTCAGCGTCACGACCTTGTCGAAATGCGCGTCTTCGTCGGTATAAAGCGTTTTCCACCAGGCGACGGCGGCTTCCCATGCGGCACCTTTGGGGGCGTGGGGGCGGCCCTTGCAGTATTCATAGGTTTTTTCATCCGGCGCAATGATACCTGCGCGCGCGCCGCCTTCGATCGCCATGTTGCAGACGGTCATCCGCCCTTCCATGGACAGATCGCGGATCGCATCACCGCAATATTCGATGACATAGCCGGTTCCGCCAGCGGTGCCTGTGGCCCCGATCACGGACAGCGTAATATCCTTGGCGGTGACACCGGGGGCCAGTTTGCCGGTGATTTCCACCTTCATGTTCTTTGATTTCTTCTGGATCAGCGTTTGTGTCGCCAGCACATGTTCCACCTCGGATGTGCCGATGCCGTGGGCCAGCGCACCGAATGCGCCATGCGTCGCGGTGTGGCTGTCGCCGCAAACCACGGTCATGCCGGGCAATGTCCAGCCCTGTTCGGGGCCGACGATATGCACGATCCCCTGACGGACATCAGACACCGGATAGTAATGAATGCCGAATTCCTTGGCGTTGGTATCCAGTGCAGCGACCTGAATGGCGCTGTCTTCGGTCATGTTCTTGGGGTCATCGCGGCCGGGGGTGGTCGGCACGTTATGGTCGGGCACGGCAATTGTCTTGTCCGGTGCACGCACGGTGCGGCCCGCCATGCGCAGCCCTTCAAAGGCTTGCGGGCTGGTCACTTCGTGCACCAGATGGCGGTCGATATACAGCAGGCAGGTGCCGTCTTCGGCTTCATGCGCGACATGCGCATCCCAGATTTTATCATAAAGCGTTTTGGGGGACATGGTCCTCTCCCGTTGTCAGAATGTCAGTAAAAGGCAGGCGTGCGGAAACTGGCGGTGGTCAGCGCCGCGCGAGGATCGTGCAGGTCGCGCCGTAAAACCGCCAAGGCAGACGGGCGCGATCATCCATATCAAAAACCTGTTTCATGCCCTAGCAGATACACCTTGCCCCCCCGTCTCGCAAGGGCTGCAATCGGTGACCGGTGCTTGCCACCCAATCGGGCGCGTGCCACAGTTTGTGCGACACATACGATAGGGTTTCATGGCCAATCATACCAATACACCACAAACGCAGACCGTATCGACAGACACGGCGGGTCAGCAGTTGGATGAAATTCTGGCGATCAGCACAGATCTGTTTACCCAAGGGCAGACCTTCGTTCAAAGCCTGTTCCGCACATGGAACATGTATCAGATCGGCATTATCATTGGGTTGCTGGTGCTGGCGCATGTGTTGCGCGCGATTTTTGGCCCCCGGATCAGGGCATGGATGGCATCGCGCGAAAACTGGCCGAAATGGCGGATGCGCATTTTGGTCGTTGTCCACCAGCGGCTGCGCGCGATTTTCTTTGTCACACTGATCTGGCTGACCATCTACATCATGCGCGAGGTGACGTGGCCCAGCCGCAGCTACCTGCTTGGCATTGTCGGCACACTGGCCTTTGCATGGCTCTGCATTGCGTTCCTGACCCGCCTGATCAAAAGCCAGACCCTGCGCCGCAGCATCCGCTATGGGGCTTGGGCTTATGTCACGCTGCGTATTCTGGGCGTTCTGGACCCCGCCGAACGCCTGTTGGACAGCATCGGTTTCACCATGGGCGATATCCGGTTTTCGCTGCTGCTGCTGGTGCAGTCGCTGGTCATTCTGGGGGTGCTGATCGCGCTGGCGCGGTTCTTTACCCGCAGCACGGCCAGCCGCATTCGCAGCAATCAGGACATCAGCCCATCAATGCAGGTGCTGCTGATCAAGGCCGTGCAGTTCGGGCTTTATGGTTTTGCGTTTTTCATCGGGGTGCGCGCGCTGGGGATCGACCTGACCGGCCTTGCCGTTCTGTCTGGGGCCATTGGTGTGGGTCTTGGGTTTGGTCTGCAAAAGGTGGTGTCAAACCTTGTGTCCGGTGTCATCATCCTGCTGGACAAGTCCATCAAACCGGGTGACGTGATTTCGCTGGGCGATACCTTTGGCTGGATCAATTCGCTGGGCGCGCGCTATGTGTCCGTTGTCACGCGCGACGGCCGCGAATACCTGATCCCGAACGAGGATCTGATTACTGGCCAAGTCGTCAACTGGTCACATTCGAATGAATTTGTCCGGCTGGATATCCATTTCGGCACCGCCTACAGCGACAACCCGCACGAGGTGCGCAAGATCGCGGTCGAAGCCGCCCAAGGGGTTGACCGCGTGCTGACATCGCGGCCCACCGTGTGCCATATCGTCGGCTTTGGCGACAGTTCGGTGGACTATGTCCTACGGTTCTGGATCAGCGACCCCACCGGCGGGCTGACCAACATCCGCGGCAATATCTATCTGGCCTTATGGGATGCCTTTGCCGAACACGGCATCAGCATTCCTTTCCCTCAGAGGGAAGTGAAACTGCTGGAAAGCGAACAGGTGAATGTGCGGGTTGCGCCGGATTGACAACAAATCAAATGCCCAGGATGTACCCTTTCCCTTGGCCGGTGCCTTGGAAAGTTACAGATTGGTGATTAGCTATATGGTATAAGACCAGAAAAATGCGGAAGGACCGACATGCAATTCCAATTCAACACAGATGCAAACATCCACGGTGATGATCGCCTTGCCGAAATCGCAGAAACGATCGTGTCTTCCGCGCTGGGGCATCTGACCAGCCGCCTGTCGCGGATCGAGGTGCATCTTGCCGATGTGAATGGCGCCAAAGGCGGTGCCGATGATATCCGCTGCACTATCGAAGCCCGCCCCGAAGGGATGCAGCCGCAAACCGTCACCCATTTTGATGCCAACGCCGAAGCCGCCCTGCGCGGCGGTGCGAAAAAGGTGCGCGCCCTGTTAGACAGCGAATTCGGCAAACTGGCAAAACGTTAAGGCACGTGGCCTGACAGCCCCTACAAAAAAGCCCGCCAGTGATGGCGGGCTTTTATCGTGATACGGGGTATTTTAGCCGCGGTTCATCCGGTTTTCGATCAGATCGTCCACGACGGACGGATCGGCAAGGGTCGATATATCGCCCAGCGCACCGAAATCATCCTCGGCGATCTTTCGCAGGATGCGGCGCATGATCTTGCCCGACCGCGTCTTGGGCAGGCCCGGTGCCCATTGGATCAGGTCAGGTTTGGCAATCGGGCCAATTTCCGTCCGCACAAAGGCTTCCAGTTCCTTGCGCAAATCATCCGTTGGCGTTTCACCATTCATCAGGGTGACATAGGCGTAAATGCCCTGCCCCTTGATAGGATGTGGATAACCGACAACCGCAGCTTCGGCGACGGCGGCATGTGCGACCAGGGCGCTTTCAACTTCGGCGGTGCCCATGCGGTGACCGGACACGTTGATCACGTCATCAACGCGGCCCGTAATCCAGTAATACCCATCAGCATCGCGGCGGCAGCCATCACCAGTAAAATAGTAATTCTTGTAATCCGCGAAATAGGTTTTTTCAAACCTGTCATGGTCGCCCCAGACGGTGCGCATCTGGCCCGGCCAGCTGTTCTTGATGCACAAGACACCTTCGGCGACCGTATCGGTGATTTCCTCGCCGGTGGTCGGCTCCAGGATCACAGGCTGGATGCCAAAGAACGGTAGCGTCGCAGACCCGGGTTTTGTCGCCGTCGCGCCGGGCAGCGGGGTTAACAGATGCCCCCCCGTTTCGGTCTGCCACCATGTGTCAACGATGGGCACATTCCCCTTGCCAACCACGTCGTTATACCAGTTCCATGCCTCGGGGTTGATCGGTTCACCCACGGTGCCCAGCACCTTGAGATCGGACAGATCGTATTTTTCGACAAAGCTGTTGCCCTGCGCCATCAGCGCCCGAATGGCAGTAGGGGCGGTGTAAAACTGGTTCACCTTGTGCTTTTCACACACCTGCCAGAACCGGCCCGCATCGGGGTAGGTTGGCACCCCTTCGAACATCACCGTGGTCGCGCCATTGGCCAGCGGGCCATAAACGATATAGCTGTGGCCGGTCACCCAACCCACATCTGCGGTGCACCAGAACACATCGCCATCGTGATAATCAAAGGTGTATTGCTGCGTCATCGACGCATAGACCAGATAACCACCGGTGGTATGCACCACACCCTTGGGCTGGCCGGTAGACCCTGATGTGTAAAGAATGAACAGCGGGTCTTCGGCGTTCATTTCCGCAGGCGGGCAATCGGCGGTGACGGTTTTCGCCTCTTCGTGCAGCCAGAAATCAAGGTTTTCACGCCACGCAACCTGATCGCCTGTGCGTTTGACAACAAGGCATTTCACCTCGTCAAAGTCATTCAACAGGGCCTGGTTCACATTGTCTTTCAGCTTGGTCTTGCGGCCACCGCGCGGGGCATGATCGGCCGTGACGACCAGTTTGGCATCGCAACCATTGACCCGCGCGCCCAGCGCATCGGGGGAAAAGCCCGCAAACACGATCGAATGAATCGCCCCGATCCGGGCGCAAGCCAGCATGGCATAGGCTGCTTCGGGGATCATCGGCATATAGATGACCACCCGGTCGCCCTTGCCGACGCCCAGCTTTTTCATGACGTTCGCCATGATGCCAACCTGTTCGGCCAGCATGTTATAGGTGATGTGCAGCGCATCATCGTTCGGATCATCGGGTTCCCAGATGATCGCTGTCTGGTCGCCACGGGTGGCAAGATGCCGGTCAATACAGTTGGCGGCGACGTTCAGCGTGCCGTCTTCAAACCATTTGATGTCAACACTGCCGGGCGCAAAGCTGGCGTTCTGGACCTTTGTAAACGGCTTGATCCAATCGACGCGCTTGCCATGTTCGGCCCAGAACGCGGCGGGGTCTGACACGGATGCCGCATACATTTCTTCATATTTGGCCTTGTCGACATGGGCATTTTTCGCAAACGCGGTCGACGGCGGATAAAGTGCGGGTGTCTGTTCAGTCATCATATCTCCCCCCTTGTGCTTGGTTTTTCGGCGCGGACACGTGCCGCTGCCGCCTCAGTGTGCATCATGAGCAGATTGAAAAAGAATCCAAGTCGCCCGAAAGCGCCAGCATGGGTTTTGTCAATCTTCACAACCAGCCTGCAGTAATTTTGTAAATTATTTGACAATCCAGATTTCTGCCGCCGTTGATCTTAACCTGTCCTTAACCCTTTCTGCGCAAACTGCCGATGCTTAGTAAAGGTCGTGTCGTGCGTGCAATCGTCATTTCATGGTGTCTGCTGGCGCTTGCACTGCCGGCCTACGGCGGGCCATGGCCGCGCGAAACCGGCCAGTGGTTCATCGCTACGGGCAGCAACCTGTTTTTGTCGGACGGGTCCGAACTGCCGGTGCATTATGACCCGACTGCCTATGTCGAATATGGGCTGACCCCGCGGGTCACTGTCGGGATTGATTATCACACCGCTGACCGGGGCCGCATTCACACCGGGTTTGTCTTTGCCAGCTTTCCCTTGCTGGACAACACCGGGCGCGACAGGCTGGCGGCCAGTCTGGCCTATGGCGCGCGGGTCGATGCCCATCACCCGGCAGAAACGCTGCTGCGTGGCGGGCTGGCATGGGGGCGGGGGTTGGACACTGGTTGGCTGACAATCGAGGCCACCGCCACATATGCCACCATCGACACCGTGTTTCGGCCCAAGGTCGACATGACATGGGGTTACAACATCAATGATCGCTGGGCAACGATTGCGCAGTTGCAAACCGGCCAAGGCTATAGGGATGATTATTACGCCAAGACAGCGGCATCCGTCAGCTATGCCATCACGGACCGTTACCGCGTCAATCTGGGCTGGATTCAGGGGATAACCGGCGATCACGGCGCCGCCATCAAACTGGATCTTTGGACGACCTACTGAAGCCCGCCAATTTCGCGCAACACGCAGGTCACGTCAGCGACACCTTCAGCCTGCCGCAGGCCGGCAAAAACCACCTGCAAATCACCCTGCATCGCGCGCCATCACATCCAGCGAGGCCCCGACATGCGGGGCCAGGTCGGTCTTGTTGATCACCAGAATGTCCGACCGAGTAATCGCCGGGCCGCCCTTGCGGGGTATTTCCTCTCCGGCGGCCACGTCGATCACATAGATCGTCACATCGGCCAGTTCCGGGCTAAAGGTTGCCGACTGGTTGTCGCCACCGCTTTCGATCAGGATCAGCGCCAGATCATCGTGGAGCGCGCGCATTTCGGCCACGGCAGCCTGATTGATCGATGCATCTTAGCCGATTGCTGTATGCGGACAGCCGCCCGTTTCCTCGCCTATCACCCGATCCGCAGGCAGGGTCTGCATCCGCATCAGGGCTTCGGCGTCTTCCTGCGTGTAGATATCATTCGTGATCACCCCAAGGCTGATGTCATCGCGCGCGGGCCAGCGCGGCTGTCAGCGTTGTCTTACCCGCCCCGACAGGGCCACCAATACCAACGCGCAAGGGTCCATGCGGTGAAATCAAAACCCCCCTGAAACGATGACCAAAAGCCCGACCCCTACAACAAGGCTCAGCGGGCCATAATAACGGCGGTCATAGGTGGCAAAGGGTTCGACTGGCGCCATCTTGCGCCAGAACCTTGCATAGGCCATCGCCCCGCGCCCCAGAAACACAACCGCCGCCGCCCATAAAACGATACCGCGCAAAACCCCGCTTTGCATCCAGATCGCGCCAAGCACGACCAACAGCCCCGCAACCACCAGAAAACAAGGGATCGGCCCTGGCATACGTGTCACGCCTGCGGCCCCCACTGCAGCACGGACCAAGGCATCTTCGTTGCGGATCGGCACCCAGATGCCAAACCCCCACGCCGCATGGATCACCGCCACCACGCCCAGAACAACCGACAGAAGAAGAGCAAGAATCATCATGATCTGAAGATACGCGAATATTGCATTTCATGCTGCATGGATACGACATCAACCGCTAAGGTTGCCGACCCGATATCATCCAGCGCGACCCGTGCAGCCATTTCCCCCATCGCCCCGCACACTGGTGTAAGGCCCGCCAAAATACGCTGCCCTGCCGTTTGCCCCACAGGCATCAGGCGCTGTGCTGACTGCACCAGATTGCTGGCAAAGCCTTGCAACCACACCTGCGCAGTTGGCACAACAGGCAGGCCAACCAACCCGGCGGCCCGCCTCACGGCCACAGGATAGGCCATATCGGGCAGGTCCATATGCACCACCTTCGAGGGTGAACGTCCCGTCAAAATCCGTGACCGTGGCGCCCAACTGTTCCAGCATGGCGCGCATCACCTTTTCGCGTTGCAAGATCAACGCATCAGCCGCGACGGCACAGGGCACGTGCCGGTTGCCCACATGCCATGCCAGCCACAACAGGCGCGCATCACAAGCCAAAGCAACTTGGTCATCGGCCGCAGCATGATTTACATGCGGTAAGCGATTGGCAGGGTGCCCATCAGGTCGCCCTGCCCGAAATTACATGTAAGACCCGCCCATGATCCTGGCGATTTCGCCCTGTCGGGTCAAACCCCGGGTTGCAAGGGCCGCATCGCTCGTTTCGCTGAGCGTTTGCAACTGACGCGCCGTCGGGTTTGCCTCGGCAAGCGCGATCAGGAATTCGAAAACGGCCACGAAAGGACGCGCAACCAAGGCGCCCAGCATTTCGCGGTTTGTGATCAGTGTGTTGTCTGCTTGATAAGCCATGGAACGCCTCTTTGATTAGACTGTTCCTCCCTGCCGTCGATATGCTATCCGCCTTCATTTTCCACAACGTCCATTTGCGCCGCACCGGCTTGCAAGCGATGCAAACCTGCGGGGTTTCAAAATAGGAAATACCGCTGCGCCATGGGCAAAACAGCGGCCGGTTCACAGGTCCGAAGTTCACCATCGGCGCGCACTTCATAGGTTTCGGGGTTCACCTCGATATGGGGTATGGCATTCTTCAGCTTCGGATCGGTCTTGCCGATCCCGCGCGTGTTGACCACCGGCAAAGTCCGCTTGGCCAGCGCCAGCGCATTCCCGATCGTGGCATCCTGCCCGGCGGCACTGGCAAATGTCACCGAAGACTGTTCAACCGACCGCCCGTAAGCCCCGAACATGGGCCGCGTATAAACCGGCTGCGGCGTGGGGATCGACGCATTCGGGTCACCCATCTGGGCACAGACAATCGTGCCCCCCATCAGGACCATTTCGGGTTTGACACCCAAAAAGGCCGTGTCCCACATTACCAGATCAGCGCGCTTGCCCAGCTCGACTGATCCGACATGCGCGGAAATGTCATGCGCAATTGCCGGGTTGATCGTGTATTTCGCAATATAGCGGCGCACGCGCAGGTTATCATTATCCCCCGCCTCGCCCGCCAGCGCGCCGCGCTGCACCTTCATCTTGTGCGCGGTCTGCCGCGTGCGGATCATCACCTCGACCATCGCGGCACGACCCGAAAATCACCGGCTTGACCAGCAGGGCGGTCGCATCGGCGGCCAGATGCACGATCAGGCGGCGGTCCAGCGCCGTGGCCTAGAACAGAATGGTTTCCTGCGGCAGCCAGTCGATCCGCCCGCCCGACCGTGCATCCAGCGTCACGGTCACCTGTGCAATCTGGCCGGGCTGCGCACGATAGGCACGCTCTGCCGCTTGCGACGCAACCACAATGTGTGCGCCCAGCGCGGTGCTGATGTCGATCTGCATTTTGTCGCCACCGGTCAACCCGCCTGCCGCGTTCAGAAAAACCGCTTGCAGCGCGTCACCGCGAACCTGCGGAAACAGGGCCTTCATTGGCCCTGATTGCCGCAAATCGGCAATAACAGTCCCCGCGCCACGCCGCTTGGCCGAAAGCAAAAGCGCCCCTTCGGCGCGCGGGGCCGAGCGCACCGGACAAGCCGGAAAAACAGGGGCAAGGTGCTTATAGTTTAAGCGCACAAGAAAAGGGGCGCCCGAAGGCACCCCCGATATCCTGAAGCGTCAAAGATCGGCTGTATCCATCCGCACCTGATAACGGACCCGCCCCCTGACAGGCACACGCCAGTTCAGATGGACCGACCGCAGATCAGCGCCCTTCTGCCCTTCGGCCCATGGCGCATCATGCACACGCTGACCGGCGGCATCGGTGATTGCGCCTTCTGGCATGACGGCATCGACAAACCGCGCACGCCCCCCAAACGGCAGATAGGTGCGGGTGTTCATTACCCATGTCGGCGCCGCTGTCGCTTGATCATGGCTTAGAAAGGCAGGGTTTTGCACCGGTTCCTTGATGTTGTGGAACGTATTTGCGGTAAACTGCAGCCCCCGCGTGCGGCTGAAATCCAGATCGGCAAAGGTCGTATCCACATGTTCCACCCGGTCAATCTGGCCATTGGTTGACCGAAAGACATTCCCGACCACAGCAAACCCGTTGATGTAATGGTTCGGCCCATAGGGCTTGATCACAATGAAATTCACCCATTCAGCCACGTCGCTGGTGGTGAAAATATTCCCCGTAATGGTCAGCCCACCAAAGGAAAACTGCTGGCCCAACGCGGGTGCGCTAGAATGTTCATTGGTCCATTCGATAAAGTTGTTGTCACAGTAATTGCCGGTGAAAACGCTTTTGGGGTTGGGTGACGTTATCACAACACCCCCCATGCGCACGCCGTTCACCTCGTTATCGCCATGGAACCAGTGATTGCCCGTAATCAGGTTGGCGTTGCCCGCCAGCACGCAGAAATGCCGGAACCGGCTTGTACGATTATCGCGGATTTTCACGTCATTTGCGTTGGTATTCAAACCGATACTGACGCGTGCGCTGACCGGCAGCGCCTGTTCACTTGAAATCAACTGGCAGCGGTCGATCATCATCCCCTGACACCCCCACCCCGGCGATGTGATTCCGCGATCCTTAGGCTTATTGATAAAACAATCCCGCAGATGAAAGGTAAGCCCCTCTGGTGCCATCATGATCCCGCTGGCGATATTGCTGCCCTGAAACTCGATATCGTCCAGCACAAACTGGCTCAGCTTTTGGAAGCCGGAAAAATCCAGCAGGTATTTGAACCGGGTAAAGGTAAACACCTGCGTCCCTTCCGCATCATACAGGGGCTGGCTCAATTCCAGCGTCTGGTTCGCAACATCGACCGATTTAACGTAAACCTCGCGGCCCACGCCGTTGCCCTGCACCAATGATCCCATGGGAATATTGGCGATTTCCACCACATTGGTCAGCATCCTGTCGTCAGAGGCCGCATAGGTGGCCTGTGACGTCACGACCGTGACATCCCACGCTGGACCTTCAACAGGCTGGAACTGCCCGTTCCGAATGACCCGGCGGGTTTCAAACCGGTCGCGCGACGGGTCACTGGCCTGCATGTCCACCGGCGCGCGCAGCGATATCCGCCGCCCCCTCAGATCCAGCGATTCATGATCCGAAAAATTTATGAGGGCCTGAAATGCCTTTTTAAAGGCAACCTCTTCGTCCTTGAAAGCATCCAGATAGCTTTCATAGTGATAATCGCGTTGCAGAATAAAACGATGCTGCGGGGCCTGCACAACCGCCCCTTCAAACCGGACACGGTTTTCCATCGTCACACTGTTTTCCAACAGATAGGTGCCTTCAGGCACCATCACCGTGCGCCCGTCAGCCGCGGCATCTGCGGCCTCGAACGCGTCGGAATCGTCGGTGATGCCATCGCCCTTGGCCCCGTAATCGCGCACATCGACCAGCGCGATCAGATCGCGGGTGAAGACCGCTGTAACATCTTCGATCACGATGTCATCAACCCGGACAACCCCGCCTGTGGGGCCGGTCAGATCAATCCCCAAATGCCCATAATGTGCCCCCGTCCACAGCAGATCCACCCCGTTGCGATCGCCGGTGCCGATAATGGCAGTCACCGTGACCACGGCACCATAGGTGGTCAGTTGCACCGACGGCCCGGAAACGGGCAACCCTGTCGCAGGCGCACCCCCGGCCAGACCGGCCCAGCCCGAAACCCGCACAGCGGGCAAGGGGCCGGACACCGCCTTGACCCGCGCCGTTACCCGCAGGTAGCACCCCGGCAGGATCGGCGTTTCGCCCATATACCGCACCCGCGCCACAGGGGCTGTTTTCAGCACCTCAAGGCAACCCGCAAAATCCGCATCGGCAGCGACAAAAACACCCGACCCGCTGACCGCATAGGTGTCAGACCCCGGCGTGCCATCGCCGCTGGACCACACCCCCAAACCCGCCGCAAAGGGCAATGGGTTGAAAACTATCCCGTCTGTAATCGCCTTGTTCATGCATAAACCCCTTTGGCAGCCAGATACGTCGCTGGCCAAAGGGATAGATCAAAAGCCTGAATTCAGCCTGACAGCACCGTCACGGTGCCCGACGCAACACGTAGGGTGGGTTTCAACCCGCCCTACCTTCAGGCCCCCACATCTGGCGCAGGCAATAATTGCACACCATTGATTTGCCAGCCATTTTCGGTTTCTATCATCTGGTAATCCAGCAGGTGCAAGCCACCGTTGGCATCGCGGATCATCACCTTTTGCCACAGGTTGCCCGCAATCTTGCGCAGGTCCAGATACCGCACATCGGCATTATCCCACACCATGGGATACCCGCGCTGCACCATCATGCCAAAATTGCCCGGATCACCAAACAGGCGCTGAATATTGGGGCTGGCATAGGTCCAGGCCTGCGCCACATCGCGGTCATTGAACGCCTCTAGCTGGCTGCCGATCACATTTTCGATGGCGCGTGCATCCTGCGCCAGGACGGGCATCACCGTCAGGAAAAGCCCGAAAACCGCTGCAAAAATCCGTCCCATATCGCTGTCTCCTGTGTTCTTGTGATTAAGATACGCAGGAAACAGCGGTCCAGTTTCATTTCTTTTGCGCAGTTAGTCCGCGCTGGCCAGCCGTGCGTTGATCAGGGCGATGGTTTCATCGACACCGTAAAGCGCGATAAACCCGCCAAAGCGCGGCCCTTGCGATGCGCCCAGCAGCACCTCGTAAAGCGCGGTGAACCAGTTGCGCAACGGATCAAACGCATGGTCCTTGCCCACGGCAAACACCATCGTCTGCAACGCTTCGGCATCCAGCCCGCCATCCCAGACCTGCAACCGCGCGGCCAGATCGGCCATCGCGGCGCGTTCCTGTTCACTGGGCGCACGGTAAACCTTGGCCGGTTTCACAAAGTCATTGTAATAGCGCACAGCAAACCCTGCCGCCTGATCCATCTGCGGGTTGGCCGCTGGCGATGCATCAGGCGCATAACGCTGGATAAAGCCCCAGAGCGTTGCCTTGTCCTCGGCCCCCGAAACAGACGCAAGGTTCAGCAGCATCGCGAATGGCACAACCATGTCGGACGCGGGCACATCATGCCCGTGAATGTGAAACACCGGGTTGTTCAACCGCGCGGTTACGTCCTGATCGGGATAGGCGCGCAACTGCTGGTGATATTCATCCACTGCCTTGGGGATCACGTCAAAGTGCATCCGCTTGGCCGTCTTGGGTTTCAGATACATGAAATATGACAGGCTCTCGGTTGATGCATAGCTCAGCCATTCATCAATCGTCAGGCCGTTGCCGGATGTCTTGGAAATCTTGCGCCCATCAGCATCAAGGAACAACTCATAGGTGAAATGTTCCGGCGGACGCCCACCCAACACGCGGCAGATGCCATCATAAATCGGGGTGTTCGTCGCATGGTCCTTGCCATACATTTCGAAATCCACATCCAGCGCCGCCCAGCGCGCACCGAAATCAGGTTTCCATTGCAGTTTGCAGTTCCCGCCCGTCACCGGCACCGTCACCTCTGTCCCGTCCACATCGTCGAATGTGATCATGCCGTCCTTTGTCACCTGCTTCATCGGCACATACAGCACCTGCCCCGTTGTCGGGCTGAGCGGCAGAAAGATCGAATAGGTCTGCTGGCGTTCCTCGCGCAGGGATTTCAGCATGATCGCCATCAGCGCGTCGTACTTTTCCGCCGCCTTCAGCAGAATCGCATCCATCTTGCCGGACCGGTAATATTCAGTGGACGATGCGAATTCATATGCGAACCCGAAAGTATCCAGAAAATTGTTCAACCGCGCATTCATATGGTCGCCAAAGCTGCCATGCGTGCCAAACGGATCAGGCACCGATGTCAGCGGCTTTTGCATGAACGGTTCCAGCGCGGCAGGGTCGGGCACATTGCCGGGGATCTTGCGCATCCCGTCCATATCATCGGAAAAACACAGCAATTTCGTGGGGATATCCGAAATAATCTCGAACGCGCGGCGCACCATCGTGGTGCGGCTGACCTCTCCAAACGTGCCGATATGCGGCAGGCCTGACGGGCCATAGCCGGTTTCAAACAGGACATAACCCTTTTCAGGGGCTTTCTTTTCATAGCGTTTGAGCACACGGCGCGCTTCTTCAAAGGGCCATGCCTTGGACGTCATCGCAGCGTCACGCAGTTTGCTCATCTTAAGTCTCATCCAGCCATCGGGCCCCCCAATGGCACCCGCATTGCGCACTCCCTATTGCGAGAGCGGCAAGGCGTCAATAAACGGGTGCTTAAAGCAAAGGACAAACCATGATCGACGACGCCCCCATGACAGCTCAGGATGCGCTTTGCGCGTTGATGATCGCCGTGTCAGCCTCTGATGAACAGATCCGCACATCGGAACTGGTCAAGATGAGCAATGCCATCAACAACCTGCCCGTTTTCAGCGGATACGATGCCGAACGCCTGCCGCGCATTTCACAAATGGTGTTCGATCTGCTGGAACAGGAAGACGGGTTAGAGGCGCTGTTCGGGCTGATCCGTGCCGCTTTGCCACAACGGCTTTATGAAACGGCCTATGCGCTGTCGTGCGATGTGGCCGCCGCCGATGGCCGGATCGAAGGAACAGAGGCGCGCATGCTGCAAGAAGTCCGTGACGAATTGGAACTTGACCGCCTGCATGCCGCCGCCATCGAACGCGGCGCACGCGCGCGGCACATGACGCTTTAACCCTAGGCCGCGGCCCAATGCTGCAACAATTGTTGTTGCAACCGTCGTGCCTGCGTATTCCACCCACGCGCACCGCGCGGCGTTTCCTCGCCGCTGCGCTTGCCCGCCTTTCGCGCATCCATATCTGCCGCAAAAAATGCAAAGGCCAGATCGCGGCCATCATCACGGCGCAGATACCCGGCAAGCGCCGAGACGAAATTCAGTGTGCCGGTCTTGGCCCTGATTTCGGCTTTTGGTCCCGGCAAGGTGCGCCCTTGCGCATCAACCAAGGGGATCGTCCGCAGCAAGGGCAACAGCGTGCGTTGCACATCATCGGCACGCAGCATCGCCACCATGTCCGCCGCTGACAGCCGTGACATATCACCCAAACCTGAATGATCCGCAAAAAACGGCGCCCCCCCCATCCAAGGTTGCGCCCAACGCGCCATTCCTTGCGCTGATGCCTGCAAATCGCGTTTTTGCCCCGTCAGTGCTTGGGTCGCAGACAGGCCGACAGCCTCGGCAGTGATGTTGGTCGAATAGCGCAACATACCGCGCAGCATATCGGGCAGCGGCGCGCTTTGGAAACGGGCCAGCACATTACCCTGCGGCGCTTGCTCTTGCTTGCGCGGGTATTTCAAAACAATCCCCTGCGACCGGGCAAAGGTTGCAAACACCTCGCCCGCATAAAGCGCGGGGTTGCGCACCGGCAGCCAGCGCGACCCTTCTGCATTCAGGGCCGCGCGCGCCACGGTCCATTCGTCAACGCCCTGCCCCGCGCGATAAGTAAACACCGGCACCGCCCGGTCCACGATGCGCACTTTTGCAGTTGTGACAGCAGGCCGGAAATTTTCACTGCGGGCATCCAAGGTCGTGATGAAATCCGCGCCCTGTTGTTTCCATTCAAAATGCACGCGGTTGAAATTCAGGTTCAGCCCGCCAATGGACGGATTATACCCCACATGGTCCAATTGGGTGCGGTCGATCACATCCAGATGCACCAGCGCCTTGTCCCAGACAAGGAAATCGCCGCGCACTTCGGTCAGCCCGCTTTTTTTCAGATCAGCGGCAAGTGCCGCCAGATCATCGGTTTGCAAATTAGGGTCACCGCCACCCGCCAGGATCAAATTACCATGCAAAATACCGTTTTTTATCTGTCCATCGGCAAAAACACGTGTTTCAAACCGATACCCGGCCCCTAAAGACCGAAGCGCATAGAACGCCGTGACCGCTTTTGTCACGCTGGCCGGCGGGTGCAGCCGGTCAGGGGCTACGCTGTCCAGTATGTTCCCGGTTCTTGCATCTGCAATGACGAACCCAACCTTGTCAGACAGCCCCGCTGCCGCGATCATCCGTTCTGACGGGTTTGCAAATGCGACCCGCGCGCGCGGCCGCAGCGACGTCAGCGGCGCATCAGCCCAAGCCCCCGTCGCCAGTGTGGCCCCCGCCCCTGCTAGCATCGCACGCCTTGACAGCCGCATTACCATTCCCCCCTTGCCCGGATCGCCGATGACGATTGCCCTGACATTGGCAGATTGACAAAACACCAGCCCGGCGGGCGCACCTGCCCCAGAATGTGACTGGCCCGACCGGGCAGACGGGCAGATTGATAAACTTTTGCCGTCTTGGACAGCCGCGCAGATATCCGATCGCCGGGGCGCGCGATCACACCCACCGGCACGTTATCCATGATCCAGCGCCAGTCCTGCCAGCGGTGGAACTGTGCCAGATTATCAGCCCCCATCAACCAGACAAACCGCACGCCGGGAAATCTGCGGCGCAGGGCCACAAGCGTTTGCGCTGTGTAACGGGTGCCAAGCTGCGCCTCGATATCCGTGATGGTCACGCGCGGATGGTCCATCAGCACACGCGCGGCCTGCATCCGGTCCGCCAAAGGCGCTGGGCCATTTCGCTTGAGCGGGTTGCCGGGACTGACCAGCCACCAGACATGATCCAGCCCGAACCGCTTTAGCGCCTCTTTGGTGATATGCACATGCCCCCTGTGCGGCGGATCAAACGACCCGCCCAACAGGCCAATCACCTGTCCCGCCTTGGCAACCGGAAATCTGCGCACATCCGCTCCTTTTGAACCTGTGCGGCAGAAAAGCCGACAGATGACGAAAAAGTAAACCCCTTCAGGGCACAAACCGCACAAAGGCAAACGCGCGGCTGTCGGGCGACCAGCAGGGCACATTGATCGTGCCCTGCCCGCCGTAAAGGCGCGTCAGGGTCTTCGCAGGTCCACCCCCTGCAGGCTTCAGGCGCAGCGCCACGTCCAAACCGCCGGGGTGGCCCGCCGTACCCGCCGGATAGGCCAGATACAGCACATGCGCCCCATCAGGTGACGGATGCGGGAACCAGTTGACCGCAGCGTCATCGGTCTTCTGTTGCAAGTCTGTGCCATCGGGCCTGACCCGCCACAAATCAACCGCGCCGTCGCGTTCCCCGTTAAACCAGATCCACGCGCCATCCGGTGTGTAATCCGGCCCGTCAACGTGATCAAAGGCGTCGGTCAGGCAAACCTCTGCCCCGCCGTCCACCGGACAGGTCAACAGCACGAACCGCCCGTCCCGTCGGCCCACATAGGCCAGCATTAGCCCATCAGGCGACCAGCCGTGCCAATAGGACGGCACCGCACCCGTGACACGCCGCGGCACACCGCCCGCAATGGGCAGCGTATAAATGCAACTGCCCTGCGTCCGGCTTTTGTCGCTGATCACCAGCCGGGTGCCATCGGGCGACACCCCGTGATCGTTATTACAGGCAATGGCAAAGCCGGTGTCGATCGGCACCAGTTCCGGCGCATCCAGCGGCACACGGTAAAGCCGCCCATCGCCGTTCACCACCAGATAACCATCCGGGTGCCAGTTCGGTGCCTCGATATGGCCCGCGTGATCCAGAACGATCCTGACCGCCCCATCGGCAAGGTCATAGGTGCAAAGCTGGCTGCGTAAGGTGGGTTTCAACCGACCGCCCCCGGCAGATAATCAAACCTTGCAAACCGCGCCTCTTGCCCGCGCCCGGTGATGTCAAAGGCGACCATGCCCACAAACGCCCCGGTAAAAGACCCATGTTCCCCGCGCCCACCTTCGTCAGAGATGACAGACGCATCCAGCTGCGGGCCTAACGTCACCCAGCCATCGCCCAGCGCATACCAGAACTGCTGCACCGGCCCGTCCACAGTGACACGCAGCGCAACAGGGCCATCCGCAAGCGGCACAGCTGCGCATGGAAATGTCAGCGCGCCATCGGGCCAATCGCCCGCACAAGACATCAGCACCAGCGCACGCCCAATCCCCGGTTCATCGCTGATCAGGGCGGCATGAAATTTATGCCGGTTATAGTATGTCGTCAGCCCTGCGGCCTGCTGATATGTTTCTGGTGCGAAATCCACCGTGGTTTCCGATGCATAGGCGTGGTGTTCCTGCCTGCGGGCCACCAGCGCCTGTTCGAACCAGCTACCGATGCTTTCGCGCCCGATCAGGACCAGCGCGTCATCCTCCAGCCGGAAAATCCGGTCCGGCTCTGGCGTGCGCAGCCATTGAAATTCCGGCGGCAGCGCGCCGCCCAGTTTCCGCCTGACAGGCCCCGCCAGACGCGGCACCACCGCAACGGGGGCTGCCACCTCTTGCGGGGGCACCAGCCCGCCGTTCACCAGATACAGCCAATCATCGCGCCAGACGACCTCGGCCAAGCCGGTTTCGCGACCCAGCGCGCAAAACGGGCCATGCGGCCCCTGCACCGGCCGTCCCATCAGAAAGGTGTGGTAATGGCGGCCCCAATATGTTTCCACATATTGCCCATGCCCCGTGCGCTGGATCGGGCCATCTGTTCTGGCAGCACAGATCACGTGATTGTCAGGGTGGTTTTCATATGGCCCCCAGATATCGCGTGCCCGCGCCAGCGACACCGCATGGTCATAGCCCGTGCCGCCTTCGGCTGTGGTCAGGTAATAATAGCCATTGCGTTTGAAGATATGCGGCGCCTCGGTCAGCCCGCGCGGCGTGCCTTCATAAATGTTGCGCACAGGGCCGAACAGCCCGCGTTCCGCCGACCATTCCTGCAACAAAATCCCGTCAAACGATGCATGTGCCCGGTTGCCGCCCGTGCCGGGGCCGCGATGGTTCCATTGCATGTTCACGAAATATTTGCGCCCGTCGTCATCATGAAACAGCGACGGATCGAAACCGGAACTGTTCACATACCAGGGGTCTGACCAATCCCCGTTGATCGTGTCGCAACAGGTGATGTAATTATGCGCATCCTTGAACGCGCCATCCAGCCGTTTGACATCCGTGTAAACCAGCCAGAACTTACCATCGGCGTGGCTCAGACAAGGCGCCCAGATCCCGCAACTGTCGGGATTGCCGCGCATGTCCAGCAGCGCCGCACGGTTCAGCGGGCGCGCGACCAGATCCCAGTTCACCAGATTGCACGAATGGTAAATCTGCACACCGGGATACCATTCAAATGTGGATACCGCGATATAGTAATCCTGCCCCACCCGGCAAAACGACGGATCAGCGTTGAAACCGGGCAAAATCGGGTTGACGATCATGCATCAAGCTCGGCTGACTGCGCCCACAGGTTGATCTGTTCTTCATCGGCGTATTCGTCGATCAGCGTCAGTTCGTCGGCCGTAAAGTCCAGATTGCCGATCGCGCCCACACAATCCACGACCTGCGACGGCCGTGACGCGCCAATCAGTGCGGTCGTGATCCCGCCATCGCGCAACACCCATGCAATCGCCATCTGCGCCAGCGTTTGCCCGCGACTTTCGGCCAGTTCGTTCAGCTTGCGGATGTTGCCAATCGCCCGATCCGTCAGCATCGACGGGAACAGCGATTTATCCTGTGCGGCGCGGCTATCGGCGGGGATGCCGCCCAGATATTTCTTGGTCAGCATCCCTTGGGCCAGGGGCGTAAAGGCGATGGACCCGATGCCCAATTCAATCAACGTCTGTTTCAGCCCGTCACGTTCGACCCAGCGGTTCAGCATGTTATAACTGGGCTGGTGGATCAGGCAGGGCGTGCCGAGATCTTGCAATATCGCCACCGCCTCGCGGGTGCGTTCGGAATTATACGATGAAATCCCTGCATAAAGCGCGCGCCCCGAACGTACGATGTAATCCAGCGCGCCCATCGTTTCCTCTAGCGGGGTGTCGGGGTCAAAGCGGTGCGAATAAAAGATATCGACGTAATCCAACCCCATCCGTTTCAGCGACTGGTCGCAGGATGCCACCAGATATTTCCGGCTGCCCCATTCGCCATAAGGGCCTGGCCACATACCATAGCCAGCCTTGGAACTGATGATCAGTTCGTCCCGATAACCTGCAAAATCCGTTGCAAGGATCGCGCCGAACGCCTCTTCTGCTGAACCGGGTGGCGGGCCATAGTTGTTGGCCAGATCGAAATGCGTGATTCCGTGGTCAAAGGCGGCGCGGCAGATGTCGCGCTTTGTCTGGTGCGGGGTGTCGTGGCCAAAATTGTGCCACAGACCCAGCGACACGGCAGGCAGTTGCACCCCCGATGCGCCGCAGCGGCGATACACCATTTTTTCATACCGATCCTCGGCGGGCACATATGTCATGTCGTATCTCCTATAACGATTTAGTTGAATCCATCATGCGGTCTGTTTGATGTCAACCGCGCGTGATCGCAGCGGTATGTCGGCCAGTGAACGCGTCATCGGTATTGCGCACCCCCAACCTGCGCCTATTCTTGTTGCCATGCGACGTTTCAATTTACAGACACCGATTTTGTTCGTGGTGATCGCATTGGCCTTGCCATTCGCTTTCTATGCCGCGAATTTCGGGCAGGCGGGGCTGCGCGCAGCCCTGACCGAACCACATTATCTGTTTTCCAGCAACATCCCGGCCAACAACAGCATCTTTTCCCATATGGTCGCAGGGGCGCTGATTACCTTGCTTGTTCCGCTGCAACTGGCCGCACCACTGCGCCGACAGTTCCCCCGACTGCACCGCTGGTCCGGGCGGCTGATTGTGCTGGCGGCGATCCTGACGGCCATCGGCGGGCTGACCTATATCATCCTGCGGGGCACCATTGGCGGGGCGGCGATGAATGTAGGCTTTACGCTTTATGGCGGCCTGACGCTGCTGGCCGCCACGCAAACGATCCGGCACGCCCGCGCAGGGCGCATAGCCCAGCATAACGCATGGGCGCTGCGGCTGTTCTGGCTGGTACTTGGGTCGTGGCTTTACCGGGTGCATTACGGGCTTTGGTATCTGACGACAGGCGGGCTTTGGTCCAATCCGGAATTTACCGGCGGGTTTGATCTGGTGCAGAATGTCGCGTTCTTCCTGCCTTATCTGATCGGGCTGGAAATCTATCTGCGGCGGCGCGAACGCCCCGCGCCTGCATGACCGCAATTTTCCCGCAAACCCGCCTTTTCATCGCGCACACCCCGTGACAATGTCGTGCCATGACACAGTTGACCACACGCAATAACACCCCCGTTTCACGGCTGGTTTTCGGCACCATGCAGTTCGGCGGCAAGGCGGATGCAGGCGAAAGTCGCGCCATGTTCGATGCCGCCCTTGCCGCAGGGATCACCCATTTCGACACCGCCGTCGGCTATACCGGCGGGGCATCGGAAACCCTGCTGGGCGGGTTCATCAAACAGGACCGCGACGATATCTATCTGGCGACCAAGGTCGGCTATACCGGCGGCGCGGGCCGCGCCAATATCACCGCACATTTCGATACCTGCCGCAGGCAGTTGGATCAGGATGCCGTCGATCTGCTGTATCTGCACCGGTTCGATCCCGACACCCCGCTAGAGGAAACGTTCAGCACGCTGGCCGAATGGCAGCAGTCCGGCGTGATCCGGCAAATCGGCGTGTCAAATTACGCCGCATGGCAGGTGATGAAGGCACAGACGGTGGCAAAATCGCTTGGCACGAAAATTGACGTGATCCAGCCCATGTATAGCCTTGTCAAACGACAGGCCGAGGTTGAAATCTTTCCCATGGCCATGGATCAGCATATCGTTATCATACCCTATTCGCCACTGGGGGGCGGGTTGCTGACGGGCAAATACACCAGCGGCGGCACCGGCCGGCTGACAGATGACCCGCGCTATCGCGCCCGCTACGGGCAAGACTGGATGCACCAGACGGCTGCCGCCCTGTCCACCCTGGCGGCAGAATTGGGCACCGCCCCCGCGACCCTTGCCGTTGCATGGATCATGGCCCATGCCACGCAGCCCGCGCCGATCATATCCGCCCGATCGGTGGCGCAGTTGCAGCCATCGCTGACGGCGGCCGATTTCACCATGACACCCGCGCTTTATGACCGGATCACAGCACTTAGCCCAACCCCGGCACCCGCAACTGACCGACTGGAGGAAGCATGATCGACTTTCTGATTATCGGCGGCGGTGTCGGTGGCGTATCCGCCGCCGCGCGCCTGTCGGAACTGGGCAGCGTCACCCTGCTGGAAGGCGAAGATGCGCTGGCCTATCACGCATCCGGCCGGTCGGCGGCCCTGTTCGAGGAAAGCTATGGCAAACCGTCAACCGTGGCGCTGAACGCCGCGAGCCTTGCGTTTCATCGCAGCGCCGATGTGTTGTCGTCGCGGGGGTTGATGCTGGTCGGCACAGCCGATACCGCCGCCGCGTTCGAAACCGACAGGGCGCATATGAAACTGCCCGAAATCACCGCCGCGCAGGCCCGCGCGCTGGTTCCCATCCTTGATCCGGCGGTGGTTGATCGCGCCGCCTATCACCCCGACGCTTGGGATATCGACACCGACAAGCTGATCCAGACCTTTGCCCGCACGGCGCGTGCGAATGGCGGCACCATTGTGACACGGGCACAGGTCACAGGTATCACCCGCACCGCGACAGGCTGGGACGTAACCACCAAAGACGCGACCTATCAGGCGCGCAAGCTGGTCAACGCCGCTGGCGCTTGGGTTGATGTGATCGCGCGCTTGGCTGGGATCACGCCCCTGGGTTTCACACCCCTGCGCCGGTCCATGGCCCGCATCCCCGCACCCGCTGGGCACGACGTGTCAGGCTGGCCGATGATCTTTGGCCCCGGTGAAAATTGGTATGCCAAACCCGACGCCGGCGCGCTGATCGTGTCCCCCGCCGAGGAAGACCCGGTAGACCCCCACGACGCCTATGCCGATGACATGGTGCTGGCCGAAGGGTTGGCGCGATACGAGGCGCATGTGACCGAACCCGTGACACGATTGCTGGCGTCATGGGCGGGGTTGCGCACTTTCGCGCCCGACCGCACGCTGGTGCTGGGGCCGGACCCGCAAGATGACTGCTTTATCTGGTGCGCGGGGCAAGGTGGCTATGGGATGCAATCCAGCCCGGCGGCCAGCCAATTGCTGGCCGACCTGATCAGCGGCAAACCTTCGGCTTTGTCCGCAGATACCATCAGCGCATTGTCGCCCGCACGTTTTCAGAACTGAGGCAAACGCCCCTTTCAAACGGACGGCGACAGCACCATCTAAGCGTTATGAAACGCAACAAACGCACCGCGATCCGCCACCGCTTTGAACGGCAGTTCCACCGCATGTCAAAACTGGTGCCCGGCATGGCGCAAATCCGCAGTCCCGGATGGATGATCGTGCGCGTTACGCTTGCTTTGGTGTTCATCCTTGGCGGGCTTATGGCCATCCTGCCGGTGTTTGGCCTGTGGATGATCCCCTTGGGGCTTTTGCTGCTGGCTGTCGATGTGCCAATGTTGCAAGGGCCGATTGCATCACTCATCATTCGCGGCCGCCGCAGGATAAACACCCTGCGGCGCAGGTTTCGCGCGCGAAAATAGCCTAGCCATCCACCCGGATCGTGGCGTTTGACGGATCATACGGGCTGTCCTCGACGATCGTGGCAGGCCACAGCCGGTCCAGCATCTTGACCTGCAACTTGGTGCCAACCACGGCCAGATCGGGGCGGACATAGCCCATGCCGATGGATTTGCCAAAAGCCACCGAATAGCCCCCCGACGTCAGGCGCCCCACGCGGGTGTCCCCATCATACAGCGCCTCGCGGCCCCACGGGTCGGCATCGTCCGGCCCATCGATCAGCAGGGTGACGCATTTTGACCTGATCCCCTTAGCTTCCATTTCGGCCTTGCCGTGGAAGTCCTTGGACATATCGACAAAGCGCGGCAAATCAGCCTCGATCGGGGTCGCGTCGCGGCCCAGTTCGTTGCCAAATGCGCGATAGCTCTTTTCCTGCCGCAACCAGTTTTGCGCCCGTGCGCCCACCAGTTTCATGCCATGCGGCTCGCCTGCCTTTTCCAGCAGATCGAACAGATAGTTCTGCATCTCGATCGGGTGGTGCAATTCCCACCCCAATTCGCCCGTATAGGCCACGCGGATCGCGTTGACCGGGCACATGCCCAGTTCGATCGGCCGTGCAGAGAGCCATGGGAAACGTTTGTTCGACAGCGCCGTCGCCGGGTCGGCGTCCTTGATCACCGCGTTCAGCACATCGCGCGATTTCGGGCCAGCGATAGCAAAAACACCCCATTGGGTCGTGACGTTCTGCACGTCGATCCGGCCAAACTCAGGTTCCTTATCCTCCACCGCCTTGCGCAGGTAATCCGCATCATAGGCCGTCCATGCCCCGGCGCTGACCAGATAGTATTCATCAGCCTTCAGCCGCACGATGGTATATTCCGTGCGCGTCGTGCCGTGGGCCGTCAGCGCATATGTCAGGTTGATGCGGCCGACGCGGGGCAGTTTGTTGGTGGTGAACCAGTCCAGAAACGCGGTTGCGCCGGGGCCTTTAACAATATGCTTGGTAAAGGCCGTTGCGTCGATCAGGCCCACGCCTTCGCGGATCGCTTTCGCCTCTTCCACGGCATATTGCCACCATCCGCCGCGCCGGAACGACCGCGCGTCGTGGTCGTTGAACCCCATGGGCGCAAAATAATTCGGGCGTTCCCAGCCGTTCACGAAACCAAACTGCGCGCCACGGGCTGCCTGCCGGTCATAGGCGGGCGATGTGCGCAGGGGACGGCAGGCAGGGCGTTCTTCGTCGGGGTGGTGCAGAATATAGACGTGGTCGTAGCATTCCTCGTTCTTGCGCGCCGCAAATTCCGTGGTCATCCAGTCGCCGTAACGTTTGGGGTCAAGCGATGCCATGTCGATCTCGGCCTCGCCATTCACCATCAGTTGTGCAAGGTAATAACCGGTGCCGCCCGCCGCTGTGATGCCAAAGGAAAACCCTTCTGCCAGCCACATGTTGCGCAGGCCCGGTGCAGGGCCAACCAACGGGTTGCCGTCGGGGGTATAGCAGATGGGGCCGTTGAAATCATCCTTTAGCCCCGAGTCTTCGCAAGACGGAATGCGGTGGATCATCGCCATATACTGATCCTCTATCCGTTCCAGGTCGAGCGGGAACAGGTCAGCACGGAAACTGTCGGGCACGCCGTATTCAAACACCGCAGGCGCGTTTTTCTCGTAAACACCCAGGATCCAGCCGCCGCGTTCCTCGCGCACGTAAGATTGCGCATCGGCATCGCGGATTACCGGGTGTTCGGGGTTGCCTGCGGCGCGATAGGCCACCAGCGCGGGGTCTTGATCCATTACGATGAACTGGTGTTCGACGGGAATCGCGGGGATCTTGATCCCCAGCTTTTTGGCGGTGGTCTGGGCGTGGTTGCCGCTGGCGGTCACGACATGTTCGGCGGTAATGACGACCTGTTCGTCGGACGGCACAAGGTTGCCACCCTTTTCGACCATACGGGTCGCGGTCACTTCCCAATGGGTGCCGTTCCAGTGAAACGCGTCCGCCTGCCATTTGCGCACAATCTCGACCCCGCGCTGACGCGCGCCCTTGGCCATTGCCTGCGTCACATCGGCGGGGTTAATATAGCCGTCAGTGTTGTGATACAGTGCACCTTTCAGGTCGTCTGTGTTGATCAGCGGCCATTTCGCCTTGATCTCGTCCGGCGTCATCCAAACATAGGGCACATCGCAGGTTTCGGCGGTGGACGCATACAGCATGTATTCATCCATGCGTTCCTGCGTCTGCGCCATCCGCAGGTTGCCTACCACGGCAAAACCGGCGTTCAGGCCGGTTTCGGCCTCAAGCGTTTTGTAAAAGTCGACCGAGTATTTGTGAATATGGGTCGTCGCAAAAGACATATTGAACAACGGCAACAAACCCGCCGCGTGCCATGTGGACCCCGATGTCAGTTCATCACGTTCCAGCAGCATCACATCTTCCCAGCCCGCGCGGGCCAGATGATAGGCGATTGACGTGCCAACAGCCCCGCCGCCCACGACCAATGCTTTGACTTGCGTTTTCATTTCACGATTCCCGGTGTCACCATTCGGGGCCAATCTGCGCGAAACCGGCCCACAAAGAAAGAACCAGCCGACCGCTTACCGCGCAAAACCGACAGACTCGGCCGTGGTTACAGCATCGACGGCACAACCAGATCGGGCGGTCTGTGGCCATCGGCGAAGGTCTTGATGTTCACGATCACCTTTTCGCCCATCTCGATCCGGCCTTCCAGCGTGGCAGACCCCATATGCGGCAGCAATATCGCGTTGGGAAGTTCCTTCAGGCGCGGGTTGATCTCGTGGCCGCGTTCGAACACATCAAGCCCGGCACCCGCTATTTCACCGGCGCGCAACATACGGGTCAATGCGTTTTCGTCGATCACCTCACCACGCGAGGCATTCACGATCACTGCGGTCGGCTTCATCAGCTTCAACCGCCGCGCATTCATCAGGTGGAAAGTCGATGGCGTATGCGGGCAGTTGATGGAAATCACATCCATCCGCGCCACCATCTGATCAAGGCTTTCCCAATATGTGGCGTCCAGCGCATCCTCGATTTCGGGGCGCAGGCGTTTGCGGTTGTGGTAATGCACCTGCATGCCGAACACAGCGGCGCGTTTGGCCACCGCCTGCCCGATCCGGCCCATGCCCAGAATGCCCAGCCGCCGCCCCGCAATGCGCCCCCCCAGCATCGCCGTGGGCGACCAGCCCTGCCAATCGTCCGATTGCGCCAGCTTCATCCCTTCGCCCAGCCGCCGTGTCACCGCAAGAATCAGCGCCATGACCATATCGGCGGTATCATCAGTGACAACGCCGGGGGTGTTGGACACATGGATACCGCGCTGGCGGGCTGTCGCGACGTCGATATGATCCACGCCAGCCCCATAATTCGCAATCAGCTTGAGCTTGTCACCCGCGCGGCCAAGCAGTTTCGCGTCGATCTGGTCGGTGATCGTCGATACCAGAACATCCGCATCCTGCATGGCGGCGGCCAGTTCATCGGGCGTCATCGCGGTGTCGTCTTCGCGCAGGGTAACGTTGAACAATTCCTTCATCCGGGTTTCCACCACCTCGGGCAACCGTCGCGAAACAACAACACTCAAATGCTTACCCGGCATGGTATGCCCTCCCATGGCTTTCCAAATCATCCTTGTCGTGGCAGGTTGCGCGAAAGGGACGCGCAGCACAAGAACCGCGCACCGAATTTTGAGCAGTTAAGGGCAGACAATGAGTGCATGGGCACAAGGTTTCCGTGTGGTGCTGATGATGATCTGCGCGATCGTGCTGTCTGTCGGCATGGTCGGCGCGCAATCGGCCCCCCAGTCACCCGCATTAGGCCCGGAAACAAACCTTCCTTTGCCGCGCTTCGTCTCGCTCAAGGCATCCGAAACGAACGTGCGCCGGGGGCCGTCACTGTCGCACCGGATCGACTGGGTCTATACCCGCCGCAATATGCCTTTGCAGGTTGTCGCGGAATACGGGCAATGGCGGCGCGTGATTGACCGCGACGGGCAAGGCGGTTGGGTCCATTATACCCTGTTGTCAGGCGCACGCACCGTGCTGATCAACGAACAAGCGACAGCGCTACGCGCCCGCCCCGACGAAAAAGCACTGGAAAACGCCATTCTGGAACCCGGCGTCATCGCCCGGCTGGCCGAGTGTAACGCCGATTGGTGCAAACTGTCCGCAGGCGGCTATCGGGGGTGGGCGCTCAAATCCGCGCTTTGGGGTGTTACACCAGAAGAAATCGAGGATTGATCAAGGGTCAAACGTAAATTCCGGCAAATGATCAAAAGCCGCTTTCAGCGCCTCTCCCCAGCCATTCGACACAGCGGCGTAATAGGGATTGTCCGCAGCAATCCGCCCCACGTGGCCCGGCACAAGCGCATCGGTATCGTAGGTCATGTAATCCAGCGGCAAACCGACTGACAGATTTGATTTGATCGTTGAATCGAAACTGACCATCAGAAGTTTCAGCGACGCTTCGAACTTCATGGCCGGATCGTAGGCGCGCACAAGAATAGGCTTGCCGTATTTGGTTTCGCCAATCTGGAAAAACGGGTTGTCATCGGATGCTTCAATGAAATTCCCCTCGGGGTAGATCAGGAACAGACGCGGCGGCGCCCCCTTGATCTGCCCGCCCAGAATAATTGTAGCGCCAAAGGTCGCATCGGCGCTTTCGCCGGTCATGGCGTTGGCTTGTATGACCTCTTTCAGGGTCTGCCCCACCTCGCGCGCGATCTGAAACATAGAAGGCGCCTCAAGGATGGATGGTTTGCGATCCGGCGGGGCCTTGGCCCGTTCATCCAGCAGGCTGACCACCGACTGCGTGGTCGCCAGATTGCCGGCTGTCATCAGCGTAATCACCCGGTCACCCGGCACGTTCCACAGATGAAGCTTTTTGGCGGTCGAGACGTTGTCGATCCCGGCATTGGTGCGCGTGTCCGCCATGAAAATAAGCCCACGGTCCAACCGCATCCCAACGCAATATGTCATCTTTCCGTCCGCCTGCTATCAACGCACACCCCTTAACACGGGGTTATTGCCTGCGCGTTAACTTGCACCTATTGCTGCTGCACCTGCAAGGATACATTCATGCTTTCGTGGCCATGCCCGAAACGCAGACCGGAAATGGGGGCCGCCCCGCGATAATCAAGGGCTGTTGCCACACGGACGTAACGCGCATCAGGCGAAATTCCGTTCGACACATCGAACCCAACCCAGCCCAACCCGGCGACATGCGCCTCGGCCCAGGCATGGCTGGCATCCTGCATCACCCGATCATCCATCATCAGATAGCCCGACACATAGCGCGCGGGAAATCCCATCGCGCGCGCCGCAGACACAAAAATATGCGCATGATCCTGACAAACCGCATGACCGGCAGCCAGCGCCTGTTCGACCGTCAGGTCAGACGCTGCCTGATCTGTGGAATAAGGCACGGCCTGCAAGATATGCGCCGACAGTGCGTGCAATGTGGCAAGTTCGGTGTCTGCCCGTTTCACCTGCGCGACCAGCGCCCTGACCAGCGGGCCAGCCGCAGTCAACGGCGTGCTGCGCTGATATAGCCATAGCGGCACAAACCCCATCTGGCGCCCGACCACGCCAGCCCTGTCCGTCACGTCAACCTCGCCTTTGCAGATGATGCTGATTTCGTGTTGCCCTGCGTCAAAGCTGATCAGATCGACGGTATTGGCGTGTTCGTCCTCATAGGTCACTTCGCGGGTGCCGCCGCGCACATCAATATCCCACGACAGCACCTCTTGACCATCGCGCGACTTGGGCCGCAGGCGAAGCTGTTGCAACCCGTAAGGAACAGGATGATCGTAGGTATAGGTCGTCTGGTGTTCGATTTTCAGGCGCATGGGCGTCACTCTATAAAACGATAATCGGTTTCGATCTGCTGCCCAAGGGCGGCGCTGTCGGTCAGGAAATCCTGAATGTATTCGTGCAATCCGTATTCAAAGATCATATCGACATCGAATGTCGAAAACCGCTTGCAGATCCGGTCTGCCAGATCGTGACAGGGGTGGCGCGTGCCATAATCAGTTTCCAGATAGGCAAGGTTGTCTTTGATCTTGCTATAACAGAACGCAAGGCTACGCGGCAGGCGCCGGTCCAGTATCAGAAAATGCGCGATGCTTTTGGGGTCAACTTCGCCGTCATGCAGGGTTTGATAGGCGCGCACGGATGACGTGGCGCGCAGGATGGTTTCCCACTGCACGTTGTCGGTGGCGGTGCCCACATGCATGATCGACGGCAACAGGATATAATATTTCACATCCAGAATACGGGCAGTATTGTCGGCGCGTTCGAAAAACGTGCCGATGCGGGCAAAGTCATACATGTCGTTGCGCACCATCGTGCCATGCAGCGCCCCGCGCACAAAGGCGCTGCGCTGGCGGATCATCTGCAATACGCGCGGCAGGTCGCGATCACTGACAGGGTTGGCCAGCACAGCGGTCAACGCCATGTAGCATTCGTTCACCGCCTCCCACACCTCGCGGGTCAGGGCGGTGCGCACCAACCGGGCATTGTTGCGCGCCGATTCGACAACGGCGCGCACGCTGCCGGGGTTGGTTTCATCGCGCAGCAGAAAATCAATCACCTGCGGGCCGGTGTAGGTGTCATAGCGTTGCAGATAAACATTCTGCAACCCCGTCGCGTTCAGGATCGACGTCCATTCCGATACCGCCGCACTGGACCGTGTCAGCGAAATCCGCAGCCCTGCATCAATCATCCGCGCTGTGTTTTCGGACCGTTCCATATACCGGAAAAGCCAGAAAAGCCCGCCTGCTGTCTTGCCTAGCATTGCCCTACTCCTCCAGCACCCAGGTGTCCTTGGTGCCGCCCCCTTGGGACGAATTCACCACCAGCGACCCTTCGGTCAGGGCCACGCGGGTCAGACCACCGGGGGTAATGTCGATTTTGCCCGGTGATACCAGCACATAGGGGCGCAGGTCGACGTGGCGCGGTGCAAGGCCCGCATCGGTCAGGATCGGCACCGTGGACAGGGCCAGCGTCGGCTGGGCGATGTAATTGTCGGGGTTTGCCTCCAGCTTGGCGCGGAACGCAGCCAGTTCCTGTTTGCTGGCCGCAGGGCCGACCAGCATGCCGTAACCGCCTGACCCATGCACCTCTTTCACGACCAGTTCGGCAAGGTTATCCAAAACATATTTCAACGCCTCGGGTTCCGAACAGCGATGGGTCGGGACATTTTTCAGGATCGCCTTTTCGCCGGTGTAGAATTCCACGATCTCGGGCATATAGGAATAGATCGCCTTGTCGTCGGCAATGCCCGTGCCCGGCGCATTGGCCAGCGTGATGCCACCCGCGCGGTAGACATCGATGATACCGGGCACACCCAGCATGGAATCAGGATTGAAATTCAGCGGGTCAAGGTAATCATCGTCGATCCGGCGATACAGCACATCAATCGGTTTATACCCTTGCGTCGTGCGCATCGCGACACGGCCATTCACGACCCGCAGGTCATGCCCCTCGACCAGTTCGGCGCCCATCTGATCGGCCAGAAAGGCGTGTTCGTAATAGGCAGAATTATACATCCCCGGCGTCAGCACCGCCAGCGTCGGGCGACCTTCGCAAGCCTTGGGCGCGCAAGCCCCCAGCGACCGCCGCAGCGACCGGGGGTATTGCGACACGCTTTGCACCTTTACCTTGGAAAACAGTTCGGGAAACATGTGCAGCATGGTTTCGCGATTTTCGAGCATGTAGGACACGCCAGAAGGGGTGCGCGCGTTGTCTTCCAGCACGAAAAATTCATCCGGGCCGGTGCGCACCAGATCAGTGCCGACAATATGGGTATAAATGCCGCCAGGTGGGGTCATGCCAATCATCTGGGGCAGAAACGCGGCGTTCTGCGCGATCATACGGGCGGGAATGCGCCCCGCCTTGATGATTTCCTGCCGGTGATAGATATCGTGCAGAAACGCATTCAGTGCCCGCACCCGCTGTTCGATCCCCTTGGCCACAAGCGCCCATTCCCGCCCGCCGATAATGCGCGGAATCAGGTCAAAGGGGATCAGCCGTTCGGCAGCACCTGGGTCGCCGTAAACGTTAAAGGTGATGCCCGTCAGGCGGAACAACGCCTCGGCCTCGGCTGACTTTTCCAGCAGGCGACCGGGTTCTTCGCTCGTGAACCAGTCATGGTAATCGGCGTAGGGCGCACGCGGCGCACCACCGGCCTGCATCATTTCATCAAAATAATCAGGTTTATTGGTCATATAACTACGGTAGCGGGAAACAACAAATGCGCAATAGGGCCGCACATCGATTGTGCGGCAAACAAATTTTGCCTAAAATTTGGGCGCCCCTCAAAACCGTTGCTTAGCGCTTGATGCGTAAAGGAACAACGCATAGGACAGTGTTCCGCAAACATGGGTGATACATTGCCCAAACCACCGCAGGCCAAACCGATGACCCAACGCCATGACACCCGCCTGAACCTGTCTGCAGGCGTCATGTCGGTGATCGTGGCACTGGTGCTGGTGCTGGCAAAACTTTGGGCGCTGGCACAAACCGGATCACTGGCCGTGGCCGCCACACTGGCCGATAGCGCGATGGACCTGATGATGTCGCTGGGCGCATTAGCCGCCATTACCTATGCCGCCAAACCCCCAGATGATGATCATAATTTCGGCCACACCTCGGCCGAGGATCTGGCAGCACTGGGTCAATCGCTGTTCATCCTGATTTCTGCCGGGGTTATTACCGTCGCCGCCATCTTGCGCCTGCTGGACGACGCTGTGACCCTGCCCGAACGCGAAGGGCAGGGCATCGCGATCATGCTGTTATCCATTGCGCTGACGCTGGGGCTGGTGCTGTGGCAGCGGCATGTGGCGCGCAAGACCGACAACAAGGTCGTCAAGGCCGACAGCCTGCACTATCTGGGCGACCTGATCCCCAACATCGGCGCGATCATCGCGCTTTGGGCATCAGCCGCTTTTGGGCTGGGGCAGATCGACAGCGTTGTCGCACTGGGGGCCGCCGCCCTACTGGCGGTGGGCGCGCTGCGAATCGGCAAGGGCGCATGGGACGCGCTGATGGACCGGCAAGCCGACCGGGAAATGATTGCCGGGATCAGCGCCATCACCGCCGATTTTCCCGGCGTGCACGGATTTCACGACCTGAAAACCCGCGTCGCAGGCAGCCGTGTGTTCGTGAACCTGCATATCGAACTGGACGGCGATCAGACGCTGGAACAAGCCCATGACATCGGCGCGGCCCTGCGCCGGGCCATTACTGCGGCCTACCCCCGCGCCGACGTGCTGATCCACAAAGACCCGGTCGGGGTGCAACGCCACCCCAACGACACCCGCCCCTAGGCGGCTCTGTCCAGCCCGCGCCCCTTCAACAGCGCATCAACCCCCGGCAACCGGCCACGGAACGCGGTATAAAGATCAGCGGCATCCACCGATCCGCCCGATGACAGCACCGTTTCCTCAAGCCGTTTGGCGATATCCGCATCAAACGGGTCGCCCGCCTCGTCAAAGGCGGCGAAGGCATCGGCGTCCATGACTTCGGACCACATATAGCTGTAATAGCCGCTGGAATATCCGTCACCGGAAAACACATGGGCAAATTGCGGCGTCGCGTGGCGCATGCGGATCGCGTGGGGCATGCCGATGCTTTCAAGAATTTCCGCCTGTTTCTGCATCGGGTCCGCCGGGGCGGTGCCGTTATGAAATTCCAGATCAACCAGCGCCGATGCGACATATTCCACGGTCTGGAACCCCATGTCATAGGTCGTGGCGGCCAGCATCCTGTCCAGCAAATCCTGCGGCATCGGCTGGCCTGTGTCCGCATGGGTCGCGAATTCCGCCAACACATCTGGCACCTCCAGCCAGTGTTCGAACAACTGGCTGGGCAATTCCACGAAATCACGTGCCACGGATGTGCCACTGATGCTTTCATAGGTCACATCCGACAGCATCTGGTGTAGCGCATGGCCGAATTCATGAAACAACGTGCGCGCATCATCATAGGACAGCAATGCAGGCTTTCCATCCTGTGGCTTGGCAAAGTTACACACATTCAGCACCAGCGGGCGGGTGTCGCTGCCCAGCCGCTTCTGCGTGCGCATCGCGGTGCACCAAGCGCCCGACCGTTTCGACCCACGCGCGAAATAGTCACCCATGAAAACCGCCACATGTGCGCCACCGCGCGTCACCTCCCACATGCGCAGATCAGGGTGATAGGTGGGGCCGGAAATCTCTGCGAATTCCAGCCCGAACAAACGGTTGGCACAGGCAAAAGCCGCGTCGATCATCCGGTCCAGTTGCAGATACGGCTTTAGCTCTGCCTCATCCAGATCATGCAGTTCCTTGCGCCGCTTTTCGGAATAATAGCGCCAATCCCAAGGTTCCAGCGGGCCGTCAAACCCATCGGCATGCAGCATCCGTTCCAAGACTTTGGCGTCCGCCGTGGCCGCCGCCTTGGCCGGTTCCCAGACCTGCATCAGCAAATCACGCACGGCAGCAGGCGTGCCCGCCATTTCTGTTTCCAGTTTGAAATCGGCAAATGTGTCATAGCCCAACAGGCGCGCCCGTTCTTCGCGCAATTTCAGCGTTTCCGCTGCAAGGGCGCGGTTGTCGGTGGCACCACCATTGGCACCACGCGCTGCCCACGCCTCATACGCCTTTTGGCGCAGGTCGCGCCGGTCGGAAAATTGCAGGAACGGCACGATCAACGACCGCGACAGGGTAACGACAGGGCCGCCTGCGTCTTTTTCAGCACCTGCGGCCCCGGCCGTCGTAATCACGAAATCGGGCAAACCGGCCAAGTCATCGTCACCCAGCGGCATGACCCACGCGCGTTCATCGGCCAGCAGGTTCTGGGTGAATTGCGTGCCCAGCACTGACAGGCGCGATTTGACCGCGCGCAGCGCCTCTGCTTCGGCACCGTCAAGCTGCGCACCCGAACGGACAAAGCCGCGGCGCGTCAGCAGCAGCACGCGCTGTTGTTCATCCGTAAGCGCCAGCGCATCACGGTCGGCCCATATCGCGTCGATTCGCGCAAAAAGCGCCTTGTTTTCCGAAATCTCGGACCCATAAGCCGCCAACAATGGGGCAAACTCACGCTGCAACGCCTCGCGCGCCGGGTTACTGTCAGCGCCGGCCATGCCGTAAAACGCGCCTAACACGCGGCCCAGTGTTTCCTCGGCCTGTTCCAATGCTTCGATGGTATTGGCGAATGTGGGCGGTGCGGGGTTTTCGGTGATCGCGGCAATATTGGCGCGGGCCTCGGCCAAAGCCGCATCAACGGCGGGGGCGAAATCATCGTCTGAAATCCGGTCGAACGGTGGCAGCCCGAACGGCGTGTCCCAATCGGCAAGCAACGGGTTTGTCATGGCAAATCTCCTTTGCCCTAAAGCTAGGCCCGCCGTCTGGCTTTTGCCAGAACCTGTCTCATCATCTTGCCAAAAATACTCAAAACGGGCCTGCGCAGCAGGCCCACTACGTCAGCCCATTGCGCCACAAACCGGACAATCTGCCCGCGGTTTGATCGCAATCGTCCGCGTTTGTGCATATAGCGCGTCATAGATCAGCAACCGCCCGCCCAAGCCCTGCCCCGCGTCGGTGATCTGCTTGACCGCCTCGACCGCCATCATCGCGCCGATCACGCCGGGCAATGGGCCGATCACCCCCGCCTCGGCGCAACTGGGCACCAGTGCAGCATCGGGGGCAATGGGGAAAACGCATGCGTAACAAGGCGTGCCATGGGCCGGGTCATACAGGCTGATCTGACCTTCCCATTGCGTCAGGGCTGCGGCAATCAACGGCTTGCCCAGCGCGACAGCGGTGCGGTTCACCAGATAGCGGGTGGCGAAATTATCGGTGCCATCCAGCACCAGATCATAGTCGGCAAACAGTGCGCCGACGATATCCGCCTCCAGCCGCCGGTGATAGGGGCGCACGGTGACAAAGGGGTTTTGCGCCGTCATCGCCTCGGCTGCGGAATGGACCTTGGGCATACCGATGTTGCGGTCAAGGTGGATCACCTGCCGTTGCAGATTGGCATTTTCGACCAGATCATCGTCAATCACGCCAATCGTGCCCACACCAGCAGCGGCAAGATATTGCAGCGCAGGCGCGCCCAGGCCACCGGCCCCGATCACCAGAACTCGCGCATTGCGCAGCGCCTTTTGCCCCGGCCCGCCGACCTCGCGCAGCATGATGTGGCGGGCATAGCGGTCAAGCTCGGTCGGGGAAAACGTATCGGATGCCACCACAGGGGCCGCATTTCCAGCAACCCGCGCGCGCAACCGGCGCAACAACTGCCGATAGCCCCACACGATAAACCCAAAAGCAATAACCAAGCCCCACAGCCGCGCATCGCCACCCGTCGCCGCGCGCAGGGGGTGACCCGCAGGCAGGACCAACTGCAACACCATCACTGCCACCAGCAAAATGGCAATCATTGTCCAGCGCGCCTGATGCGGGGCCTTCATCACGGCCCCGATCCCCCAAAGGGCGGCGATCATTGCACCGACCATAATCATAGGCCGGTGGACCCAAAACCGCCCGCGCCACGCGGGGTTTCATCCAGCGCAGGCACCGCAACAAAACGCGCCTGCACCACGGGGGCCACCACCATTTGCGCGATGCGCATCCCATGTGTCACTGTAAACACCTCTTGCCCCAGATTGATCAGGATCACACCCACCGGCCCACGATAATCGCTGTCGATCGTGCCGGGCGTATTGACCAGCGTCACCGCATGTTTCAACGCAAGGCCCGACCGCGGCCTGATCTGCACCTCAAACCCTTGCGGGATCGCCATGCGCAGCCCTGTCGGGATCAGCGCGCGTGCGCCCGTGGGCAATGCGACAGGCCGTTTACCGGGCAGGTTCGCGCGCAAATCGGCGCCCGCCGCACCTGCGGTTTCATATGACGGCAGGCCAAGGCGGGCGTCTGCGCCGTCATCCCATTGCAACAGAATATCCGGCGTCACGAAATCGCCTCTGCGATGCGTTTGGCAAGGGCGGTGGCGACCGCATCCTTTGTCATGCGAGGCCATGTTTCAGACCCGTCTTTCATGATCAGGGTAACCGCATTTTCAGTGCCGCCCATGATACCCGTCGCGGCCGATACATCATTGGCGACGATCCAGTCACAGCCCTTGCGCGCGCGTTTCGCCGTGGCGTTGGCGATCACGTCATCCGTTTCGGCGGCAAAACCAATCACCAGCCCGGGGCGGCCATGTTTCGCATGCGAAACCGTTGCCAGAATGTCGGGGTTTTCGGCAAATCCCAGCACCGGCAAACGGTTGCCGTCTTTCTTGATCTTGCTTTGCCCTGCGTTCATCACATGCCAATCCGCCACAGCGGCGGCAAAGACAGCCACATCGGCGGGGCGCGCCGCCTGCACGGCGGCCAACATCTCGCGCGCGGTCTGGACCTTGACGACGGTCACACCGGCGGGCGGCGGCACATCGGCGGGGCCGGTCACGAATGTTACATCGGCCCCCAGATCTGCCAGCGCGCGGGCAATCGCGGTGCCTTGCGCCCCCGACGACCGGTTGGCGATGTAACGCACAGGGTCAATCGGTTCATGCGTGGGGCCGGATGTGACCAGCACATGTTTACCGCGCAGCGGCCCATCCGACAGGGCCGCATCAATCGCGGCAATGATTTCGGGCACTTCAGCCATGCGCCCCGGACCATATTCGCCGCAGGCCATATCGCCGTTGTTTGGGCCAACGACCAGAATGCCATCGCCTTGCAACGTCGCCAGATTGCGCTGCGTCGCGGCATGTTCCCACATGCGCACATTCATCGCGGGGGCAATCAACACGCGTTCATCAGTGGCCAACAACAATGTGCTGGCCAGATCATTCGCCAACCCGCCCGCCATTTTCGCCATCAGATCAGCAGTTGCCGGGGCCACGACGATCAGGTCAGCAGCGCGGGACAGTTCGATATGGCCCATCTCGGCCTCGTCCGTCAGATCGAACAGATCCTGATAGATTTTCGCAGCTGACAAGGCCGCAAGGCTAAGCGGCGTTACAAATTCCGCGCCGGCGCGGGTCAGCACCGGCGTCACCCGCGCGCCGCGTTCGCGCAAGCGGCGCACAAGATCCAACGCCTTGAACGCTGCGATTCCGCCACCCACGATTAACAGGATATGTTTGTCAGCCAGCATGTGCCGCCCCCGGTGCCATCTGACCGGACATTAGGTCAGATGACACCAGAAACACAATGACATGTGATCAGGCAAAAAATGCGTGAACTTCGCTACTTTGGGATTCAAGGCTCTTGCGCATTTTGCCAAAGGCCGCCGCCTCTAGCTGGCGCACCCGTTCCTTGGAAAGGCCCAGTTCGGTGCCAAGGCTTTCCAGCGTCCGGGGGTCATCGCGCAGCTTGCGTTCGCGCACGATGAACTGTTCACGGTCATTCAGGCCGGATAGCGCGGTGACCAACCACTGCCGCAATGTCGCGTTGTCATGGCTGTTGGCGACGGTTTCGGCGGCCTGCGGGCCGTTATCCTCTAGCGCGTCAATCCACTCTCGGCCCTCGTCTTCGGATGATTGAGTCGCGTTCAGCGAAAAGTCAGACCCTGACAGGCGGCCATCCATCATCTGCACGTCATGCAATGGCACGCCCACCTCGGTTGCGATCATTTCGTGCAGGTCATGCAGTTCCAACGTGCGGCCTTCAGCGGCGGCTTCGCGTTCCAGACGGGCCTGCACGCGGCGCATGTTGAAAAACAGCGACTTTTGCGAAGACGTGGACCCGGTGCGCACCATCGACCAGTTGCGCATCACGTAATCCTGAATGCTCGCCTTGATCCACCAGACTGCGTAGGTAGAAAAACGCACGCCACGGTCCGGGTCGAATTTGTCAGCGGCCTTCATCAACCCGACCGAAGCCTCTTGGATCAGGTCATTCATGGGTGCGCCGTAACGTTTGAATTTCGAAGCCATGGAAATGGCCAGCCGCATATAGGCTGTGATCAAACGGTGCAGCGCCTCTTCATCGCGCTGGTCGCGCCATGCGTATGCCAGCCTGAGTTCGGTTTCCGCATCCAGCAGCTCGGCTTTCATGGCCGTGCGCGACAAACTTTGATCAGAAAAACCGGACGTTCCCATGTTATTTCTCCCGTGTTGCGCAGGTTGCGCCTGTTTGTTGTTCGTTTTAGTTACGGCCCATTAACGCAGGTGGATCACACAAAGATGCCAAGATGACATTGCCCAATTTGACTTTGGTGCTAGGGGGCGCGGCCAGCGGGAAATCGGCCTTTGCGGAAAGCCTTGTTTTACAAGGGGCGCATGCCCCTGTTTACATCGCGACAGCGCAAATCTTTGACGATGAAATGGCCGCCAAGGTATCACGCCATCGTGATCAGCGCGGCAATGGCTGGACCACAATCGAAGAACCACTGAACCTGCCCGCCGCACTGGCCCGTTGCACCCCCGATCAGGCGGTTCTGATCGACTGCGCCACGCTTTGGCTGACAAATGTCATACTGGGCGACCATGACATCGCCGCGCACACAAACCGGCTGTGCGATGCGCTGCGCACCTGCCCCGCCCGTGTCGTCATCGTGTCGAACGAGGTTGGTCAGGGGATCGTACCCGACAACGCGCTGTCACGCAAATTCCGCAACGCCCAAGGCACGCTGAACCAGATCATCGCGACCAAGGCCGATCTGGTTGTCGCCGTCATGGCCGGGCTGCCGCTGGTCCTGAAAGGCAAGCTGCCGTGACCCGTCTTTGGCTGGTGCGCCACGGGCCGACCCATGCGAAAACGATGGTCGGCTGGTCTGATTTGCCCGCGGACCTGTCCGATACTGCCGCCCTTGCCCGTCTGCGCGCCTATCTGCCCGACGCACCCGTCGTGTCATCCGACCTGATCCGCGCCTCCGCCACCGCCGATGCGCTAGCCCGCCCCCACCGCCTGCCGCATGACCCCGCCCTGCGCGAGATCAATTTTGGCACGTGGGAACTGCGCACATTCATCGAAATCGAGACCGAAGACCCCGCCACCATCCGCGCCTATTGGGAAAACCCCGGCGATATCGCCCCGCCCGGCGGCGAAAGCTGGAACGCGGTGCGGGCGCGTGTCGATACGGCGATTGACGGGTATGTGCAGGCGGGCCATGCCGACCTGATCGTCGTGGCACATTTCGGCATGATCCTGACGCAGCTTCAGCGCGCGCTTGGCATCGGCGCCTATGCCGCCTTTGGCCACAAAATCGACAACCTGTCAGTGACCGATTTGCGGTATGACGGTGCCTGGACAGTCGGGCAAATCAATCACAGTGCGTGAAAACCGGCCGAAACCGGTCGCATCGCCTCTTCTGTCCGAAAATTAACCTTTCGTAAACTGCGCCCCGCTACCCGTTAACCATCAACGGAGGGTGATGGATGGTCGCGCTGGCCTACACGGTAGCATTCGAAGGGATCGCGGCCCGCCTGGTCGAGGTGCAATGCGCCATCGCCCCCGGCATACCTGCGTTTTCCATCGTCGGCCTGCCAGACAAGGCCGTGTCGGAAGCCCGCGAAAGGGTGCGCGCGGCACTGACCGCCATGGCGATTGCCCTGCCGTCAAAGCGTATCACGGTGAACCTGTCCCCCGCCGACCTGCCCAAGGAAGGGTCGCATTTCGACCTCCCCATCGCGCTGGCCCTGCTGGCTGCGCTGGACATCATCCCGCTTGACGACGCCGCACAAACCGTCGCCTTGGGCGAATTATCGCTGGACGGCACGCTGGTGCCTGTTATCGGCGCCCTGCCCGCCGCCATGGCCGCCGCAGAAGACGATCGCACCCTGCTGTGCCCCCACGCCTGCGGGGCAGAGGCCGCGTGGGTCGGGGCCGCGAACGTCATCGCACCGCGCAGTTTGTCCGATGTCGTGCGGCATTATACCGGCCAATCGGTGCTGTCGCCCGCCGAACCGGGCGAGGTGCACGGCACCACAACCACCCGCGACCTGTCCGAGGTCAAGGGCCAGGAACGCGCCAAACGCGCGCTGGAAATCGCCGCTGCGGGGCGGCACCACCTGATGTTCGTCGGATCGCCCGGTTCGGGAAAATCCATGCTGGCGGCGCGTATTCCGGGCATTTTGCCACCACTGACCCCGGTAGAGGCGCTGGAAACATCCATGATCCATTCGCTGTCGGGCCTGCTGGACGAAGGCGGGATCAACCGCGAACCACCCTTTCGCGAACCGCACCACACCGCATCCATGGCGGCGATCGTCGGCGGCGGGCGCAGCGCCAAACCGGGCGAAATCAGCCTTGCGCATAACGGCGTGCTGTTCATGGATGAATTTCCCGAATTTGCCCGCACCGTGCTGGAAACCCTGCGCCAGCCCATCGAAACCGGCGAGGTCGTCGTCGCGCGCGCCAATGCGCATGTGCGTTATCCTTGCAGGTTCATGCTGGTGGCAGCGGCAAACCCCTGCAAATGCGGCTATCTGGCCGACCCCGCCCGCGCCTGCGCCCGCGTACCGCTGTGCGGCGAAGATTACATGGGCCGCATTTCCGGCCCCCTGATGGACCGTTTCGATCTGCGGGTCGAGGTGCCACCCGTCGCCTTTACCGATCTTGATCTACCGGATGGCGGCGAAAGTTCCGCCACCGTCGCCGCCCGCGTCTCCGCAGCCCGTGCGCGCCAGACCGCACGTTTCGCCGGACATGACAACGCGCGGGTGAACGCCGATGCCGAAGGCCACCTGCTGAACCAAATTGCCACCCCCGACAGCGAAGGGCGCGACCTGCTGGTCCGGGTGGCCGAACGGTTCGGGATGTCGGCGCGCGGATATCACCGGGTCTTGCGTGTCGCCCGCACCATCGCTGATCTGGACGCAAGCGATGACGTGCGCAAACCCCATGTGGCCGAGGCCGTCAGCTATCGTCTGATAACTGCCCGCGAAAATTGACGGCGACAATCAGGCACGCCGCGCGGAAATCCAGTCCGCAAGATCGCGCAACGTTGCCTGCGCCTCTGGCAGGATGTTATGAAATATTGGCCAGACGTGGGGGTGATCGTGTGTCACCGTCAGCGCGCATTCTACCCCCTGCGCCTGCAATGCGGCCTGCATTCGCAGGGAATCATCACGCAATATTTCCGTATCGCCCACCGACAGCCACACCGGCGGCGCGCCGTTGAATTGACCAAACAGCGGCGACGCACGCGGGTCCTTCGGATCGTGCGCCCCGATAAATGCCTGCACCATTTCATCAATGCGCGTGGCAGTCAAAAGGGCGTCACTTTGTGCGTTCTCAACAACTGATTTGCCCGAATAGGTTACGTCGGTCAGCGGCGAAAAGGCGAACACGCCGCGTGGCGGCGGCAGATCCAGGCGCAATATTTCATGCAGCAGCGCCAGCGCCAACCCGCCGCCAGCACTGTCGCCGCCAATGATCACGTCATGATCAGCCCGCAGCGCCCGATAACACACCAGTGCATCTGAAATTTGCGCCGGAAACGGGTGTTCCGGGGCCAGCCGGTAATCCGGCAAACAGGCGGGCAAACCTGTCAAGGCCGATAGCTTGCCGAGCATTGCACGATGGGTGTCAGATGACCCGAAAACATAAGCCCCGCCATGCAGGAAAAGAATGACCACAGGCGCGGGCGTGTTGCGCGCCATGACCCATTGCACCGCCACCCCACCCAATGTGTCGCGGCGGTGCCGGCTGCCGAAAGGAGCGTGAAAAAACAGGCGTGCCTTGACGTCGAATGATTTGCGCAACCTGTCGATGCTGTGCCGCGCCAGTGCCGGCTTTTCAAACCGGCGCAAATGCCAATTCAAAAGAGCCAGCCGCCAGGTCACTGGCGCCGCGCCTCGATCACCTGCCATATCTTCTCGGCAATGTTCACGTCGTCGAACCGTTCCAACTCCTGAATACCGGTGGGAGAGGTCACGTTGATTTCCGTCAGCCAGTCACCAATCACGTCAATACCTACGAAAATCTGGCCTTTCTGGCGCAAAAGCGGCCCGATTCGCGCGCAGATTTCGCGGTCGCGGTCGGTCAGCGCCACTTTTTCCGGGCGGCCGCCGACATGCATGTTCGATCGGGTCTCACCTTCGGCGGGCACACGGTTGATTGCCCCAACCGGTTCGCCATCGACCAGAATCACCCGTTTGTCACCTTTGGACACGGCAGGCAGGAACTTCTGCATGATCAAAGGTTCGCGGTTGATGCCCGAAAACAACTCGTGCAGCGACGCAAGGTTACTGTCGGCATGGGAGAGTTTGAAAACCCCAGCCCCGCCATTGCCGTAAAGCGGCTTGAGAATGACATCGCCATGCGCGCGCCGGAAGGATCTCAGCGTCTCAAGATCGCGGGCAATCATCGTGGGCGGTGTCAGGTCGGGGAATTGTAGAACCAGCAGTTTTTCAGGGTAATTGCGCACCCAGAACGGATCATTCACAACCAACGTGTCCGGGTGGACCATATCCAGAATATGGGTTGTCGTGATATAGCTCATGTCAAAGGGCGGATCCTGACGCAGCCAGACCACATCAATATCCGCCAGATCCATCGCCGTTTCTTGCCCCAAACGGAAATGATCGCCTTTCACGCGCTGCACGCTCAGCGGCCAGCCCCGCGCGATGACACGGCCCTGATCATAGGCCAGTTTGTCAGGCGTGTAATAAAAAAGGCTGTGTCCCCGCGCCTGGGCCTCTTCGGCAATGCGAAAGGTGCTGTCAGCGTCTATATTGATCGACCCGATCGGATCCATCTGAAAAGCAATCTTCAGCGCCATGGGATATCCTCTTTTTTAGCAGTGTTCAAAGGATACATGCCGCAGCAACGACAGCGGCGCAATGGGCGCTTAGGCTTCCATAAAAGCGTTCTCGATCACAGAGGTCATGCCGTAGCCATCCACCATCGCCAGATCAAAGCGCACATCCGTCAATTGACCGCGCGGTTCACCCGCCAGAAATTCACCCGCCGCAGCGCAAATTCGGTCCATCTGGCGCCGTCCTAACCGGGCGGCAGCCCGCGCCATGGTCCGGCTTTTCTTGACCTCGACAAAAACAACTGTTTCGCCATCGCGCAGGATCAGATCTATTTCGCCCGCCTGACCGCGCCAACGCCTTGCAGCAAGATCATGATGCCGGCGCGCGTAATCTGCCGCCACAATATCCTCTGCAGCCAATCCCGCATGATACCCAACCGATCCGGTCATTCGTCACCTCCCATGTTCAGCGCGATCTGGTAGACTTGCCTGCGCGGCAGGCCAAGCGCACCCGCAACCACGCTTGCGGCATCTTTTACCCGCATTGTTTTCATCGCCTCGCGCAAGGCCTGTTTAACATCGGCATCGGCGACATCCGTCGCGCCACCTCGCCCCACAAGTACAACCAGTTCACCCTTTATGTTGCGATCTGCAAAGGCATCGGCCAGTTCTGCCAGCGTGCCGCGCGTCACCTCTTCGAATCGTTTTGTCAGTTCCCGGCAAACAACTGCCTGCCTGTCACCCCCCAGAACATCGCGCAGATTACCTAACATTTCACCAACGCGCTTCGGGCTTTCATAAAAAACCAGCGTAAAAGGCACATCGCGCAGCATGGCGATTTCAGTTTCGCGCTGGCTTTGCGATGGGGGCAGGAACCCGACAAAGGCAAACCTGTCGGTTGCCAGGCCAGAAACGGTCAGCGCCGCGAGGACCGCCGACGGTCCCGGCGCAGATGTAACCGGCAAACCGGCCGCGATTACGGCGCGCCCCAGTTCATACCCCGGATCCGCGACCAGCGGGGTGCCTGCTTCAGACACATAGGCCACGGATTTTCCGGCATCGATATCTGCAACCAGCCGGGCCACGGCAGCTTCGCCACTGTGGTCATGAAAGGCCACAACCTTGCGCCCGTTCAAGGCAACACCATGAATGTCCATCAGTTTTCGCGCCGTTCGCGTATCTTCCGCCGCGATCAAATCGGCCGAAGCAAGGATATCAAGCGCCCGCAACGTGATATCGCGCGCCGACCCGATGGGGGTTGCGACAAAATACAATCCGGCAGAGAGCGGCTTGTTAACATGATTCATGGCTGGACCCGCCTGCCCCCTGCTTTATGATGGCCCCTGACAGGCGACAGATTTGCAGGCACAGCGCCCTTTGATCTTGTCGCGCCACCGAGGAGGAGTTCGCGCCATGTTTGCCCGTTTCACGACTGCCCGCAAGCCGATCATGCAATTTTTCGCCATGATATCACTGCTATGGTTCGCGGCCTGCGATGTTGCTGTCGCGCCACAGGCAAATACAGGCCGGCAGATCGACCCGGCAGACCCGGTGCAGGTCGCGCTTTTGGTCCCGCGTGGTTCCGGCCAGGGCAGCGATGATTTTCTTGCGCAGAACTTTGAAAACGCGGCGCGCCTGGCGATTGCCGATCTTACGGGGGCAGAGATTGCGCTGCGCATCTACAATACGGCTGGAAACCCGGCGCAAGCGGCCGCAGTTGCGCGCGCGGCTGTCAACGACGGGGCCAAGATCATCATTGGCCCGCTTTATGCCGAGACGGCAAATGCCGCAGGCGTTGCGGTGGCAGGTCGCAACGTGAACGTCTTGGCATTTTCCAACAATCCCGCAATTGCGGGGGGGAATGTTTTCGTGTTGGGGGCAACATTTGACAACACGGCGAACCGGTTGGTGCAATATGGCACCCGGCAAGGGATCAACCGCTACATGGTGCTTTATGGCGATGATCTCGCGGGGCAAGCCGGTCGCGATGCGATTTCGCGCTCTGTTCAGCGCAACGGTGCCCAAGTGGTTGCCGTCGAAGGCTATCCATTATCGCAACAGGGAATTTTTGGTGCGACCCGGCAGATCGTGGCCAGCGCGCGCAACTCTGCTGCGCAGGCAGTTTTTATAACGGCCAGCGTCAACGCCGATCTCCCGATTTTGGCAACCGCCCTGCCGGATGCCGGGCTAGACGCTGATTCAGTGCGGTTTATCGGGCTGACGCGGTGGGATTCGGCGCCGCAGGCGCTTGCGTTACCGGGACTTCAGGGGGGGCTTTTTACCATGCCGGATCAGGGCACTGCCAACCAGTTTGTAAACCGCTATGCCGCAACATACGGCGAGCAACCGCATCCACTGGCCGGGCTTGCCTATGACGGGATAGCCGCGATTGGCGCGCTTGTGGCCACGGGCAACCGCGATGCCCTGACCAAGGCCGCCTTGACCACACCTGCAGGATTTCGCGGCACGTCGGGTGTTTTCCGGCTGCTGCCCAACGGGCTGAACGAACGCGCGCTGGCTGTTGCAACCATTCAAAACAATCAGGTGGTCACCCTTGAACAAGCCCCAAGAAATTTCGGCGCGGCGGGTTTCTGAGCCTTCGCAGCCCGCGGCGCATGACACACCGGACAATCTGATCTGTCCGGCGCACACCATTTTTGACGGGGCGGCCGTTCTGGCGGCGCTGAGTGCAGCGACGCAGACCGCTGTTTGCGAAAAAGACGTGCGACAGGCGACTGTGCGTGTTCTGTCCGAGGCGCGCAATCACGGCATGGCGGAAATCGCGCGAGCTTTTCAGGCGCAGCCCTTTGCATCACAGCCCACAACCCGCGCCTATAGCTGGCTGACCGATCAGGTTGTCGGGCTCGTAATGGATGTGGCCGTCAAGCAACTGCACCCGCGCCCCAACCCCACCGAGGCCGAAAAGCTGACGCTGATCGCTGTCGGGGGCTATGGGCGTGGCGAAATGGCGCCGTTTTCGGATGTCGATCTGCTGTTTCTGACGCCTTACAAGATGACACCTTGGGCCGAAAGCGTGATCGAATCGATGCTTTATATCCTGTGGGACATGAAGCTGAAGGTTGGCCACGCCAGCCGCACGATCAAGGACTGCATCCGCCTTGCCCGGCAAGATTATACGATCCGCACATCGCTGGTTGAAAACCGCTTTTTGGCCGGAGATGCCGCGCTGGCAAAAGAGCTGGGGTCACGCCTGTGGCACGATCTTTTCAAATCAACCGCCAGCGATTTCATCGAGGCCAAGCTTGCCGAACGCGCCGAACGCCACCGCAAGCAGGGCGGCCAGCGTTATGTCGTCGAACCAAACGTCAAGGAAGGAAAGGGCGGGTTACGCGACCTGCAATCCCTGTTTTGGATGGGCAAGTATATTCATGGCGTCAAAGATGCTGCCGAATTGGTCGGACTTGGTGTTTTCACCGCGGAAGAATTTGAAACCTTTGTCACCGCCGAGGATTTTCTATGGGCCGTCCGCTGCCATCTGCACCTGTTGTCAGGGCGCGCAGTAGATCAGCTGACATTCGACATGCAGGTCGAGGTGGCCGCTGCAATGGGATATACCGATCACGGCGGCAGGCGTGCGGTTGAACATTTCATGCAGGCTTATTTCCGGCAAGCTAATCGTGTGGGCGAACTGACGCGCATCTTTCTGACCGCGCTTGAGGCAACCCATACCAAACCCGACCCTATGCTGGTGCGGCTGATGTTGCGCCGCAAAAAGGCCAAGCCACCTTATGCCATCAAGCAAAACCGCCTGACCGTCGCAGATGAGGAAGGTTTTTTTGCTGACAAACTGAACATGCTGCGCATCTTCGAAGAAGCCCTGCGCACCGGCACCCTGCTGCACCCGGACGCCATGCGGCTGATTGCCGCCAATCTGGACATGATCGACGACGAGATGCGGACCAACCGCGAGGCGAACCGCATTTTTCTTGATCTGATGCTAAAGCACGGCAACCCCGAACGGGGCCTGCGCCGGATGAACGAATTGGACGTTCTGGGCACATTCATCCCAGAATTTGCCGCGATTGTCGCGATGATGCAGTTCAACATGTATCACCACTACACGGTGGATGAACACACGATCCAATGCATCAGCAACCTTGCCCAGATTGAACGCAAGGAATTGATCGAGGAATTACCCGTTGTTTCGGGGATTCTGGAACGCGGGGTGAACCGCAAGGTGCTGTATGTGGCCCTGTTGCTGCATGACATCGGCAAGGGCCGGGATGAGGACCATTCGATCCTTGGTGCGCAAATCGCCCGCAAGGTGGCCCCGCGTCTGGGGCTGAACAAAAAGGATTGTGATACCGTCGAATGGTTGGTCCGGCACCACTTGATGATGTCGGACACCGCCCAGAAACGCGATATTGCCGAACCGCGCACTGTGCGTGGCTTTGCCAAGGCGGTCAAATCGGTAGAACGGCTTGACTTGCTGACGGTCATGACCGTCTGCGACATACGCGGCGTCGGCCCGGACACATGGAACAACTGGAAGGCGGTGCTGATCCGCAATCTTTTCAAGGCAACGCGGGACGCGCTGGAAAACGGGCTGGAAGATCTGAACCGCGAAACCCGCGAAAACGAGGCAAAGCGCGCCCTGCGCGCCGCCCTTGCCGATTGGGACAGCAAGGCGTTGCGCACAGAAATGGGCCGCCATTACGGCACCTATTGGCAGGGTCTGCCGCTGTCCACGCATATCGTATTCGCCAATCTTTTGCGCGATCTGTCCAATGATCAGATCAAGATCGACCTGATGCCGGACGAAGACCGCGACGCCACCCGCGCCTGTTTTGCCACGGTCGATCATCCGGGGCTGTTCAGCCGGATGACCGGCGCACTGGCGCTGGTGGGGGCCAACGTGGTGGATGCGCGCACCTACACATCCAAGGACGGCTTTGCCACTGCTGTGTTCTGGGTGCAGGACAACGAGGGCAACCCCTACGAGGAATCGCGCCTGCCGCGCCTGCGCCAGATGATCAGCCGCACCCTGCGCGGCGAGATCGTGGCCCGCGAGGCGCTGAAAGACAAGGACAAGATCAAGAAACGCGAACGCGCGTTTCGTGTGCCGACCAATATCACCTTTGATAACGATGGATCCGAGATCTACACCATCATCGAGGTGGACACCCGCGACCGTCCCGGTCTGCTGTATGATCTGACGCGCACACTTGCGGCGAACCATGTCTATATCGCCTCTGCCGTGATCGCGACCTATGGCGAACAGGTGGTCGATACCTTTTATGTCAAGGATATGGTCGGGCTGAAATTCCATTCAGAGGCCAAGCGCGCAAGTCTCGAACGCAAACTGCGCGAGGCCATCGTGCAAGGCGTGCAAAGGGCCGAGGCGTGAAACCCATCCGCCTGATGTCGGGCTTTTTCACCGTTGGCATCTGGACGCTGCTCAGCCGGTTGATCGGATTTGTCCGCGACATCATGATCGCCGCCTATCTTGGCACCGGCCCCGTGGCCGAGGCGTTTCTGGTCGCGTTTTCGCTGCCGAACCTGTTTCGCCGTTTCTTTGCCGAAGGCGCGTTCAACATGGCCTTTGTGCCGATGTTTTCCAAGAAGCTGGAAGGCGACGAAGACGCGCACCGCTTTGCACAGGATGCCTTCGTCGGAATGGCAGGGATTCTGACACTCTTCACTGTGGGCGGTGTGATCATGATGCCCGTGCTGGTCACGATGATGGCCAGCGGTTTCATCGGGACGGAACGGTTCGATCTGGCGGTCTGGTATGGGCGGATCGCCTTTCCCTATATCCTGTTCATTTCGCTGTCGGCGCTGTTGTCGGGTGTGCTGAACGCGATTGGGCGGTTCACGGCGGCGGCGGCGGCCCCTGTTTTGCTGAACATCGTTTTCATCCTGGCCCTGCTGATCGGTGCGGTCTTTGGTGGGCAGGAACCAACGGCCATTGGCCAAACCCTGTCTTATGCCGTGCCTGTTGCCGGGGTCGTACAGATGATGATGGTCTGGGTGGCGGCCAAACGGGCAGGCTTTGCCCTGATGCCGGGTTGGCCGAAAATGACACCCGAACTCAAACGCCTTGCCGTCATCGCCGCCCCTGCCGCGCTGGCGGGTGGAGTCGTGCAGGTCAATCTGCTGGTGGGGCGGCAGGTCGCCAGTTTCTTTGACGGGGCGGTCGCATGGCTAAACTATGCCGACCGGCTGTATCAACTGCCGCTGGGCGTCGTCGGTATTGCCATCGGCGTGGTGCTGCTGCCCGATCTGTCGCGCCGCCTGCGGGCGGGGGATGACAACGGCGGGCGGGACGCATTCAACCGCGCCTGCGAAATCAGCCTTGCACTGACCATTCCTGCCGCCATCGCGCTGCTGGTGATCCCGATGCCACTGGTCAGCGTTTTGTATGAACGCGGTGCCTTTGGGGCCGATGACACGGCGGCCACGGCATTGGCGGTGGCGATTTACGGGCTGGGCCTGCCCGCCTTTGTGCTGCAAAAGACCCTGCAACCGCTGTTTTTTGCGCGCGAGGATACCAAACGCCCATTCTATTATGCGCTGTGGGCGCTGGCATTGAACGCAGCACTGGCGATCGGGCTGTCGCCGGTCATCGGCTTTGCCGCGGCGGCGGTCGGCACATCACTGACGGGGTGGGCCATGGTGATTTTGCTGTGGCGCGGATCACGCAACATGGGCAATGCCGCCACATTCGACGACCGGTTCAAGCGGCGGCTGCTGCGGATCATTCTGGCGGCATTTGGCATGGGGGTGATCCTTGCCGCGCTGTCCGCCTTGATGACACCGTTCTTTGCCGTCGCCACGCTACGCTATGGCGCGCTGGCGCTGTTGGTCGCCGTCGGCATCGTCAGCTATTTCGGCATCGGCCATCTGGTCGGTGCCTTCCGCCTGAGCGAATTCCGCCGCACCATGCGCGGTCAGGGCCGCTGACGCATCCGGCTGACAAAGGACGCCCAGCCCCCCGGTGCCAACAGCACCGACAGGCCGAACCCCGCCACAAAACCGGCCAGTTCCGCGATCCACGCGGGGGTGCTGCCAAAGATCAAGCCAAAGACCAACTGGATCCCCAGCAAGAACCCGATCAGCCGAAACGCCAGCAACTGGTTTTCGCCCGCCTGTGCCTGCTGTAACCACAGCGCATAGGTATAGGCCCCGATCAGCCCGTAAACCGGGGTAAAGCCGCCAAACAGCGGATAGTTTCCGCTGGCCAGCAGGCCAAAGGCAATCGCGCCAAAGATGGTTGATGCCACATAAACTACCAGCACCCGTGCGCCGCCGTAATATTCACCGGTGAATTTACCCAGCGCCAGCGTCAGCGCGGCACAAAACGCCACCTGCGTCAGCTGGCCATTGACATAGGGATAGGTCACAAACCGCTTGAGCAGGTCAAACGACAGATCGCCCTGCATCACCACGCGGTCAAACACGCGCGACGAAAACCCGTATTCCTGTATCGCCGCCAGCCGCCAGCCCACGCCTTGCGGGCCACCGATAAACCCGGCATCGGCCAATTGCAGCAGGCCTTCGACCCCGAGGATCAGCAGGGTCAGGGCGATCACCACCGGGGGAATGACATTCAGGGCGCGTTCAGGCTGCATTATCAAAACCTTTGCGAGCAGTTGAAGTTGACGGGTCTGTCTGGCATGGGTATGCGACCCCTGCCCCGAAATCCAGCCCGGACATTGCACCATGACACAAACCACATTCACCCCGCGCGTCTTTTCCGGGATCAAACCTTCGGGTGGCCTGACACTGGGCAATTATCTGGGTGCGATCAAACGGTTCGTGGGCATGCAGGGGCAGATGGAAACCATCTATTGCGTGGTGGACATGCACGCGATCACGGTCTGGCAGGATCCCAAGGAACTGGCGAACATGACGCGCGAGGTCGCGGCAGGTTATCTGGCCGCCGGTCTGGACCCTGCGCAATCCATCCTGTTCAACCAGTCCCAAGTGCCCGCCCATGCGGAACTGGCGTGGATTTTCAACTGTGTCGCCCGCGTCGGCTGGATGAACCGCATGACCCAGTTCAAGGACAAGGCGGGCAGCAATGCCGAAAAGGTGTCATTGGGGCTTTATGCCTATCCGGCGCTGATGGCCGCCGATATCCTTTTGTATCACGCGACCCATGTGCCCGTGGGCGAAGACCAGAAACAGCATGTGGAACTGACCCGCGACATCGCGGCAAAGTTCAACCACGACTTTGCCGCGGATTTTTTCCCGTTGACCACACCCGTCATCGAAGGCCCCGCCATGCGGATCATGAACCTGCGCGACGGCACCAAGAAAATGTCCAAATCCGGGGTCAGCGACATGGAACGCATCAACATGACCGATGATGCCACCACCATCGCCAAGAAATTCAAAAAGGCCAAGACAGACCCCGAACCGATGCCTGAAACCATCGACGGGCTGGCCACCCGGCCCGAGGCGCGCAATCTGGTCGAAATCTACGCCGCCCTGAACGACATGACAGCCGAGGCGGTGATCGCGGAATATGCGGGCGCAGGCTGGGGCCGTTTCAAACCGGCGCTCGCCGATCTGGCGGTTGAGAAACTGTCGCCCATCTCGTTGGAAATGGCCCGGCTGATGGATGACCCCGCCGAAATCGACCGCATTCTGGGCCAAGGTGCGCAAAAGGCCCGCGGAATTGCTGAACCGATCCTGCGCCAGACCTATGATATCGTCGGGCTGCTGCGGTCATAACCCGCGCAAAAATGCACAATGATAGCGTGATCTGGGCAGTTTTGCGCATGAGCGCTTTGCTGTAGGGTGATGATAGTAATTCATTTTGGAGAATTGCAATGTCTGCGCCTGCCCAGGCCCGCATCGGGCATATCCACCTGCGCGTGTCTGACCTTGACCGCGCGATCGCATTTTACCAAGGCGTGTTGGGTTTTACCGTGACCCAGCGCTATGGTTCTGGCGCGGCTTTTTTGGCTGCGGGTGATTATCACCACCACATCGGCCTGAATACGTGGGAAAGCCTTGGCGCATCACCACCGCCAGCGGGGCATACAGGGCTGTATCACAGCGCGTTTCTTTATCCTGATCGCGCGTCGCTAGGGGCGGTTATCGCCCGTGTGCTGGCCGCCGGCATCCCGCTGGACGGCGCTGCGGACCATGGCGTCAGCGAAGCGGTTTATCTACGCGACCCCGATCAGAACGGGGTCGAGCTATATGTCGATAAACCTCGGGCCGAATGGCCACGCAACGCAAACGGTGAACTGCGGATGATCAACGGGCCGCTGGATGTGGCTGCTTTGGTTGCCCTCGCAGACCTGTCACAAAACTGAATCAAGCCCCGCCCATCATCATGTCATGAACCGCATCGATTCGATCTGTGGTCATGCCTTGGGTGTCCGTCCCCTGCCCTGCGACATCCCCCGGCAGCGCGCCCGGTGTTCCCCGACACCGGGCGCATATGCGGGTTTACCTCTTTTCGACCGCGCTCTAGTGTCCACCGCAAGGAGGACAGACCATGGCGACCGGCACCCATATCCGCACCTATTTCCAAGGACAGTGGCACGATGGCGACCTGCCCATCATGCGCGCCGCTGACCATGGCGCATGGCTGGGCAGCACTGTGTTTGACGGGGCGCGTTTCGTGAACGGCCTGGCCCCCGATCTGGACCTGCATTGCGCCCGTGTGAACCGGTCTGCCAGTGCGCTGATGATCACACCGACAGTCAGCACGGAAAACATGGTTGCCATCATTCAGGACGGGCTTGGCGCATATGCGCATCAGGCAGCGGTCTATATCCGGCCGATGTATTGGGGGATCGACGGCGATGCCACCGCCATCGTCCCAAGGGCGGACACCACCGGTTTTGCCATCTGCCTGGAAGCGATCCCCATGGCCCCGCCTGACGCGACAACGACGCTGGGCCGCACCCGGTTTTGCCGCCCTGTGCTGGAAAGCAGCGTGGTCAACGCCAAGGCAGGGTGCCTGTATCCTAACAACGCCCGGATGCTGACCGAGGTGCGCGCGCGCGGTTTTGGCAATGCCTTGGTGGCCGATGCCTTGGGCAACGTCGCCGAAAGCGCAACGGCCAATGTCTTTATGGTGCGCGACGGGGTTGTCTTGACCCCAATTGCCAATGGCACCTTTCTGGCAGGAATTACCCGGGCGCGGCACATTGCCAACATGCGTGCCGACGGGATCACAGTGCATGAAACCGTTCTGGGATTTGATGACTTCAGGACCGCGGACGAAGTTTTCCTGTCTGGCAACATGGCAAAAGTGACGCCTGTCACCGCGATCGAAGACCAAGAATATCAGGTGGGCCCCGTTACGCGCCGGGTCCGTGATATGTATTGGGACTGGGCCGCGTCTGCCGCATGATGGCAGACTGGATAACTGCCAGCTTGCCCCGCCCCGCAAGACCCGTTGCCAGCGCCGCAGCGATGCGCCAATATCGGCCTGGCTATAGGGGAGAATACAATGCGCAAGTTTCTGGTGGTATTGGATGACAGCCGCGAATGTCTTAACGCCATGCGCTTTGCCGCGATGCGGGCTGCAAACACGGGTGGCGGTGTTGCGATCCTGTCGATCATCCCCCCTGATGAATTCAACCATTGGATCGGTGTAGGTGAAATCATGCGCGCCGAAGCCCGGGAGCGGATCGAGGCGCATTTCGAAGTTTTTGCGAAATGGATGCGCGACAAGCAACAGCTGAACCCCGAACTGGTTATCCGCGAAGGCGAGCCTTTGGTCGAGATCATGAACCAGATCAAGGAAGACCCCGAAATCGGGGTGCTGGTGCTGGGTGCTGGAACCGACAACAAAGGCCCCGGTCCGCTGGTGACGCAATTGGTGCGCCAGTCAGGCAGCCTGCCGATCCCGGTCACCATCGTGCCGGGTGATTTATCCAAGGAACGGCTGGAAGCGATTACCTGACGCGCTGATTCTTACCGCGCAGATAGCTTGACCTAAGGTCATAACATCCCGTTTTTTATTACATTTTACGAATATCAGCTCACAGAGCAGAGAGCCGGGCGACATATTCGCCGGTCACAGATTTGCGCGTTGGTGAAACTTGTGAACGCCTGAAAGACATCGCCAGGGCCCAGACTTCTATTTGCGCACAAAAGCACCGGTTTTTCTGTGCGTTTATGCGAACTTTTACCCCAATGTAACGATTTATCGCACGTCAAGCACAGGCACCGTTCACTTTAAACATCTTTTATGTGACCGGCTGCGCCCTTCACGCAGGGCTGTTTTAGGCCGATCTTTGTTTCACCAACCGCGGCAATGACGCCGCAGAAATAAACCCGAAAGGAACTTCTCATGTTTATCAAATCAATCGCACTTGCCGCCGCTCTTGCCGCCGCTGGTTCCGCTGCTTCCGCCTATAACTACTTTGAATTTGGCGAAACGCTCAGCAGCTCTTCGGTTCTGGACCTTGGACTTGTCCGCGCAGAATCTGACGGTGTCGTCGAAATTTATGACGACGTTCGCGGTGAAAAAGGCGCACTTCTAGGCTCATATTCTGTCCGCGGCGGTGCAAACTCCGATGTTCGCGTCAACATCGGCAAGCGTCCGCAGCAAGATGTGATCGCTGTCTTGAAAGTTGATGGCAAGATTGTCGCGCAAAAAGATTTCGATATTGTACGTTGAGCGCACATCCACGAAAAGCCGACCTTGAACAGGGTCGGCTTTTTGCCGGCAAAGAGGCTGTTTTCAGCTTGAACAAAGATTAGAATGATTCCAATCCTTGACTTATGCGCTGTCAGGCGCAATATCTGAAGCCTGACAAAAAAGGTTGGCCCAATGTTCATTCAGACAGAATCCACACCAAATCCGGCGACGCTGAAATTCCTGCCTGGCCAAAATGTGCTTGAGGTTGGCACGGCAGATTTCCCAAGCGCGGAAGCTGCGGAAAATTCGCCTCTGGCCAAACGCATTTTCGCAACGGGCGATGTGACGGGTGTTTTCTTTGGGATCGACTTTGTGACCGTGACAAAGGCGGACAATATGGAATGGGACCATATCAAACCTGGTATTCTGGGCGCGATCATGGAACATTACCAATCCGGCCAACCTGTCATGGCCGATGACCATAAACCTGCCAGCGGCCACGCAGACCATTCCGGCGACGACGCTGAAATCGTTGTCCAGATCAAGGAACTTTTGGATACCCGCGTGCGTCCTGCCGTGGCGCAGGATGGTGGCGATATCACATTCCACGGCTTTGACCGCGGGATCGTTTATTTGCATATGCAGGGTGCTTGCGCTGGTTGCCCGTCATCGACGCTGACGTTGAAAATGGGTATCGAAAACCTGCTGCGCCACTACATCCCTGAAGTGATCGAGGTGCGCCCGGTTGCGGCCTGACCCTATTGTGATGGCATTCGACACATCGGCGGCGCATTGCGCCGCCGCTTTGCTGTTGGGCGACAGGGTGGTTACCCGCGTTGATGACATGGCCAAAGGCCAAGCCGAACATCTGATGCCCATGCTGCAAGAGATGCTGAAAGATGCAGCAGTGAATTGGGGCGATCTGGATGCCATCGGCGTTGGAATCGGCCCGGGCAATTTCACCGGCATTCGCATTTCCGTTGCTGCGGCGCGTGGGCTTGCGCTGGGTCTTGGCAAGCCCGCGATCGGTGTTTCGGGCTTTGCGGCGCGGGCATTTGGTGCCGCCCTGCCCGCCACAGCGATTATTCCCGCACCGCGCGGGCAATGCTATGTGCAGGACTTCAGCGCATCTGCTGCGGTATCAACACCGCTGCTTGCGCTTCAGGAAACCCTGCAACCCACGCACCCGCTCGTTGCCGAAAAGACCCCCCAACAACTGGTCGCGGCCATCGCACATATCGCCGCCGCGCGCATGGGCGCGGCGCCAGAACGGCCAGCCCCGCTTTATGTGCGCCGCGCCGATGCCGCCCCGGCGCGTGATGCCGCGCCGATGATCCTGTCATGACAGCCGACGATCTGGCCGCACTGCACACCCGTGCCTTTAGCGCCACGCGCGCATGGGCGGCGGCAGAATTTTCCAGCCTGCTGGCCCAGCCCGGCACAATATTGACTGGCGACACAAGGTGCTTTGCCCTGATCCGTGTCACATTGGACGAGGCCGAGGTGCTGACCATTGCCACAGACCCCGCGCACCGGCGGCAAGGGTTGGCGCGCATCACCCTGCAAGCCGCCGAACACAGTGCCTTGCGCACCGGTGCGACACAAATTTTTCTTGAGGTCGCCGAGGACAACACCGCCGCCCGCGCGCTTTATGCCGGTGCCGGATATGATCAGGTCGGACGCAGACCGGGGTATTACCTGCCCAAGGACCAAGCGCCAGTGGCTGCATTGGTGATGCGCAAACATCTGGCCCCCGCTTAACCTAGCGTTACGATCGCAATTGTGTCTGTTTTCCGGGCGCACGCCCGCAAATCCCCGAAAAACCTGTTGATCTTCGTGGCCTGCGGATGCCTTATCTCACGATGAACCGACAAAGATCGGATCGCATCAATCAGAGGGGGCGAAATCTTGCGTGATAAAACCTCGCCTCACGACTTGGGAGACAAAAAATGACCCTTATTCAGAAATTTCTTGGCGCCTCTGCCACACTGGCCCTGACCGCTGGCGCCGCTATGGCAGACCCTGCCATCTTGTTTGACCTTGGCGGCAAGTTCGACAAATCCTTTAACGAAAGCGCCTATAACGGGGCCGAGCGTTGGAAGGCCGAGACCGGTAGTTCTTATGCCGATGTTGAAATTCAGTCTGACGCCCAGCGCGAACAGGCGATCCGCCGTTTCGCTGAATCCGGCGCAAACCCCATCGTGATGGCGGGCTTTTCATGGGCAACGCCATTGGAAAAGGTGGCCGCAGACTACCCCGATACGAAATTCGCCATCATTGATATGGTCGTTGATGCACCAAACGTGCGCTCTGTCGTGTTCAACGAACACGAAGGGTCGTATCTGGTTGGCATGATGGCCGCCATGGCGTCTGAATCTGACACCGTGTCGTTCATCGGCGGGATGGATATCCCCCTGATCCGCAAATTCGCTTGCGGCTATGCCCAAGGCGTAAAAGCCGTAAAGCCTGATGCCACCGTCATCGCCAACATGACCGGCACAACCCCAGCCGCATGGAACGACCCGGTAAAAGGGTCCGAACTGACGCTGGCACAGATCAGCCAAGGCTCTGATGTGGTGTTCGCGGCGGCTGGCGGCACCGGCGTTGGTGTGCTGCAAACGGCTGCTGACAACAACATCCTGTCGATTGGCGTGGACGCCAACCAGAACTATCTGCACCCGGGCCAAGTGCTGACATCCATGCTGAAACGGGTGGACAACGCTGTTTATGATGCTTTTGTCGCCGGCGTTGAACTGGAAACAGGCTTTAACGTCATGGGCGTTGCGAACGAAGGCGTGGGTTATGCGCTGGACGAATTCAACGCCGATCTGGTCAGCGCAGATATGCAAGCCGCTGTCGATGCCGCTGCTGCTGAAATGGCTGCGGGCAACCTGATTGTTCACGACTACACCAGCGACGAAAGCTGCCCCGCAGTTAGCTTCTAAAACAGCCGGACTGGCCAAAACATCAGGGCCGCGCAGATTTATCGGCGCGGCCCTTTGCGTGCAAAGGTGCCCCATGACCAAACAAGCCCCCGCGATTGAGCTGAAAGGCATATCCAAGGCCTTTGGCCCGGTGCAGGCCAACAAGGATATTTCGATCCGCGTGATGCCCGGCACGATCCACGGGATCATTGGGGAAAACGGGGCGGGCAAATCGACGCTGATGTCGATTTTATATGGTTTCTACAAGGCAGATGCGGGCGAGATATTTATCAGCGGCCGCAAGACCGACATCCCCGACAGTCAGGCGGCCATCGCCGCAGGGATCGGAATGGTGTTCCAGCATTTCAAGCTGGTCGAAAATTTCACCGTGCTGGAAAATGTTGTGCTGGGGGCCGAAGACAGCGGCCTGTTGCGCCCGTCTTTGGCGCGCGCAAGGCGCGAATTAAAAACGCTGGCCGAAGAATACGAACTAAGCGTGGACCCGGACGCTGTTATACAGGATGTCGGCGTGGGGATGCAACAACGGGTAGAAATCCTGAAAGCCTTGTATCGCAAGGCGGACATTCTGATTTTGGACGAACCCACCGGTGTGCTGACCCCCGCCGAGGCCGATCACCTGTTCCGCATCCTTGAAAACCTGCGCCGCGAAGGCAAAACGATCATCTTGATCACGCATAAGTTGCGCGAAATCATGGAAATTACTGATACCGTCAGCGTGATGCGGCGCGGCGAAATGACCGCGACCGTGAAAACCGCTGAAACCAGCCCGGCAGAACTGGCCGAACTGATGGTTGGCCGCAAGGTGCTGTTGCGGGTGCACAAAGCTGCTGCGCAATTGGGCCGCAAAATTCTGAAAATCCGCGATTTGAATGTCACCGATGCCAAAGGGGTGCATCGCCTGAAAGGGATCAGTTTTGACATTCACGCGGGTGAAATCCTCGGGATTGCCGGGGTGGCGGGCAACGGGCAGTCGGAACTGCTCGAGGTGCTGGGTGGCTATCATAAGGCTAGCGGCAGCCTGCGCATGAACGGCCAAGACATCGACCTGACCGGCGCGGGTGCAAATGGCCAAAGCAGGCGCGCGCATGGCATTGCCCATGTCCCCGAGGACCGCCAGCGCGAAGGACTGATCATGGATTTTCACGCTTGGGAAAACACGGCGTTTGGCTATCATCACGACCCGCGTTATCAGCGGTCGGCATTGTTTATGGACAACGCCGCGATCAAGCATGATACCGTCGAAAAGATGGCCCGCTTTGACGTGCGCCCGCCAGACCCGAACCTAGCGGCAAAGCATTTCTCGGGCGGCAATCAGCAGAAAATCGTGCTGGCCCGTGAAATTGAACGTAACCCCGACTTGCTGCTGATCGGCCAGCCGACACGCGGCGTGGATATCGGCGCCATTGAATTTATCCACCAGCAAATTGTTGCACTTCGGGATCAGGGCAAAGCAATCTTGTTGGTTTCCGTAGAGTTAGAAGAAATTCTGTCACTCTCTGATCGGATCGCTGTTATGTTTGACGGAAAAATAATGGGCGAGCGTTTGCCAAACGACACTGATGAAAAAGAACTCGGCATGCTGATGGCAGGGATGACGACAGCGCCGCGCGGCCCTTTGCACGCGGCGGTCGCGGAAAACCTTGCCCACGCCAGTGGCGACCCGAGCAAGGAAATCTGACATGCCAAAGTGGGCTGACGTTGTCCTGATCCCCCTTATTTCGATCATTCTGGCGGCGCTATTATCGGCGCTGGTGATCCTTGCCATTGGCGAAAGTCCGTGGCGGGCCGTGAAACTGATGGTCGATGGCGCGCTGGGGTCCACCTATGGCTGGGGTTACACGCTATATTACGCCACTAATTTCATCTTTACCGGGTTGGCCGTATCCATTGCCTTTCAGGCGCGCATGTTCAACATCGGCGGCGAAGGTCAGGCGGTTCTGGGCGGGCTTGGCGTGGCACTGGCCTGTCTTTACGTGCCGTGGCCGCACTGGACAATTGCGCTGATCGGCGCATCACTGGCCGCCGCGTTGTTCGGGGCTGCATGGGCCGCGATTCCTGCGTTTTTGCAGGCCAAGCGCGGCAGTCACATCGTGATTACCACGATCATGTTCAACTTTATTGCCGCTGCCCTGCTGAACTATCTGCTGATTGGTGCGCTCAAGGTGCCGGGGTCGATGGAACCGGCCACAGCACGGTTCCCAGAGGCGACGCATTTGCCGTCGTTTCAGGATATGTTCAACTGGGGCGATACGACGTTTTTCCGTGGCGCCCCTGCAAATGTTGCTTTTTTTATCGGCGTTGCCGCATGCATCGCGCTATGGGCGCTGATCTGGCGCACACGGCTTGGCTATGAAATCCGGGCGTTTGGCCAGTCGGAATCGGCGGCGCGATATGCAGGCATCAACCCCACGAAAATCATCATGGTTTCCATGCTCATTTCCGGCGGACTGGCCGGCATGATGGCCATCAACAACGTCCAGGGCGAAGCCGAACGGCTGGTCCTGAACGCAGTAGAGGGGGCGGGCTTTATTGGCATCGCCGTCGCACTGATGGGGCGCAGCCACCCGCTTGGGGTGTTGCTGGCGGCCCTTCTTTTCGGCTTTCTATATCAAGGCGGCGCAGAACTCGCCCTATGGACGTCGATCCCCCGTGAATTGATCATCGTTATACAGGCATTGGTGATCCTGTTCACGGGTGCACTGGATAATATGGTGCGTATGCCGTTGACGCGGCTGTTCCTGGCAATGAGGAGAGCATAATAAAATGATGGCAGGACCATTCAAAATTGGTGTCGATGACGACACAGGCGCCGATCTGGGATTTGTGCTGAGCTGTCTGGCGATGGGCATGATCACAATGGACGAACTGCATATGTGGATTCATCATGTGATTGCCGAAACGCCCGGCGGCGACGTGCCCCCGCATCTGGTGGCGCTGCTGGCGGTCAAGAACAGGTCCAACGTTTTCCGCCCGAACGCGGCGGTGATGCGCCGCCTGCCCCACGACCCGTTCATCACCGATGAACGTTTCGACGCCATGATGGCGATGAGCCGCCTGGTCCGCCCCGAACACGCCGGAATGGCCGATATGACCGAAGCCGAGGCCAAAGACGCGTTGCGGCGGCACCCCGAGGTCGTTGACCGCTTTTGTGCGCTATTCCCCTTTATCAAGGAGAAAGTCGCCTAAATGGACTTTGCCACCCTTTTGCAGATGCTCGACGCTACAATGCGTCTGGCGACCCCGCTGTTGCTGGCCTGTCTCGCGGGCCTGTTTTCGGAAAGGGCCGGTATTTTTGATATCGGACTAGAGGGTAAAATGCTGGCGGCCGCCTTTATGTCGGCGGCCATTGCGGCGGTCACGGGCAACGTCTGGATCGGACTACTGGCGGGCATAGGTGCGTCGCTGGCGTTGTCAGCGATTCACGGGCTTGCCTCGATTACCTTTCGCGGCAACCAATTGATTTCAGGGGTGGCGATCAATTTTCTGGCCGCCGGGCTGACTGTTGTGATCGCACAAAGCTGGTTCCGACAAGGCGGGCGCACGCCGCAATTATCAGGTGACGCGCGGTTCAACGCGATCACCCTGCCCTTTGCGGACACATTGCGCGATGTGCCAATCATCGGGCCGATCTATTATGAACTGATTTCCGGCCACACAATTCTGGTCTATGTCGCCCTTTTGACGGTGCCGCTGACATGGTGGCTGCTTTATCGCACCCGCTTTGGCCTGCGCCTGCGTGCTGTCGGCGAAAACCCCGCCGCTGTTGATACCGCAGGTGTGTCGGTCATCGGCTTACGATATGCGGCTGTGGGCATTTGCGGGGTGCTGTGCGGGATTGCGGGCGCTTATCTGGCGACAGCGTTGCAGGCCAGTTTTGTCAAAGACATGAGCGCGGGGCGCGGTTATATTGCGTTGGCCGCGCTGATCTTTGCAAAGTGGCGGCCGTGGTATGCGCTTTATGCGTGTCTGCTATTCGGGTTTTTGCAAGCTATGGCGCTGCGGCCTGATGTGATCGGGCGGGTGCTGGGTTTTCAGGTCAATGGCCAGTTGCTGGACGTCATGCCCTATATCCTGACGGTGATCATTCTGGCGGGGTTCATCGGCAAGGCCATCCCCCCGCGCGCTGGCGGCGAACCCTATATCAAGGAACGTTGACGACCAGCGCCGCCAAAAAATGTGACACCTCAGCCGCGATTATGCGCGTGTATTACAACTTCCCAAGCGCAATACCGAAGAAAATCTAAGTCCAGTTTTGAGTCAGTCATAACGCCAGCAGGTGAAATTTCTGCATTTGCAACGTAAAATCAGGATGGAGATTTGACAGACTGCGTTGAAACGTCTTTGGTGCAATCACTGGCACAAACGCCCGGATCAGTCGATGCAAATATACCTACCTATCGCCGAAGTATCGGTGAACGCTTTCCTGTTACTTGGGTTGGGCGGGATCGTGGGTATCCTGTCGGGCATGTTTGGCGTGGGCGGTGGTTTTCTGATGACGCCGCTGTTGTTCTTTATCGGCATCCCGCCCGCTGTGGCTGTGGCAACCGAGGCAAACCAGATTGTCGCGTCGTCCTTTTCGGGCGTGCTGGCGCATTTCAAACGCAAGACTGTCGATCTGAAAATGGGCACTGTCCTGCTTGTGGGGGGGCTTGTCGGGTCAGCTCTGGGGATTTTGCTGTTCAATTACCTGCGCGCGTTGGGTCAGGTCGATCTGCTCGTCAAGCTGTGCTATGTGGTGTTTCTGGGGATCATCGGCGGGCTGATGTTCATCGAAAGCCTGAACGCCATCCGCAAATCCAAAAAACCGGGGGCCAAGGTTACGCGACGGCGGCATAACTGGGTTCACAACCTGCCACTCAAGATGAAATTTCGGGTTTCGGGGCTGTATATCTCGGTCATTCCGCCGCTTGTTGTCGGGGTGCTGGTTGGGGTGCTGGCCGCGATCATGGGGGTGGGCGGCGGGTTCATCATGGTGCCTGCAATGATTTACCTGCTCGGCATGCCGACAAAAGTTGTGGTTGGCACATCCCTGTTCCAGATCATCTTTGTGACCGCATTCACCACGATGCTGCACGCGACCACCAACTATACCGTCGATGTGGTGCTAGCCGTGCTGCTGCTGGTCGGCGGAGTGGTTGGCGCGCAGATCGGCACCCGGATCGGGGTCAAGCTCAAGGCGGAACAATTGCGCATCTTGCTGGCGATCCTCGTGTTGGCGGTGTGCGGCAAACTGGCCTTTGACCTGCTTGTGCAGCCAAGCGAATTGTATTCGCTGGGCATGGATGGGCACGCATGATCCGGCTGATTGTCCTTTTGATGGTGCTTGCGATTCCCGCCAAGGCGGAAACGATCGTACTGGGCCTCAGCCACGACCGGGTTTCGATTACGGCGACCTTTGAAGGATCCGAAATCCTGATTTTCGGGGCTGTTAAACGTGATGCGCCGATGCCCGACACCGGCGATCTTGGGGTTATCATCACGGTGGCTGGCCCCGCTGTGCCGGTCACGGTCCGCCGCAAGGACCGCCGGCTTGGCATTTGGGTAAACACCGATAATGTCGAGGTCAGCGCGGCACCAACCTTTTACGCGGTTGCAACCAGTAGCCCCATGAACGAAATCCTACGCGATGTCGAAGACCTGCGCTATCGTGTGACCATCCCCCGTGCGATCCGTTCCGTCGGGGCGTTGGTCAGTGACAGTGAAACCTTTACAGAGGCGCTGATCAGGATCCGCGCCGATCAGGATTTATATCAAATTCTGGAAGAGGCCGTTGATGTCGAACAGGATACGCTGTTCCGCACCAGCATCGCCCTTCCCGCCAACCTGACCGAAGGCGATTATGTTGCGCGTATACTGCTGACCCGTGATGGCCGCGTGATTGATGAATACACCGCGAACATTCCTGTGTACAAGGTCGGCCTGGAACGCTGGCTGTTCAACCTAGCCCATGAAAATGCGTTTCTTTATGGGCTGATGTCGCTGTCTATTGCCATTGCGGCGGGCTGGCTTGCATCCGCCGCGTTCAGCTTGCTGCGCCGCTAACCGCGCCCGATATGCGGCATTTTGGTCGCCATCACCATCATGAATTGCACGTTCGCCTCGGGCGGCAATGACGCCATGTGATAGATTGATTTTGCCACATCCATGACCGCCATGGATGGCAGCGGGTCCAGCCCTTGGGCTGCGCGCGTCTTTTCCAGATTCAACACCAGATCGGTGCGCGCATTGCCAATGTCGATCTGACCGCAGGCGATGTCAAAGGCGCGCCCGTCCAGTGTCAGCGTCTTGGTCAGCCCGGTGATGGCGTGTTTCGTGCTGGTATAACAGACCGAGCCTTCACGCGGGGTGTGGGCCGAAATGGACCCGTTGTTGATGATCCGCCCGCCCTGCGGCGTCTGGTGGCGCATCTGGCGGAACGCGGCGCGGGCGCACAGAAACATGCCTGTCAGGTTCACATCGACGACCTGTTTCCAGTCATCCAGCGCGATTTCATCAATCGTGGTTTGCGGGCCGAACATGCCTGCGTTGTTGAACAGCACGTCCAGATGACCGAACTGGCCAAAGGCCGCATCGACACCCGCCTCATCCGTTACATCACAAGGCAGCGCCACGGCGTTTTCATGGGTCATTTCAGCCAGCGCATCGGCGCGGCGGGCAATCAAGCCAACCCGCCATCCCTGCGCCAGAAAATGTTCGGCCGTGACCCGGCCGATACCGCTGCTGGCGCCGGTAATGATTATGCTTTTCATATCTCTTCGCTTTTCAATTCCAAGGGGACCGCCGGAACATCCAGATCATCGGTGCGCAAGATGCCTTGCGGCCGCGCAAGCCGGTTGCGCACCACCCAGCGCAGTTGCGTTTCGGCCCGCGTTATCGCCACATAGGCCAGCCGTTTCCACAATGGCTGTCCCGCCTCGATACGCCCCATGCGCGACGCGATTTCGATATCCGGCGCAAAGACCTGCACCGTATCCCATTGCGACCCCTGCGCCTTGTGGATCGTCACAGCCGCACCATGCAGAAAGGTGGCCCCCATGCGCGCGGCAAAGGGGATAAACGGTTCAGCGTCGCCTTCCTGTTCGATCTTGACGATGCTGGCGGCGCTGACCTGCGGATCCTCTGCCCCCATGACATGCAGGCGCGAAAACCCCGGTTTGCGCCCCGGCCCAAGGTAGACGACCTGCGCCCCTTTGATCAGTCCGCGCGCCTCTAGATCCAGCCGTTTCTTGCGGTGTTTCAACGGCAGTTCCAGCCCGTCGCAAATCAACGGCTCACCTGGCAGCAATTCATCCACCGGCGCATCAAAGGCAGCGCGAAAAGCGTGTATCAGACGAATGCGCGTGGCGTTGCGCCAGACCAGACAGGGGGACCGCGCCATCAAGTCCGCCTCGACCCGCTGGGCCATGACGACACGTTCGTCGCGCGCGGCGGCGTCTGCGACCATGCGTTCGAAGGCGTAGAAATCCACCAGCGGGTCAGCCAGCGCATGCGCCAGATCAAGGATCGGGTTGCCCGCGTCCTGCCGATGAATGCGGTTCAACGTCAGCACGCGGTTTTTTGGCAGGGTTTCAAACACCATGCCCCCGCTGGATTGCACGGGGGGCAACTGGGCAGGGTCGCCGAACAACAGCAGGGTGGGAAAAATTTCTTTCAGGTCTTCGAATTGCTTGGCGTCCAGCATCGAGCTTTCGTCGACAAAGCCGATATCCAGCGGTTCTTCACGCCGTTTCCAACCAGTGATGAAATCACTGCCGCGCAATCCAGCAGAGGCAAGGGCCGCAGGCACCGACTTGTTGATCTGATAGGACGCATAGGCGCGGTCCAACGCGATGTCTGTCAACCCTTCGATCTCGGGGCGGTCGCCCTGTCCGGCCAGCCATTCAGCGACTTTTTCATATTCGGGGTCATAGACGGGGGTATAAAGAATACGGTGGATCGTGGTCGCCGGCACGCCGCGATTGCGCAGCACGCTGGCGGCTTTATTCGTGGGGGCAAGAATGGCCAGCGTGCGCCTGTCCTTGCGCTTGCGCCCTTCCCAATCGCCGGAAATGACATCAACGCCCGCGTTTTCCAGCGCCTTATACAGCCGCGCCAGCAACATTGTTTTGCCCGATCCGGCCTTGCCGATCACGGCCATCACCGATGTTGTGCCAGCTTGCGGCGGTTGCAGCAGGCTATCATCCAGATCAATGCCGGATTGGCGCAGCGCAAGGGCCACGTTATCCCATGCTTGGGCCTGATCGTCGGAAAATGTAATAGCGGGTGCGTTCATGCCGCGACAGTAGCCTTACCACCGCGGCGCTGCCAGCGTCTTAGGCGGCTTTTTCGATCTGCTGCACCGTTCGGCCAAAGGACCGCGCGAACCAGTGTTCTGATATATCCGACGACAGTCCGGCGCGTTGCAACACCTTGACGCGATCTTCGGGGCGGAAGGGCCACAGCCCTACGCTTATCTTGTCGCGACCTTCGCCTGCGCTGCCCAGCACCTCGGGCGAGGCACCGATCATCGCATAAATCCGCACCATGCGCGGATCGAACACGCCCAGCAAATGCGTCAGCGAAAACGCCCGCATCAGTTCGCCACCCGCCAACATCAGCGCGGCGGCAACGCGCGGTGTCGATTTCTGGCCAAGGCAAAACCGTGTGCATTCCCAGATGAACGGGCTGCGGATATCGACCCCGTTCAGCAAGTCTGCAAAATGATCGTTTACCATCGTGCGTTCGGTCGTCGGCAAAAACCGCATAGAGCCGCCGTGCGTGCCGTCCGGGTTCACCCAGATCACGTAAAGCGGGTTCATGGCGTCGTATTCATCATGCTCCCACCCGTTTTCATCGACAGTCACGGCCCATTTCAGCCGGTCTGCAAACTGTGTCGCGCGGTCTTTGTGCATGCTAGCGCGCAAGGTTGGATACTGTGACAATTCTGTTGCATAAATATAGCGGAGCATGGTTCTTCCCTTTTAAACGATGACCAAGTCATCACAGGGTAAGATTCAAAAGCCCCGCAAAGGTTAACAGCACGCGCGCTACGTTAATGATTTATTAATGCTCTAGTGAGTTGCGGGTTTTGATGGTTCGTTGCGCCCGGGCCAGTCCCCCCGCGCCGAACGCGCAGACCCACCGATCACGATCAACCCTTCTGCAACGGCGCGCGCTACGGCATGGGTGGTGTTGGCCGCATTCAGCTTGAACCGCGCGCTTTCGATATAGGCCCGCAGCGTATGTTCTGAGATGTGCAGCAAATCAGCAACCTGCCCGCGGCTATACCCCATTCCCAGATAGGTCAGCGCATCCATTTCACGCGGCGACAGCGCGCGCACCGGTTCCGGCACACGGACCTTTTCGATCTGAAGCGCCTTCTGGTTCAGGTAATGTGCGACCAATATCCACGCCCTTTTATGCGTGGCGGTCAGTTTGTCCCATGTTTCATCACAACTGGTATGCGATGCGGTGAACAGGGCTAATTGGCCGTTTGGCCCCCGGATCGGAATGCTGAATCCCTGATTGCCGACACCGTGGTATATCGCGTCCTTGCGAAACCTTTGCCCGGTTTTTGATGACCAATCCAAGCTTCGCCAATCCACTGGGTCGAACCGTTGAAAGCAACCTATGATGACCGGATCTATCCGCAGATAATCCATTTCGACATAGCGCTGCGCCCATGCCGGGTCGTAGGTGCCAAACCCGAATTGTTCACCATCGGCGCTGACCCAGTGATATACGATATGATCGACCTTGAAATGATCGCGCATTTCGACAGTCAACAACTGAACTTCGTCAATCGCCTTTGCCTTATCCAGCGCCACCAAAAACTGATCGAGGTCCATCATCATCGTCACCAAACACTACCGGACTGGCATGCGCTGTTTGCAAACTTAGTTCGGCCGAGGCGATAAACGCTGCTTTTTCAAGTTGAACCGCCAACAAAGGCAGATCGTTTGTCTTGGAAAAGGTTGTCAGATCGGCAAGAACGTCGATGATCCAGTCATGTCCCATTGGCATCTTTCATATCCAATAATGAATAAAATGTTAACATTTTTTTCATGATAGGATCATCAGTTCAGGTTTTATACCGGCCTTTTTCGCCCCCCCACAAATAGCGGGTAGACATTACTTGACGTTAGGTAAAGTAGCAAGAAAACGCAGCAATCGATTGCCGCGCCTTTTGCCTGTTTCCGACTTGCGGTTACCGTTTTTCCGCGGCCTCAATCGTGTCATCAAAAGTGCGCAAACCTGTTGTCGGCGCCTGCACCAGCACGGCCATGTTACCGGGTTTATGTTCATTTTTACGCATTTTGGTATGGGCAGCAGGAATTTGCGACCAGCCGAACACCTCTGACATGCAGGGGTCCAGCCGCTGCTCAACCATCAGATTATTCGCGGCGCTGGCCTGTTTGAGGTTGGCAAAATGGCTGCCCTGCAACCGTTTCTGGTGCATCCACATGTAGCGGACATCAAACGTCAGATTGTATCCGGTGGTGCCTGCACAAATCACAACCATGCCGCCGCGTTTGCATACAAACGTAGACACGGGAAAGGTCGCCTCGCCGGGGTGTTCGAACACCATATCGACATTGTTGCCCTTGCCAGTGATGTCCCAGATCGCCTTGCCGAATTTGCGGGTCTCATCGAACCATATTTTGTATTCGGGCGTGTTTACCGTGGGCATCTGGCCCCAGCAATTGAAATCCTTGCGGTTGATCACGCCCTTGGCACCCAATGACATCACAAAGTCACGCTTGCTTTCGTCGCTGATCACGCCGATCGCATTGGCACCTGCGGTGTTGATCAACTGAATCGCATAAGACCCCAGACCGCCTGACGCCCCCCAGACCAACACGTTTTGACCGGGTTTCAGTTCATGCGGGTGATGGCCAAACAACATCCGGTATGCAGTGGCGAGCGTCAGCGTGTAACAGGCGCTTTCTTCCCATGTCAGGTGCTGGGGGCGCGGCATCAACTGCTGGCTTTGCACGCAGGTGAATTGCGCAAAGCTGCCGTCGGGGGTTTCATAGCCCCAGATGCGCTGGCTGGGTGAAAACATCGGATCACCGCCGTTGCATTCCTCATCATCGCCGTCGTCCTGGTTGCAATGAATCACCACCTCATCCCCGACTTTCCAGCGCTTGACCTTGTCACCCACGGCCCAGACGATGCCCGCCGCATCAGACCCGGCGATATGATATTCGGCCTTATGCACGTCAAACGGGCTGATCGGAATGCCCAGACCAGCCCAGACGCCGTTGTAGTTGACGCCCGCAGCCATCACCATCACCAGCACCTCGTGGCTGTCCGGCTTGGGGCAATCCACAACCTCAATCTCGAATGCCTTTTCGGGTTCGCCATGCCGTTCACGGCGGATCGTCCACGCGTACATTTGTGCCGGCACATGGCCCAAGGGTGGCATTTCACCCACGGCATAAAGGTCTTTTTGCGGGGCGGAATAGGGGGCTGTCTGGTCAGACTGATCAAGGGCCATCGCTGTCTCCATCGCTGCGATTCCGGTTTTGCCGCACCGCAGAATCGGCGCGTTCACCTATGCATAGCGATTTGCAGGATAACTTTGCAACCCATTTAGTATAAAATTTGTAATTAAATTACTCTGCAACCGCAGCATTTTCGCCTGAATTTGCTGCGACTGCATCAAAATGATGCGCAACCGAATTAGCGTAATAAGCAAGAACATCCCGCCCTTGTTCGGTGACTGTGATCATCCCGCCAGATTTGCGGATCAGGTCACGCGCCGCCAAACGATTGACGGCATCCTGCGCAATGGCATCCACCCTGCGCACCGGCCGGGGCAGCCGGTGTTCGGCACATTCTGCAATCGCGGCGGTCAGATCCTGTTCCAGCGCATCGCGCGTCATCGGCGCATGGCGCAGCAAGGATCGCGCGACCAGCGGCACACCCAAAACCGGGATCACGCCGTTGATCCGGTGCATCAGTTCGGCCCCCACCGCCTGCGTCAGATCGCCCTTGGCTGTGCTGGCCAATGCAGACAATTCCAGAGGTTCCCCAAAACTGACAGAGGCGACGCCAAACCCTTTGAACCGGCCCGTCATGCGCTGCCACAAATGGCCCAGCACCGCCCCGACGATCACCCGCAGCGGCGGACGAAAGCGCCGGTTACCTGATTTGTCAGCAGCGATCAGGAAATTATCCTCTAGCACGCGGTCATAGTTCAGCGCGACAGGCACAAAGATCACCTCGCGTTTTTCGGGGTCGAAATCATCTACGATGTAATTCAGCAGGCCCAGTTTCGCTGGTGCCGTCTTGCCCGTCAGGCTTAACCCTCCTTCGGGGAACACTGCCTGACTGACACCACCGCGCGTGGCCATCTGGACGTAGCGGGCCAGCACCTTGCGGTATAATCCTCCAGTTGACCGGCGCCGGATGAAATAGGCCCCCATCGCCCGAATGATCGCCGACAACGGCCAGACCCGCGCCCATTCCCCCACCGCATATGACAGCGCGCCAGTCTTGGACGCCAGATAGGTGACCAGCACGTAATCCATGTTGCTGCGGTGGTTGATGACAAAGATCACGGTTGCATCCGGGTCGATATTTTCCAGCCGGGCGCGGTCAAACTTGCCCAGCTTGATCCGGTAAAGCGATTTGGACAGCCAGCGCGCCAATCTGATGCCATAGCTGAAATAGGCGGTTGCCGAAAAGGATGGCACGATTTCGCGGGCATACCGGCGGGCCTGTTCAAAGGCCACGTTTTCGGGGATTCCGTGGGCGGCCGCATGATCCACAATCGCCTGCGTCACCTCGGGGTCATAAATCAAACGCTGGATCATATCATGGCGGCGCGCCAGCTTGAACGGCTCGATCGGACGGCGCAGGCGCTTGTTGACCTTGGCGATCACCCGTTCGGCGCGCTTGCGAAAGAACCAGCGCACCGACGGGAACAGGAAATGCGATGCGAAGGTGACTGCCGCAAAAAGGACAATCAGCACGAAAACCCAAAGCGGCATGGAAACAGTTTGCGTCATTGGGTGAAAGTGACAGGGAATGACGCCGGGGTAAATCCCGTCATGCCGCGTTGCGGCGAATTGACAGCGCCAGATAATTTCCCATAAATAGCATGAACGCGCAATTTAATTGCGCGAAGCGATTCACAGGAGCCTATAATGACGCAATCGCAGAAAGACCGCCCATGGCTGTTCCGCACATATGCAGGACATTCTACCGCTGCGGCGTCAAATGCGCTGTATCGCGGGAACCTTGCAAAGGGGCAAACAGGTCTTTCGGTGGCATTCGATCTACCGACACAGACGGGATATGACAGCGATCATGTGTTGGCAAAGGGTGAGGTTGGCAAGGTCGGCGTGCCGGTCGCACATCTGGGCGACATGCGCGCGCTGTTTGCTGATATTCCACTGGACCAGATGAACACATCAATGACGATCAACGCGACAGCGCCATGGCTGTTGTCGCTTTATATCGCCGTGGCCGAGGAACAGGGTGCCGACATCAGCGCGCTGCAAGGCACCGTGCAGAACGACATCATCAAGGAATACCTGTCGCGCGGCACCTATATCTGCCCGCCCGAACCGTCCTTGCGGATGATCACCGACGTGGCCGCCTATACCCGCGAACACCTACCCAAGTGGAACCCGATGAACGTCTGTTCCTATCACCTGCAAGAGGCCGGCGCGACCCCCGAGGAAGAACTGGCCTTTGCCTTGGCCACCGCCACCGCCGTGCTGGACGATCTGCGCGGCAAAGTGCCTGCGGAACATTTTCCTGAAATGGTAGGGCGTATTTCATTTTTCGTGAATGCGGGCATTCGCTTTGTTACCGAACTTTGCAAAATGCGCGCTTTTGTTGAATTATGGGACGAGATTTGCGCAACGCGTTATGGCGTTGAAGATGCGAAATACCGCCGTTTCCGCTATGGTGTGCAGGTCAATTCTCTGGGGCTGACCGAACAGCAACCTGAAAACAACGTCTATCGCATTTTGCTGGAAACGCTGGCGGTAACATTATCGAAAAACGCCCGCGCCCGCGCCGTGCAATTACCCGCCTGGAACGAGGCATTGGGCCTGCCGCGCCCATGGGATCAGCAATGGTCGCTGCGGATGCAGCAAATTCTGGCCTATGAAACCGATCTTTTGGAATTTGACGATCTGTTTGACGGAAACCCCGCGATCGAACGCAAGGTCAGCACCTTAAAAGAAGGCGCGCGCGCCGAATTGGCGCAGATTGACGGAATGGGCGGGGCCGTTGGGGCGATTGCCTATATGAAATCGCGCCTGGTCGAAAGCAATGCCGCCCGCATTGCAGGAATTGAATCAGGTGCAACCACCGTTGTCGGCGTCAATAAATGGCAGGCGGGCGAACCATCGCCGCTAACCGCAGGCGATGACGCGATCATGGTCGCGGATCCAGAGGCCGAGGCAGACCAGCTGCGACGCCTTGCAATATGGAAGGCAAGGCGCGACGCGGATACCGTGGCGGCCGCCCTGACCGCCCTGCGCGCGGCAGCACAGGACGGCAGCAACATCATGCCCCCTTCCATTACCTGCGCCCGTGCAGGTGTCACGACAGGGGAATGGGCCGATGTAATACGTGCTGTTTTCGGCCAATACCGCGCGCCCACAGGGGTCAGCAGCAACCCATCCAACCGCACCGAAGGCCTGGATGATCTGCGCGAACAGGTTGATCTGGTCAGTGCAGCACTGGGGCGGCGGCTGAAATTTCTGGTGGGAAAACCGGGGTTGGATGGCCATTCCAACGGGGCCGAACAAATCGCGGCCCGTGCGCGGGATTGCGGCATGGATATCACCTATGAAGGCATTCGCCTGACGCCTGATGAAATTGTCAAAGCTGCCCAAAACGATGATGCGCATGTGATCGGGCTGTCTATATTATCTGGTTCGCATATTCCGCTGGTGCGCGAAGTCATGGATAAACTGCGTAATGCCGGATTGGGGCACATTCCCGTTATTGCCGGGGGTATCATTCCTGACGAAGATGCCGCGCAATTAAAGGAAATGGGCGTTGCAAAAATTTACACTCCAAAAGATTTTCAACTGAACGCGATCATGCGTGATATCGTCACCCTCGTCGATCCCCGCCCAATGGCAGCGGAATAGGCCCGTTCAGATTTATCCTTTTGGGCATAACCCTTAACAAACGCTTTACTAAATAATGCTGGATGTTATCGTTACATGACTAGAATGAGATAGTGTAATGATACCTGATCTGAATTCAATGAACCGCAAAGAGCTGGAAAAGCTTCGGGCGGATATCGAAAAAGCGCTGGAAAATCTGACCGAAAAAAACAGGCAAGCTGCCATTGCTGCCGCTGAAAAAGCGGCGGCTGCACATGGCTTTTCGCTTGCAGAAATTACTGGCGCTATCGGGGCCAGAATGCGGAAAACAAAGACGGGTCCGAAAACCGTATCGCCGCCGAAATACCGCAATCTCGAAAATTCCGAACAGACCTGGACAGGCAAAGGCCGCCAACCCGATTGGTTTAAATCCGCCCTGCAATCAGGCAAATCCCCCGAAGACATGGAAATCTGATCCAGCTTTGCAGATATGCGGCCACGTAAATCGCGTGCTGCAAGATATGCGCCAGAATGAGGCCGAAGATGACAATTCACATTGGTGCCGATAAAGAAGATATCGCGCCGACCGTCCTGATGCCGGGCGATCCCTATCGTGCGAAATGGGCTGCTGAAACCTTTTTACAGGATGCCCGCTGTATCAATCAGGTGCGTGGCATGCTGGGGTTTACCGGCACGTGGCATGGCCACCCTGTGACCATACAGGGGTCTGGGATGGGGATGCCGTCGCTGTCGATTTATGCCAATGAATTGATCCGCGATTACGACGCGCAAACATTGATCCGAATTGGGTCTTGCGGGGGCATGCAAGAACATGTGGGCATTCGCGATGTGATTCTTGCCATGACGGCTTCGACCCTGTCCACACCCTCGCGCGGGATTTTCAAGGAATTGAACTTTGCCCCTTGCGCCGACTTTGGCCTGTTGTCCGCCGCGCATCAGGCCGCCATGGCAAAAGGCGTGCCGACACATGTGGGCGGCATATATTCATCGGATGTCTTTTATGACGAACGGCCCGATTTGAATGAACAGATGATGCGACACGGGATTCTTGGCGTGGAAATGGAAGCAGCAGAGCTTTATAACCTTGCTGCGCGCCATGGCCGCCGGGCGCTGGCTGTGCTGACCGTCAGCGACCACTTGTTAACCCACGAGGCGCTCCCCGCTGCGGATCGCGAACGATCCTTTGGTGACATGGTTGAAATAGCCCTGACCGCCGCATTTACCTGAACCATTCTGCCCGTCCACGGCTGCAGTCATCGGCGTTGGCTGAGCCGCCCGGAATTTACCCGAGGGTGATTGCCCACAAGCTGCTGACGATCCGGGGCCATGCAAGTGGACAATGAACAAGCCCGATTCCAAAGCTGTCATGCGCTTGTTACGACAAGTCAGCCTGCGGTGTTCAGCCAAAAGGTAATCCGGCCGCCAACAAATTTTGCAAAATTTGTTGGCGCACCGGACTCACAGTTGAGATGTCGGACGAAACATATTGCCCGGGGACAGTGTAAAAATCTCGGCTCCGTCTGCGGTAATGCCGATCGAATGTTCGAACTGCGCCGAGAGAGATTTATCCCGCGTCACAGCCGTCCAATCGTCGTTCAGCACCTCGGTTTCGGGTTTGCCGAAGTTGATCATCGGCTCGATGGTGAAAAACATGCCTTCTTCCAGCACCGCACCGGTGCCCGGACGGCCATAATGCAGCACATTTGGCGGCGCATGGAATACCCGGCCCAAGCCGTGGCCGCAAAAATCGCGGACAACGGACATGCGGTGGCTTTCGGCATAAAGCTGGATCGCATGACCAATATCGCCAAATGTATTACCGGGCTTGGCCGCCGCGATCCCATGCATCAGCGCGTCATGGGTCACGTCAATCAGTTTTTGCGTCCGGGCGGGCAAATTTCCAGCAACATACATGCGGCTTGTATCCCCGAACCAGCCATCCACAATCACCGTCACGTCAATGTTGAGGATGTCACCATCCTTCAGCGTGTCATCGGTGCGGCGCTTTTCAAGGTTTCGCGAAATTGTCTCGGATGCTGACATCGGGATGGGCGCACCGGGGATTCCGTGGCAGACTACGTGGTTTACCGAAATGCAACTGGCGTGTCGATAACCTTTATAACCGATGGTCGCCGATGTCGCCCCGGCATCTGCAACCCACTGGGTAATCAGGCGGTCCAACTCGCCCGTGGACTGCCCCGGAACGACGTGCGGGGTGATGTCATCAAGGATCTGCGCGGCAAGCGCGCCTGCAACGCGCATTCCGGCAAAGTCGGATGGGTCGTGAATGCGAATTCCGTCTTTCGTCAAGCGGCCTGTATTAGTCTGCACGTGCTTTGTCCTTTTCGTCTTATCATAGGGCCACATAGGCCAAACCCGCGTCAACTTCTAGGGTTCGAACAGGATTGCCCTGTCGGGGATGATCGCCTTGGGGGTGATGTGACAACGCAACGCCAAAACTTGCACTCCCGCGTTTTGTGCGCGGGCAAAGCCTGTTGCATAGGCCGGATCAAGATCAGCAGCGAGAGTCATGGCCGTGCAGTCTGTGCGCTGGACAAGGTAAATCATCACAGCGCGATGCCCGGTGCGGGCCATCTGAGCGAGCGCGTCCAGATGCTTGGCCCCGCGCGCGGTCACGCTGTCGGGAAATTCGGCCAGACCCGACCGGCGCGACAAGGTGGCGCTTTTGACCTCGACATAGGTGTCGGGCCCTTCACCCGACAGCAAGAAATCAACGCGGCTGCTGGCGCCGTATCGCACCTCTGGCCGGACCATATCATAATTCGGCAGGCCAGGGATCTGATGCGCCAGCAACGCCGTTTTGACCACCTTGTTCGGGATCGACGTATCAACGCCGGTGAAATGGCCGTTTTCGTGATCGACCAACCGCCAACCGAATTTCAGCTTCTTTTTGGGGTCGGCATTGGGTTCGACCCATATTTTCGCCCCCGGTTCAGCCAGCCCCATCATTGACCCGGGATTGGCGCAATGGGCGGTCACCTCGTGCCCGTTCTCCAGCCTGATATCGGCCAGAAACCGTTTGTAACGGCGGATCAGACGGGCGGGGACAAGAGGCGTGGCAAATTCCATAATCGCCCCTATAACCTGTTCCACCAATCAGGAGAACCGCCATGTCAAACCCCACCGCCGCCATGCTTGTCATCGGTGATGAAATCTTGTCCGGGCGCACCCGTGACGCCAATATGCATCATCTGGCCGGGCAATTGACCGCGGCGGGCATCGACCTGAAAGAGGTGCGAATCATCAGCGATGATGCCCCCGCGATCATCACAGCAGTGCAGGCGCTGTCGGCAGGGTTCGACCATGTGTTCACCAGTGGCGGGATCGGCCCCACCCATGACGATATCACAGCTGATTGCATCGCTGCCGCCTTTGATCGGCCGATTGACGTGCGCGAAGATGCCCGCGCCCTTTTGCAGGCGCATTATGATCGCTCTGGTCAGGAATTGAACGCGGCCCGCCTGCGGATGGCGCGCATCCCCGATGGGGCCGTGCTGATCGACAACCCGGTCAGCACGGCCCCCGGCTTTACCCTGCGCAATGTGCATGTGATGGCAGGTGTGCCATCAGTGTTTGAGGCGATGGTAGCCAGCGTTTTGCCCAGTCTGACAGGCGGTGCGCCCCTGTTATCACGGACCTTGCGGCTGGTGCGCGGCGAAGGCGACATCGCGGGGCCATTGGGGGCGTTTGCCGCGGCCCACCCTGATTTGTCAGTCGGGTCTTATCCCTTTGTCAAAGACGGCGTTTATGGCAGCAACATCGTTGTGCGCAGCAGTGACGCAAGCAAACTGGACAGTGCGATGGACGCATTGACCGCACTGTTTGCCTGATGCCGCTGCCCGACGCCCAAATGCTTTTTGCCGTGATCGACGGCACATGGCCTGCCACAGCTAAAACGGCGCTTGGCCCATGGACCATCAGGCTGGACCCAAGCGATAGCAGTCGGGTCAGCGCTGCCACGGCGGAACAGGCCATAACAGACGCGGATGTGCCGCAAGCCGAAATGGCCATGCGCACCGCCGGGCAAATACCCCTTTTCATGATCCGTGAAGGCGATGATACGCTGGATGCGCTGCTGGCCGCGCGTGGTTACCTCATCAAAGACCCGGTGCGTCTTTATGCGGCGCTGGTGGCCGATATTGCCACACAGCGCCCGCCGCCGGTGACCACTTTTGATGTCTGGCCGCCCTTGGCCGTGCAGAATGAAATTTGGGCAATGGGTGGTCTTGGGGCCGCGCGGCTGGCCATCATGCAGCGTGCGCCACACCCAAAGACAACGATCCTCGGGCGGATGAACGACCGTCCCGCTGGCACGGTCTTTGTTGGCACCGCTGGCACCTGCGCAATGATCCATGCTTTGGAAATTGCCAAGCCGCACCGAAGGCAAGGGCTGGCAAAGTATATGATGCGTGCGGCGGCGTTTTGGGCGCAGGCGCAGGGGATGGATTTCCTGACGCTGGCTACCACGCAGGCGAATAAAGGGGCAAATGCGCTCTATGCTTCCCTCGGGATGACGGTTGTGGGACACTACCACTATCGCATCCTGCCGGGAGGGAACCTGTGACAGAAAAACCCACCGCTCTTGACCTGCCCATGGTCGATCCGTTGCCGGAAAAGACGCAAAAATATTTCAATGCCTGCATGGACAAGCTGGGGATGATCCCGAACGTCCTGAAAGCCTATGCCTTTGACATCGACAAGCTGAACGCTTTTGCCGGGCTTTATAACGACGTGATGCTGGCCGACAGCGGGCTGACCAAACTAGACCGCGAAATGATTGCGGTCGCCGTATCATCGATCAACAAATGCTATTATTGTCTGACGGCGCATGGCGCGGCCGTACGTCAGTTGTCGGATGATCCCAAATTGGGTGAAATGCTGGTGATGAACTGGCGTGTCGCACCTTTGGATGCGCGGCAAAGGGCGATGCTGGAATTTGCGGAACGCATGACCGTTTCCAGCGCCACGATTGCTGAAAAGCACCGCGATGCATTGCGCCAAGTGGGTTTTTCAGACCGCGATATTTGGGACATTGCCGCAACTGCCGGGTTCTTCAACATGAGCAATCGCATCGCTTCGGCCACCGACATGCGCCCGAATGATGATTACCACGCACAGGCGCGATGATCTTTTTTCGCCTTTGCTTTCTTTGCACACTCGCCACGGCTGTTGATGCGCAAACACTGGCATTTCCCGGCAACGCCAGTTTGCAGCGGACTGAGACGCAGGCGCTGGACAGCTATGTCATGCCGGTGGGCGTTTGGAATAGCGGCATCATGCCCACCCAAGTGGTCGAAGGTCAGGTCACGCAGCAGGCGTGGCGGATTCCGGCCGCGGGGCTGACAACACTGCAACTGTTGCGCCCCCTGCGCGAACAACTGCGTAACGACGGATATCGCGTTATCTTTGAATGCCAGACCGAGGCTTGCGGTGGCTTTGATTTCCGCTTTGGGATCGACATGTTGCCACCGCCTGAAATGCAGATCAACATTGGCGATTTTCGCTTTCTGGCGGCGGAACGGTCTGGTGATGCGGGCATCGAATACGTCAACTTGTTTGCAAGCCGCACGGCACAGGCCGGTTTTGTGCAGGTGACAATAATAAACCCTGCAGGGACCGTTAATGATGTGCCGCCATTACCTACACCTGTGGCCCCGCAGCAAGTTGCACCGCTTGATCAGGCAAGCCTTGCGGCGCAGTTGGACAGCGCCGGGCATGCGGTGCTGGCAGATCTGAGGTTTGCCATTGGATCAGCACAGTTGGACATCGCTGAATTTGCATCACTGCGGGCGCTAGCCGATTATCTGCAGGCCCATCCTGACCGGACTGTCGTGCTTGTCGGCCATACCGATGCTGTTGGCGCGCTAGAGCCGAACATCGCCCTATCGAAACGCCGGGCCGGGGCCGTGCTGAACAGCTTGGTGGCTGATTATGGCGTCAGCCGCGGGCAGCTTGCGGCCGAAGGCGCAGGATATCTGGCGCCGATCGCCACAAATGCCACCGAACAGGGGCGCGATACGAACAGACGGGTGGAGGTGGTCCTGACGTCCACCGTTGACTAACGAATCAAAGCATCGTCAATATAGTCCGCGACACGGGCACAATTTCAATGAAAAATTTGGTGGAGCCTAGGGGGGTCGAACCCCTGACCTCTTGCATGCCATGCAAGCGCTCTCCCAACTGAGCTAAGGCCCCATTTGCAACAACCTGTTGCGACATGCTGTCTATGCAGCACATCGGGCGAGATCAAGTGGTAATCACGCCCGATGTATCGAAATTAATCGTCGTCGTTGGTTGCGACATCCGCCAGTTCGTCAAGCGAAACTGTATCGTCGTCATCTTCCAGCACATCATCGCCCAAATCAACGTCTTCATCCTCATCGTCATCAAGGATCAGGTCATCATCTTCGACTTCGTCCTTAACTTTCTTGGATTGCGCGTCTTCGGCATCCGCGACCATGGTGCGGGTCTTGGATGTGTCAACTGTGACTTCTTTACCGGTGTAAGGGCTGATGATCGGTGTCGCGTTCAGGTCGTAAAAGCGTTTGCCGGTTTCAGGGCAAAGACGCTTTGTGCCCCATTCTTCCTTAGGCATAGGCTATCCCTTCAAAAATCTGGTCAATCCCTTGCGGGTGATCGGTGCCAACTGCCATAAGCGTCTGATGGTGTCAAAGGCTTTGGCACGGGAAAATAACGAAAGTTGGATATGGGCCGCCATAGGATTGAAGGCAACCCCCCAATTGAGGTCACGCTACGCCGTTCCGCGCGGGCAAAAAGGCTGTCTTTGCGGGTGTCGCGGCTGGATGGTCGCGTGACCCTGACGCTGCCGCAGCGATTGCCGGAACGCGAGGGGCTGGCGTTTCTGCACAGCCGCGAAGATTGGCTGCGCGGGCATCTGGAGGAAATGGCCCCGGCGCATCTTGTCCGGCCAGGCGGGACTGTTCCCTTTGAAGGGCGCGACCTTGCGGTGCGGGCGGCTGGTGTGCGGCGGGCGCGGTTGCTGCCGGATGAAATTCTGGTCCCGCAGGGTGCAGTCGCTGGTGCACTGGTGCGGGTTTTATTGAAAGCCGCCGCACGCGACAGGTTTGCCGCTGCATCAGACCATTACGCCACAGTGCTGGGCCTGACGTATGCGCGTTTGTCCTTGCGCGATACGCGGTCGCGCTGGGGATCATGCACCAGTCAAGGGGCGCTGATGTATTCGTGGCGGTTGGTCATGGCCCCGCCGCCCGTGCTGCAATATGTGGCGGCCCATGAAGTGGCGCATCTGGTTGAAATGAACCATTCAGCAGCTTTCTGGGAAATCGTTGCGCAATTATACCCCGACCATGCCGCCTGCCGCCGTTGGCTGCGTGAAAATGGCGATCGGTTGCACCGGGTCCAGTTCGGTGATTGACGCAACCCGCTTTGGCGATCACAAGATTGCACATGCTGATCCAACCCCGCCCCCTTGACCCCACGACCGCCGCGCATGAACGGGTTTATCGTGCCCTGCGCAGCCGCATCATGCACGGCGAAATCGCCCCTGGCGCAGCCCTGACCCTGCGCGGCATCGGCAAAGCCTATGACGTGTCGATGACCCCCGCGCGCGAAGCAGTGCGCCGGTTGGTCGCGGAAGGGGCGCTGTCGTTTTCATCATCCGGGCGGGTGTCCACCCCCGCGCTGTCGAACGACCGGATCGAAGAACTGGCCACATTGCGCGCGCTTTTGGAATCAGAACTGGCATCGCGCGCCTTGCCGCGTGCGCATATGGCCCTGATTGACCGGTTGGAAACCATCAACAACAGTGTCAGCCAAATGATCGCGCGGCATGATGCAGCAGGCTATATTCGCCTGAATCTGGAATTTCATCGCACGCTTTACCTGCGCGCACAGGCCCCTGCGATGCTGGCCATGACAGAAACTGTCTGGCTGCAACTTGGCCCGACGATGTGCGCGCTTTATGGCCGTTTGAACCGGCAAGAGCCGCCCCATCATCACAAGCTGATTCTGGCCGCGCTGAAGGCCGGCGATGAACCCGGGTTGCGGCTGGCCGTGCGTGCGGATGCGACGCAAGGATTGCGGATGCTCAAAGCCTAATTGGCGGCGTAACTGTCCAGATCGTCAAGGACTGTGGCCATAATACGGCGAAAATCCTGACCCGGAACACCAAGGCCATAGGCCAATTTTGTCACGAATTGATATTCCGCAGGCAGCATGGGCATTTCAAACATCGTGATCAAAAGCGCGGCATAGATCATCGCGTCTTTTTCCCTGTCGCGCAGCCCTGCGCCAAAAGCAATGTAATCATCAAGCGACAGGTTCAGATCACTGTGGTCAGCCATGCGGATGATGTCTGCGGTCGAAAAATTGCGCCGCGTCAGTCGTTTGGCCGCGCGACCAATCAGGCCCAGTTCCTTTGAGCCGACAAGCCCGTCGCATTTAGCAGCATGGCACATAACAGATACGATCTGTTCTGCCGCCATTTTCCGCATCGGGCCGTTGGGATCATACCCCAATATGGACCTCACCCGCCGCAAGATGACCACAAGCATGGTCAAGGCAATCGCGGCAAGCAGCCCATAGGTTTTTAGGTTGCGCCGGATATCGTTGCTGGCCACGATCGGAATATCCGCCGGGATAAGGTCCAAAGAATGCGCGATGATCATCTGCTGTGTTGAAAAGGGGCGGTCTTCGGTCATGCAATTATCGTCAGACAAGGCATAGCGCTGCACATCGCTGGTCAGCGCATTGCCAAAGACCCGAAAGCTGCGCGTGACATAACATAACGACAAGTTCGCACGGCCTGAACCCGCGATGCTGGTCTGGGCAACAAATTCAAGCTCTGTGGTGAAGCCGGTCACGCTTGTGTAAGCGTGTGTTGGGAAAGTGGATAACCACACCAACAACCCCGCAAGAACAAGCTTTTTCATAACAATCTCAAAATTACACTCGATACCCTAACACGAAATCATGAAATTATGGCGTGGTTATGGTGATCGATAACCATGAATCGGGCGTTTCTAAAGAATAACGTGAAAAGGCAAAGACCTGCACATACTAAAATCGGGGCGGGCACAGGCCCGCCCCTGATATTTCCTGTCAGGCGTGGATTGCGCCGTTCCCACAAGCGAGCGCCGCTTCGCGCACGGCTTCGGAATAGGTGGGGTGCGCATGGCAGGTGCGCGCCAGATCTTCGGCAGCGGCACCAAATTCCATCGCGACGCAGATTTCGTGGATCAGGTCACCCGCCATCGGGCCAATGATATGCGCGCCCAAGATGCGGTCTGATTCCTTGTCTGCCAGAATTTTCACAAAACCTTCGCCAGCGAAATTGGCCTTGGCGCGGGCGTTGCCCATGAATGAAAACTTGCCAACTTTATAGGCACGCCCTTGTTCTTTCAGGGTTTCTTCGGTTTCGCCAACATTGGCGACCTCGGGGTGGGTATAGATCACGCCGGGGATCACGCCATAGTTCACATGGCCATGTTGCCCCGCGATCACCTCGGCCACGGCCATGCCTTCGTCTTCGGCCTTATGGGCCAGCATCGGGCCTGCGATCGTGTCACCGATGGCATAGACGCCTGCAACATTGGTGGCATATTTGCCATCGGTCTTGATCTGGCCCCGGTCGGTCAGTTCAACGCCCAGCGCATCAAGGCCCAACCCATCGGTAAAGGGTTTACGGCCCGTTGCGACCAGCACGGTGTCTGCTGTCACCTCGTGTGCGCTGTCGTCCTTGCGCAATTTATAGGTGACAGTAGCCTTTTTGTTCTTGACGCTGACACCCTGCACAGCGGCCCCCAGCGTAAACTTAAGCCCCTGTTTTGTCAGCATCTTCTGGAATTGCCGGGCGATTTCGGCATCCATGCCGGGGGTGATCCCGTCAAGAAATTCGATCACGCTGACCTCGGTGCCCAGTCGGGCATAGACAGACCCCAGCTCAAGCCCGATCACACCCGCGCCGATCACGACCATGGTTTTAGGGATCTTGGGCAGTTCCAGCGCCCCGGTCGAGGTGACAACGATCTTTTCGTCAATCTCGATCCCCGGCAGGCCAGAAGGCGCAGACCCCGTGGCAACGACGATATGTTTGGCTTCGTGGGTGTCATCACCCACCTTGACCTTGCCGGCCGCGGGGATGCTGGCCCAGCCTTTGATCCAGTCGATCTTGTTCTTTTTGAACAGAAATTCGATGCCACCGGTGTTTTGCGCAATGGTCTTGGCCTTGTAATCCAGCATCTGCTGCCAATCGACCGATGGCGCCTTGCCCTTCAACCCCATGTCGGCAAAATTATGTTCCGCCTCGTGCAACATATGGGTTGCGTGCAGCATCGCTTTGGACGGGATGCAGCCGACGTTCAGACAGGTGCCGCCCAATGTTTCGCGGCCTTCGATACAGGCGACTTTCATGCCCAGTTGGGCGCAACGGATCGCAGCGACATAGCCGCCGGGGCCGGCACCGATTACGATGACATCATAGCTGGACATAAGCTCTCCTTCAGGGTGGTCAGAACAAGGCTGACAGTATCATAAGAATGGTCGCAAAAAACCCCACAGCCCAGATCAGCGACCGCCATGGGGTCAGGCCGAAATAATAAGCGGGGATATAAAAAATACGCGCGCCCAGATAGGCCCAGGCGCAGGCGGCGGAAAACCCGGTGCCCTTGTCGCCCAGCGTGACGACGACAACGGCAATGGTGAACAGGATCAAGCCTTCGAAATGGTTGTTGAGCGCGCGTTGCAGGCGGCCCGCGTTTATCGTCAGGGCGCGGGGTTCATCGCGCGGCCCCATCGCATATTTTGGCCCGACGGCCATATTCGCCGCAACCGAATATGCCATGAATTGCAGGGCTTGCAGAATCGCCGCGAGGGCGAGGACGGTGAGTTCGGGTGTCATCTAGCTTCCTAATCGTCCATTTTTCCTTGCCTGGATGAAGTCCCGCCCTGTGTTGCGGATGTCATCACAAATCCATCAGCAACCGGCGCGGATCCTCAAGCGCCTCTTTCACGCGCACAAGGAAGGTCACGGCGCCCTTACCGTCCACGATCCGGTGGTCGTAGGACAGCGCCAGATACATCATCGGACGGATCACAACCTGACCGTTGATTGCCATGGGGCGATCCTGAATCTTGTGCATCCCCAAAATCCCCGACTGCGGCGGGTTCAGAATGGGCGATGACATCAGGCTCCCGTAAACCCCGCCGTTGGAAATGGTAAAGGTGCCGCCCTGCATTTCAGCCATCGACAGTTTGCCGTCGCGCGCCTTGGCGCCCATTTCGGCAATCGCTTTTTCAATTGCGGCGAATGACATCTGGTCGGCGTCGTTGATCACCGGCACGACAAGGCCCGTGGGCGTGCCTGCCGCGATGCCCATGTTGACGTAGTTCTTGTAAACCACATCGGTGCCGTCGATTTCGGCATTCACCTCTGGCACCTCGTGCAGGGCATGGATGCAGGCCTTGGTGAAAAAGGACATAAAGCCAAGTTTCACGCCGTGCTTTTTCAAAAACAGGTCTTTGTATGCGTCGCGCAGGGCCATCACCTCGGTCATGTCGACCTCGTTATAGGTGGTCAGCATGGCGGCGGTGTTCTGGCTGTCTTTAAGGCGCTTGGCGATGGTCTGGCGCAGACGGGTCATTTTCACCCGTTCTTCGCGGTCGGCCTGTGCGGCGGGGACAGGCGCACGCGGGGTCGCAACAGCTGCGGGCGCGCTGGGTTTTTCGGACAGTGCTTTCAGCACGTCCTCTTTCATCACGCGGCCATCCTTGCCGGTGCCCTGCACATCCGTCAGATCGTTTTCCGCCATCAGTTTCTTGGCTGACGGGGCGTCTTCGACATCTTTTTTCGCCGCAGCAGGGGCGGCTGTGGCTTTGGGTTCTTCGGCGGGCGCCTCTTTGGAGGCCTCTGCCTTGGGGGCCTGGGCGGCGGCGCCTTCGGCGATTTGCGCCAGCAGCGCGTCAACGCCAACGGTCTCGCCTTCGGCGGCCACGATTTCAGACAGGGTGCCGGCAACGGGGCTTGGCACCTCGACCGTGACCTTATCCGTCTCAAGCTCGCACAGCATTTCATCAACAGCCACGGCATCGCCGGGCTGTTTGAACCATGTGGCGACCGTGGCCTCGGTCACGGATTCGCCAAGTGTGGGGACGCGGACTTCGGTGGTCATTGCTTTGATCCTTCGATGGTCAGGGCGTCATTAACGAGCGCCTGTTGTTGTGCTTTGTGTTGGCTGGCAAGGCCCGTTGCGGGGCTGGCCGCAGCCGCGCGCCCGGCATAGACGGGCCTTGTGTGTTTGGCTTTGATACGCGTCAGAACCCATTCGAGATTGGGTTCCATAAAGCTCCATGCGCCTTGGTTTTTAGGTTCTTCCTGACACCAAACCATGTCGGCATTCTTGAACCTTTCCAGTTCGTTTACCGCCGATTGCGCGGGGAAGGGATAGAACTGTTCAAACCGCATCAGATAGATATCGTCGATTCCGCGGGCGTCGCGTTCTTCCAAAAGGTCATAGTAAACCTTGCCCGAACACATCACGACGCGCTTGATCTTGTCATCGGACACCAGGCTGGTTTCGGAATTGCCGTGCTGGGCGTCATCCCACAGAACGCGGTGGAAGCTGGAGCCGGTGGTGAATTCTTCAGCCCGGGAAACGGCCATTTTGTGCCGCAACAGTGATTTTGGCGTCATCAGGATCAGCGGTTTGCGGAAGGTGCGGTGCAGTTGGCGGCGCAGCAGGTGGAAATAGTTGGCCGGTGTCGTGCAGTTGGCCACGATCCAGTTGTCGCCGCCGCACATCGTCAGGAACCGTTCCAGACGCGCGCTGGAATGTTCGGGCCCTTGCCCTTCGTAGCCGTGCGGCAGCAGGCAGACCAGGCCGGACATGCGCAACCATTTGCTTTCGCCCGACGAAATGAACTGATCAAACATGATCTGCGCGCCATTGGCAAAGTCGCCAAACTGCGCTTCCCATAGGGTTAGTGCGTTGGGTTCGGCTAGACTGTAGCCATATTCAAACCCAAGAACCGCGTATTCCGACAGCATCGAATCGATGGCTTCGTATTGCGCCTGACCTTCGCGGATGTGGTTCAGCGGGTAATAGCGTTTTTCGTTTTCCTGATTGATCAGGGCCGAATGCCGCTGGCTAAAGGTGCCGCGCGTGCTGTCCTGACCTGACAAGCGCACCGGGTAACCTTCGGAGAGCAGTGACCCAAAGGCCAGCGCCTCGCCCGTGGCCCAGTCAATGCCTTTGCCGGTTTCGAACATCTGCGCCTTGGCATCCAGCAGGCGGCCAACGGTCTTGTGCAGCGGCACCCCTTCGGGTGCAGTGGACAAAGCGCGGCCAACTTGCTTGAACGTTGCCTCGTCGATGGCGGTTACGCCGCGTTGGTATTCTTCTTTCTCGCGGTTGAGATGCGACCACTTCCCGTCCAGCCAGTCGGCTTTGTTGGGTTTATAGGTTTTACCCGCTTCGAATTCTTCATTCAGATGCGCCTGGAACGCGGCTTTCATATCCTCGATTTCGCCCTCGGGGATCAGCCCGTCCTTCACGAGGCGTTCTGTGTAAAGCGTCAGCGTCGTTTTCTGCTTTTTGATCTTGTTGTACATCACCGGATTGGTGAACATCGGCTCGTCGCCTTCGTTGTGACCAAAGCGGCGGTAGCAGATGATGTCCAGCACCACGTCCTTGTGGAATTTCTGGCGGAATTCCGTGGCAACGCGGGCAGCATGGACCACAGCCTCGGGGTCGTCGCCATTGACGTGGAAAATGGGCGCTTCGACCATCAGGGCTATGTCGGTCGGGTAAGGCGAGCTGCGCGAAAAGTGCGGTGCCGTTGTGAAACCGATCTGGTTGTTGACCACGATATGCATCGTGCCACCTGTCTTGTGGCCGCGCAGGCCCGACAGGCCAAAGCCTTCGGCAACAACGCCCTGTCCGGCAAAGGCCGCATCGCCATGCAGCAGCACGGCCATGACCTTGGTGCGGTCTTTGTCGCCTTTCTGGTCCTGTTTGGCGCGCACTTTACCCAGCACAACGGGGTTCACTGCCTCAAGGTGCGAAGGGTTCGCGGTCAACGACAAATGGACGTTGTTGTCGTCAAAGCTGCGGTCGCTAGAGGCGCCAAGGTGGTATTTCACATCGCCCGATCCGTCGACATCCTCGGGTTTGAATGATCCGCCCTGAAATTCGTTGAAAATCGCACGATACGGTTTTTCCATCACGTTGGCCAGCACCGACAAACGCCCGCGGTGCGGCATTCCGATCACGATTTCCTCAAGCCCCAGCTGGCCACCGCGTTTGATGATCTGTTCCATCGCGGGGATCAGGCTTTCGCCGCCGTCAAGGCCAAAACGTTTGGTGCCCATGTATTTGACATGCAAGAATTTTTCGAACCCTTCAGCCTGCACAAGGCTGTTCAGAATCGCCTTGCGGCCGTTCTGGGTAAAGCTGATTTCCTTGCCGTATCCTTCGATACGCTCTTTCAGCCAGCCCGCTTCTTCGGGGTTTGAAATATGCATGTATTGCAGCGCGAATGTGCCGCAATAGGTGCGCTGCACGATGGCCATGATTTCCGCCATCGTGGCGATTTCCAGCCCCAGCACGTTGTCGATGAAAATCGGCCGGTCCATGTCCTTTGCGGTAAAGCCGTAACTGGCGGGGTCCAGTTCAGGGTGGGATTGGGTCTCGCGCATGCCCAGCGGGTCAAGATCGGCAATCAGGTGGCCGCGGATGCGGTAGGCGCGGATGATCATCAGTGCGCGCACACTGTCCATCACGGCGTTGCGCACCTGTGTTTCATCAAGTGTCACGCCTTTTTCAGCAGCCTTCGCCTTGATCTTATCACCTGCGGCCTTGGGTTCTGCGGGCCACTGGCCATCAAGCGCGGCTGTCAGGTCGTCATTTGGAACCGGCGGCCAGTCATGGCGTGCCCAGCTTGGCCCTGATGCCTCTGCTTGCGCGTCCCCGGGCGCGTCACCCAAATTGCGGAAAAACGCCTGCCAGCTTTCGTCAACAGCCCCGGGATTGTCGGCATAGCGGGCGTAAAGCTGTTCGACATATTCCGCATTATGCCCCTGCAGAAAACTGGAGGCGTGGAAAACGTCGTTGGGGGAATGGTCATTCATCGGTGGACCTCTGTTTCAATCGTAGGGCGGGGCTTGCCCCGCCATTGTTATCCGTGTCGGGGTTTAACCCCGACTTACCCAATCGCTTTCAGCACAGCCTCGCCCAGCGTTGCAGGGCTATCGGCCACCACGATGCCGGCGGCTTTCATCGCCTCGATCTTGGATTCAGCATCGCCTTTGCCGCCAGCCACAATCGCACCGGCATGGCCCATGCGACGGCCCGGAGGCGCCGTGCGCCCGGCGATGAAACCGGCTGTGGGTTTCCAGCGGCCTTTCTTGCGTTCATCAGCCAGGAACTGTGCTGCGTCTTCTTCGGCTGATCCGCCGATTTCACCGATCATAATGATCGACTGCGTCTCAGGGTCGGCCAAAAACATTTCCAAAACGTCAATATGTTCGGTGCCCTTGATCGGGTCGCCGCCAATGCCAACAGCGGTTGACTGGCCCAGCCCGCTGTCAGATGTCTGTTTCACAGCCTCATAGGTCAGCGTGCCGGAACGGGAAACAACACCAACCGACCCGCGTTTGTGGATGTGGCCGGGCATGATGCCGATCTTGCAGGCGTCAGGCGTGATGACGCCGGGGCAGTTTGGCCCAATCAGGCGGGATTTGGACCCTTCCAGCGCGCGCTTGACCTTCATCATGTCCAGCACGGGGATACCTTCGGTGATGCAGATGATCAGCTCCATTTCCGCGTCGATCGCTTCGAGGATACTATCAGCCGCAAAGGGGGGCGGCACGTAGATGACGGATGCGTTGGCTTCGGTCACGTGCCTGGCCTCGTGGACCGAGTTGAATACGGGCAGGTCCAGATGGGTGGTGCCGCCCTTGCCGGGGGTGACTCCGCCAACCATCTTGGTGCCATAGGCGATGGCCTGTTCGGAATGGAATGTGCCTTGGCTGCCGGTAAGACCCTGACAGATGACGCGGGTGTTTTCGTTAACGAGAATGGCCATGAGAGGCTCCTTGGGAATCTTGCGGGTAAGGTGGGTTTGAACCCACCCTTACGGGTTAACCTTTTACAGCTTTGACGATTTTCTGTGCGCCGTCTTTCAGGTCGTCGGCGGCGATGACATCAAGGCCGGAATTACGGATGATTTCCTTGCCTTTTTCAACGTTCGTGCCTTCCAGACGAACAACCAGCGGAACTTTCAGGCCCACCTCTTTCACGGCGGCGATCACACCTTCGGCGATCACGTCACACCGCATGATCCCGCCAAAGATATTAACCAGAATACCTTTCACGTTGGGGTCGGACGTGATGATCTTGAACGCTTCGGTCACCTTCTCTTTCGTCGCGCCGCCGCCCACGTCCAAAAAGTTGGCGGGTTCGGCGCCGTAAAGTTTAATGATGTCCATCGTCGCCATGGCAAGGCCCGCGCCGTTGACCATGCAGCCGATTTCACCATCTAGCGCGATATAATTCAGGTCAAATTTCGACGCTGCCAGTTCTTTGGGGTCTTCTTCGGTTTCATCCCGCAGCGCCGCGATGTCAGCCTGCCGATAAAGCGCGTTTCCGTCAAAGGCGACTTTGGCGTCCAGCACCTTCAGATCGCCCTTGTCGGTCACGATCAGCGGGTTGATTTCCAGCATCTCCATGTCTTTTTCGGTGAATGCCTTGTAAAGCTGGCCCATCAGCGTGACGCATTGTTTGATCTGCGGCCCTTGCAGACCCAGCGCAAAGGCTATGCGGCGGCCGTGGAACGGCTGATAACCGGTGGCGGGGTCCACGGTAAAGTTCACGATCTTTTCAGGGGTATTGGCGGCGACTTCTTCAATGTCCATGCCGCCTTCGGTCGAACAGACAAACCCGATGCGGCTGGATTGACGATCAACCAACAGCGCGAGATAAAGTTCGGTTTCAATCCCAGATCCGTCTTCGATATAGATGCGGTTGACCTGCTTGCCCGCAGGCCCGGTTTGATGTGTCACCAGCGTGCGGCCAAGCATTTTGCGGGCTTCTTGCGCGGCTTCTTCCACGGATCTGGTCAGGCGCACGCCACCGGCATCACCGGCATCGGCTTCTTTGAATTTGCCCTTGCCACGGCCACCTGCGTGAATTTGTGCCTTTACCACCCACAGCGGGCCATCAAGTTCACCGGCGGCGGTTTTGGCATCTTCGGCGCGGGTGACGGGGCGGCCGTCGGAAACAGGTGCACCGTAGCTGCGCAGCAAGGCTTTCGCCTGATATTCGTGGATGTTCATAGGACTTGTCCAATTTGGCTTCAATTGAAGCCATATAAACCACAGCCTATGAACAGTTTCTAACCGAAATCATCATTGCCTCTGAATATTCGAACATTTGTGATCACAGGTTTTTATACTGTGATCACAAAATTTCCAAACGCAGCCGCCGCCGATCATTTCAAGAGATTCGCGGGGTGGGATTGTAGATGGCTAAAATGAAAAAGGGTCGCCCTTGGGCGACCCTTTGCTATTCAGTGCCCAGGTTATCAGGCAAGGCTGCTGTCGATCGCCTTGCACGCCGCGACCAGACCTTTGACCGCCTCGACAGATTTGTCGAACATGGCCTGTTCAGCTTTGTTCATCTTGATCTCGACCACGCGTTCAACGCCGCCTTCGCCGATGATGGTGGGCACGCCAACATAGAAACCGTCAAGCCCGTATGCGCCGTCAACATGTGCCGCACAGGGCAAAAGGCGTTTCTGGTCTTTCAGATAGGCCTCTGCCATTTCGATCGCCGATGTGGCAGGCGCATAAAAGGCGGAACCGGTTTTCAGCAGGCCGACGATTTCAGCGCCACCGTCACGGGTCCGCTGCACGATCGCGTCCAGTTTGTCTTGCGTGGTCCAACCCATATCCACCAGATCAGGCAGAGGGATGCCACCCACCGTGGAATAGCGGGTCAGGGGCACCATCGTATCGCCGTGGCCGCCCAGAACAAAGGCCGTCACGTCACGCATGGAGACTTCGAATTCGTCCGCAAGGAAATGCCGGAAACGTGCACTGTCCAGCACACCTGCCATGCCGCAGACCATATTGTGCGGTAGCCCGGAAAATTCGCGCAGCGCCCAGACCATCGCATCCAGCGGGTTGGTAATGCAGATGACAAAAGCGTTTGGCGCATGTGCCGCGATGCCTTCGCCAACGGATTTCATGACCTTGAGGTTGATCCCCAACAGGTCATCACGCGACATGCCGGGCTTGCGTGCCACACCGGCGGTCACGATGCAAACATCGGCACCTGCGATATCGGCGTAATCGTTTGTCCCTTTGAAGCTACCGTCGAATTTGGCGGCAGGGCCGGATTCGGCTATATCAAGTGCCTTGCCTTGGGGGATACCTTCGGCAATGTCGAAAAGCACAACATCGCCGAGTTCTTTTACAGCGGCGAGGTGCGCGAGCGTGCCGCCGATTTGTCCGGCGCCGATAAGGGCAATCTTGGGTCTGGCCATGAAAATAGATCCTTTGTGGTTTGGATTTAGGCGACGGGGTAAGCCTTTGAAGGGCCGCTGGCAAGGGTGCTGCGCTGCGGCATCACATATTTCGCCATGGTCATGATTGCGCAAGCACAGTAATCAGGCAGAGTGGTGTCGCACCGGCGGAGCGTGATGTGCTTGAATTTAATTGGCAATTCTTCGCGGTTGGAATTCCAGCGATCATGTTTGCCGGGATTTCCAAAGGCGGGTTCGGGTCGGGTGCTGCTTTTGTCGGCGGTGCGGTTCTGGCGATGGTGGTGCCGCCGGGGGCGGCGCTGGGGATCGTCTTGCCGGTTTTGATGGTGATCGACGCGGCAACGCTAAAGCCCTATTGGCGCAAATGGCACTGGCCGTCTGCCAAAGGGATCATCATCGGTGCCCTACCGGGAATTGTGCTGGCCGCTTTGATTTATGCCTATGTGAATGCAGATGTCTTTCGCCTGTTGATCGGTGTAATCTGTCTGGCATTTGTGGCGTATCAGCTTGCCCGTGCCCGCGGATGGCTATCGGTGCGGCAAATGGCCTTTTCCCGAACCGGTGCATGGATTGCCGGGGGGGTCGCGGGGTTTACCAGTTTTATCAGTCACGCCGGTGGTCCGCCCGTGGCGGTTTTCCTGTTGTCGCAAGGCCTGGCCAAGACGACCTATCAGGCGACGACGGTCATTGCCTTTTGGGCGATCAACTGGATCAAGGTTCTACCCTATGCCTATTTGGGCATATTCGGATGGGATACGATCATGGGCAGTGTTGTGCTGGCCCCTTTTGCGCTGATCGGTGCATGGGTTGGCGTTCGGATGCATCATTTTGTGCCAGAGCGGCTGTTTTTCGGGCTCACTTACGTTCTTTTGGTGGCAACGGGCGTGCGGCTGATCTGGTTGGCGCTGACGTGAAAACCCCGATCAGCTGGCCGTGGTCTTGCAAAATGCGGCGAATAATGTCCGGCGCTCAACGCGGGACAAGACAGCGTTCAGCTGCTGAAACGCCTGACCGGCCGCCACAAGACAGGTTGGCCCGCCGGGCCGGGTCTGCGTAATGGTCCAACTGCCGGTTTCCATCGCGACGAAGATTTCGACAACGGAATCATCATCGCGCAGCCCGATGGATTGGCGGCTTTCGCCAAAATGTTCAGCCAGTCGCGCCACAACCGTGTTATGGTCTGCGCATGTCTGCGTTTGGGCATTGGCTTGATTGGCTGCCAGCAACATGGCACCAATACCGAACAACATCAGAAAAAATTTATGCTTCATCGCAGGCATCTTTACAATTGGGGGCCAGGGCGAAACGCGCCGTGCCGTCAGAAAGTGTTGCAAGTCTGAAGCGAATTTGCCGCAAATTGGTTAACGCACTGTGATGATGCTTTTTGCTGCGATGCGGCAATTGTCTCTTGAATGAATAGCACTTTTCTGGCCTTTTCTGCGCAACAAAATTACGAGGAAGATTCGATGCAGGACCGCCCCTATCGTTCAGCCCTATATATTCCCGGTTCGAAGGACCGGGCGTTGGACAAGGCGCGCGACCTGCCTGTCGATGTGATTCTGTTTGATTTAGAGGATGCCGTCGCGCCCGACGCCAAGATCGCGGCGCGTGACACGCTTTATGCGGCCTTGGCGACGGGCGGTTATGGCCCGCGGCTAAAGATCGTGCGAATCAATGGGCTGGATACGCCGTGGGGCGTGGAAGACGCCGCCGCCGTCGCCGCGATGGCGTGTGACGGTGTGCTGCTGCCCAAGGTGAACGGCCCTGGCGATGTGGATGCGCTGGCCGGTTTGGTACCAGACCTGCCGATCTGGGCGATGATGGAAACGCCCCAGGGCATTCTGAACGCCGCCCAGATCGCCGCGCATCCGCGGATCGCGGGGTTTGTGTTGGGGACAAACGACCTTGCCAAGGATCTGAATTCGCGCGGCCGCGCGGCCCTGATGATGGCTTTGCAGCATTGTCTGCTGGCGGCCAAGGCAGCGCGGATCATCGCGCTTGATGGTGTTTATAACGCCTTCAAGGACGAAGACGGGTTGCGCGCCGAATGCGCCGAAGGCCGCGATATGGGGTTTGACGGCAAGACATTGATTCACCCTGCGCAGGTGGCGATTGCAAATGCCGCCTTTGGACCATCCGAAGATGAAATCGCCCTTGCCCGCCGCCAGATCACCGCCTTCGAGACAGCAGAGGCCGATGGGCAGGGCGTCGCCGTGGTCGATGGCCGCATCGTAGAAAACTTGCATATCGTGACCGCAAGGGCGACCTTGGCCAAAGCCGAAGCTATCGCCGCATTGGAGAGCGCATGACACTACTTATTCTTGGTCTGATCCTGTGGTCAGCCGTTCATTTCTGGAAACGACTGGCACCTGCGCATCGTGCGTCGATGGGTGAGCAAGGCAAGATGATCGTGACCATCGGGGCGATGGCCGGGCTGGTGCTAATGGTGCTGGGCTATCGCTGGGCCGACACGACATTCTATTGGGGCCGGACACCAGCGATGACGGGAATCAACAACCTGTTGATGTTGCTTGCGTTCTACCTGTTCGCTGCCAGCGGATCAAAGGCGCGGATCACCCAATATGTCCGCCACCCGCAACTGACCGCGGTCAAACTGTGGGCGGTTGGGCACCTGCTGGTGAACGGCGATACCGCATCTTTTGTGCTGTTTGGCGGTCTGCTGGTCTGGGCAGGGTCCGAGGTGGCGCTGATCAACCGCACAGAGCCACGCCAAACCCCGCCCCATATGGTGCCGATCCGCAAGGAAATCACCGCCATCGTGGCGACGATCGTTGCCTTTGGGGTGGTGTCTGTGGTGCACATCTGGCTTGGCTATAACCCGTTTGGATGATCCCATGAAAATCTACCGTATGTTGACCGAAGACGATACATCGGCGTTCTGCCACAAGGTGTCAGACGCGCTGTCAAAGGGGTGGGAGCTTTATGGCAACCCGACCTATGCCTTTGATCAGGCCAATGGCGTCATGCGCTGCGGGCAGGCCGTGACCAAAGACATCGACACGCCCTATTCCCCCGACATGAAGCTGGGCCGGCAATGACAAAAACCAACGCGGGCCGCTTTTTCGAGGACTACGCCGTTGGCGATGTGATCACCCATGCGGTGCCGCGCACCATTTCGGGCGGGGAACGGGCGCTTTACCATGCGCTTTATCCGGCGCGCACAGCGCTTTATTCATCAGACGAATTTGCGCGGTCTTGCGGTTTGCCTGCGTCGCCCGTCGATGATCTGATCACCTTTCATACGGTATTTGGCAAGACGGTGCCGGATATATCGCTGAACGCGGTGGCCAACCTGGGCTATGCCGACGGGCGCTGGCTGGCGCCTGTGTATCCGGGTGATACGCTGTCCAGCCAATCGCAGGTGATCGGGGTTAAGCAGAATTCAAACGGCAAATCCGGGGTTGTCTGGGTGCGCACCACGGGCCGCAATCAGCGGGGCGAGGATGTGTTGCGCTATGTCCGCTGGGTGATGGTGCGCAAACGTGGCGACGGCCCCGCACCCGAGCCAGTGATCCCAGTTCTGCCAGCGGTTGTGGCGGCGGGCGATCTGGTGGTGCCACAGGGGCTGCAATTTACTGATTATGACTTTGCGCAGGCGGGCGAATCGCATCGGTTGATCAATTACGGTGTGGGCGAGGTTATTGACCACGTGGATGGCGTGACGGTCGAAGAGGCCGAACATATGCTGGCAACCCGCCTGTGGCAAAACACCGCCAAGGTGCATTTTGACGCGACGCAGCGCGCGGATGGGAAACGGCTGATCTATGGCGGCCATGTCATTTCGCTGGCGCGGGCATTGTCGTTCAACGGGTTGGCCAATGCGCAGATGATCGTGGCGCTGAACGGTGGTGCCCATGCGAACCCCTGTTTCGCAGGCGATACGGTGCGCGCGTGGTCCGAGGTGCTGGATATGGCCGAAACAACCACACCGGGTGTCGGCGCGATCCGGCTACGGCTGGTGGCGACCAAAGGCGCGGCAGGTGTGTTGCGCGGTGATGACGGGAAATATCATCCCGATGTCCTGCTTGATCTGGACTATTGGGCGCTAATCCCGACTTAAAGCGTTTGGATTGTTTGTGATCACAGAAAAAAATTGCGTGATCACAAAGCGATAAAATTTGCATAATCGCGTCACTTTTTCACAGTTTGACCCTATTCCCCGGCGTGACTCTGGCGACGTAATGGTGCAGAAGGGGATATGGCGTGACCTGACAAGGCAGCCAAGCCAACGAAGGAAAGACACATGTCCGATGTGAACCGGGGCAATCGCCCACTTTCGCCGCATCTTACGATTTATCGCCCGCAACTGACCTCGATGACATCAATATTCGTGCGCCTCACGGGCAACGCCTTGCTGGTGGCCGCGCTGATGATCGTCTGGTGGTTCATTGCCGCAGCAACCGGGCCAGACGCCTTTGCCCGCGCCAATGGTTTCGTGACCAGCTGGTTCGGTGATCTGGTGATGTTCCTGTCGGTCTGGGCAGTCTGGTATCACATGTTCGGCGGTATCCGGCACCTGATCTGGGACAGTGGCCGGATGCTGGATGTCGAAAAATCCGAAAACGCGGGCATTGTGATGATTATCGCATCAGTTTTGTTCACCATTTTCACCGTTATCGTATTGTAGGGGGCAGATATGGCTTTTCTGACTGACCGTAAACGCGCCATTGGACTGGGCTCTGCAAAATCCGGCACGGCGCATCACTGGCACATGATGGTGACTTCCGTGGCGCTGGTGGGGCTTGTGCCGCTTTTCATCTTCACATTCGGCGCGATCCTCGGATCAAGCTATGCGGACGTGGTCGCCTATTACCAGCGCCCATTCCCCGCGATCGTGGCCATCCTGACCATGGGTATCGGGTTTTTGCATTTCAGCAAGGGTGTGCAAACCCTGATCGAGGATTACGTGCATGGTTTCGCCCGCAAGGCGCTGATCATCGGCATGATCTGCCTGTCCTATACTGCTGCTGCCGTTGCGATTTTCGCAATTGTGCGCATCGCCCTTTGATTTTTCGGAGCACCTGACACATGGCTGCATACGCATACGAAACCCATACCTATGACGCGATTGTCGTGGGGGCTGGCGGCGCCGGTCTGCGCGCCACGCTGGGGCTGGCCGAACAGGGGTTGCGCACCGCCTGTATTTCCAAAGTTTTTCCGACGCGGTCGCATACCGTTGCCGCACAGGGCGGCATTGCCGCATCCCTGTCGAACATGGGGCCGGACCACTGGCAGTGGCACATGTATGACACGGTCAAGGGGTCAGACTGGCTGGGCGATACCGACGCGATGGAATACCTCGCACGCGAAGCCCCCAAGGCGGTGTATGAACTGGAACACTACGGCGTGCCATTTTCGCGCACCGAAGAAGGCAAGATTTACCAGCGCCCGTTTGGCGGCCACACCACCGAATTCGGTGAAGGCCCGCCCGTGCAGCGCACCTGCGCCGCCGCCGACCGCACGGGTCACGCCATTCTGCACACGCTTTACGGGCAATCGCTCAAGCAAAAGGCAGAATTCTACATTGAATATTTCGCACTTGACCTGATCATGTCTGACGATGGCATCTGCCAGGGCGTCATCGCGTGGAAGCTCGACGATGGCACCATGCATGTGTTTAACGCGAAAACCGTTGTGCTGGCCACGGGCGGCTATGGCCGCGCCTATTTCAGCGCGACCTCGGCCCATACCTGCACCGGCGACGGTGGCGGCATGATTTCGCGGCAGGGTCTACCCTTGCAGGACATGGAATTCGTGCAATTCCACCCCACCGGCATTTATGGCGCAGGCTGCCTGATCACCGAAGGCGCGCGCGGCGAAGGCGGGTATCTGACCAACTCCGAAGGCGAACGTTTCATGGAACGTTACGCGCCGAATTACAAAGACCTCGCACCCCGTGACTATGTCAGTCGCTGCATGACGATGGAAATCCGCGAAGGCCGCGGTGTGGGTGCAAATGGCGACCACATCTACCTGAACCTAAACCACCTGCCCAAAGAGGCGCTGGCAGAACGCCTGCCCGGTATTTCCGAAAGCGCCAGGATTTTCTCGGGTGTGGATGTGACCAAGCAACCGATTCCAGTTCTGCCGACCGTGCACTACAACATGGGCGGTATACCGACGAATTATTTTGGCGAGGTTCTGAACCCCACCAAGAAAGACCCCAACGCCGTGGTGCCCGGTCTGATGGCCGTGGGCGAGGCAAGCTGCGCATCGGTCCACGGCGCGAACCGCCTTGGGTCAAACAGCCTGATCGACCTGGTCGTCTTTGGCCGCGCTGCTGCGATCCGTGCGGGTCAGGTAGTTGACCGTGACGCGCCAAATCCAACGCTGAACCAGAAATCTGTCGATGCTTGTTTCGACCGGTTCGACGGTCTGCGCCATGCCAAGGGGAACGTCCCCACCGCGGAACTGCGCCTTGAAATGCAAAAGGCGATGCAGGCCGATGCCGCTGTGTTCCGCACCGACAAGACGCTTGCCGAAGGGGTCAAGAAAATGACCACGATTGCGGGCAAAATGGATGATCTGCATGTGACAGACCGCAGCCTGATCTGGAACAGCGATCTGATGGAAACGCTGGAACTGACGAACCTGATGCCCAATGCGCTTGCCACGATCGTCGGGGCCGAAGCCCGCAAAGAAAGCCGCGGCGCCCACGCCCACGAAGATTACGCAACACGCGACGACGAAAACTGGCGCGTTCACACGATTGCCAATGTCACCGGCAACAAGGTCAAGCTGTCTTATCGCCCCGTGATCACAACACCACTGACGACCGAGGCACAGGGCGGGATCTCGGTCGACCGGATCGCGCCGCGTGCAAGGACGTTCTAATGCGCCGCGTGACCCTGATCATCGCAAGTCTAGCTGCCTTGGGCGCGTGTTCCGAACTGAGCGCCGAAGGCGACCGGATCGCGCGCGCCTCTGCTAAGGGTGTGGTGAACGGGGTTGTTGCAAACCAGTTTCCAGGCATGAATGTGGCACCGATCACTGATTGCATCATCGACAATGCTGCAATTAGCGAAGTATATATGATTGCGGAAGCAGCAGTAGTCGGGCCAACACCGGCGACATCGCAACTGATCCTGGATATCGCGCAACGGCCTGCGACGGTGGAATGTGCGGCCAACACAGCGTTAGACAGCGTCCTTCTGGGGGTGCGATAATGCGCTGGGTCTGTTTCGCACTGTTCAGTTTGTTTCTGGCGGGTTGCGCCAAAACGCCCCCCACCCCCGAAGAAGCCGCCGAGACCTGTGAAAAACGCGCACAGGCCGCACAGGCCCCCGAAGTCGGCGTCACGATCGGGGCCAGCAGCAGCGATGGCCCCTTTGCAAGCGCCAGTATCGGGCTTAGCGCCGATTTATTGCGTGGGCGTGATCCGATTGAAGTCTATCAAAGCTGCGTCATCAATTTAACGGGCCAATTGCCAATTCGCCCGCCGCGTTTGCGCGCTTTATAAGTTTTTCAGGGGTATTCACCCCCTATTGATGGAAGGAACATCAAGATGGTGCAACTCACACTTCCCAAGAACTCCCGCATGACAGTGGGAAAAACATGGCCCAAGCCCGAAGGGGCCAGCAATCTGCGCAAAGTGCAAATTTATCGCTGGAACCCGGATGATGGCAAAAACCCGCAACTCGACACCTATTTTGTCGATATGGATACCTGCGGGCCTATGGTTCTTGATGCGCTGATCAAGATCAAGAACGACATTGACCCGACACTAACGTTCCGCCGGTCCTGCCGTGAAGGCATCTGTGGATCCTGCGCAATGAACATCGACGGGATCAACACATTGGCCTGCATTTATGGCATGGATGAAATCAAGAGCGATATCAAAATCTATCCGCTGCCGCATATGCCCGTGGTCAAGGATCTGATCCCGGATCTGACCCATTTCTATGCGCAGCACGAATCAATCATGCCTTGGCTTGAAACCAAAACGAACCGCCCTGCAAAAGAATGGAAGCAGTCGATCGACGACCGCAAAAAACTGGATGGTCTCTATGAATGTGTGATGTGTGCATGTTGTTCGACCAGCTGCCCGTCGTATTGGTGGAACGGTGATCGCTACCTTGGGCCAGCCGCCTTGCTGCACGCCTACCGCTGGATCATCGACAGCAGAGATGAGGCGACAGGCGAACGGCTGGACGAATTGGAAGACCCGTTCAAGCTCTACCGCTGCCACACGATCATGAACTGCGCCAAGACCTGCCCCAAGGGGCTGAACCCGGCCAAGGCGATCGCGCACATCAAACAGATGATGGTTGAACGCACCGTCTGAATAATACTCAGGCAAAAGGCCCACCCCGGTGACGGCGGTGGGCCTTTTCCGGTCATTACCGGCCGCGGTCATCGGCGTCCCCGCCTGTGCCGCAATCGCATTGTCAGGCTTTAAGATTAACACTTCGTTATTATTGGCCCGAAAATATCCTGGGGGAGACCCGAAAGGGTCGGGGGCAAAGCCCCCTAAGTAAATTTCGCGAAATTTACGCTCTCCGGCGGGGATATCCAAGCTCGAAAGAAGCGCGGCAGCGGCAGTGAGCCGGATCACAAAACAGCCGAAGGCGCCACCCACCAGTTCATATGGGACACCTGGATGACCCTGGCGACATGACGCGCTGTCGCCATATCCTTGACCAACCCATAACAGGTAGCACCTGATCCAGACATACCTGCTGCTGCCACGCCGGGTTGTGCCTGCAGTTTGGCAATAGCGGCAGAAATATCCGGGGCAATGGCACGCGCCGGGCGCAATAGATCATTGCGCTGCCGGGCAAGCCACGCGCTGAAGCCGTCAAAATCAAGCCCCAGCGGCAGCGGTTCCATCGGGCTGCCGTTTTTTTGTTGCAAAGCCTTGAACACGGCCTGCGTTGGCACGGCCACGGGTGGGCGCACCAGCACCAAGGCACAAGGCGGCAATGGAGGGACCGCAGATAAAAGGTCTCCAACCCCGCTCATCCGAATCGGAGAGGGCGCGCGCAGACAGACCGGCAGATCAGCGCCCAGCGCAAGAACCTCTGGCATATCGGGCGAAAGCGGGCTTACGCCCCACAAATCAGCCAGCAGCGTCAAGGTCGCTGCCGCATCTGATGACCCACCACCAATTCCCGCTGCATGGGGCAGGTTTTTTTCAAGGTTCAAGAACGCCCCGCCCTTGACGCCGCGCGCTTGTTGCAGCGCCTTGGCTGCCCGCATCACAAGATTGCTGGCATCGGTTGGCACACCCATGGCGAATGGCCCTGTGACTTGCAGGCGTAGATCCGGCGCACTGGTTGCGCTCAGTCGATCCACCACGCCAGCAAAAACCACCAGACTGTCAAGTAAATGATAGCCGTCGTCGCGCTGCCCGGTGACGTGCAGCGTCAGGTTCACCTTGGCCGGTGCAGTGCCTTTAATCGTCGCCACGCGCCACTTGGACGGGGTCCATCCCCTCTTGTTTGCGGACGACATCAAGACCGCGTTCCAGCTTTGTGCGAATACGGTCTGCTTCGTCGGCATCAGGGCCAAACGAAAGGGCACGATGCCACTGGAAACGCGCCTCGGTCTTGCGGCCTACGGCCCAGTAGGCATCGCCAAGATGATCGTTGATGATCGGATCGACAGGTTCAAGCGACGCCGCAAGTTCCAGGTGGCCCACGGCTTCTTCATAGCGGCCCAGCTGGAACATTACCCAGCCAAGGCTGTCAATGATGGCGCCATTATCTGGCCGTGCGGCAGCGGCGGTTTCGATCATCGTCAATGCTTCGTCCAGCTTTTCATTCCGTTCGACCAAAGAATAGCCCAAATAATTCAGCACCTGTGGCTGGTTGGGCTGCAATTCAAGCGCGGCGCGAAAGTCGGACTCTGCGGCGGGCCAGTCATCGCGTTGATGGTGGGTGATCCCCCGCGCATAATGGACAAACCAGCGCGCCGGATTATTCGCGTCGTAAAGATCAAGCGCGCGGCTATAGGCGATAGCTGCATCATCGAAACGTTTCACCTGACGCAGGGTATCGCCCCGGGTTGCATGCACCAGGGGCATGTCGGGATAGCTGCGGGCCAGACCATCCAGCACTGCGATCGCCGCATCGTCGCGACCCGCCGCACGCAGCGCGCCCGCGCGCCCTAATTCGGCGGCATGAAAGGCAGGATCGTCGCGCGATACGCCCGCATAGGTCTGATTGGCCAGTTCATATTGCCCCAAATCGTCCAGCAGTCCGGCCGTCATCAGCACCGCATCGGTGTTGCCCGGGGCAAGATACATCGCAGCACGGGCATAAAGCAGCGTATAGGCATCGCTGGCATCCCCCGACAAGGCGCCTGCGATCACAAGGTAGATGTCCGCCATGCCTGCCGTCGGGCTGTCTACCGCGTCATAGGCCACAGCGACCCCGGCTTCCAAATCAGCGCGCAGCGCGGCCACCCCGGGATCGGGCTGACGGCCAAAGACCCCGTCAATGACGACGAGCGCATCGTCATTTCGGCCAAGTTGGCTGAGAATCTGCGCATGGGCGATGGCGCTGCGGCGGTTGTATCGGAAGGCACGGGTAAACGATGTGCGGAACACGCCTTCGGCGCCTTCGAAGTCCCCCGCAATGGCCAAAGCATAGGCTTTGTGGGTCAACCCGTAAATTTGCATACCATCGGTATCGATGACCTGATCAAACGCGGCCAGCGCCTTGGTCATCTGGCCCTTGCCCATATGCGCCCAACCCTGTGCCAAACCGTCAACCAAAGGACCGACACTCCGGTTCTGTTCCAATGCGTCAAATACAGCAGCCCAGTCGCCGTTTTTCACAGCGGCAAGGCTGAGTATCAGATTGGCGATCTGGCTATCGTATCCATAATCGACAATCGTCTGGGCAATCGGAACCGCCATATCGGCTTGTCCCAGCGCAAGATAAGACGTCATCGCATTTTCCAGCAAAGCCGCGTTGCCAGGGTCAGACATCAGCCCCTTTGTGAAATAGCGCGCACCGCGCCCAAAATCATTTGTGACCCCCGCATGGCGGCCAGCCAGATAAGACCCTGCATCAATGCTGCCTGCGGACCCAATACTGGGGGTGAAAAGACACGCAATCAGCGCGGCGGAAATGGATCTTTTTAACACGATAATGCACATCCCGATGTAACGTTGGATACAGCCTAGTGATTGCCGCGCTGTCTTGCAAATCACTCATGCCGGGGGTGGCGAAATGTTGCAGGGCTACCCGTCAAGGAACGGCTGGTTGGTCTGGCAATGACGCCGGAACGCGCGCTTGAGTAGGTCCAGTTCGGCGCGCAGCAAATCGACCTCGGCGCGGATGTCGCCGGCCAATGCCTCGCCGGCCAAAATCACAAAACTGGCCAGTGGCCTGCCATCTTCATCGCTGATCAGAAAGGTTTGCACCCCCTCGCTGATCAGGCCGGGCGGGACGGGAAACGCAACTCGCCACAATCCGGCCTTTGCATCGTGAGTGAAAGTAATGCCGTCAACCGCAACGCCCTGATGGGTGACGTGCAAAACAGGATGATCCGGGCCAGTGCCGGTCAGTTCACCGTGCCAGACGCCCGCGTGAAATCGCGTTTGTTTCAGCGTCGGTGCAGTCATGAACAGGCCTTTCCGGGGTGTCAAAACGCAGCGCGTAGATGGCGACAGAGGGTAAAATCACGAATCGTGATAAGATTTAACTTTGGTTTTTCGAAAATCAGGTCAATCCAGATTTTCTCAACCCGCGCGATTTGGATCTGGTCGTTGACCAAATCGAATGTAAGGGGGGCGTCCGGCTGGTCCAGCATCAGGGTTTTGATGTCTTGATCCGTATTTGGCCCGTTTTTGATATTCAGCCTTGCATAGGCGATCAGCGGAAATTCTGCCGTAATCAAGGTCGACAGGCTGAAGAGGTGGCGTTTGCGCAGCCCTTCGCAAGCGGCCGGCGGCAGATCGACAGCCAATGACAAAAAGTTGCCTTCAAAGTTGAACACCTCAATCGCAATGCCAAAGGGGGCAAGATCGCTTTTGCTGGTATTGCGGATCTGACGCAGGGCGATTTCGCGCGCGGGGCAATCATGAAAAACCGTCAACCCCTCGCACAGCGCGACCCTGTCAGAAAAACCCGCAGACCCTGGGGCCGGCAATCCCAAGCGCCACGCGTCCGGCCGCCACGCCCAATCGGTGCCTGTCGGCCGGGGAAAGCTGTCTGACCCGATCACGGGCAACGTCAGCCGGGTATCGGCAATCGCAGAAAATTCTTGCAATGCCCCACGCAATTGACGGGCCTGCCGCCGCTGGGCGCGCAAAACGGGCAAATCGGTCTGCATCGCGCCCCGTGCCGCTGCTGACCAGCGCGCCAAGGCGCGTCGGTGCAAAAATCTTGCGAAAGATCCGTTAAGGTATCCCGCCATATCTGAAGTCACGCCTTGTCAGCGGCGTCATTGACCGTCGTCAACAGAGACTTGACCATCATGTTCAACAGCCACGCGCCCGTGCCATCTGTCAGCGGCGCAGATTCGGGCCCGCGCACGGCAACCGTAACCAGCCTGCCATTCATATTAAGGAATGCGCGCCATTCTTCGGACTGCAATCCGGTCAAAGGCGGCGGGCCGATATCGTTGAAGTGAACGCTGACCACGCGCCCTGACACCTGTGACCCGACCACGGTGATCGTGTCGCCATTGCCCGTCGCACTTAGCAATTTGGCTCCGGCATCAGATACCAGCAGATCACGCAGACCGGATTCTTCGCCGTAAGCGATTCCGCTGTTGGGCGGACCAACCTGCACGGTCGCCACGCCGATCACCGATGGCAATGCGCCCTCTTCACTTAAGGACGCACAGGCCGCAATCACTGCAAATCCGTCAGCTGCGCGGCCGGCAGACGGGTCCACGCAATACCCTGCGGGCGGAGTCACCACAATTTCCCCGCCAAGCAGTGCAATTGACTGCACTGGCGGGGCAGAAAGACAGGCTGTCACGGCCAGTAAGGCCAGCCCTGCGCAGCCATAGCGCCACATGCCGGTTACAGATCCATATAGATGTGCTTTTCAGCCTTGGCACCGGGGTGTGTGACAGCACCCAGCCGGGTGGATCCGACCAGCTGCGCGTATTTCCACAGCGCGCCGGATGCATAGATCGTTTCACGCGGGCCTTTCCAGTTTGCCTTGCGGGCGGCCAGCACATCATCTGTCAAATCAACGGACAATTCGCCAGTGATAGCGTTGATAGTGATCATGTCACCATCTTCCAACAGTGCAATCGGCCCGCCGTGCGCGGCCTCTGGCCCCACGTGACCGACACAGAAACCACGGGTCGCCCCCGAAAAACGGCCATCTGTGATCAGGGCGACCTTTTTGCCCATCCCCTGCCCCGACAGTGCGGCGGTAGTGGACAGCATTTCGCGCATACCGGGGCCACCTGCGGGGCCTTCGTTGCGGATGACCAGGACTTCGCCTTCTTTATATTGGCGCGCCTTTACGGACTCGAACGCGTCTTCTTCACATTCGAACACACGGGCCGGGCCGGTGAAGACCTGTTCGTCTTCGCCCATGCCCGCCACTTTGACGATCGCGCCATCAGGGGCAAGGTTGCCTTTCAACCCGACAACACCGCCGGTTTTGGTGATCGGGGTTTCGACAGGATAGATCACCTTGCTGTCGGCTTCGCCTTTGATCATGTCAAGTTCTTCGCCAATCACGCGGCCCGATGCTGTCATGCAGTCTTCATGGATCAGACCGGCCTTGCGCAACTCCTTCAGCACGACTGGCACGCCGCCAGCTTCGTAGAGGTCTTTGGCCACATACTGACCACCCGGTTTCAGATCGACGAAATAGGGCGTGTCGCGGAAGATGTCGCAGACATCGAAGAGGTCGAAATCAATCCCCGCCTCTGCGGCGATGGCGGGCAGGTGCAGCCCGGCATTGGTGGACCCACCGGTGCAGGCCACAACGCGGGCCGCGTTTTCCAGCGATTTGCGTGTGACGATATCGCGGGCGCGGATGTTTCTTTCGATCAGATGCATCACCGCTTCGCCAGATGCCTCGCCATATTGGTCGCGGCTTTCATATGGGGCGGGTGCGCCGGATGAATTCATCAGCGCAAGGCCGATCGCCTCGGATACGCAGGCCATGGTGTTGGCGGTGAACTGGCCACCGCAGGCCCCGGCGGACGGGCAGGCCACCCGTTCAAGGATTTCCAGTTCGGCGTCAGACATGTTGCCAGCTTGGTGCTGGCCCACCGCCTCGAACACATCCTGCACAGTCACGTCCCTGTCGTTTAGCCGGCCCGGCAGTATCGACCCGCCATACATGAACACAGACGGCACGTTCAGGCGCACCATCGCCATCATCATGCCGGGCAGGGATTTGTCGCAACCGGCAAGCCCCACCAGCGCGTCATAGCAATGGCCGCGCATTGTCAATTCAACCGTGTCGGCAATCGCTTCACGCGAGGCGAGCGAGGACCGCATCCCTTCGTGGCCCATCGCGATGCCGTCGGTGACGGTGATCGTGGTGAATTCGCGCGGCGTGCCGTTGGCCGCCTTGACGCCCAGCTTCACCGCCTGCGCCTGTCGGTTCAGCGAAATATTGCAAGGCGCGGCCTCGTTCCAGCAGGTCGCGACACCGACAAAAGGTTGCGCGATGTCATCTTCGTCCAACCCCATCGCATAGAAATACGACCGGTGCGGCGCGCGGCTTGGCCCTTCGGTCACGTGGCGGCTGGGTAGATTCGTTTTGTCGGCCTTGCCTTTGAGCATCTTCATTTCTCCCGGAAACTGTTGCAGACGGTCTAATTCCAAGGCCGGACTGACACAAGCCGGAACTGCGCTTGCACCCGCCGATCCGGCCGGCATAGGGTCCGGCATGTCACGCGACCCTTACACCGCTCATGCCGATTTCATCCGGCCTGCTACTGCCTGCACCGACATGCGGCGCGTGTTGGTCATGGTTGCCGGATTTGAACTGGCGTTCTGGTTTGCCCCGGTCATCGTTGGCCTGTTGCTACCTGAACCGCTTCGCAACGGGTATGTGGAAGGCACCAGTGCTTTTGCGACATTGTTACAGTTTGGCACCTTCGGCATCACAGCGTTGATTTTCGTGCGCATGTTGCAGCGGGTGCATGGCAGGGGGTTCTGGTCACTGATCGGCCCGCCCGAACCGGCCATGACATCCGTATGGCGCGTGACATTGGCCGTTGGCGCAGTCTTGCTTGCGCTGGAAATCCTGCCGCCATGGATCGCCTTTGCCGAACTGGCCGAGGTGCGCAGCCTGCTGCGCTGGGTGGCATTCCTGCCATTGGCGCTGGTGGTTCTGGTGATCCAGGTCACGACCGAGGAAATCTATTTTCGCGGCTATCTGCAACAACAACTGGCGGTCAGGTCATCATCGCGCATCTTGTGGATGGGGCTGCCGTCGCTTATCTTTGGTCTGTCCCATTATTATAACGGCATCGGCCCTGCGGATTCGACGCTTTACGTGATCTGGGCCACCGCACTTGGGCTGGCCTGCGCTGATCTGACGGCACGCAGCGGCAATCTGGGGGCCGCAATCGGGCTGCATCTGGCCAATAACGCCTTTGCCCTGCTGCTGGTCGGGATCGCGGGGTGGCCAGCCAGCGGGCTGGCGCTTTTCCTCTACCCCGCCTTTGACCCGGCTGATTATGACTATAGCCTGCGCGCATTGGCGACCCTTGGGGGCGTTTTGGAAATTCTGTCGTCTGTGGCGATGGTCTTTGTGCTGTGGCTGGCGGCGCGCATCGCGATCAGGCGCTGATTGCATTTCATGGCATTGCGGCATATCTCTCTGGCGTCACCGTCAGAAGGCACCCCATGAACTGGATCACCAACTACGTCCGCCCCACGATCAATTCGCTGTTTTCGCGCCGCGAAGTGCCCGACAACCTGTGGACCAAATGCACCGAATGCGGCACCATGCTGTTCCATCGGGAATTGGCAGACAATCTGAACGTTTGCACCAATTGCGACCACCATATGCCGATCGGTGCCCGCGACCGGCTGAAATCCATCTTTGATGGCGGGCTGTTCACCGAAGTCGCCGTGCCCGAACCCGTAGCAGACCCGCTGCATTTCCGCGACCAAAAGAAATACACCGACCGGATCAAGGAAGCCCGCAAAAAAACCGGCGAAAAAGACGCGATGGTCATCGCCGAGGGCGATATCGGGCGCACGCCGGTCGTGGTCGCTGTGCAGGACTTTTCCTTTATGGGCGGGTCGATGTCGATGTTTGTGGGCAACGCCATTGTCGCCGCCGCCGAACGCGCCATTGCGCTGGGGCGTCCGCTGATCCTGTTTTCCGCCGCCGGTGGCGCACGCATGCAAGAGGGCATTCTGGGCCTGATGCAGATGCCACGCACCACCATCGCCGTGCAAATGCTGAAAGAGGCGGGCTTGCCCTATATCGTGGTGCTGACGCATCCGACCACCGGGGGCGTCACAGCGTCTTACGCGATGTTGGGCGATGTGCAGATTGCCGAACCCAATGCGCTGATCGGCTTTGCCGGTGCGCGGGTCATCGAACAGACCATCGGTGAAAAGCTGCCCGAAGGGTTTCAGCGCGCGGAATACCTGCTGGATCACGGGATGCTGGACCGTGTGACCAAGCGCACCGATCTGAAAGATGAACTGGTCACCATCGTGCGGATGCTGATGAAACTTGATCCACCGATCAAAGGCGATCTGCCCGCCCCCGAAATCAAATCCGAAGCCACCGAAGAAATCGAAGCGGCGGATGATGCCAAGTGAACGCCGGGTCTGACGTCATCCTTGCGCGGATGATGGCCCTGCACCCCAAGGTCATCGACCTGACGCTGGATCGGGTCTGGCGGCTGCTGGATACCGTGGGCAACCCCCAGGACCAACTACCGCCGGTCATTCATATCGCGGGCACGAACGGCAAGGGATCGACGCAGGCGATGATCCGCGCCGGTCTGGAACAGTCGGGCGCGCAGGTTCACGCCTATACATCCCCGCATCTGGCGCGGTTTCATGAACGCATCAGGTTGGCGGGCGATCTGATCACCGAAGCCGCGCTGACGCAGGTCTTGGACCGCTGCTATGCCGCCAATGGCACCGGCAGCATCACTTATTTTGAAATTACCACCGTCGCCGCACTGCTGGCCTTTGCCGAAACACCAGCCGATTACACCCTGCTTGAAGTCGGTCTTGGCGGGCGGTTGGACGCGACCAATGTGATCAGCGATCCGGTGGCAACGGTGATCACGCCTGTGGACCTTGACCATCAGTCGTTCCTTGGTGACACGCTGGCAGCCATCGCAGGCGAAAAGGCGGGGATCATCAAACGCGGTGTGCCTTGTATCGTCGGCCCGCAACATGAACCAGCGATGGATGTGATCGAAGGCGTTGCCGCGCGGCTTGGTGCGCCGCTGCTGGCCTATGGTCAGCACTGGCACGTCAGCACCGAACGCGACCGGCTGATCTATCAGGATGAACGCGGCCTGCTGGATTTGCCCCTGCCCGCGTTGCGCGGCCCGCACCAGATCATGAATGCGGGCGCCGCAATCGCAACGCTGCGCCTGCTGGGCAAGAACGACGCCGCCTGCGAGGCCGCCGTGACCACCCCCTATTGGCCAGCAAGGATGGAACGGCTAACCAACGGCGCATTGGTTGATCTGGCGCATCCGGCAGAGCTGTGGCTGGATGGCGGGCATAACCCTGCGGCAGGTCTGGCACTGGCCGCGACGCTAAAGATGCTCTTACCTCGCCCGACGCATCTGATTTGCGGGATGCTGAACACCAAGGATATCGCAGGCTATCTTGCGCCGCTGGCGGCAGTGGCCGACAGCCTGACCGCGCTATCCATCCCCGGCGAGGCAAACACGGTTCCTGCCGCCGACACCGCCAGCTTTGCGGCAAAGGTCGGGCTGACCGCGACCACGGCTGACAATGTGCAGGATGCGATTGCAGCAATCTCAAAGCGCAACCCGAACGCGCGGATCCTGATCTGCGGTTCGCTTTATCTGGCGGGGCATGTGATGCGGGAAAACGGCGCATGATCCGGGGGCTGCTGGTCGGTCTGACGCTATCCAATCCGGCGCATGCCGCGGATTTCTGGTTCTGCTGGATCGGTGCGAACGATTACACAATGACCGGGGAAATGGCCATCCCTGATGCCGCCCTTTCGAAACCCGTCATCACTGCGACGGATGTGACGCATTTCAAGATAACGGGTTACCACGCCGGACAATTTCTGGGCACATGGGACATCGCAACGCGCACGCCTGATGACACATGGGTGCTGAATTTCGATCCTGCGACACGCAGTTTTATGCCCGGTGACGCGCCCGGCTATGGCTATACCCAAGGCTGGAACGCCGACGGCACAGCCGCGGATTGCGGCGCGGGCGAATTCGGCTTTAATTCTGGAAATTATGCACAGGATTTCTGCATCGATGGCGTCTGGATCGAAGAAAGCGGTGTGCCCCCGAACACTCTGTTTCTGGTCAGCACGGTGCCTGTCGATCCGCTTTGCCGGATCATGGCGCCGCTTGGCTGAATGCGCATCGGTTTCCCGAACACCGAAAATGGCCGTTACGGCCTATTGTCATTTGCCCGCCCCTGCACGCATCACTTTCTACATAAGGAACCTTGCGTCGCAGATAAGATACGTCGGGCATAGCTCAAAAGCCGGATCGCTTCGGCACAGGCGGTGGCGCCCCTCACGGAACCATGACATCGGCCATGGCAAAAACAGTGATACGATGATCAGATAGATAGCAGATCACGCCAGCGGTCAGCGTAGGATCTGAGCGCTGCAGACCTATCATGCTGCAGCACGGGTTCGGGTGCAGGAAGGTGACGCCACCGCGCCACCGATTGCCATGCACACAACCCAGGTTCCCGTCGCAACCACCCAAAACGGCACAGCCTGTGCCCAAAGATGCAGGAAATAGGGTGCTGGGTTGATCTGCAAGGCGACGCGGCCCGCAGTTAGCCCGTATCGGGCGGCGCGGTTGTCGCGCGCAGCTGCAAAGCCACATCCATCTTGCAGCGTATGATCTGCTGTCCATCGACAGCTGCCACCTGATCGACAAGATACCGCGCCGCCTGCGCACCAATCTCATGGGCCGGAATTTGCACTGTGGACAAAGCAGGATACAGATGGGCAGAGCCTGCAAAATCACCGATGCCCATAATCGACAAATCCTGCGGAATGCGCAGGCCCAGTTCCATCGCGGCAGAAATTGCGCCTTGGGCGATAATATCATTGCCGCAGATCAGGCCGGTCAGCGATTCACCGCGCGCAAGAAGATCAAGGCAGGCGGTTTTTGAATTGGCAATACTGTAAAGTGATTGCACCACCCATGCCTCCGGTATCGCGATGCCTGCATCCTCGATCGCTGTTTTGACAGCCTGCAACCGGCCTCGGGCCCTGTCGTTTTCGACCGTCGGCGGAAAGATAAATCCGATCCGGCGATGACCCAGCGCCAGCAGATGCGCAGCCGCAAGCCGCCCCGCTTCGCGTTGGTCAGCACCGATGCATGAGATCGGCGAAGTGTCACAATAGCTCCATGCTGCAACAAGCGGAACATCCTGAGATGCAAGAAGCTGATAGGTATCCGCGCTATGATCCAGCCCGATCAGCGCGATCCCGTCAACACGGTGTTCAAGCAGCTTACGCAAGACCTGATATTCGACGTTCAGGTCATAGCCATGGGTCGCCAGCAACAGTGTGAACCCCAGCTCAGAGGCGGCGTCATTGAACGACTGAACCAGTTCGGCAAAAATTGAATAGTTCACGGTCGGCACAACCAGACCCACCGTCGCACTGCGCCTGCCATGCATGGTCTGGGCCGCGCGATTTCGGATATAGCCGGTTTTTCGAATCGCCCGTTCGACTTTTTTTCGTGTTGTCGGATTGACCAGATCAGGGTGATTCATCACGCGCGACACGGTTGCCGCAGACACCCCTGCCACCTTTGCAACTGTTGATATATCGACCCTATATGATTGTTTTTTCATTATAAAATTAGGCATTCCCGCAATTTTATGAAAACGTTTGCAATACTGTTTTCATATCTTAGGCTATAATTCGCGATCAATGTCAAAGGTGTTTTGGATGTCGTTTTCTGCCACTGTCAGCCCTGTCGATCATCTGGTGATGCATGCCCGTGCGGCACAAGCCGATTTCGAAACAAACGGAAGTCAAGCGCGCTATGACCGCGCAGCACAAGCAGCGGCCTGGGCGATCATGGAGCCCGCGCGCAACCGTATGCTGGCCGAACGCGCCGTGCAAACCACAGGCCTTGGCAATGCGCCCGACAAGGTGACCAAGAACCATCGCAAGACACTGGGGCTGATGCGCGACATCGCTGCGGCGCAAACCTACGGGGTGTTGTCGGATGATCCAGCCACAGGGATCACGGAAATTGCGCGCCCCTTGGGCGTAATCGGGGCGGTAGTTCCATCGACCAATCCTGCTGCAACACCCGCCAACAATATCATCAATGCGCTGAAATGCGGCAATGCCATCATCGTATCGCCATCCCCCAAGGGGGTCGACTGTTGCCAGATGTTGATTGCCTTCATCCATGCCGAATTCGACAAGATCGGCGAAGACAAGCGGCTGGTGCAAATGGTCCCTCCGCCGGGGACCAAGGCCGATACGCAACGTTTGTTGGAACTGGCGGATCTGGCCGTTGTTACCGGTAGTCAGGACAATGTGCGCCGCGCCTATTCCAGCGGCACACCGGCGATCGGTGTTGGCGCGGGCAATGTTATCGTGATTGTGGATGAAACCGCCGACCTGGCGACAGCAGCCGCCAAAATCGCGGCATCCAAGACATTTGACAATGCCACCTCCTGTTCGTCCGAAAACGCAGTGGTGGTTGTGGATGCCGTCTACGACGCCTTTGTCGCGGCGATGGCAGCAGAGGGTGGCGCACTGGTGGGGGCGGCACAGGCAGAAGGCATCATCGCCAAGCTTTGGCCTGACGGACATCTGAACCGCGATGTGATTGCCAAGGATGCCGATGTGCTGCTCGGCAAGCTGGGCCTTGCGGATGCGGTGCCAGCGGCAACAAGGTTCATTGCTGTCGAAACCACAGGGATCGGGCCAGATCATCCGCTGTCCGGCGAAAAGCTGAGCCGCGTTTTGGCGCTTTTCCGTGCAAAGAACTATGACGACGCTGTCAGCATCAGCAAACAGGTTCTGACCTTTCAGGGGGCGGGCCATTCCATAGGCATACATACGTCAGATCCCGACCGCCCGGTGGCGCTGGGGCATCAGATGCCGACCTGCCGTGTCATCGTCAATCAGGCACATACATTTGCAACAGGGGGATCTTTCGAAAACGGTTTGCCTTTCTCTTTGTCGATGGGATGCGGCAGTTGGGGCGGTAACTCAATCGACGAAAACCTGCATTGGCGGCATTTCATGCAACGCACCAAAGTGGTCCGTCCGATCCCGGCGCGCGAACCCAGCATCGCGGATATTTTTGGAACCTATTGGGCAGAGGCCGGAAGATGAGCGCCGTCTTTGCACAGCCCCCGACCGGAACGGTTCGCAGCTGGCTTGATGACCGCGCGAATGAACACGGTGATGCGATCAGCCATTGCTTTCTGGAAGAAAAGCCGCTGACGTGGGCGATGCTGCGCGCCCAGGCGGCGGATCTTGCGGGCAGGCTCAGCGGCATGGGGCTGGGCAAGGGTGATAGCATTGCGCTGATGTTGCCCAACAGCCGGCAGGGTGTCTTGTGCCTTTTTGCCGTGCTTTATGGCGGGTTCCGCGCTGCGATCATCAATCTGGTCGCCGGGGCAGAGGCGATGGGTTATGCGCTGTCGCATTCTGACGCGGTTGTTGTGCTGGTCGGGCAGGATCAGGTTGATCTGCTGGATGCTGCTGCGGCAGCGCATCCTGTCAAGGCGCGGCGGATCTGTGTCGGTGCGGATATTCTGTTTCCCGACGGCGCGGTCGCCGCACCGCTTTGCGATCTCTTGGCGCAGGATGATGCGGTGTTGATGTATACGTCGGGCACAACCGGGCGGCCAAAAGGCGTGCTGCATACCCACGCCAGCCTTTTGGCGGGCGGCTGGACCACAGCGATTGCGCATGAACTATCCCCATCGGACCGCGCCTTGTGTGTTTTACCGATCTATCACATCAATGGGCTTTGCGTGACGATTATGGCGCCACTGGTTTCAGCCGGTTCGGTCATGGTTTGCGCAAAATTTTCGGCCAGCCGTTTCTGGGCCATTTGCGCGGAACAGAAAATCACATGGTTCTCGGTTGTACCGACAATCATTTCGCATCTGCTTCATGGCAAAAAAGACCCCGATGCCGCGACATGCGCGCGGATCAGGTTTGGCCGGTCTGCATCGTCTCCCTTGGCGGTTGAAACACAGAACGCATTTGAAACCCGCTTTGGCATTCCGATTGTTGAAACAATGGGACTAACGGAAACCGCAGCACAGATTCTGTCAAACCCGCTCCCGCCCGGACGCCGAAAGATCGGGTCGCCCGGTGTGGCCTATGGGAACGAGGTGGCAATTTTGGGTGATGACTTGGCGCCCTTGCCCCCCGACACCGAAGGCGAAATTGCAGTCCGGGGACCAAATGTCATGCGCGAATACTATAAAAACCCCGAAGCAACAGAGGCCACTTTCACGCCCGCCGGATGGTTGCGCACCGGCGACCTGGGGACGATGGACGCGGAAGGTTATGTTTTCGTAACCGGACGCCTGAAAGAACTGATTATCAAGGGCGGCGAGAATATTGCACCGCGCGAAGTGGACGAGGCGCTTTATGCCCACCCCGATGTCGTCGAAGCCGCTGCCTTTGCCCGCCCCTGCAAGAGCTATGGTGAACGGGTCGAGGCAGCGGTCAAATTGCGCGACGGCGCAACCGTGATGCAGAACGATCTGATCGCTCTTTGCCAGCAAAGGCTTGGTAAATTCAAATGCCCTGATGTGGTGCACATCCTGGATGATCTGCCCAAAGGACCATCAGGCAAGATCCAACGACTAAGGCTGGCAGAAATGACGGCCTAGATAATGCGGCAAACTTCTTGGAGGAGAAGGACGCCGCATAACAACAAGCCCGGCAAAGCGATGTCGTGATGCCGGATGACATGTAACTGGGAGGAAAACATGACAAATCTGATAAAAAATGCGACACTCAGCGCGACCATGCTTTGCAGTGCAGTGGTCTTTGGCAGTGCTGCCCTGGCGCAGCAATATCCAGACCGCCCGATTGAATTGATCGTCACCTTCGGTCCGGGTGGTGGCGCCGATCTGATGGGTCGCACCATGGCCCAGCTGATCGAGGGACAGTTGGGCGTGCCTGTTCCCGTGTCCAACGTCGGGGGTGCATCGGGGAATGCAGGGTTGACACAACTGCGCACCAATCCCGCTGACGGCTATACCATGGGAACCCTGATCTCTCTGACAGTGGCGTCATGGGCGTCTGATCTGGGGGATCACAAGCCCGAAGATTTTGAAGTGATCGCGGTCGTCCAAAGTTCACCTTCATTCCTGTTTGTTCCCGCAAACAGTGACCATCAGACAGCCGAAGCCCTTTATGACTATGCCCGCGCCAATCCCGGGGCCATTACGGTGGCCACCTCGGGGTATGGCACGCAGGATGATATTACGATCAAACTGCTGGCAAAGGCCGGTGTTGCGATGGAAAATGTCCCGTTTCAGGCGCCTGCTGAACGCTATGCATCGCCCATCAGCGGTTTCACATCAGCGATATATGAAGAACCGGGCGATGTTGCGCAGTTTGTGCGCGCCGGTCAGCTGAAACCCGTCGTCGTGTTCGATGCAAAACGCCACCCCGAATTCCCCGATGTTCCGACCTCGGCCGAACTGGGGATCGATATTTCAGGATTGGATAACTACCGCACGATAGCGGTGGCTGCCGGCACCCCGCCCGAAATTGTCGCCAAGCTGTCCGAAGCTGTCGCAGCCGCAACGGCATCGGATGAATGGAACGCGTTCTGCACCAGCACCTATTCCTGCATCACGCCGGTCACCGGCGCGGCGGCACAGGCCATGGTTCGCGACTTCCGCGATTTGATTGCGGAACAACTGGCCAACTGACGACAGGAGGCGTGACCAATGGCGTCTGCAAATCAAAAAGGCCAATGTGGTCGGATGTCACAAGCCCGGGGGATAATCCCCCCCGGGCTTGTGCGGCTGGCGCCAACGCTTTTGCCGCTGATGCTTTTTATCATGGCGTTTGTTTTGCCAGATCACATGTTTTCGCGCGAACAAAGCACCACGCGGATCGGCCTTGGCCCTGCGTCATGGCCGAACGCCATGTTGCTGGGTCTGGCATTTTTTGCAGCACTCTGGGTGCTGCGTGATATCTGGGCGCTGGGTGCAGAATACCGCAAGCCAAGCCTGTCAATGCCCGTTGAAGACAGCCACTATCATTTCGGCAAGGCCATTGTCGGTCTTGTCATGATCTTGGCCTATGGCTGGATGCTGCCGGTCATCGGGTTTGCATTGGACACGGCCCTTTTTATCACGATCTGGTGCCTTTTTGCAGGGTTGCGCAAACTGACGGTGGTTCTTCCTGTCGCACTGATCGGAACGATTGCCCTTTTGTGGCTGTTCATGGGCCTTGCGCTGATGCCACTGCCAAGGGGTGTCGGCGGCTTTGGCGACTTCAGTATATGGTTGCTGCGTGCGACCGGCATCTACTAGCAAATAGGAAATAAGATGGCTGCGTTTGAACTACTCGGCGGCGGCTTCCTTGCTGCGTTCGAATTCTGGGCGTTCATGACCATACTGACAGGGCTGCTTGTCGGGGTGGTGGCGGGTGCATTGCCAGGAATTTCCTTTGTAAACGCGATGGCCATGGCCTTGCCGTTCACTTATGTGATGGAACCGACACAATCGATGCTATTTCTGGGCGGGATCTATGTGGGCGGGGTTTTTGGTGGGTCGATCTCGGCCATCCTGATCAATGTGCCCGGCACGCCCGCATCTTTGCCTGCGACATGGGACGGATACCCCATGACAAAACGCGGCGAGGCAAAACGCGCATTGACGATTGCAGTGACCGCCTCTGCGTGTGGCGGACTGGTCAGCGCACTGGTGCTGGCGTTTTTGTCTGCGCCTTTCGCCAGCTTTGCCCTCAAATTTGCCCAACCTGAATTTTTCGCGGCCACTCTGCTGGGTCTTGTTAGCGTGATTGTCATCGCCAAGGACCAACCGGTGATCACCATGGTGTCGTTGCTGTTGGGGATCGTCATCGGCACGGTGGGGATTGACCCACTTTACGGACAGGCCCGGTTCAGTTTCGGTATCCCCGAAATGGAAAGCGGGATCCGCTTTGTCGTGGTAATGATCGGGCTTTTTGCCATCGGTGAGGTGGTGGACCTGCTGGCCACCGATCGCGACCTTCGGCCCAAGAAGATTGCTGGCAAAGCCATTGGCGCAAAATTCCGCGATATTCTGAACGTCAAAGGGGCAATTGCCCGGGGCACAGGCCTTGGCTGTATCATCGGCATGATCCCGGGGGCCGGGGCCACACCGGGCGCTGTCATTGCTTACGGCATTGAAAAACAGGTATCCAATCGTGGCAAGGATTTCGGCACCGGTATCGAGGAAGGTCTTGCAGCCCCCGAAGCGGCCAAAAACGCAACGACAGGCGCTGCGATGATCCCGCTTTTGACACTGGGCATTCCGGGCAGTGCGGCGACAGCGATCATGCTGGCCGCGATGATGCTGCACGGGGTCAGTCCCGGACCGCTTTTGTTCATTATGGACCCGACGATGGTTTATACGATTTTCGCAGCGATGATCATCGCCAATATCCTGATGATCTTTGCCGGGTTCGGCGTGGCCCAGTTGTTCGCAACGCTGATGCGGACCCCGCCTGCCATTCTTGCCTCTTTTATCATTGTGTTAAGCGTGGTTGGGGCCTACGGGGTGCGCAACAACATATTTGATGTTTATGTCTGCCTTGCGTTCGGTGTGCTGGGCTGGGGAATGAAGCGGATCGGGTTTCCCACAGCGCCTTTGGTGCTCGGTGTTATCCTCGGCCCGCTGGCTGAACGGTATTTCCTGACCTCGATGGCGACGTCAAAACAGGACTGGACGATATTTTTCACCCGTCCGATCAGTGCGACGATTTTGGGGCTGGCGTTGGTGTTCGTTCTTTGGTCCCTGGCACCCGG
>NZ_JACUUJ010000038.1 GCF_014859355.1 Yoonia sp. | reverse complement strand
CCCTTTCCCTAGCGTAAACGCGCCCTACCTTCCCGTCATGCGCCATCTCATGCTCGCCCTTCTCCTCGCTGCACCTGCCGCCGCGCAGCAGATCGAAACGGACCTTGAACTGGTGCTATTGGCCGATGCGTCGGGGTCCATCGACGCGGACGAACTGGCGTTCCAGCGGCAATCCTACGCCACCGCGATCACCGATCCGGCGGTTGTCGCTGCGATCCAGAACACGCTTTATGGCTCTATCGCCGTCACCTATGTGGAATGGGCGACCAATCAGGCCACGGTCGTGGATTGGACCATCGTCGCTGATATGGACAGCGCCACCACCTTTGCCGATGCGTTGATCGGCCCGCCACGTCAGGCCAGCGGGCGCAATGCCATCGGGTCGGCGCTGCTGTATGGGATGGAACAGATCAACGCCAACGATATCAGGGGGTTCCGCCGCGTCATCGACTTTTCAGGCGATAGCATGGGCAACACTTATGGCCCGCCCATAACCCAAGCGCGTGATCAGGTTGTCGCAGCTGGGATCACCATCAATGCCCTGCCCATTGTGCGCAGCGGCGGTTTCATGGGTGGCAATCTGTTGCAGGCCTATACCGACAATATCATTGGCGGGCCGGGGGCCTTTGCCATCGCGGCGGAAAGCGGGCCGGAATTTACCCACGCGATCCGCCGCAAGCTGATCCTCGAAATTGCAGGCACCACGCCAGACACCGCGATCGCCGCGCTATTGCTGGACCCCTTGCAGGAAGGCCAATAGGTCCACAATTGGCTGTGATGTCATGATTGGCTGGCCTGTTTCCGCTTTGGTCGCCACATCAGACCCGGCAAAGAAGTCACCATAAACCGGCATCGCGCTACCATGGCTGACCAAAGGGTCACGCCCGTCGATGCGCATTACGATCCGCGATACGGGGAAAACACCACCGTTTCCAGCAGCAAGTGCGGTCAGATTGGTCGGTTGCACCACCAGTGATGGCGACATCGGGCCATTTCCCTCGGCGGTCACACCGTGGCAGGTGGCGCAATAAAACCCGAAAATAGCCTCGCCCCTGTCGGCATCCTGCGCCGCGACAGGCCCGGCCAGTCCCATTAAAACGATGAGGCCAAGTAAACGCATCCGATCCTCCTGTATCCCAACGCAACCAGCCTATGCCCCATGCGCATTTCGCACAATGACGCAGATCAACCCAGACTAACGCAGCACAAGCCCGCCCAATGCCGCGCGGATATTGCTGTTGGTATCATCACTGTCGGCAGACACTGCCAGCCCGACCAGCGCACCCGGCGCCCCGCCAAAGGCTGTGGCGTAATCGCGCGCCAAATCAACATCTTCGCTATATGTGCCAGTGCTGGCTTGCCGCAGTGCCACTGTGGCCCCCTGCCCCGCCGGGCCATAGGGCGATGCGATCACCTGACCGCGCGCATGGTTACCGCCCCAGACATATTGCAGCACGCGCACCTGATCGTTGCCAAGCAGGCTGCGGATACCTGCGCGTTCGGATGTTTCTGCCTCATCCTCGGGCAGGAAGACGAAATAAAGCGATATATTTCTGTCATCGCCGCCTTTTAGCGACAAATCAGTCGGTGGGACAGATTGTTCCACGGTCCAGTTCCAAGACGCAGTCCGCGCGCCCCATTCACTGCGCGGCAGCCTTGTCCAGGCCAATGACACCGACCCATCCGACCGGATACCCAGATTGGTTCCGAATGTGTAATCGTTCGAACTGAAAAGTTTCAGCCGCTGTTCTGACCAACCGGTGCTGAACGAAACCGGGCCGGACAACGCGGCAGATGCCATTGAAATGGCCAGCAGGAAACCGAGGTAAAAGCGCATGAATCGTCCTTTATGAATGCCACGCAGACTTAACACCCAAACCGCGTCAGAATATCCACTGACGGCCGGTTTCACGCTATTGTCAGCAAGCGTTACCGCTGAATGCTTTCCAGATAATCCGTCAGCACCAAAAGCCGTTCCGGCACCGGCGTGCCCAACCCGTTTTCTTCGATGATGATGGTGTCGCCCATGTCGCCAGCCCCGAATTCGGGCATCGCTGCGCTGAAATGGGCGGCCCGGTTCAACCCGTCAATCGTGCTCATGACGCGGTTGCGGGGGAACGTCCCGCCATTGCGGGCCGAAATCCGCGTCAGATCGGGGGATACCACTGCAAGATCGCGCGCATCAGGCCCGTCACCGCGTCCGTCGGGGCCGTGGCATCCGGCGCAATCCACCAGATAGGCCGTGCGCCCGTCCATCGGTTCCTCGACACAGGCAGCAAGCCCCAAAGCACCCAGAATGATCAAATACCGCATCACTGCCTCCTCTTGTCTTGCACCACCCTAGCAAAGCCTGACAGGCGCCGCCATCACCCAGATTAACGCCAGCGCCTACATTTCCAAATGACCGCCCACCGTGGCAGTGGCGGCGGCGGTCATCGTCGCCTTTGTGGTGGCCGCAGGCTCGGCGATTTCATAAAGCTGCCAACACGCCGTTTGTCAGGCGGACCTGACGGTCCATTCTTGCGGCCAGTTCAAGGTTGTGGGTGGCGATGACAGCGGCAAGCCCGGTGTCGCGCACCAGCGCCATCAACGCGCCGAACACGCGGTCCGATGTGTCAGGGTCAAGGTTGCCGGTGGGTTCATCCGCCAGCAAAAGCGTCGGTTCATTCGCCAGCGCCCGGCAAAAGGCAACACGCTGCTGTTCGCCGCCCGACAGGGCCGCAGGCCGGTGCGCTGCGCGTTCAGCGATCCCGACACGATCAAGCAATGCCATCGCGCGTGCCTCTGCCGCATTTTGGCTGGTGCCATTGGCCAGTTGCGGCAGCACGATGTTTTCCAGCGCGGTAAATTCGGGCAGCAGGTGGTGGAATTGATAGATAAACCCGACAGTCGCCCGCCGCACCGCCGTGCGCTTGCGGTCTGACATGTGGGTCATGTCCTGCCCCGCAATCATCACCGTGCCACTGTCGGGCGTGTCCAGCAGCCCCGCGATATGCAGCAATGTCGATTTGCCCGCACCTGATGGCGCAACAAGCGCCACAACCTCGCCCGGGGCCACGGACAGGGATGTGCCTTGCAGCACGCGCACCTCGTTTGGTTTGCCCTTGTTGTAGGTCTTGGTCAGGTCGCTGACCTGCAACGTTGGATTATTCATAGCGCAGCGCCTCGACCGGGTTCATGCGGGCGGCGCGGCGCGCCGGAAAGATGGTGATGATCCACGACAGGCCCAGCGACAGCGACATCGCCTTGACCACATCCACCAGCCGCAGTTCGGCGGGAACGTTGTAAATCCCCCTGATCGACGGATCCCAGACACCGCCACCAGCGACATAGTTCACAAGGCTGAAAATCTGGTCGATATAAATCGCAAACAAACACCCCAGCACCACGCCCAGCGCCGTGCCCAGCGTGCCAATCCCTGCGCCGCAGATAAAGAAAATCCGCAGGATCGACCCTTCGGTCAGGCCCATGGTGCGCAGGATGCCCACATCGCGGCCCTTGTTTTTCACCAGCATGATCAGTCCGCTTATAATGTTCATCGACGCCACCAGCACCAGAATTGACAGGATGATGAACATCACGTTGTCCTCGATCGTCAGCGCCCGCAGATAGCGGCCCACGCGGTCTTGCCAGCTATAGGCCCAGATGCCCGGGCCGGCGACATTGGCGATGTCCTGTTTCAACGCCTCTGACCGGTTGATGTCGTGCAATCGCACCTCTAGTTCGTCAGCGGCACCGTCGCGGTTAAAGATCAGCTGCGCTTCGTCAAAGGGCAGATAGGCGCGGATTTCGTCGATCTGGTAACGGCCGGTCGAAAAGATGAACACGACCTCGTAGGCATTCACCCGCGTGCTGCGGCCCATCGGCGTGATCGCCCCCGACCGGATGGTGAATTCCACGCGATCCCCGATTCCAACCCCCAGATTGGCCGCCAGCGCCGACCCCAGCGCGATGCCTTCAGGCAGCCTGTCGATATCGCCCGTGGTGCGTTCGCTTTGCACGATGGCGTCGGATTTTTTCAAATCCTCCAGCCTGATGCCGTGGATGTCGGCCAGCGTATTAGTGCCAAAGGCGCTGGCCATGGACTGCCCGCGCACCAGTGGGGCCACCGATTGCACCCCTTCAATCGCCATGATCCGTTCGGCCATGTCGTCATATTCGGTGATCACCTCGCGCGGGCGCAGCACGGTGATATGGGCGTTGGCCCCCACGATCGTGTCGATAAATTCCGCGCGGAACCCCGACCGGACCGCCAGCGTGGCGATCAGCGCGAAAACCGCCAGCGTCACGCCGATCAGGCTGATCCATGTCATGACGCTGACGCCGCCTTCGGCCCGTTTGGCACGGATATAGCGCCAAGCAATCATCCATTCGAATTTCGCAAAGGGGGCGGTGGTTTTCACCTCTGCCATGGCGGCTCCTGCATCAGTTTTGCGGCAAGGTGGTGCTTGCGCAGGCAATGGTCAAGCTGTGACCGTTTCACTTAGCGTTGCACGCCCGCCAACCGCGGTCTGTGATCCGCAGGCGTCGCCACCGGCGTGGGTTTGCTCAGCGCAGGTTCATGGCGCATGGCAGGCGCGCGGTGATGGTTTTTGCGCGCAGGTTTCGCGGTTTTGCGAAACGGGACCGTCAGTGCCGCAAGCAAAACCGCCAACACCCCCCAGCCCACCGCAAAGCCCACCCCGCCAGAGGCGGCACCTGCGACACTGATCGGCACCGCAGGCGTAAAATCCGCCCATGTGGCGCGCAGAATGGCGGTATCCCCCATATGGTGCGGCAACGTCAGCCGGGTCAGTGGCCCGGCGTCGCGTAACACCATCAGATTTTCCGCCAGCCGCGCGTGGCGGGCAAAGGTGCGGCGCATGTCCGCTTGGCGGCTTTGCAGAAACGGCGAACCTGTCAGCTCTTCCAGCGCCTGTTCACGCCCCAGACCGGCCGCAAGCGCAGAAGCGTCAAAATCCTTGACCACCTCGGTCAATGCATCGACCTGACCGGCCAGCCGTTGCAGGTATTGCTGCGAAAATTCAGGGTATTGCGACAGGCCAGCCCCACCGGCCAACCCACCAATCAGACAAAGCACCCGGATCATCACCGGATACCTGCGAAAATTTCAGGAATCATCTGCTGCCTCGATGCTATTTTCCCGCATCATAGCAGGATTATAACAGCCTGTTAACGCATCCTGAAAATCAGGCGATCCCGGCATAGATCGTGGCGATCCGGGCGGTGGCATCTTCGGGCGACATTTCTTCGCTTTCGCCGGTGCGGCGGCAGGTCAGTTCAACCACCCCGTTTTTCAACCCGCGCGGGCCGACCGTGATGCGCCATGGCAGGCCGATCATATCCATCGTACCAAATTTGGCCCCTGCCCGTTCCTCGCGGTCGTCATAAAGCGGTTCCAACCCAAGGGCTGTCAGGGACGCATAAAGCGCCTCGCAGGCGGCATCAGTTTCGGCGTCGCCCTGCCGCATATTCAGGATACCCACGTGAAACGGTGTCACACCTTCGGGCCAGATGATACCCTTGTCGTCATGGCTCGCCTCGATGATCGCACCGACCAGACGCGACACACCGATCCCGTGCGACCCCATATGCACCGGCACCTTGCCCCCCTGGCCATCATCGACCAGCGCGCCCATTGCCTCGGAATATTTGGTGCCAAAATAGAAAATCTGCCCTACCTCAATGCCACGCGCGGTGCGGCGGCGTTCTTCGGGTATCTGATCGAACAGCGCTGCGTCATGGGTTTCGTCGGTGCGGGCATAGCGGCTGGTGAATTCGTCCAGCACCGCCGCACAAGCTGCGTGATCGTCATAGTCGATCTGGCGATCCCCGAATTTCAGATCGGTGATTTCACTGTCATAAAACACCTCTGATTCGCCGGTATCGGCCAAAACAAGGAATTCATGGGTGTCATCGCCGCCGATCGGGCCACTGTCAGCCCGCATCGGAATCGCTTGCAGGCCCAACCGTTCATAGGTCCGCAGATAGCTGACCAGGTGGCGGTTATAGGCGTGCAGCGCGTCCTCTTTCGTCAGGTCGAAATTATAGCCGTCCTTCATATAAAATTCACGGCCCCGCATGACGCCAAAGCGCGGGCGGACTTCGTCGCGGAATTTCCACTGAATTTGATACAGCGTCAGCGGCAAGTCCTTGTAGCTGCTGACATGGGCGCGGAAGATGTCCGTAACCAGTTCCTCGGCCGTGGGGGTGAACAGCATGTCACGCCCGCCACGGTCCTTGATGCGCAGCATTTCTTCGCCATATGCATCATAGCGGCCACTTTCGCGCCACAGGTCGGCAGACTGGATCGTCGGCATCTGAATCGCGATGTGTCCGGCACGCGCCTGTTCCTGATGCACGATGTTTTCGATCTTGCGCAGCACCTTAAAGCCCAGCGGCAACCACGAATATATCCCCGCGCTGGCCTGTTTGATCATGCCAGCCTGTAACATGTATCGGTGCGACACGATCTGCGCCTCGCGCGGGGTTTCTTTCAGTACGGGCAGGAAATAGCGGCTAAGACGCATCGGACGAACCTTTGATAAACTGTGTCGTATACTGGTGTAGGGGGCCAGTTGCGGCGTGGCAAGCCAAAGGCAGCGGGCAACCCTTGCTTAAAATCGCGCCATACCGCATTTATCGTGCAGAAAAGCAAGGAAACAGCATGTCACTTCCCGTGCGCGATCAAGTCAAATACTGGGGCATCGCCACAGCGGTCTTTTTGATCGTGTTGTGGTTTCTGGGCGATGTGATCCTGCCATTTGTGTTGGGCGGGGCGATTGCCTATTGCCTTGACCCCATCGCGGACCGGCTGGAAAAAATCGGGCTCAGCCGTGCGATTGCCGTCGCCATTATCACGCTGGTGACGATCCTGCTTTTTGTCGTTCTCATCCTGCTGGTAATCCCGACGCTGGTCCATCAAACCACGCAACTGATCAATGTCGCGCCAGAGCTGTTTCAGCGGCTTCAGGCATTTTTGACCGAACGGTTTCCATCCCTGATAGATGCAGATAGCGCGATCCGGCAGCAATTGCTGGCCATCGGCGATACCATCCAGTCTAAAGGCGGTGATCTGGTGAACAGTTTGCTAGGTTCTGCGTTGGGTCTGATCAACGTTTTGGTGTTGATCGTCGTTGTGCCCGTCGTCGCGTTTTATCTGTTGTTGGATTGGGACAGGATGATCGCGCGGATTGATGAACTTTTGCCGCGTGACCACGTGGAAACGCTACGCACACTGGGGCGCGATATTGACAACACGCTGGCGTCTTTCATTCGCGGGCAGGGCACGGTCTGTGTCATCCTTGGCCTGTATTATGCCGTTGCACTGATGTTGGCCGGGCTGAATTTCGGGCTTGTCATTGGGTCTATCGCCGGGTTGATTTCCTTCATTCCCTATGTTGGCGCACTGGTTGGTGGGATGCTCGCGATTGGGTTGGCGATCTTTCAGTTCTGGGGCGATTGGCTGGCGATCGGGATCATTGCCACCATTTTCGGTGTTGGCCAGTTCTTGGAAGGCAATATCCTGACCCCCAAAATGGTAGGCGAATCTGTCGGGTTGCACCCGGTCTGGTTGATTTTTGCGCTGGCGGTTTTCGGGTCGCTTTTCGGATTTGTCGGGATGCTAGTTGCCGTGCCTGTGGCGGCAATGATTGGTGTCGTGGCGCGCTATATGCTGGCCCATTACAAGCAAAGCCGCTTGTATCTCGGTTTTTCGGCGGACGATTGATATGGCAGATCAGCTGTCTTTTGCCTGGCCAACCGGGATCGCGTTGGGCGCGGATGATTTCTTTGTCTCCGAGGCGAATGCCCAAGCCTATGCGATGCTGGCCAAACCCGCCGACTGGCCCGAGCGCAAACTGGTCATCGCAGGCCCCGAAGGCTGTGGCAAAAGCCATCTGGCGCGGATTTTCCGGGCGCAGACCGGCGGAATTATCCTGCCTGCCGCCGTCATAGACGGGGATTTACAGATCGATGCGGATTGCGTGATCATCGAAGACATGCAAACCCTTCCACGGACTGCACAAGAGGCGATGTTCCATCTGCACAACCACCTTCGCCACAGGGGTGGCCTTTTGCTGATGACCGCCAGAACCGCGCCCAGCCGTTGGCCACTGGACCTGCCCGATCTGGCAAGCCGGATGCAGGCCACCACCCTGACCCGCATTGACGACCCCGATGATGCACTGCTGCAAGCGCTGATCATGAAGCTTTTTTCAGACCGTCAGATCATGCCAAAACCCGCGTTAGTGAAATACCTGACCAGCCGGATCGAACGGTCCTTTGCCGCCGCCGCAAACATTGTGGGAAGGCTGGATGCCGCTGCATTGGCGCAGGGGCGCAAGATCAATCAGGCCCTGGCCGCTGATCTGCTGGACAACATCGACTAACCCCGCGATATTCGTCACAAAACCGCTACATTGGCGGTGCAAAAGGCATCATGACTGTAGCAAATTTTCTTGAACGTGCGTTTCCAGAGCCAACAACGCTCGATATCGACCCTACCTCGCCTGCGCGCTTCGTCAACCGCGAGATAAGCTGGCTGGGTTTCAACTGGCGTGTGCTGGAAGAAGCGGAAAACTTGCGCGTCCCACTGCTGGAAAGGCTGCGGTTTCTGTCGATCTCGGCCACCAATCTGGACGAGTTTTATACCGTGCGCGTTGCAGGTCTGCGCGAACTGGCCAACGCCGGGAACAACACACCGGGGCTGGACGGGGTGACGCCGGCCGAACAACTGGTCATGATTGACGAAAACGCGCGCCGCCTGATGAATCGCCAACAAGAGGTTTTCAACAGCTTGCAGGCAGAAATGGCCGACGCGGGAATCCACATCCTGACCCGCGATGCGTTGGGCAAGGATGATGTCGCCTTCTTGGAAGACGTGTTCATCGAACAGGTTTTTCCGGTGTTATCGCCGCTGGCGATTGATCCCGCACATCCGTTTCCTTTCCTGCCTAACGAAGGTTTCGCACTGGCACTGCAACTTGAACGGCCCAGTGACAAGCGGCAATTGCGGTCGCTTTTGCCCGTGCCTGCGCAGATCGACCGATTTGTCGCATTACCATCAAACAACAGTGACCAACGGTTCCTGCCATTGGAAGAACTGTTGTTGTTGCACATCACCCGTCTGTTTCCGGGATACAAGATCAAGGGGCATTGCGCCTTCAAGGTGCTGCGTGACAGCGATCTGGAACTGGAAGACGAAGCCGAAGATCTGGTGCGCGAATTTGAAGTCGCGCTGAAACGTCGCCGCCGTGGCGAGGTCGTGCGGCTGAAACTGTCTGCCAACGCACCGCCGGCGCTGAAATCACTGATCATGCATGAACTGCCGGTCACCGAGGATTCGATCATCGAGGTGGACGGGCTGATCGGGATTGCCGACCTTGGCGAACTGGTGCTGGATAGCCGCCCTGACCTGCTATGGCCACCCTTTACGCCGCGCGTCCCCGAACGGGTGCAGGACCATGATGGCGACATGTTTGCAGCGATCCGGCAAAAGGACATGCTGCTGCATCACCCCTATGAAACATTCGACATGGTTGTGCGGTTTCTTGCGCAGGCCGCACGTGACCCCAATGTCGTGGCGATCAAGCAAACGCTTTACCGCACCTCGAAACGGTCACCCATTGTCGAGGCCCTGTGCGAGGCAGCCGAAGACGGTAAATCGGTCACAGCACTGGTCGAACTGAAAGCACGCTTTGACGAGGCCGCCAACATCCGCCAATCACGCCGGTTGGAACGCGCGGGTGCGCATGTTGTCTATGGTTTCATGCACTACAAGACGCACGCCAAGATCAGCACCGTGGTGCGCCGCGAGGACGACAAACTGGTCACTTATACGCATTTCGGCACGGGAAATTACCACCCGATCACCGCCCGCATTTATACCGATCTGAGCTTTTTCACATGTGATGCCAGTCTTGGCCGGGATGCGACCAAGGTCTTTAACTACCTCACGGGCTATGCCCAGCCGGAAGGGTTGGAAAATCTGGCAATTTCACCCATCAGCCTGAAACAGACCTTGTTGGACCGGATCGCGTTCGAGGCGGAAAATGCCCGTGAAGGCAAACCCGCGATGATCTGGGCCAAAATGAATTCGTTGGTCGAAGTTGATGTGATCGACGCGCTTTATGCTGCATCGCAGGCGGGGGTCAAGATCAGCCTTGTCGTGCGTGGTATCTGCGGGCTGCGCCCCGGTGTCGTGGGTCTTTCTGAAAATATCCGCGTGAAATCTATCGTTGGCCGCTTTTTGGAACATTCGCGGATCGTGTGTTTTGGCAACGGGTCTGCGCTGCCGTCGAAAAAGGCGCGTGTCTATATCAGTTCGGCCGACTGGATGGACCGCAACCTGAACCGCCGGGTTGAAACGCTCGTAGAAATCAAGAACCCCACAGTAAAGGCCCAGATCGTCAGTCAGGTCATGGCGGCCAACATGGCTGACATTGCACAAAGCTGGGTGATGGCCGCGGACGGGAATTTCACGCGCGAACCTATCCCCGAGGGGGCATTCGCGTTCAGTTGCCACCGGTTCTTTATGGAAAATCCGTCGCTTTCGGGGCGTGGATCTGCTGGGGCATCGGATGTTCCGCAATTGACCCACACCGAGGATTGACCGATACCTAGGCCTGCACGACGACGAACGGAAGCCCTATGACCCAACAACAAGACCCGGACACCATTGACTGGGGTCCATTCGGGCGACCTTTGTTTGACGGTGACGCCGCACGCACCCTTAGCCGGGTAGGTGTTGTTGACGTTGGATCAAACTCTGTCCGTCTGGTTGTGTTCGATGGCGCGGCCCGTTCACCTGCCTATTTTTACAATGAAAAAATCATGTGCGCCTTGGGGGCCGGTCTTTCGGAAACGGGTCAACTGAACCCCATAGGCCGCAAACGTGCGCTATCTGCCATCCGCCGCTTTGCCGCGCTGGCCGAAGGCATGAGCATCCCGCCGTTGACAGCCGTAGCGACCGCAGCCGTGCGCGAAGCAAACGACGGGCAGGATTTCTGTGCCGAAGTTCTGCGCGAAACCGGAATCAAACTGTGGGTCATCGACGGCAAGGAAGAGGCGCGGCTTTCCGCCCAAGGTGTGCTGTTGGGTTGGCCGGGCAGCTATGGGCTGGTCTGCGACATTGGCGGATCATCCATGGAACTGGCCGATCTGGCCGATGGCAAAGTGGGTCAGCGGCTGACATCGGCGCTGGGTCCGTTGAAGCTGCGCGAAATCAAGGGTGGCAAAAAGGCCGTCAAGGCTTATGTGCGCGACACGATCGCGCAACTGCACGCCGATATGGGTTTTGAAACCGGCATGCGCCTTTTTTTAGTCGGCGGATCCTGGCGGGCGATTGCGCGCATCGATATGGAACGGCGCAATTATCCGCTGACCGTGCTGCATGAATACCGGATGACGTCCCGCCAGATCGGGAAAACAGCCGAATATATCCGCAAATCCGACCTGCAAGACCTGCGCGCGCGCTGTCACATCTCGGACAGTCGCATGGCGCTGGTGCCGCTGGCATCGATCGTGCTGAAAGAATTGATACGCACCTTCAAGCCAAAGGATGTGGCCGTCTCGTCCTATGGCATTCGCGAAGGTATGCTATACGAACAAATGTCGCGCGAATTGCGCGAACGCGATCCGCTGGTCGAAGCCTGCCGTTTTGCCGAAGCAAAAGATGCCCGCCTACCCGGTTTTGGCCGTGTTCTGTATGATTTTATCAAACCTCTGTTTCCGCGCGTCAACTGGCAGCGCAAGCGGATCATCAAGGCCGCCTGCCTATTGCACGATGTAAGCTGGCGCGCGCACCCCGATTACCGGGCCGAGGTCACGTTCGACAATGCAACACGCGCCAATCTGGGCGGGCTGAAACATTCAGAACGGGTTATGCTGGGTCTGGCGCTGATGAACCGCTACACCAACAACCCTGATCTGACCCGCTTTGAAGAATTGTTCGCAATGCTGACCCCCGCACAGATCAAAGAGGCCGAAATTATTGGCAAGGCAATGCGTCTGGGGGCCATGTTGTGGCTGACAGCAGATGAACAGCCCGGCGTCCTGCAATGGAGCGCCAAGAACAGCACTTTGACCATGACGCTCACCGAACACGCGCGGCCCTTGTTTGGTGAGGTCGCCGAATCCCGCTTTGCCGCATTGGCCAGCGCGCTGAAAGCCACAGGCACCGTCAGGTTCAAAAAGGCGTTATAACTCGATCGCCTCTGCCCCGCCGTCTGGGGACCAGACAGGCGCATCAGGCTTGCGACGGATGATGATGTCACCATCGGGCAGCATTTCGGGGGCCTGATAATTGCGCAGGTCATCCACCTGATCCAGAAGTTCGGTCAATGCAGGCCCCATCTGGCGCGCGAATGCGGCAATCGCTGGGCCCATCGTTTCAATTGAGCCACGCAATTCATCAATCTTTGGTTCTATTTCCGACATCAGGCCGCGCATCAGCATTTTTGCGCCTTCTTCGATCAGGTTAAAGCCGCCCGGGATATCGGCCTCATCATCCTGCGCCATGACAGGGCCGACACAAAGTGCGATCGCAAGTGTGGTTGCTAGCATGCGTTTCATGCCCACAATATAGACTAGGCAAGCCGGAAACCCAAATCACAAATCAATATCCAGCACGACCGGAAAATGATCGGACGCCTGCAAAAGCGCCTCGCGCAGGACCGGGTTGGCGAAAATATCGGGGTGATCAAAGGGGTGCCAAATCTGCCATTTCGGATTCCTGCCACACAAGCCCGGCGACACCATGATATAATCCAGCAAGGCCGACAAATAGGGTTCGCCCTTGCGTTTGAAACGCGCGGTGGCAGGCTGCGCCCCCACCCGGCGGCCCAGCACCATATGCGCATGCGGATCAAAAAGCTGCCATTCGTCTTCACCGCCCAGCACGATTTCCACACCAGAGCGGCCGAACAGTTTTTCATATTCGTCCAGCCCCGGACCATCATTGAAATCACCCAGAACGATCAGGTCGTCGCCCGCCGCCAGATGCTGCACCACACGCCCCCGCAACCAGACGCATTGCGCCAATTGTTTGCGGCGGTTCTCGATCCGCACACGGGCCATTGCGGCCGGGTTGGCGGCCCCATGGGGTGCTTTTGATTTGGCGTGCACACCGATCATCCGCAGCTTGGCGGTTGCTGTTGTCATGGCCACTTCCAACGGTGGTTTCGACCAGCGGATCACCTCTGGCGCGGCATCAGCATCAACATCCATGCGAAACTTGGTGTCAAATCTAGGGAAATCCGGCGTTTCGTGGGGATCATGGACGGCGGTGACGACATCGGGATCATAAAGCAGTGTGATTTCCTGCTGCGTGTGGTTCTGAAACCCGCTCAATGCCTTGCGCGACCGCAACCCGCAGTAGGCCGCGAAATATTCCAGCGCCGCGCCGCCATTACGCTTGCGGCTCGTATCGGGGGCCTCGATCACCATGATCGCATCTGCATTCAACGCAGTGAACACACCGCCCAGCGCCTCTGTTTGCTGGGCGCGGGTCACGTCCCAACGGCCCGACCAGCCGCCATCATCCAGCAGCACGCCATCATCGTCAAAAAGGTTGTTGAACCATTCAACATTATAGGTCGCAATTCTCATGCGGCCTTGTCCTGGATTTCTTCCCAAGCGCGATTGATCACGATCAATCGCCGTTCGGCCAGTTTCACCGCCTCTTGCGGCACGCCACGTGCCGCCATCTGGTCGGGATGTGTTTCGCGCACAAGCTGGCGCCATACCGCGCGAATTTCGGGCAGCGGCGTGTCGTGGGAAACACCAAGCACATCATAGGGATCGCGCGGCGCACCTTCGACAAAGCGCGCCCTGATGGCGCGGAACTGCCGTTCGCTCAGGCCAAAGATCGTGGCGACCTCTTGCAGGAATGCGTCTTCTTTGGGGTGATAATGACCGTCCGCCAATGCGATGTGAAACAGCCCCTCTAACAGATCGCAAAGCGGGGCGCCGTCATTACCGAACATCGCCTTGATCCGCTGCGCATAAAGGTCAAAGCCTGCCACATCCTGCCGGGCCAGATTGAACACAAGGGCCGCGTTCGCTTCTTCCTGCGGAGGGATCAGAAAAACCTCGCGAAAGGCGATCACCTCGTCGCGGGTCACAGTGCCGTCTGCCTTGGCCATCTTGGCCCCCAGCGCGATCACGGCGATGGTGAAACCGACGCTGCGGTCAGGCCGTGCGCGCAGTTTGTCAAAGACGGCCGATAGCCCTTCGCCTTTGGCCAGCGCGGCAATTGCTTCGGCCATGCGTGACCAGATCGACATTGCGCGTTCCTTTGTCAAAGCCGTTTTTGCATCAGGACCAGATCAATCCAGCGCCCGAACTTGAACCCCACCTCGGGCAGGGTTGCAACCGGAACAAAGCCCATTGCCGCGTGAAAGTGCACAGCACCGGGATTTTCGGCGCTGCAACCGGCAAACATCGTATGCATGCCCGCATCCTTGGCATCTGCGCAAAGTGCAAGCATCAGCGCCCGGCCACCACCCTGCCTATGGGCATGATCAGCCAGCATGATCGTATGTTCGGCCGTAAAACGATAGCCTTCACCACCGCGAAACTGAAAATAGCGGGCAAAACCCTGTAATTGCCCTGCACTTTCCCAGACAAACGTGGCCTTTGAAATCAGGCGCGCCACCTCGTCCGGTGTCTTTTCAACCGGATTAAAAGTAATCGTTGTCTCGCGGATGGCGGTATTCCAGATGTTCGCGATTTTATCGGCATCATCTGGGCGGGCAGCCCGGATCATGACAGCACCCTGTGGCCGTGGGGCGTGTCAAATCGGGCGCTGAAACTGACAGGGCCAGCGCAAAAGACAATGCGTGGATCATTCAGCCGGAGCATGCCTTGCAGGCGGGCGGCCTGAGGGTGCATGATAATGAATTCCAAAAGGCGGCAGCCACTTTCAGGCAACCTTTCTGCCGGGTGGCGCGTGCCAGCGGCCCATTGCATAAGCGTTGGATACCCCCCGTCAAAGGGCAGACTGCCATCATCAGGAACCGTGATCTGCCAGTGCAAATCACCCCGCTGCAAAGACTGTATATCGCCAACAGCCGCAGGTGCCGCGCCGACGGCGGCAGGCAGGTCATCGGTCTGGCAAATCCAGTTTACCAGCCGCGGCGGGCCTGCGAACGCGTCCAGCCCGAACCATCTGTGCCCGGCAACGGGGCCAGCCCTGTGATCAGGCGCGATCACTTCCAGATAAAGCCCATCCGCCAGCCCCAAAAGGGTGTTATGGGTGCCATAGCGGTCATGTCGCCCACCGGGCGACAGCTGCACCCCCAGTTGGGCCGCCACCCACGCCGTGCCATTGTCAAGATCGGCGCAGCCGACGGCAATATGATCAAGCGCCAGCATCGGGTGCATCTTTCAAACAGCTTCAAACCGTGGAAAGAAAACTGCCAAATGCGCCACAATGCAAGCCGATCTTTACGAAAGCGGCTTTCTACGAAAACCGCCGCCTCCGGCGGGGAAATTTATGCTCGGAAGAAGCCGAGGCATTTTCTAGCCTCAGGTGCGGGCCTTTTTGATCAGTTCAAGGATATCCTGTGCGGCCTGGGGGATATTCGTCCCCGGACCAAAGATGGCCTTAACCCCGTTGTCAAAGAGGAATTGATAATCCTGCTGTGGGATGACACCGCCACAGATCACGATGATATCACCCGCACCCGCGTCTTGAAGAGCTTGCACAAGTTTCGGGGCAAGCGTTTTGTGCCCGGCAGCCTGTGAACTGATGCCGATCACATGGACATCGTTATCGATCGCGTCTTGTGCGGCTTCCTCTGGCGTCTGGAACAGCGGGCCAACATCCACGTCAAAGCCGATATCGGCAAAGGCGGTGGCGATGACCTTGGCGCCGCGGTCATGGCCGTCTTGCCCCATCTTGACAACCAGCATCCGCGGGCGCCGGCCTTCTTGTTCGGCAAAATCATCAACGCTGCGCTGGATCTCTGCGAAACCCTCGTCGCCTTCGTAGGCAGCCCCGTAAACGCCGGCAAGCGTCTTTACCTCGGCGCGGTGGCGACCGAATGCTTTTTCCATGGCCATGCTGATTTCTCCAACTGTGGCGCGGGCGCGCGCAGCATCAACTGCGGCCGAAAGCAGGTTGCCGCCTTCGGTGGCGCGGCGGGTGATTTCAGCCAATGCGGCATCACAGGCAGCAGCATTGCGGGCCTCTTTGGTCGCGATGATGCGTTTGATCTGCCCCTCGCGCACCGCGTTATTGTCGATGTCAAGGATGTCGATCGGGTCTTCCTTGTCCTTGCGGTATTTATTGACCCCGACGATCACTTCGGTGCCGCGGTCGATATCGGCCTGACGTCGCGCGGCGGTTTCTTCGATCCGCAGTTTGGGCATACCGGACGCCACGGCCTTGGTCATGCCGCCCATTTCTTCGACCTCTTCGATCAGCGCCCATGCCTTTTCGGCCAACTCATGCGTCAGGCTTTCGACGTAATAGGACCCTGCCAACGGATCGACCACATGAGTCACGCCGGTTTCTTCCTGCAGGATCAACTGGGTGTTGCGCGCGATACGGGCACTGAATTCGGTGGGCAGGGCAATCGCCTCGTCCAATGCGTTGGTGTGCAGCGATTGCGTGCCGCCCAACACCGCGCTCATCGCCTCATAGGCGGTGCGGATCACGTTATTATAGGGGTCTTGTTCCTGCAATGACACGCCAGAGGTCTGGCAATGGGTGCGCAGCATTGATGATTTGGGATCTTTGGGGTTGAATTCTGCCATGATCCGCGACCACAGCAGGCGGGCGGCACGCAATTTCGCGGCCTCCATAAAGAAATTCATGCCGATCGCGAAAAAGAAACTGAGCCGCCCGGCAAATTGATCGACATCCATACCGCGCGTGATGGCGGCACGCACGTATTCGCGCCCATCCGCCAGCGTATAGGCCAGTTCCTGCACCAGATTGGCGCCCGCTTCCTGCATATGATAGCCGCTGATGCTGATCGAGTTGAAACGCGGCATTTCAGCGGTGGTATATTCGATGATGTCGGCAATGATCCGCATCGACGGTTCGGGCGGATAGACATAGGTGTTGCGCACCATGAATTCCTTGAGAATATCATTCTGGATCGTGCCCGACAGCACATCGCGCGAATGCCCCTGTTCTTCGCCTGCGACAATGAAATTAGCCAGAATCGGAATAACCGCGCCATTCATTGTCATCGACACGCTCACGCGGTCCAGCGGGATGCCGTCAAACAGGATTTTCATGTCCTCGACACTGTCGATGGCGACGCCGGCCTTGCCCACGTCCCCTTCGACCCTGGGGTGGTCGCTGTCATAGCCGCGGTGCGTGGCAAGATCAAAAGCAACCGAAATACCCTGTTGACCTGCGGCCAGCGCCTTGCGGTAAAAGGCGTTGGATTCCTCTGCCGTTGAGAAGCCCGCATATTGCCGGATCGTCCATGGGCGACCAGCATACATCGTGGCCTTGACACCCCGCGTATAGGGGGCGGCACCAGGCACGCCACCGATGTGGGGCAGGCCTGCGGTATCTTCAGCCGTGTAAAGCGGCTTGACCTTTATCCCTTCCAACGTGTCCCAGTTCAAAGCCGCGATCGGTTTTCCACGCAGTTCTTTTTCAGCAAGGTTTTCCCAGGTTTTCTTGTCAGTCATTTGAACCTCCGGCAGGTCTGTGAGGCGGATACACAATTTTGTTGGTACATAACTGCGACAGACCCTTAGCTTTTCCTTGATCCGCCGCTATATCTATTTGCATGAACGCATTTATGAACATCGGGCTGGCGACCATGATCGCCCTTATCGTGGCTATGCCTGTGCTGGCCGACGAACAAACCATTATCGACCGGTGGAACGAGGACCGGACACAGGTGTTCGAGGCCGGTGAAATTACCATCCCCGAGTTGCAATGGCAGGCGCGGGCATTGGTCATTTTTGCAGACACACCCAATGATCCGCGATTCCGCCAGCAAATGGACCTGCTGATTGCCGGTGTTGACGATCTGGCCGAACGCGACGTGATCATCATCACTGATACCGATCCGTCAGTGCTGTCGCCCTTGCGGCGAGTTTTGCGGCCACGTGGATACATGCTGGCGCTACTTGCCAAGGACGGACGCGTCGCGCAGCGCAAACCAGAGGCCGTTACGGTGCGCGAATTGTCACGGTCCATCGACAAGATGCCCCTGCGCCAGCAAGAAGTCTTCGACCGCCGTTTTATAGAGCAATAGACCGTCACGCGAACTCCATGATGGTGTCGTCCACGGCCAGATTGTCACCTGCGTCGACATTGATCTTTTTAATCACGCACTTGCGCTCGGCGCGCAGGATGTTTTCCATCTTCATCGCCTCGACGGTGCAAAGCGCCTGACCTTCCTGAACTTCGTCGCCTTCGGCGACGTTGATCTTGACGATCAGGCCGGGCATCGGACACAGCAGCGATTTTGACGTATCAGGGGGCAGTTTTTCCGGCATCAGGCGGGCCAGTTCGGCCTGCAACGGGGTGCGCACATGCACCTTCAGGTCTGCGCCGCGATAGCGCACGCGGAAGCCGCCGGAAATCTTGCCCACCTTCAGCACCAGCGGGTCACCATCGACCGTCAGGCGCGCCAAGGGATCGCCCGGTGTCCAGTCGCTTTCAACGCGCAGGGTATGGCCGCCCAGCTGCACATCAGCACCGGCCTTGTCGGCGGTAATCACCACATCATGCGACACACCTTGCAGGCTGACGACCCAATCCGTGCCGATGTGGTGTTCGTGGTTATCCATCCGGCCTGAAATGCGCGCACGCCGAATTTCAGCGACCCGGTGCATCGCAGCGGCAGCGGCGGCGATGCGGGTGCAGGTCGTATCGGCCAAGGTCACACCACCGAACCCATCGGGGAATTCTTCCTCGATAAAGGCGGTTGTCATGGTGCCTGCGATGAATTTCGGGTGGTCATAGACGGCGGCCAGGAACGGCAGGTTATGCCCGATCCCTTCCAGTTCGAAACCGTCCAGTGCAAGGCGCATTTCCTCGATCGCGGTGGCGCGGTCGGGCGCCCATGTGCACAGCTTGGCGATCATCGGGTCGTAATACATGCTGATTTCGCCGCCTTCAAAAACGCCGGTATCATTGCGCACAGCGCGCACGGGCGTCGCCTCTTCCATGGGGGGGCGATAGCGGCTGAGCCGCCCGATGGATGGCAGGAACCCGCGATAAGGGTCTTCGGCATAAAGACGGCTTTCCATGGCCCAGCCGTTGATTTTCAGATCATCCTGGGCAAAAGGCAGCTTTTCCCCGGCCGCAACCCGGATCATCTGTTCCACAAGGTCGATACCGGTGATCAGTTCGGTGACCGGGTGTTCCACCTGCAACCGGGTGTTCATTTCCAGAAAATAGAAATTGCGGTTGCCATCTACGATGAATTCCACGGTGCCTGCGCTGGTATATCCCACCGCCTGCGCAAGGGCCACCGACTGTTCGCCCATCGCCTTGCGGGTTGCTGCATCAAGGAACGGGCTTGGGGCCTCTTCCACAACCTTTTGGTTACGGCGCTGGATCGAACATTCGCGTTCGTGCAGGTAAACCGCGTTGCCGTGGCTGTCGGCCAAGACCTGAATTTCGATGTGGCGGGGTTGCGTGACGAATTTTTCGATAAAAATTCGGTCGTCGCCAAAGCTGTTGGCCGCCTCGTTCTTGGAGCTTTGGAACCCCTCACGCGCCTCAGTGTCGTTCCATGCAATGCGCATGCCCTTGCCACCGCCACCCGCGCTGGCCTTGATCATCACCGGATAGCCGATTTCATTCGAAATCGTCACAGCCTCATCCGCGTCCGCAATCAGGCCCATGTAGCCAGGCACGGTGGATACATTCGCCTCTTGTGCCAGCTTTTTCGATGTAATCTTGTCACCCATTGCTTCGATCGCGCCTTTGGGCGGGCCGATGAATGCAACCCCCGCAGCGGCCAGTGCATCGGCGAATTTGGCGTTTTCCGACAGGAAACCGTAACCGGGATGCACCGCCTCTGCGCCGGTTTTCTTGATCGCCTCCATCACCTTGTCGATGACAATATAGGATTGGTTGGCGGGGGCCGGGCCGATGTGCACCGCCTCGTCCGCCATCTTGACGTGCAGCGCGTTGCGGTCTGCATCGGAATAGATCGCGACGGTCTTGATTCCCATCTTGCGGGCTGTCTTGATCACGCGGCAGGCGATTTCACCACGGTTGGCAATCAGTATTTTCTTGAACATTAGTTTCCGTCCCCAAAACGCGAAACCGCCGCAAGGGCATAGCCCCCACGGCGGTTACAGTAATTACGATGCGCCACAGGGGCGCGTGTATTCAACCTATTTACAGGCGCTAATGCCCGCGTCGTCGCATAATACGCCAACGGCGGCACCGGCAAGGATGGTCCCTGTGCGGTCTGTGCCAAGCACTTCGGATGCGACAAAGCCCGCACCAGCACCCGCAACGCCGCGTTCCAGATCGCCTTCAAGGCAACCAGCCAGTCCGAACATGGCAACGACGGCCAGAATGATGGATGTTTTTTGCATGATGTTCTGCTCTTTTTTTGTTTCAGGATAACGCCAGAATCGGCATTTTTGGCCCGCTTAGCAAGCAACACTTGGCCGTGATATTCAATATCACCGCTTTTTTTGCTCTGCGGTTGGCCAAAGATCATCATTTCATGGACCCATCGAAAATGTCGGGGAAGCTTTGACGCGCCACATCTACATTGATCTGCAAAAGCGCCTCGTAACTAGCGGGATCAAACGGGTCTTCAGCAGCGATCACCTCGCGGCCGAACAGCCAGCTCAGCCGCCCTGCATCCAGATTGCCGCGCACAAACGGCCCGGTTCCGAAATGTTCCCACAGCGCCTGCATGAACCCCGCATCGGCGCGTTTGTCTGGCGGGCGCCGGTCGGGATAGCGGGTGCGCGCGACCAATGGCGTCGCGCCATCCTTGTTGGCGCGACGCAGGACGAACTGAAAATCCGTCCCCGGCAGGCGCCCCGGAAAGCCGCGATGTTTTTCCATGTCTGGCAAAGCCATGTCAGATACTACCTTTGCCGCGTCACAGCGGGATGTTGTCGTGTTTTTTCCATGGGTTCTGCAATTGCTTGCCCCGCAGGCTGGCAAAGGCCCGACAGATCCGTTTGCGTGTCGAATGCGGCATTATCACCTCGTCGATGAAACCCTTTTCTGCCGCAACGAACGGATTGGCGAAACGGTCTTCGTATTCCTTGGTGCGCGCGGCGATTTCTTCGGGCGATTTGCCACGATGAATAATCTCGGTCGCACCCTTGGCGCCCATCACGGCAATTTCAGCCGTTGGCCAGGCATAATTGAAATCACCGCGCAGGTGTTTCGACGCCATCACGTCGTAGGCCCCGCCATAGGCTTTGCGGGTGATCACTGTCACCTTGGGCACGGTCGCTTCGCCATAGGCGAACAGCAGTTTCGCGCCGTGCTTGATCACGCCACCATATTCCTGCCCGGTGCCCGGCAAAAACCCCGGCACATCGACCAGCGTCAGGATCGGAATTTCAAAGGCATCGCAGAACCGCACGAACCGCGCAGCCTTGCGCGAACTGTCGATATCCAGACAGCCGGCCAGCACCATTGGTTGGTTGGCGACAACCCCCACGGTGGACCCTTCCAGCCGGATGAAACCGGTCAGGATGTTCTTGGCAAAATCTTCCTGAATTTCGTAAAAATCGCTTTCATCCGCTAGTTTATGAATCAATTCCTTCATATCATAAGGCGTATTGGCATTATCGGGGATCAGCGTATCAAGGCTGTCCTCGATCCGGTTCACATCGTCAAAAAACGGCCTGACGGGGGGTTTTTGGCGGTTGTTCAGCGGTAGAAAATCGACAAGGCGGCGGACTTCGGCCAGTGCTTCGACATCGTTGTCAAAGGCCCCGTCAGCCACGGATGATTTTTTCGTGTGGGTCGATGCCCCGCCCAGTTCTTCGGCGGTGACGACCTCGTTTGTGACGGTCTTCACAACGTCAGGGCCGGTGACAAACATATAACTGCTGTCTTTGACCATAAAGATAAAGTCGGTCATCGCAGGGGAATAAACCGCGCCACCCGCGCATGGCCCCATGATCACGCTGATCTGCGGCACCACGCCAGAGGCCATGATGTTGCGCTGAAACACCTCGGCATAGCCTGCCAAAGATGCCACACCTTCCTGAATGCGCGCGCCGCCACTGTCGTTGATCCCGATCACGGGCGCGCCGTTCTGCATTGCCATATCCATGATCTTGCAGATCTTCTGCGCATGGGTTTCGGACAACGACCCGCCAAACACGGTGAAATCTTGGGAAAACACATAGACCAAGCGGCCATTCACCGTGCCCCAGCCGGTGACAACGCCGTCACCCGCCGGCCGGTCGGCATCCATCCCGAAATCAGTGCAGCGATGGGCCACGAACATGTCGAATTCTTCGAACGATCCATCATCCAGCAACAACGCGATGCGTTCGCGCGCGGTCAGCTTGCCTTTGGCGTGCTGGGCGGCGATACGGCGCTCGCCGCCGCCCATGCGGGCCACGCTGCGACGATGTTCAAGTTCGTCCAAGACATCCATGCGGATACTCCCCCTGCTTTTCTGTGTTCTGTGTAACAGGTTATTTACACAAGAGAAGCTTTCACTAGGATATTTGCAAATACTTTGATTTGCACGATTGCAATTTAGCAAAATTGCAAATTTTTGGTGCAGATTTCCTGTGCGCCCTTGCGCATGGACAGACCGCAGCAGCGGGCTTAATGCGGAATGATGACAGCCATACCCATTGTCCGTTTTCTGGACCGCACCACACCACCGCATCTTTTGACCCTTGTTTTGCTGACTGGGGTTGCGGCGCTGAACATGTCTATTTTTCTGCCGGCGCTGGCGGATATGGCCAGCTATTTCGGGACGGATTATGCCATTATCCAGATTTCATTGTCTGGCTATCTGGCCACAACGGCCGTGCTGCAAATTTTTATCGGGCCGATCTCAGACCGATTCGGGCGACGGCGGGTGGTGCTGGCATCGCTGGGCATATTCATCGCTGCCAGCATCGGTGCGCTGTTCAGCCAAAGCGTCGAGGCGTTTTTGTTTTTCCGGATGATGCAAGCCACCGTCGCATCGGCCATGGTGCTTAGCCGTGCGATCGTGCGTGACATCGTGGACCAAGACAAGGCGGCATCCATGATCGGTTATGTCACGATGGGCATGGCGCTGGTGCCGCTGGTTGGCCCGATGATTGGCGGCGCATTGGCCGAAGTGTTTGACTGGCGCGCCACCTTTGTGTTTCTGATCTTGGTCGGGATCGGCGTTTTCGTCCTGTGCTATCTGGATCAAGGGGAAACGGTGGTGGGCAACGGCACCAGCTTTGCCGAACAGCTTCGCACCTACCCTGATTTATTCGTCTCACCCAGGTTTTGGGGTTACGCGCTTTGCGCCGCTTTTGGATCGGGGGCGTTTTTTGCGCTGCTGGGGGGCGCGTCATTCGTGGCCATCAATATTTTTGGCCTGTCCCTGTTCTGGAGCGGCTTTGCCCTTGGCGCACCCGCAATCGGCTATGCGATCGGCAACTTCTTTTCGGGGCGCTATTCCAGCCGCTTCGGGGTCAACAAAATGGCGATCATCGGCACGGTGATCGTGATCTTCGGCCTTGGCACATCAACCCTGCTGACACTGGCGGGCGCGGATCATGCGGTGCTGTTTTTTGGCTTTTGCACCCTGCTGGGGCTAGGCAATGGCATTACGCTGCCCAATGTCAGCGCCGGGTTGATTTCCGTGCGGCCGCATCTGGCAGGCACCGCCAGCGGGCTGGGTGGCGCAATCATGATTGGCGGCGGGGCCGGACTATCGCAGATGGCAGGTGGCATCCTGACAGAGGACACCGGCACGCTGCCGCTGCAACTGTTGATGCTGATCGTGTCGGTGCTGGCGCTTGTATCGGTGCTGTTTGTCATCTGGCGGGAAAAACGCATCGGTTGACGCGCGCTTTACAACGGCTAATCATGGCCGGCAAATCTGCAAAGGTGCGCGATGGCGATCCAGAAACTTTATGCCGGGGCCAAGCTGCGTGAATTACGCGGGCGGCTGGCGCTGACGCAAAAGGATTTTGCGGGCAAACTGGGTGTGTCGCTGCCTTATTTGAACCAGATGGAAAACAACAACCGGCCTGTGTCCACATCGGTGGTGCTGGGGTTGGCGCAGGAATTCGGCTTTGACGTGACCGAATTGCAGGCGGGTGACGAGGCGCGCCTTGTCAGCGACATGCGCGAGGCGCTTGCCGATCCGGTCTTTACCAGCCCTGCCCCGGCACTGGCCGATCTACGGTTGGCCGCATCAAACGCGCCTGCATTGGCACGCGCATTTCTTGATCTGCATGCCGCCTACCGCCAAACCCATGAACGCCTTGCGTCCCTGGACGAGGCACTGGGCCGCGAAGATGCCCGCCTGAAACCCAGTCCATGGGAAGAAGTGCGCGATTTCTTTCACTATTGCGACAATTACATCGACGCGGTGGACCGCAGCGCCGAACGCTTTGCCGCGCAGTGCAAGCCGGGCGAAACCATGGCCGATGCCGCCGTTCGCACCCTTGCCGCGCGTCAGATCACGACCCTGCTGGGCGACTGCGATGCGGTGCGCCGGTTTGATCAGGCAGCAAAAACGTTGACCATATCGCGTCATGCGGCCCCTGCAACGCAGACGTTTCAACTGCTGTTGCAGGTCGCGCTGGTGACCCAGGCGCAACTGCTGGATGCCACGCTGGATCTGGCACGATTCCAGTCGGACGAGGCGCGCAGCATCGCCCGCGTCGGGCTGGCCAATTATTTTGCCGGTGCGGCACTGATGCCCTACGGCCCGTTTCTGGCCGCCGCACAGGAAACGCGGCACGATCTGGAATTGCTGGCGACCCGCTTTGGCGCCTCGCTGGAACAGGTCGCGCACCGGCTGTCCACGTTGCAACGGCCCGGCGCCAAGGGGGTGCCGTTCTTTTTCGTCCGTGTCGATCAGGCGGGCACGATCACCAAACGGCATTCCGCGACCACCCTGCAATTTGCCCGCTACGGCGGCGCCTGCCCGCTGTGGAACGTGCATCAGGCGTTCGAACTGCCGGGGCAATTCCTGCGGCAACTGGCCGAAACGCCCGATGGCGCGCGCTATTTCTGCCTTGCCCGCGATGTCAGCAAATCGGGCGGGGCCTATCACGCGCCGACGCGACGCTATGCCATCGGGCTGGGCTGCGAGGTGCGCCATGCCCCCGCACTGGTCTATGCCGACCATATGGATACCAGCGCCCCAACAGCCTATGCGCCCATCGGGATTTCCTGCCGCATCTGCGAAAGACGCGATTGCCATCAACGATCTGTGCCGCCGCTGGAACGCCAGGTGCGGGTCGATCCCGACCGGCGCGGGATGCTACCTTATCAACTGGATTGAAATTCACGGTTGCCAAGCGCGGGCGCATGACCGACGATTGACGACAAGATGACGATTGACGACAAGATAAAGGGAGGGAACACCATGGAACTATCCGGCACAAGGGTCATCGCCGCCGACCGTGCCACGGTCTGGGCGCATTTGAACAACGCCGACACGCTGCGCGCCTGCATCCCCGGCTGTCAGGAATTGACCGGATCACCCGAAGACGGGTTCGAGGCGTTGGTG
>NZ_JACUUJ010000073.1 GCF_014859355.1 Yoonia sp. | reverse complement strand
CGAGGCCAGCCTGCGCGATGCCGTGCGCCGCAAGAAAGCGGCCCAATGGCTGGAGAAAAACTGCGCAGCGCTGACAGGCTATAACGCGTGGATTGCCGAAAACGGGCTGCCGCTTGCCAAATACCGGCAATTCTGATGGCGCGGTTCGGCGTGCATGAACTGCCCGGTGGCGGGCGCGTGGTGGCCCCATTGGTGCCGCTGGACAAAAGCCCACCACCTGCAAAATATCTGAACCCTGTGGTTTCTCTCGCGCTCGCTTATCATCACCCATCCCATGCCCGATCTCCCTCAGTCTTTTGGGGTGAGTGACACTTCTGCTTTGCTCAGGGGTGACATTATCGCGTTGCGGCTACAGACATAACACCGATAATGAAGATTATGTTAAATAAACTGTGCAGAGGGCATACCAAGTGCGGTTCAACAGGCTGATATCGCCAGATTTCCAGCCTGAAAATGCGCTGCCACGATCCCGCAACGCCCCGTGATCAAACGGGTTTGCGCCGCCGTGCGGCAAAGCCCAGACCGCCAAGCGCGGCAAGCAGCAGGCCACCCGCCGCCGGGACCGGCACGGGCGACGGCATCACCACGGGTTCCTGAAACACCGGCATGTCGTCCTGTGCCCCTTCCGGCAACAGGGCAAAAGACCCCCTGCCCGCCGGTAAACCTGCCCCGCCGGTCCCAAGGCGTGCCGCCCGTGCAACAACCTGCGGATTTGCTGCGGCGCGCAAGACACCCCCCGCCGTCCCGCCATCATCATAGACAGCGTCGCAAGCAATCACTTGCCCGATTGTGGTGCCTTGGCTGTTCACCACGCCCCAGCCATCGCCTGTTGCGTCAAAGGTGGCGCGCGCGCGCGTGGTTTCCAGTGCGTTCAGCCGAAAGCTGTGGCCCAGCGGATTATGCGTGACGCGATCAGCCCGCGCCGCAGCCGAATGCGTGACACGGTCCTTGCATCCGGCCAGCCGGTTTTCTGCGCCGCTGTCGGCACGGGTGCTGTCAAAGATATAAAAGCCGCGCGGCAGATGACCAGGATGGGCAAGGCGGCTTGGCACGGCGACGATCGTGGCAATCGTCCAATCGCTTTTGTCGGGCACATCGGCGTTGTTATCGACCAGACTGATCGGGGTTGCAGTGGCTGCTGTGGCCAGAAACGACAAGGCCATCGCCCCTGCGAGAAAAGAAAGCCCTGATTTGCATACCGGCATTGGGTTACTCATTAAAAAATCCTGTTCTGGCCCATCTTTTGCCACATTTTTCGCGGCCTGCATAGGGAGGGCGGCTGATTTGCCGGATTGCTTTGGTGATACCTTAAATCCATGAATAAAGTGTTAAAATTCGCACCATTGTTGCGTTAAAAGAAACACTTATCCTGTCTGGCCGCGCGTTACGCCAGCGCCGCGCGCCGCCACTGACCTGTCACAGCCAAAAGCTGCCCGCAAAATGCGAATCACCCCCCTGCTTTCGGGGCATTTGTTTGCCGGGGATGCGGGGCGGATGACGCCCGTTCATGCAGGGTTCACTTTGCGTTCATGGCCCGGTTCACGCGTCATTCATAAAATTGGCGCGTGTATAGGCTTTGGGCGGTGTGATCAGAAATTTGTGCCCGTATAACGTGTATTTTCACTGCAGATGCGTAATGAATTTTGAAATCACGGTGAAAATGTGGCATGATTGGGGCAACGCTGCTGTTGCCCGTTTTATTTGCCCCGCGATACCAGCAGCGGCCATAATTTCAAGCGTATCACTGCGCGTATTTCAAGTGATGGAGAAAAGCGATGAAGCATAAGATCAAAACAATAGCCACCACCGCCGCCTTTGCCGCGGCCCTGACGCTGGGCGCCCAATCGGCCAGTGCGCTGACCCTTGCGCCCTACGCGCCAAGTTGCTCAGTCGACCAATTCACCATCAATGGCAACAATTCCGAGGACTGCGCAGGTGCCTTCGAAGGCAACGACAGCAACCAGGATCTGTCTGGCCTGTTTGGTGGAACCGACTGGACCGAATTGGTCAAGGTCGATATTGAGGGTGGGGAAACTTCAAATACGCAGAACGGCACCACCCTGACCTTGACTGCCGGGACCACATTTACGTGGGAAATCACTGACTGGATGGGTTACAACCCCGTGATGGCCATCGTCAAAGCAGGCAGTTTTTTCACAGCCTATCTGATTGATACCGATCTTGGCACAGATGGGGCCGGGAACACGTTCTCGATCTTTGTCGGGAACCAAGACGATCCGAAAAACCCTGAGATTTCACATCTGACCATGTATGGCTCACCTTCTGTCATCCCCCTGCCTGCCGCTGGCTGGCTCTTGTTGATGGGGATCGGTGGTTTGGGCGTTGCATCGCGCCGCCGGCGCAAGGCACAGCACAACTAAGCGTTCCGATCAAAACAGATCGGCAAAGCCGCCCCGCTTGCATGCAGGGGCGGCTTTATCTTTTTGGCGGCACGGCCGGGGGGCCTGAATGCGCATGCGCGGCGGCACAAATCCGCGACAGGTCCGGTGCCGATCAGTGATTATCGCGCGGCAGGTCGTGGCGGATGCGCTGATAGGCGGTCGCCAGTTCCAGACAGCCGCCCTCGGCCAATTGGCCCACATGGGTGCGGTAGATTTCCTGCCATGGCGTCTGATGGTGGATCCTGGGCGCACTCCAGGCTTTGCTGCGGGCCTGCCATTCGGGCGCGTCAACCAGCGCATCCATGCGACCCGCGTTCAGATCCAGCCGCACCCGGTCGCCGGTTTGCAGCAACGCAAGGCCCCCGCCCACGACAGCCTCGGGCGATGCATTCAGGATCGAAGGGCTTTCTGATGTGCCCGATTGCCGCCCGTCGCCCACCGTGGGCAGGTGGTTCACGCCCGCCTTGAGCAGCGCATCGGGCGGCTGCATGTTTACCACTTCGGCCGAACCGGGATAGCCGACGCAGCCCACATTGCGGATGAACAGGATCGTTTCCGCGTCAATCCCAAGCGCGGGGTCGTTGATGCGATCATGATAATCTTCTGGCCCTTCGAACACCACGGCGCGCGCCTCGTAGATGCCTTCGTGACCGGGGCGCGACAGGAACCGCGCGCGGAAATCGTCGGAAATCACGCTGGTCTTCATCAGCGCGCTATCGAACAGATTGCCCGACAGCACCTTGAAACCCGCCTTTTCGCGCAGCGGGGCGGCAACAGTGCGGATCACATCCACATCGCGGCTTTCCCAGCCGTCCAGATTGGCCCCCATCGTGGCCCCGCTGGCGGTCATGGCATCCGCGTGCAACAGCCCCGCTTTCAAGAGTTCCCCCATCACCGCAGGCACGCCGCCCGCGCGAAAGAAACTTTCGCCCAAATAAGCGCCGGCAGGCTGCATATTGACCAAAAGCGGCACGTCAAAGCCGTGTGTCTGCCAGTCGCTTACATGCAGGTCAACGCCGGCATGGCGCGCAATCGCCTGCAAATGCGGCGGCGCATTGGTCGAGCCGCCAATCGCGGAATTGACCTTGATCGCGTTTTCAAATGCCTTGCGCGTCAGGATATCGGATGGTTTGAGGTCTTCCTCGACCATCGCCACAATCCGCCGACCCGTTTCATAGGCCATCGCCATGCGTTCGCGGAACGGCGCCGGGATAGCCGAGGAACCGGGCAGCGTCATGCCCAAGGCTTCGGCCATGGCGTTCATCGTGCTGGCTGTGCCCATCGTGTTGCAATGGCCAAGCGACGGGGCCGAGGAACAGACCCGTTCCATGAATTCATCATAGTCGATCTTGCCTTCGGCCATCATGCGGCGGCTTTCCCAGATGATCGTGCCCGATCCTGTGCGCTGGCCCTTCCACCAGCCATCCAGCATCGGCCCGCCATTCAGCGCGATCGCGGGCAGATCGACGGTGGCGGCCCCCATCAGCATCGCGGGCGTCGTCTTGTCGCAGCCTGTCGTCAGCACGACACCGTCAAGCGGATAGCCGTGCAGCACTTCGACCAGCGACAGATAGGCCAGATTGCGATCCAGCGCCGCGGTGGGCCGTTTGCCGGTTTCCTGAATCGGATGGGCGGGAAATTCCATCGGGATCCCGCCGGCATCGCGGATGCCTGCCTTGATGCGGTCCACCAGAAAGACATGGATCTTGTTGCAGGGCGCAAGGTCGCTGCCGGTCTGCGCAATCCCGATCACCGGGCGTTCGCCCTGTAATTCGGCGCGGGTGTATTCCTGATTCAGATAGCGTTCCAGGTAGAGTGCGGTCATGCCCGGATTGTTCGGGTTGTCGAACCATTCCTGAGAGCGATACTTGCGGTGCGCGCGTGTGTCAGACATGCAGTTTCCTTTTCCTACGTTAGCGCAACAAGCGCCCCCCGGCCCTGAACAACACGCGCGGCAAGGTCATGGCCTGCGCGCACCCCCCTGCCCGGATCGCGGTTGCAAAGATACTCTGCCAGAAATCCGGCGTTGAACGAGTCGCCCGCCGCGGTGGAATCGATCAGCGGACCGTTCAGCGGTGGGGTGTCATATGTCTGCACCCCCTGCGCGGTTTTTACAACCACGGGTGCGGGGCC
>NZ_JACUUJ010000037.1 GCF_014859355.1 Yoonia sp. | reverse complement strand
CGAATTGACCCGGCGGGTGGACGAGGCGCTGGTCTCTGTCGGGCTGCGGCCCGATCAGGCGCGGCTGTTCCCGCATGAATTTTCGGGCGGGCAGCGCCAACGCATTGCCATCGCATCCGCCATTGTCGCGCGGCCCGAGGTGCTGATCCTGGATGAGCCGGTATCCGCACTTGATGTCTCGATCCGGTCGCAGATCATGAACCTGTTCAAGGATATTCAGGCCGAATACGGGTGCAGCTATGTCGTGGTCGCGCATGATCTGGGCACGACGCGCTATCTGGCCGACCAGATCGCGGTGATGTATCTGGGCCGCCTTGTGGAACTGGCCGACACGCAGGATATTTTCGAACAGCCCCTGCACCCCTATACGGCGGCGCTGCTTTCTGCCGCGCTGCCCCTGCGTCCAGACCGCAGCGATGCGCGGGCCATCCGCCTGCAAGGCGAGGTGCCATCGCCGATCAACCCGCCAAGCGGCTGTGCATTTCACCCGCGTTGCGCAAAGTTCATCGGTGATCTGTGCAAATCAACCCAGCCCGCAACACACGACCTGCAAGGCCGCATCGTCGCCTGCCACCTTCATGACACCTGATTGATGCATGCAGCCTTTCGGGCGGCCTCTACACCAACCCGCGCAGATAGTCGCCATAGGCGTTCTTGCCGAACATATCCGCCCGCGCGGCCAGTTGGCCCGCGTCGATCCAGCCGTTGGCAAAGGCAATTTCATCGGGGCTGCCCATTTGCAGGCCTTGGCGCGCCTCCAGCGTGCGCACGAAATTGCCCGCGTCCAGCAGGCTTTCGTGGGTGCCGGTGTCCAGCCAGGCATAGCCGCGGCCCATGGTTTCGACAGCCAGCGTGCCTTCGGCCAGATAGATTTCCAACAGCGTGGTGATTTCCAGCTCGCCCCGTGCAGACGGGGTGACGCGGGCGGCCTTTTCAGGGGCGGTGCCATCGAGGGAATAAAGCCCCGTCACAGCGAAATGCGATGGCGGCACGGGTGGTTTTTCCACGATCCCGCGCACTGCACCGTTTGCGTCAAAATCCACCACACCATAGCGTTCCGGGTCTGCCACGCGATAACCAAAGACCGTGCCGCCACTGGTTTGCGCATCGGCGCGCGCCAACAGTTCGGGCAGGCCGTGGCCGAAAAACAGGTTATCGCCCAGCACCATCAAGGATGGCGCGCCCGCCAGAAAATCCGCCGCCAGCAGATAGGCCTGCGCCAGCCCGTCAGGGCTGGGTTGCATGATCCATGTCAGGCGCAGGCCCCATTGGCTGCCGTCGCCCAAAAGCCGCTGGAACTGCGCCTGATCCTGCGGCGTGGTGATGATGGCAATTTCATCCAGACCCGCCAGCATCAGCACCGACAGCGGGTAATAGATCATCGGCTTGTCATAGATCGGCAGCATTTGTTTCGACACGCCCATGGTGATCGGATACAGCCGCGTGCCCGACCCGCCCGCCAGAATGATCCCTTTGCGTTTGGTCATGGTCTGTCCTTTTCTGCGGCCAAGACGGCGGCCAGCCCCTTGTGCCAGTCACAGGGTTTTACCCCGAAATCCACATGAAGTGTGTCACAATTCAACCGCGAATTCAGCGGGCGCGCGGCTGGCGTCGGATAGGCGCTGGTGGGGATGCCGGTGACTGTCACCGCCCTGCCCGCCTGCGCAAAGATTTCGCGTGCGAAACCCGCCCAACTGGTATCGGGCGCACCTGCGTAATGGTAAATGCCCCCGGCCGCGCCGTCGCGCATGGCCTGCGCCATGACCAGCAGGGTTGCTGCGATATCAGCAGCAGGGGTCGGCCCGCCGATCTGGTCATCGACCACATTCAATGCGTCACGCGTTTGCGACAGGCGCAGCATGGTGGTGACAAAATTCGCGCCCTGCGCCGAAAACACCCACGATGTGCGCAAAATGGCAAAGCGGCCACCGGCGGCGCGCACGCCGTCCTCGCCCGCCAGTTTGCTGCGGCCATAGGCGTTTTGCGGGTTGGTCGGATCGTCGGGGCGCCAGCGTGCGGTGCCCTGCCCGCTGAACACATAATCAGTGGAAATATGCAAAAACGGGATGCCGCGCGCGGCACAGGCCCGCGCCATGGCGGCGGGGGCTGTGGCATTGACCTGCAGCGCGGTGGCCGCGTCATCCTCGGCGCGGTCAACGGCTGTGTAGGCGGCGGCGTTGATCACCACGGCGGGCGCGTGATCGGCGATGGCGCGCGCACAGGCGTCAGGATCGCGCAGGTCGGCCTGATCGCGGCCAAGCGCCGTGACGGGGGCCTGTTCCTGCAAGGCGCGGGCCACCTGCCCGGTCTGCCCGAACACCAGGATCACGCCTTGACCCCCAACCGCATGCCGACCCCGTCGCGCGATTGCAGCGCGCGCCACCAATCCTCATTCTCAAGATACCATGCGACGGTGCGTTCCAGCCCTTGTTCCAGCGTCACCGATGGCCGCCAGCCCAGTTCGTCACGGATGCGGCTGGGGTCGATGGCATAGCGTGCGTCGTGGCCCGGACGATCAGAAACATGGGTGATCAGGCTGGAATAGGGTCTGTTTGCAGGGCGCTGCCGGTCAAGAATGGCGCAGATCATCGTCACCAGATCAATATTGCGCGCCTCGTTTTCGCCGCCGATGTTATAGCTGCGCCCGTTGGCCCCCTTTTGCGCCACCAAGAGCAGCGCATCGGCGTGATCTTCCACAAACAGCCAGTCGCGGATGTTTTCGCCCTGCCCGTAAACAGGGATCGGCTTGCCCGCCAGCGCGTTCAAAATCACCACCGGCACCAGCTTTTCGGGGAAATGGAATGGACCGTAATTGTTCGAACAATTGGTCATGACCACGGGCAGCCCGTAAGTTTCATGCCAGGCCCGCACCAGATGGTCGCTGGCGGCCTTGGACGCCGAATAGGGGCTGCGCGGATCATAGGGGGTGGTTTCGGTGAACAGACCCGTGGCACCCAGACTGCCGAACACCTCGTCGGTGGAAATATGGTGAAAGCGGAAATCACCCGGCTTGCCGCGCCCCTGCCAATAGGCGCGCGCGGATTCCAGCAGGGTATAGGTGCCGGTGATATTTGTGTCGATGAATGTCCCCGGCCCGTCGATCGACCGGTCCACATGCGATTCGGCGGCCAGATGCATCACCGCGTCGGGCTGGTGGGTGCTGAAAATCCGGTCAAGCGCGGCACGGTCGCGGATATCGGCCTGTTCAAAGGCATAGGCGGGGCTGTCCGCCACCGAAGCCACGTTATCAAGGCAGGCGGCATAGGTCAGCGCATCGACATTCACCACCCGATGCCCGCGCGCCACCGCCAGCCGCACCACGGCCGACCCGATAAACCCGGCGCCACCGGTGACCAGAAGTTTCATGGATCTATCCGTCATAGGAAAAAGGCGTGGTGAAATCGGCGAATGCCGGTGCGGCGGAATCCTTGGCCGACAGGATGGGCGCGCGGGTGCCCCAGTCGATGCCCAGACTGTCCCACCGCACCGCGCCATCGCAAGCGGGGGCATAGATGTCGGAACATTTATACTGCACCTCGCAATCGGGGGTGCGGGTGATGAACCCGTGCAAAAACCCCGCCGGCACGAATAATTGCTGGCCGTTATCGGCGGACAATTCCACCCCCACCCATTGGCCATAGCAGGGCGAGCCGCGCCTTGCATCCACCGCCACATCCCAGATGGCCCCACGCGAACAGCGCACCAGTTTCGCCTGCGCATGGGGCGGGCGCTGGTAATGCAACCCGCGCAGCGTGCCGGGCAGGGCGGAAAACGAATGGTTGTCCTGCACGAAATCGGGCAGATCACAGCCTGCGGCGGCCAATGTCGTACGGTTCCAGGTTTCACAAAACCAGCCCCGCGCATCACCAAAACGGCGCGGCGTCAGGATCAGGACATCAGGCAGGGAAGTGGGGGTAATCTGGGTCAACACACTGTCAATTCATGTCACGGAATATGCCAAGTGTATGACGCAAAACCCGAAGCCAAGGCAAGGGTATGCCGGGTGCCGCCCCTTGCTGCTGTCAGCGGTGGGCCATATCCGGCGTGGGCAGATCGCTGTCTTGCGATCTTGTCACGCTATTGGCGGCCAGAACGGCCAGCGGCAGCCCGTAACCGACGGCGAAATATGCCAGCAATGCCATGCCCCAGCCCAGATCGGTGAACAGCAATGTGCAGGCCGCGCCAATGATCCCGGCAATGCCACCCCCAAGGAAAGCCACGATCATCATGACCGATCCGCCTGTGTCGTCTTGTCTGTGGTTTTGATCGTGATCGGCATGATTGAAACCTTCCCCTTGACGAAATGTCCTGCTCATGTGGTGTTGTCTTGTCAGACTGGGATGACATTGTGGCATTTTTCAGGCCTGGTCTTCACTTCTTTTGCGCGGTTCGGTGACTTGTCGTGAAAATTATCCGCAATCTATAAGTGTATTTTATCTATTAAATCCCCTGCACACGGTGGTTTTGCGACACAGGCACCCCTGCCCCTGCAACACCAGCGGGCATCAATGAACAAAAAATGCGCGCCGCCTGCCTAATTGGCGCCCGATTCGTGCCCTTGTCCCATCACCGTTTGCAGGATGATGTAATCCACCGCCCGGTCGCGCTGGCTGCGGGCCCGAAGCGCGCGCGCCTCGGATAGGGCGCGTTCGCGGTCCAGCACATCCAACACGGTGATCGTGCCGCGATTGCTCAGCAGATCGCGCGACAACCCCAGTGCGCGGCGGTTCAGATCGACAAGGCGCTGCGCTTCTGACAGGGCCGCCACAGAAGCCTGCAAATTGGCCTGGGCGTTTTCAACTTCTTCCACCGCGCCCAGCACCGCGCGCTGCCAGCGCAGATAGGCCTGGCTGACGCGGGCATCGGCGGCATCGACCGATGCGGCCAGCGCAGGCTGGTTGAACAGCGGCAGCGACAGACCGGCGACCAGACTTTGTGTGTTCTCGCCGCCGCCAACAGGGGCCGAGATGATCCCGCGCAGCGACAGGCTGGGATAGCGCGCGGCCTCGGCCACCCCCAGATCGGACAGGGCCGCAGCATAAAGCCGTTCGGCCTGCCGGATATCGGGGCGCGCGCGCAACAGATCGGCAGGCACACCGGCGGCGGTGCGCATCACCGGGTCGGGCTGCGCGCCCGGATAACCCAGATCAACCGGCAGCGTGCCCACGGGCTGACCCAAAAGGGTGGAAATCCGGTTGCGCTGGCGCATCACGCTGGCCGACAGCGCGGGCATCTGCGCCTGCGTTTCCGTCACCAGCGCCTGCGCGCGCAACACATCCAGCTGGGTCGCCGCCCCGGCATCCAGCAGACGGTTGATATCGCGCAGCGTTTGCTGGCGCGATGTCAGATCCTGCCCGCGGGCCACCAGGCTGGCCTGTGCAAAACGCAGATCAACATAGGCAATACCCAGTTCGGCCAGCAGCGCGCGGCGCGCGGCCTGCGTATCGAATTGTGCAGCCTCCAGCCGTTGCGCGGCCGCTTTGGCGCGCCAGCGGCTTTCGCCAGCCAGCCCGATGCGGGCGGTCAGGCCAAGGCTGGAATCTTCTGCGCCGCCATTGCTGACGCGGGTGGTGGTCAGGTCGGCATCACCGCTAAGCTGGTTGCCATCGCGCCTTGCGATGGCGGCGGCTTCGCGCAGACGGGCCTGTGCCTGCGCCAGATCCAGATTGCCCGCCACGGCGCCATCCACCAGACGGGTTAGCAGCGGATCGTTGAAATGCTGCCACCATTGCAGGTCAGCGGCGCTGGCGCGCGATACCGGTTCCAGCCGCGCATAGCGGTCGGGAAGGGCCATTTCGGGCGGTGTAAAAACGGGCCCGACGGCACAGCCGGACAAGGCCAGAACGGCCCAGATCATGGGGACGGTGCGCATTATGTCGCTCTTTCTGCCTCTGGGCCCCTATGCCTGACTGGCATTTTTGAACGGGACCGCGGTTATTACCCCGAACGCTAGCAGGTTTTTGCAAAGATCACGCCGCAACAGCCTGTGAGCGCGTGATATTTTGACCAGAGGTTGCAGGAATGCGACACCCCCGCCCCGCGCATCACCGCGATTATTCGCGCAGGGCGCGGCTGAAAAAGATCATCAGCGGTTCGGTCAGATAGGTCAGCGGGGTGCGGTCGCGGGTGCGGATAAAAGCCTCGACCGGCATGCCGGGCAGCAGGCTTTGCGCGCCCAGTTTCGCCAGTTCGCTGTCCAGCGGCATGACCTCGGCGGCGTAATAGCTAAGGCCTGTCACCTGATCCTGCAACACATCGGCGGAAATCCGGGTGATGCGCCCGCGAATTTCGGGGATCTGGCGCTGGTCGAAGGCAGGAAAGCGCAGTTCGGCCTCCTGGCCGGTATACACCTCGTCGATATTGATCGCGTCAACGCGGGCCGAGACCACAAGCGGCTGATCCTGCGGAATGATATAAAGCAAGGGTTCGGCCGCCTGCACCACCGATTGCACGGCAAAGACCTGCATGCCGTAAACGATGCCGCTGGTGGGCGCGCGCAGGTCCAGCCGTGACAGGCTTTCGGTCAGCACGATCTTGCGTTCGGTCAGTTCGATCTGGCGGAATTCCAGATCGCGCAGCTGCGTTAGCGCCTCTTCGCGGCGGCGGGTCTGCAATTGCAACGCGGCGATTTCATTGCTGGCGATATCGCCGCGCAGCGCGGCCAGATCAGCGGCAAGCCGGCCAATCTGGCCCAGAATCCCCGCATGTTCGCGCCGCAATTCGCTGACCTGCTGGGCCTGCGCCAGTTGCTGCGCCAACAGCCGCTGCTGGTTTTCCAGTTCTTCCAGCAACAGATCGGCCTGCACCTGCAACGCCTCCAGCTGTGCGGTCAGGCCCTGGGTGCGGTTTTCGATCTGCTGGTTTTGTTCGCGCAAAAGCGCGCGTTCCTGCTGCATCGCGTCGCGGCGGGCGTGAAACAGCGTGGTTTCACCGGCCAGCACATTTTCCGTCTCTGGCAGGGCGGCGAAACTGGTGCGCAGGGCGGGCGGAAAGACCACATCGGCGGCATCGTCGCGTTCGGCCGTCAGCCGCGCCTTGCGCGCGCCGATTTCCAAAAGCTGGCCGTCGATCACCGCCAGTTCCGATTGCAGCCGCCGCCCGTCCAGCCGGATCAGGATATCGCCCTGTTCTACGGTATCGCTGTCCTTGACGCGGATTTCACCCACCACCCCGCCTTCGGGGTGCTGCACGACCTGGCGGTTGTTTTCCACCTGCACCACGCCCTGCGCCACCACAGCCCCCGCCAGCGTGGTGCTGACCGACCACAGCCCAAGCCCGCCCACCAGCGCCACCAGCGCCACGATCCCGGCCCAAAGCGGCACCCCCGCCGACCAATGGCGCACGCGGTCTTCGGTCTCGGTCTCGCGGGTCATGTCGCGACCACCTTGCTGCGGGGTGCGGTGCTGACAACCGCGCCTTCCAGCACCTCGTCGCGCGGGCCAAAGGCCACGACCACGCCTTTGTTCAGCACCAGAATATGGTCGCATTCCACAATCGCCTTGGTGCGGTGGGTCAGGATGATCAGGATCTTGCCCTGCGCCTTGAAGGCGCTGACCGCCGTATTAAGCGCCGCCGCCCCGTCGCCATCCAGCATCGAATTGGGTTCATCAAGGATCAGCAGCACCGGATCACCATAAAGCGCGCGCGCCAGTGCGATCCGCTGGCGCTGCCCGCCCGAAAGCTGGCTGTCGTTGCCATCAAGCACGGTGTCATAGCCGTTTGGCAGCCGCAGGATCATCTGGTGCGCATTGGCGCTTTGCGCGGCCTTGATCACCGCCGCTTCGTCAGGGTCTTGCGCCATGCGCGCGATATTCTGCGCGATCGTGCCCGAAAACAGCGTGACAGTCTGCGGCAGATACCCGATGTGCCGGCCAAGCGCGTCGGGGTCGTATTGGTCCAGCGTGGCGCCGCCCAGGCGCGCCTCGCCCGCGGTGATGGGCCAGAACCCTGCCAAGGCCCGCGCCAGCGTGGATTTTCCCGCGCCACTGCGCCCGATCACCCCCAGCGCCTGCCCCGGTTCCAGCGTGAACGATACATTGCGCAGCGTCGGGATCCGTTCACCCGGCGCCACCACCGTCAACCCTGTCACCTGAAGTTCGGGGGTGGGCACCGGCAAGGCGGTGCGCTGGGGTGCTGCGGGCACCGCTTGCAGGTATTTGCCAAGCGCCAGCCAGCCCGTGCGCCCGCGCTGCAACACCGCCCAGCGGCCCATCGCCTGTTCCACCGGCGCCAGCGCGCGGCCCAGCAGGATCGACCCTGCGATCATCGACCCCGGTGTCATTTCACCCTGCAACACATAATAGGCCCCTGCCCCCAGCATCGCCGATTGCAAAAACAGCCGGAATGATTTGGTAAAGGCGGCAAAGCCCCCCGTCCAGTCGCTGGCCCCGATATTGGCAAACAGTGCGGCATCGCGATGCCCCAGATAGCGGTGCAGCATGGCGCCGCGCAAACCCTGGCTTAGCACCACTTCGCGCCCCTGGCGGGCTTCTTCGGCGAAACTCTGTCCCTCTTGCGTGGTGACCTGCACCGCGCGGACCCGGCGCGCGGTCAATGTCTGGTTCAGCACCGCGGTCAGCACAATGATGACCCCGCCCGCCACCGCCAGCCAGCCCAGCATCGGGTGAAACAGGAAAATCGCGGCGATGAAAATCGGCGTCCAGGGGATATCCATCACCGCCAGCAGCACCGGTGATGTGAACAGATCGCGCACCGCATCCAGATCGCGCAGCGCGCCGGTGGCCACGCGGCGTTCGCGCGGATCGACCGACCGGCGCAGCGTCGCCTCGAACACGCGGGCATCCAGCGCGCTTTGAAACCGCGCACCGACCCGCGCCATGATCCGGCCCCGGGCGTAATCCAGCACCCCCATCAGCGTATAAAGCACCGCCACCAGCACCGTCAGCGCCACCAGCGTTTCAACCGACCGCGACGACAACACCCGGTCATAGACCTGCAACATATACAGCGGGCCGGTCAGCATCAGCAGATTGACAAAGATCGAAAAGACAAAGGTCCAGATGATCAGCGTTCTGCCGCGACTGCGTGCCGCGCGCAGTTCTGTTACGCCTGCCTCTTGCGCCTGTGCCATGTCGGGGCTTTTCCTTTGCGCGGTCTTATAAGGTGCCGGGCGCTGAACCCGCCCTGTCTGCCATCGGTCATAGCATTACCTGCATAAATGGAAACACTCTGTTAATGGCGTCGGCAAAGTTTCCGCCCCGTTCAGGCGGATTTGCGGTTTGTGCCGTAGCGATAGGCGTTCAGCACCACGCCCAGCACATTGGTCTGTTCGGCGATTTCACGTTCGCAGGTGTTGAACTGGCTGTAATGGGTCGCATCCGCCCGGATCACGATCAGCGCGCAATCGGCGTTCTTCAAAAATGCGCGGGTGTCGTCATTGACCAGCACCGACGGCAGGTCGAAAATCATCAGGTCTGGGGCATAGTCCGCCTCGATCCGGTCCAGCACCTCGGCGGTCTGTTCGGCCAGCAACAGCCGCGTGGGGTCGGCCACCGGGCCGCGCGACATCGACACCGCCACATTGTCGCCGATCCGCAGCGCCTGCTGGGCAAAATCCACATCCCCCGTCAGCAGGTCGCCAATGCTGTGCGGCGGGGTGGTTTCAAAGAAGTCATGCACCGACGGATCGCGCAGATCCAGATCGAACAGCATCGCGCGCAGATCACGCTGCCGGCCCAGCCCCAGCGCCAGATTGCACGCGGTCGTGGTCTTGCCCGACTGCGGCATCGGCGATGTGATCGCCAGCCGCTTCCAGCCCTGCTGGCGCATCTGCAACAGCACCTTGGTGCGCAAAATATCAAACGGCGTTGCTGCCTCGGATGCGGCATGGGTCACCACGCGGTGGGTTTCCAGATCGCGGGGGTTGACGGTGAATGTCTCCAGCGCCTGCCACAGCGCATCCTGCGGGCGCGGCTGGCCCGTCCCCCCCCCGCTTGATGTGATCAAGCGCGGCGGATGGTCCGGGGTGCTGCGGGTCTTGCGGGCCTTGTCCAGCGCCGCCTGTAGTTTTTCCATAGCCATAGCAGATCCTTTTATCCCAGACTGACGCGGTCCAGCACCTTTTGCACCAAAAGCTCGAGCGGTTGGTAATAGGTGTCGATATACCACAGCCCCAAAGGCACGCCGGTCATCACGGCCAGCATCGCCACGATCATCCCGGTGCGCCGGGCAAAACGGTGGCCGCGGCTTTCCATGTAGGGAATGGTCGCCAGCGGGATGATGTTGAACCGCCCCGTCAGTTCCGCCGGACGGCGCACCGTGCGGTTCAAGATCTCAAGCAGCATGAAATACCCCGCCGCCGCCACCAGCCCCACCGCCAGCCCCAGAATCGCGATCCTGGGGCGGTTCGGCCCGGCGGCCGCCTGCGGCACGTTGGCATATTCGATCACGCTGATCCGCTGGCCCTGTGCGGTGGATTCGATCCGTTCGCTCATCCGGGCCTGATTGAGGTTATTCAGGGCGGCGTTATAGCGGCCCTGAATACTGTCGTAATCGCGTTCCAGACTGGACAGCTGGATCCCATTGGCCGCAGAACGCGCAATCGCCTGTTGCAAACCCTCAAGTTCGGTGCGGGTGGCGGTCTCTTCGGCGCGCAGGGTGACAAGGCGGGTTTCGATCTCGGTCAGGGTGGCGTTGAACAGCGCCTCTTGCGGGGAAACCGGTTCAGCCGCGTCTGCATCAGACAGGGCGCCGCTGGCCGTCTGGGCGGCAACCACGGCTTCCAGTCGGGCGATCTGGGCGCGCAGCTGCACCACGCGGGGGTTGGTGTCTGAATAGGTGGCCAGCGCCAGTTCCAGTTCGGACTGTGCGGCGGCCAGCTGGGTTTCTTCGGGGGTGCGGCGGGCCTGCGCGGGTGCGGCACGCACCTGTCCGGTGTTTTCAAAGATATTGACGATCTCGCGCTGCTGGGCCTCGGCGGCGGAAATATCCCGTTCGATCCGGCCCAGACGTTCCTGCAACAGCGCCTGCCGGCCCAGCCGATAGCCTTGTTCTTCGGGCAGGGCATCGGCGTTTTCGGCCTTGAACCGGGTGATGGCGGCACTTTGGTTGTCCAGATCATCGCTCAGGCGCTGCACCTCCTGTTCAAAGAACTGCAGGGTGCGGGTGACCTGTTCGGTCCGCGTCGCGGTGCTGTCCTGCAGGATCAGGGTCACATATTCATTGACCACACCGGCGGCGATCTGCGGGTCGCGCGCGGTAAAACTGATGGTCAGCAAGGTCGCCTGATCGCGCCCGGCGCTGCGGCGGATCCGCGTGGCGGCTTCCATGTCAGTGACCACCCGGCCCGGTTCCATCTGGCGGATGTTTTCCAGCGCGTTGAACCGGTTGGCGATGTCGATCATATTGGCCCGCGTCATCAGGCGCTGCTGGATGATATCCAGCTGTTCCACCGCATTGGTCTGCACGGTCGAGGCGACCATCCTTTCGGGGATTTGCGGCGCTTCGACCAGCAGGCGGGCGGATGTGGTATAGGTGTCGGGCAGTTTCAGCGCGGTCACCACGCCCAGCCCCGCCGCGACCAGCACAAACAGCATCATCACCGGCAGGCGGCGCAGCAACAGCGCCCAGTAAAATCGTAAATCAAAATTCATTCGGCAGCCTTTTCGGGAAGATCACCCGGGTTTCGCAAAAACAAGGGTTCCGGCGCGGATTTCAGGTTCAGCCCGTCGCGGATCACTTCCTTGACGATGGCCAGCCCCACCTGCGGCTTGTCGGCGCTGGCCGCATAAACCAGCGCCAGATCGCAGAGTTTATTGACAACCCGCGGAATGCCTTCGGCTTCGTGGTGAATAAAAGTGATCGCGCTGGGGGTGATTTCATCGCCGCTGCCGCCGGCATGTTGCAGGCGGTGCTGGACATAACGGCGCGTGGTGGACAGATCCATCGGGTCCAGATGGTAAACCGCCGTGACCCGCTGGGCGAACTGGCGCAGGCGTGGCTGGCGGATCAGGTCGCGCAATTCGGGCTGGCCGACCAGCATGATCTGCAACAATTCGTCCTTGCCGGCGTTGATATTGGTCAGCATGCGCAATTCTTCAAGCGTTTCCAGACCCAGGTTCTGGGCTTCATCCACGATCAGCACCACATGCCGCCCGGCGGCATATTCGGCGACCACGAAATCCTGAAACTGCTGGAACAGCGTGACATAATCGGCGCGCGGGTCACAGGACACATCCAGCGCGTTCAGCACCCAACGCAGCAGATCGCCGCGGTCGCCTTGGGCGTTGGAAATCAGCCCGACCGTCAGGTCCGCATCCACCTGCCGCAGCAAGGCCTGCACCAGCGTCGTCTTGCCGGTGCCCACCTCGCCGGTGACGACGGTCAGCGGCGCATGTGTCATCAGCCCGTATTCCAGCACCGCAAAGGCGCGTTTGTGTGCCGGCGACCAGAACAGGAAATCAGGATCGGGGGACAGGCTGAAGGGCCGTTCCCGAAATCCGAAATGATCGTTGTAAAGCGCGACACTCATGCAAAAAGACCCAAAATTCCTGTCCGTCAGATATAGGTTCACAGCCCCGGTCACAATGGCAGCCCCCGGGATTGCACCGCTTTAGCCTGATAAGAGGGCAGGACTTGGGCCGCATGATGGCCGGGGTGTTTTCCTGCCTGGCCTGAGGGGCCAAGCCCCGCATCATACCCGCCTGCAAGGGCCGGCAAGTGATTCTCGGTACGCCATATGTATTGTTTTAATTTTGTAAACAATATGTGGGCTTAGCGCCAAATAACCAACAATCAGGCAAGCGGTTTGCCGAACGTCACCTTCACAGCGCGGTGCATTTCAGCACAAAGATGAAGATTTGGTAAAATAAGCTGAAATTCTTGCCTAATTCTTGCCAGAATTAGAACAAAATGATAGCATTTTTAATTGTTCATAGGGGCAACGTGATGCCTGTCGACTGTCCCGGTGATTTTGCTGGGCCCCATTACCAGTAAGAAAGGGCCGGGTTTTTCCGGCGCGTTATTTTGATGACAACACATTTAACGAACTACGAAAAAGCCCTGCACAGCGAACCTGTCGTGCGCGGCGGCTTCTGGTCTGGCGTTGCTCGGTTCCGTTTTTACCGCGATCTGGGCAAGCCCGTGCTGGACAAGATCCTGATCCTGCTGGCCGCACCATTGGTCTTTCCCGTCATTGCCCTGCTGGCGCTGCTGGTGGCGCTGGACGGGGGCAAGCCGTTTTACACGCAATTGCGCGTGGGCAAGGGCGGCAAAAGCTTTCGCATGTGGAAAATCCGCACGATGGTGCATAACGCCGATGCCCGGCTGGAAAGCCATCTGGCGTCCGATCCGGCGGCACGGGCCGAATGGACCACCACGCAAAAGCTGAAAAACGACCCCCGCATCACCCCCATCGGGCATTTTCTGCGCAAATCCTCGCTGGATGAACTGCCGCAGCTGTTCAACGTGCTGGGCGGGTCGATGGCGCTGGTGGGGCCGCGCCCGATGATGCTGCATCAGGAACCGCTTTATACCGGACAGGCCTATTTCCGGCTTGCCCCGGGCATCACCGGGCTTTGGCAGATTTCGGACCGTAACAATTGCGATTTTATTGATCGCGTGCACTATGATGAAACCTATGGCAAGTCTGTGTCGCTGGTGACCGATCTGCGCATCCTGTTCAAAACGCTGGCCGTCGTGCTGCGTGGCACCGGATACTGACGCCAGCCCCTGCCAGATCATGATTACCGGCCACCCTTGCTGCGCAACGGGTGGTTTACCGCGTCACAAACAAAAGGGAATTGCCCCGTGTTCTTGCGCCACCGTCTGATCCTCCCGCTTTTTACGCTGACCCTGATCCTGGGTCTGGCAGGCTGCAAATCCGCCGAGGAACGGGCGGCGGAATATTTCGAAACCGCCCAGACCCTTGCCGCCGAAAATGATTTCGACCGCGCCGTGGTGGCGCTGCGCAATGTCTTTGATCTGGATGGCAGCCACCGCGAAGCCCGCCGCATGATGGCCGACATCATGCTGACCGAACGCGGCGACCGCCAGCAGGCCTATGGCCAGTATCTGCGGCTGGCCGAACAATACCCCGACGATCTGGAAGCGCGGATCGCGCTGGCGCAGATCGCCTTTGCCGCCACCAACTGGGACGAACTGGAACGCCACGGCGCGCAGGCCGCGGCCCTTGCGCCTGACGATCCGCGCGTGATCCCGCTGACCACCGCGCGCACATACCGGACCGCCGTGCTGGCCAATGATGCCGCCGCACGGCGCACCGCCGCCGATACCGCGCGCGCGCTGGTGGACAGCCAGCCTGACAACATGATCCTGCGCAGCATCATCATCGACGATCTGCTGCGCGGCGGCGACCTGCGCGGTGCGATGACCGAAATCGACCTGATGCTGGTCAGCGACCCCGCCAATATCCTGTATCACCAGCAACGCCTGAACATTCTTGCCGAACTGGGCGATATGGAAGGGCTGGAAAACCAGCTGCGCACCATGATCGCGCAATTCCCCGATGATGACGTGCACAAGGCCACGCTGTTGCGCTTTTTTCTGTCGCGCGACGATCTGGACGCGGGCGAAACCTTTCTGCGCGATCTGGTGGCCAAAGCCCCCGCCGATGACCCCACCGCCAAGGGTGATCTGATCCGCTTTCTGGCGGAATATCGCACCATCGCCGCCGCCAAGGCAGAAATTGCCGCCACCACCAGCACCGTGGCCGACCCGCTGCCGTTCCTGGTCATCGACGCCGGGCTTGATTTCGCCACCGGCGCGCGCAGCGATGCCATCGCGACGCTGGAAACCGCCTTGCAGGATCACGGCACATCGCCACAGGCGCAGACCGCGCGGGTCACACTGGCGCGGATGCTGTCGGCAATGGGCAACCCCGTCGGCGCGCGCGCCCGCGTGGAAGAGGTGCTGGCCGCAGACGCCGGCAACCCCGATGCACTGAAGCTGCGCGCAGGCTGGCTGATCGCCGATGACAAGACCGAAGACGCGATCACCGCCCTGCGCACCGCCCTTGACCGCAGCCCCGATGACGCCGCCGCCATGACCCTGATGGCCGACGCCTATATCCGCAGTGGCCGGCCGCAACTGGCGCGCGATTTTCTGGCGCTGGCGGTCGATGCCTCGGGCAATGCGCCCGCCGAAACCATCCGCTATGCCCGCCAGCTGATCGGCGAAGGCAGCTATCTGGCCGCCGAGGATATCCTGATCGCGTCCCTGCGCCTGAACGCCGACAACCCTGATCTGTTGCAAACACTGGGGCAGGCCTATCTGCAAATGGAAGACTTCGCGCGCACCCAGCAGGTTGTTGCCACGCTGCGCCGCAGTGCCACCCCCGCCGCAGAGGCCGCCGCCAACCGGATCGAGGCCGAACGCATCGCCCGCCAAAGCGGGCGCGATGACGCGCTGGCCTATCTGGAAGGGCTGGCCAACAGGGCCGATGCGGGCCTGACCGACCGGATCACGCTGATGCGCGCGCGCATCAACAGCGGCGACATCGACGGTGCGCTGGCCCTGGCCACAGACCTGGCCGCCACCGACCCCGGCAATGACGATCTGCGTTTCATGCTGGCCACCACCCAGGTGCTGGCCGGTGATCTGGACGCCGCACGCGCCGGATTGCGCGCCTTGCTGGCAACCGAGCCGCGCCGCCCCGCCGTCTGGCTGGAACTGAGCAAACTGGCACAGCGCCAGGGCGACCGCGACGCGGCCAAGGCGGTCGTGGCCGAAGCCTTGGGGCATATGCCCGATGACGTCACCCTGCTGTGGGCCCAGGCGTCGTTTCTGGAACAGGACGGCGATATCGACGGGGCCATCGCGATTTATGAAAACCTTTATGCGCAGAATTCCGGCGCGCTGGTGATCGCCAACAATCTGGCCAGCCTGTTATCGACCTACCGCGACGACGCCGAAAGCCTTGAACGGGCCTGGACCGTGGCGCGGCGGTTCAGCGATACCGGCTTTGCCCCCGTGCAGGACACCTATGGCTGGATCCTGCACCGGCGCGGCGAAAGCGAACAGGCCCTGCCCTATCTGGAATCCGCAGCCGCTGCCCTGCCTGACGATCCGCTGGCGCAATACCATCTGGGCCAGACCTATGCCGCATTGGGCCGCCCCGATGACGCGCTGGCGCAGTTCCAGCGCGTGGTCGCCCTGGCCGGCCCGGGCGATACCCGCCCGCAGATCGCAACCGCGCGGCGCGAAATCCAGACCCTGCTGGACGGGACCACCACCACGGCAGAATGATGCAAACCGTGCCAAATCTGTCCCGATTTGCAAAAGGATGAAATTCACCCCTTTTCCCGGCCCCGTTTCGGGGCCAAAACTGGCGCAAGCCTTCCAGACGACAACAGAACATAAAGGCGGGACACATATGACGATCTTAAAACGCATCGCAGCCGCGCTGGTCATGACCCTGATCGCGGGCATGGCACTGGCACAATCGCAATATCTGGTAAGGCCCGGCGATACGCTGGTGATCGAGGTGCTGGAAGATACCTCGCTCAACCGGGCGACGGTGGTGCTGCCTGACGGGCGCATCAGCTTTCCTTTTGCGGGCACTGTCCCCGTGGCGGGGCAAAATGTCGGCCAGATTCAAACCGCGATTGCAAACGGTATTTCCGCGAATTTCGCCAACCGGCCCAATGTCTTTGTCTCGGTCCAGCCGGGCCAGCGCGCTGCCGCCGCCGCCCCCGCCACGATCAATGTCTATTTCATGGGTGAAGTGAACGCCCCCGGGGCCAAGCCCCTGCCGCGCGGCACCACGCTGTTGCAGGGCCTGGCGCAAAGCGGCGGGCTGTCGAAATTCGCCGCCACCAAGCGCATTCAGCTGCGCCGCACCGATCCGCGCAGCGGCCGGCAAAGCGTTATCCCGATCAATTACCGCGCCCTGTCGGATGGCGCGATGATGAACGATTTTCCACTGGCCGATGGGGATGTGATCCTTGTGCCCGAACGCCGTCTGTTTGAATGAGCCATGCGCAGGAGATGCCAATATCTTGCCGCGGGCCTGTGTGGTGCCGCGATCATCGGAACAGCGCAGGCGCAGGATGGCGGCGCACAGGCCGGGCTGACCCTGTCACCGGGGCTGTCTTACGAAGATGAAGAAACCCGCGCGCGCCTTGGCTTTGGCGCGCGGTTTGACAGCATCACCCCGACCCAGCGGTTCGGCCTTGCCTTCGATGGCGCCTTTGACAGCGGTTATGACGATATCCGTGACAGCCTGCGCGCGCCGCGCCTGGCCCTGACCTATGGTATGGAAAGCCGCGCCAGCGCACTCGATGCCCGGCTCAGCTATCAACGCGACCGGATCAGCACGCTGGTGTTCAGCGATGATCTGGACAGTGATTTTCTGGTCACCGGCACCGGCCAGCGCGCCGATCTGAATGCCAGCACCAGCCTGACCTTTGGCCGTGAAGCCCCCTTTGGCGGCACAGTCGATCTGGGTTATCGCAGCCGCGACTATCAGGACACCGCCGACCCCACCCTGCTGGACGAAGAAACCCGCAGCGCCGGTGTCGCCCTGCGCTTTGTCATCGACCCGCGCCTGACGGCCCGGCTGGGCGCGCGGGTTTCGCAAACGGACGAGGATGCCCCCGGCACCGACCAGCGCCGCGTGTCGCTGAACACCGGAATTGACATCGCGGTCAACCCTGCGCTGGACGCGTCACTGACCATCGGCACCACCCGGATCACCGATACCGGCCCGCTGGGCCGCGATACCACCGAAGGGGCCACCGCCGCCCTGTCGGCCACGCAAGACATGCCCAATGGCACCCTGTCCGGGCGGATCACCACCAATGTGACAACGGGCGGGCGCCTGACCACGCTGGAGGTGGACCGCGCGCTGGATCTGCCGCGCGGTACGCTTAGCTTTGGCGCCGGTCTGGGCCAGATCGACGATGGCGATCTGCAAACGCTGGCGCGGCTGTCGTGGCGCGAACAAGCCCCGCGCGCGGAATATGGCGTATCGCTGGACCACAGATTGGCCGTGGACCGCGACGGCGACAGCGCCATCAACAGCCAGATCAGCCTGTCATGGCAGCAAGAGCTTGATACCCTGTCGCGCTTTGGCGCGGATCTGTCGCTGCGCGATACCAACCGGCTGGATGCAGGTGCTGCGGACACCCGTCAGACCAGCCTGTCGCTCAGCTTTCGGCGCGACCTGACGCCGGACTGGGGCCTGCGCACCAGCTATACCCACCGCTGGAGCCGGGAAACCGGCACCGCCGACAGCGACGACAGCACGGTCTTTATCGGGCTTGAACGGGGCTTTCAGTGGCGCCCCTGACCCGACAGGGTTGGGTGGTTCTTTGGGGGCTGATCGGCCTGTGCGCCGGGATCGAATTTTTGCTGGTCCTGTCGGATCAGGGGGTCATCGGGCCGGACCGGCTGCGGCGGCTGGCGCTGGATTACGGCGGGTTCTGGCCGGGGCTGTTGGGTGACTGGCGCGCGAACTATCCCGCCCAACCCTGGCTGATGTTTGTCACCTACGGGTTTTTGCACGGCGGGCCAGCACATCTGGCCGTGAACATGATCACCCTGTGGTCGCTGGGCCGCGGCGTGCTGGCGCGGGTGGGCGCGCGGGGGTTTGCGCTGCTGTATCTGGCGGCATTGCTGGGCGGGGCTGCGGGGTTTGCGCTGCTGGCGCCGGGGCTGCGGCCGATGGTGGGGGCATCAGGCGCGCTGTTCGGGCTGATCGGGGGCTTGTTGGCCTGGGCCTATGTCGACCGTTTCACCCATGACGAAGGGCTGTGGCCGATCGGCCGCGCAGTGCTGTTGCTGATCGCGCTGAACCTTGTGCTGTGGTGGGCGATGGGCGGGCAACTGGCCTGGGAAACCCACCTTGGCGGGTTTGTCACCGGCTGGATCGCCGCCCTGCTGATCGATCCGCGCCCGGTAGCGGACGGATAAACCAATAAAAAACAGGGGCCACAAGGCCCCTGTTTGCAATCATTTCTGGCGTAAAGCCTCAGGCGGCTTTGCGGCGGCGGCGCAGGGCAAGGGCCCCGAAACCGGTCAACAGCAGCAGACCACCGGCAGGCAGTGGCACCACACCAACGCTGGCCCCGTCGATCGAGAAGCTGTCGTTCAGCCTGGAACTGCGGATTTCGATCTGCGCCATGTCAACCAACTCGCCAAAGTTGATGACGATCAACTGCTGGTTGGCGTTCAGCAGGTTCTTGAATTCAACAAATACATCACCAACCGACACTCTGACCATCGCACCGGTGTCAGCCGCATCCATCATCCCAAAGACAACGCGGTTGAAAAGCGACCCGCCTTCACCTTTGACGACATCCCACAGAATACCAAATGTGTCATTGGCGTTCAGCGACCAGATGCCATCGTCCGGCACCATGTTGCCCTGACCATTCACGGTGGTGTTGTTCAGGAACAGCTGTGTGCAGTCGCCGCCACTTGCGTTGCAGGTTGATCCGGAACCACTTGCGTCTTCCGAGATGGCGCTGAACGTCCCGACGTTTGTCGCCAGCGGGCCGGCCAACTGGCCTACGGTTTGAGACCCATCGCCATATACATCTTCAAAATCCTGCACCACGAAATTGGTGTAGCCGGTCGCACTGTCGAATGACGAAATATCGAATGCCGATACCGAAATTGTTGCGGCATGCGCCGCACTGCCAAGCGCGAAACAGGCGGCTGCCGCTGTCGCTATAAATTTATTCATGTCTAAAACCTCTGATACATTTCTACGAGCTGACGCCCATCTGATAACACGCCTTACTTATAACACAAACCCAAAGGCACCGTTAATCTTTTGTTCACAAAATGTTGGTCTGGCGCCGGTTTTATGGCCAAAATAAGGCAAGAAGTGCGGGCTTGGATAGCTTTGTTTCCTTATTGTAAACAGTATGCGCAGTTACGGCCACGCCAGCAGGCCATCGCCTGCACACAGCCTGCGCCCACACCCCATTATTGCCACATTTTACGCAATGATTCGCCGCCCGTCAGCCCCCTGCCCCGGCGGCCCGTTTCCTGACCCAGCCCAGAAAGGCGCTGTCGCTGTTGCGCAGCTGTGGCCGGCCAGAGGCGGCCCAGACCGCGCGCCAGTCGGCTTCCAGCGCATAGACATCCGCGCCGGGGATCAGGGCGCGGGCCTGTTCCAATGCGGCCCCGCTTAGCGGCGGGCCGGATGCCGTGGCCAGACCGGGGGCCACCACCACCGCGCGGGGGGTCACGCGGATCATGTCGCCGGGGTCTTCGGCCAGCAGGTAATCGGGCAGATGGTTCACGCGGATGGTTTCGCGCAGCATCGCACGGAACACCCGCAAGGGGCTGCGTGATCCCGATTTCTTGGCCAGCACCGCCACCGAAACCACCCATTCGGCCTGCCGCCCGCAATGTTTGCGGCACAATTCGTAAATCCGCCGTTCCAGCGGTTTGCGCAGATCGAAATAGGCGCGGTTCAGCGTCAGCACAGACCGCGCCAGCACCGCCCGGTATAACCATTCGCTTAGCGTGATGCTGACGCGCACCATGCGGCCTGCGCGGGTCTTGCGCACGATCTGCCAGGCCTCGATCAGGCCAAAGCCCGATGTGGTTTCCTGATCGCCCGTGGCGATATTTGTGGTGATGCGGGTGCCCGCCAGCCTTTCGAAGGCATCGCGCAACCGCTGATACCCGTCGCCGGATGTTTCGCGCCCCGTGGCCACCAGCAGGTCATGCGCGGTCAGCGTCAGGGTGCGGTGCGTCGGTTTGCCCGCGTTCAGCGCCGCCATCAGCTGGCTGATGCAAAAGATCAGGATATCGGCGTCAAAGATCGTCGCCCGCCCCTTGACCGAAGGCGTCACGGTGATCTGCGCGCCATTATGGGCATATTCCAGAATACGCCGGTCGGGCCGGGTGGACAGCGAAAACAGCGGGTGTTCCATCGCGGCCAGATCGTGTTTCGGGCTCGCGCCAAAAAAATCGCAGACGAAAAAATCCGGCTGCGCTGCCGGGGCGCCGCCCCCTGTCATCAGACCTGTCATCTGGCACCTGTCCCGCCTGTTATCGTTGCGGCCTGCTCTGGCCTGTTGATTTTGCCGGATTTTCCCGACGCCCCTTATCGGGGTTTCATTGACACCCCCAGCTTAGAACCTGTGGATAACTGCGTCCAGCCCCGCCTTGCCCGGATCGGGGGATCAGAGTCAGATCAGCGTGGGTTCAGAGTCACCCCATCGGGGTTTCAGAGTCACCTGCCCTAAAAAAATCTGCGCTTAGTCTTTGACTCAATAAGGTTTTTCACAGCTGCAAAAGACCCGTAACTATGAAATAACTGATATTAACTTAGACAGCCCGGGTTAAAACACACCAACCCCACCGCGCGCCAAGCCTGAAACGCCGGATTTACAGAGAAAATACAAAGGATGAGACGTTTTTCTTTACGTGTCCCACGTTTCATGAGACATTGTAAAAAACGCAGTACATCAGGGGTTGGGCATGTCAGGACACAAGGAAACGGGGCCAGGATTACCCCCCTATTTCAATATCTCACCCGACAAGGCGATGGCAGATTTACCCCCCAGCGTGGGCACCGCCGATCTGGCCCGCATTGCGGGGGCCTGCACAGCCGGGCGCAATGATCTGGCCGCGCGCGGGCTGGATGAAACCGGCGCGCGGCGGCTACGGCCGTTTTCAACATGGGAAATCACCCGCTATCTGATTCCCGTGGCACCTGCCCATTTCCGCCGCGTGCTGCGGCAAAACCCCGACCTGCCCCAAGGCATCAGCGAAACCGACGGCGGTGCCAAATGGTTCACGCTGGACGAGGTGCTGCGCCTGCGCGCCCATTTCGGGCAGGAAGGATCAAAGGCCAAGGAATACCTGCCCTATCGCCCCGCGGGTCTGCCGGCCAAGGTGGTGGCGGTGGCGAATTTCAAAGGTGGCGTCGGCAAAACATCAACCTGCGCGCATCTGGCGATGTCGGCGGCCCTTGATGGCTACCGCGTGCTGGTCATCGATCTGGACAGCCAGGGGTCGATGACCTCGATCTTTGGCGGCAGACCGGCGGATGAATGGGATACGGTGTTTCCGCTGCTGGCGCGCCATTACGCCACCCATCTGCGGGCTGAAAACCAGCGCCGTCTGGACCGGGGGGAAACGCCGCTGCCGCTGGACGACACCCTGACAGACGCGCTGGAGGTGCAGGCGGGTGATGTGATTCACAAAACCCACTGGCCCAATATCGACCTGATCGGCGCGCAGCTGAACCTGTATTGGTCGGAATTCCAGATCCCCGTCTGGCGGATGAACGCGCGCGGCTGGAAACTGTGGGATGCGCTGTCAGAGGCGTTGGAACAGGGCGGTGTGCTGGATCAATACGACCTGATTTTCCTCGATACCCCCCCTGCCCTTGGCTATCTGACGATCAACGGGCTGGCGGCGGCGGATATCCTGCTGGTGCCGGTGGGGGCGTCTTTTGTCGAATTCGATTCCACGGGGCGGTTTTTCGACATGCTGCACGCGACGTTTTCATCCATCGAAGAAGGCGAAAATATCGCCGCGCGCGCGCTTGGCCGCCCGGAACTGTCGTTTGCATGGGATGCGGTGCAGGCAGTGATCACGCGGTTCGACGCGGCCCAACAGGCCGAAATGGCCAACCTGATGCAAACCTATATGGGCGGCACCCTGTCGCCCTACCGGCAGGATTTCACCGCGCTGATCGGACAGGCCGGCGAAAGCGTGAATGGCATCTACGAGGCCGATTACCGCGATTTCAACCGCGATACCTATGCCCGCGGGCGCGCCACCTTTGATGAAACCTATGCCGCCTTCAAGCGGCTGCTGGTAGGGATCTGGCGGCGTGAAGAACGCGCCGCCCAAGACGTGGCCGCGCAGTGACAGCGGCGGCCCCCCTGCGCGCGGCGTTAACCAATTTGCAGCAGATCGGGTGCAACCTGCGCCCACTGCCCCCGACAGGAGTGTGATCATGGCCAAACGCAAACGTCTTAGCCCCGCTGCCGCCTTGTCCGGCACGCCTGATGGCCCACTGGAAACCAAAGCCTATGTCAACGGCTGGGAAGGTGTCCGCCCCCGCCCCGCCCCGATTGCCGATGTCTCGGGGGATGCGTCCCTGCGCGCCGCCCTGGCCGAGGTGACAGACGAGCTGACCGCCGCGCGCAACGAAGGCCGCTTTGTGGTGCGTCTGCCGCTGGATGCGGTGGATGCGGCCCATCTGGTGCGTGACCGTATCACGATGGATGCCGATGATCAGCAAAGCCTGATCGACAGCCTGCGCGCGCGCGGCCAGCAAACCCCGATCGAGGTGGTGGATCTGGGGGGCGGCCATTACGGGCTGATTTCCGGCTGGCGGCGTCTGACCGCGCTGCGCCAACTGGCCGATGAAACGGGCGATGCGCGTTTTACGCAGGTGCAGGCGCTGGTGCGGCAACCGGGCAGCGCCGCCGCCGCCTATCTGGCGATGGTCGAAGAAAACGAGATCCGCGCCAACCTCAGTTTTTATGAACGCGCGCGCATCGCGGTGCAGGCGGTGCGTCAGGGCGTGCATGATGATGCCGGGGCCGCAGTGGCCGCCTTGTTTGCCGCCGCACGCGCGCCAAAACGATCAAAAATCCTGTCCTTTGTGACGCTGGTCGAGGCGCTGGATACGCATCTGCAATTTCCCGGTGGCATCCCCGAAAAACTGGGCCTGTCGCTGGTGACGGAACTGCGCGCCGATCCGGGGTTCCGCCGCAGCCTGACAGAGGCACTGCGCAAGGCCGCCCCGACCACGCCGGATGCGGAACGTCGCGTGCTGGAACATTGCCTGAAACCTGCCGCCGCCGCCCCCGCCAATCCGCCCCCGCCGCCTGCCGCGCCCAAGGCGCCCGATAGCGCCGCGCATATGGGTGAACCCGTCGCCCCCGGCATCACCCTGACCGAAGGAAACAGGCGGCTGACCCTGGCCGGGCCGGGCATCACCCCGGCGCTGGCCGCAGATCTGCGCGCCTGGCTGATCGCGCGAAACGGCTGAGACTGTCAGGAATTGCCGCGCAAATTTAGCAAAAAAAACCTTTATTTTCAATGACTTAATATAAATAGTTTCGCGTGCGAAACATCGTGTTTCCCTCTGGCGCTGGTTGCGACCCCGGCGCCAGAGGCGTTTTGTTCAGATGAAATGCATATCGGCCAGCGGGTCGATCATGTCATCAAAGATGGTGATCGGCGCGTCCAGATCCGCCCCTTGGTCCAGCCCCGATGTCAGCGCGTCCCACAGGGCGGCGTCTTCGTCGCCACCATAGCTGGCATCCCCGATAATCGACAGGCTACCCTGCCCGCTGCCCGCGCTCAGTTCCAGCGTCACAAGGTCGGCGGCATAGTCGATCACCAGCGCGGCATCGCGGTTATCGCCCAGCCCGTGAATGTCGATGTTGTCGAACATGCCCGCAATGGCATCCACCGCGATCAGCGTCATGGAACCTGTGCCGATGTAATCGCTCAGGTCCAGTGCCAGCGTGCCGTTCAGCGCGATGCCGGAATGGACGGCGCTGCCCTCTTGGTCCCAGGCGCCGCTGCGGAATTCGGTGACACGACCCAGCCCTGTCGCATCAGCGACAAAGGACAACTGCCCGCCATCCTGCATCATCAGCGTGGCGATCCCGTCTGTGGCGCCATCAAAGCCCACTTTGGCCGCCGTGCCGTCAATGCGCAGTTCGCTGTTTGCGCCAAGGCTGAATTGCGCATCATCTGTGGCCAATATCATCTGCCCGCCTTGCACACTTGCGATCACCGGCCCGCTGACATCGCCGGTATTGGCAAAGCGCCCGCCGGTGACCTGCAACGACAAAAGCGTGTCACCGCCATAGCCATCGGTCCAGAATTGCCCGGCCCGTTCGACAAAGATCATGCCGTTGTCGCCGGTTTCCAGCGCATCAACCGTCAGTTTCCCCGATCCGACCTGCAGCTTGCCGCCGGTGCCCAGATCAAGACCCGCGATTGTGACCGTATCGCTGAAGTTGACCCAGTTGCCCCCCAGATCGACCGTATCGCCGTCGGATGGCAGCGCATCGGAGGTCCAGTTCAGCTTGTTATCCCAACGCACCCCGTCGCCCAGATCATTGGGCACAAAGCGGTGATGGCTGGCGCCGGAGGCTTGCAAATCAAAGCCGAAGCCTGCCTGGAACCAGTCGATGATATCCTGCGCTGTCAGACTGCCGTCGCCCCAGTTTTCCCGGGCATAATCCATCAGGGCATAGATCAGCCCGCTTTTGTAATACAGCCCCATGTCTTCGCTTGCAGGTGCTGTGCTGGGATCAAGGCCCAGGAATTCCATGGCAAAATTCTGGATCGTGATCTGGTTCAGGGCTGCGGGGTCAAGGCCGTCAAGATTGGCCTCATATCCGTTCCAGTTGAACACGATGGTATCGTCAAAGAAGGGCGTGTACAATTTAACCAGCGCATTCGGATCGTTGGTGTTTTCTGTCTTAAATGCAATTTCATCGGGATTGTTGGGATCAGCCATATGCGCCACGATATTGCCCAGCAACGTGCTGTCACGTGCCTCGTCACGCAAACCCCAATACTTGGCACCAATCATGCTTAGTGCATCTTTGTATGCGGCAGAGGTGATGATATTGTTCATAAACAGGCTGTATTCACCGACCGGCCCTGCCCCAACGTAGTCACCACCCAGCAAGTTGAGGGCGGCGTTGTTATCCAGAAACAGGTTGTTTTCGATAAACCCGCCAGAGCGGAACTGCGCCCCGTAAGAGGCTGCCTGCGCGGTGATGTTGTCACGAAACGTCAGGTCGGAATTGTCGGATTGAAAATAGGCATTCTGGCTGAACATGCTGGGCGGCATCCCGGCTTGATCCGTGCCATCATAGCCCTCTTCCCAGCCATTATGGAGAAAAAGATTACCTTCGAACAGAGAGCCGGTCGTTCTGTCCATATAGATGCCCGCTACGCGGCTTGAATGCGCAGCCCAAAGACCATCTTCAGTGAAGGTTGGATTGTTCACAACATTATCAAGAATTTCCGCATTGCGTAACGTGAAGCCTGTCGCGCCCTGGATGTTCAGACCGGCGTTATCAAACTTGATCCCATCAAGCAGGAAATTTTCACCCGTGCTGAGAATCCTGAAACCACCGGTCATTGTGATATCAGAGATGACAAAGTTTTCGTTAGGTTTCTGCCAGGATTGAACAAGACTTTCAATAACCGGCCGGTCGCCCTCGCCCCATGATGTGACATGGATCGGGTGGAGTTCGCTTTCGCCATTTGCCTCGCGCGTTACAACCTGCCCAACGTCACCGTAATTGTAGCCACGTTCGAACAAGAGCCAGTGGGATGTTTCCCCGTTGCCCCAGCCCGTAATCCCATACCAAAGCTGCATCCCTACATCGGCCGCCAGCGCCATGCCTTCGGA
>NZ_JACUUJ010000036.1 GCF_014859355.1 Yoonia sp. | reverse complement strand
AACTGGGGCATCAAAGTTGCCTATGCAGACGGCCCGATCAAAGCTGCGCTGGACTATCAAGACGACCAAGGCGTGATTAAAGTTGCTCTTGATGCGTCTTACGACGTTGGTAACGGCCTGACACTGCTGGCTGGGATGTATGACCAGTCTGACTCGAATGACGCTCGTTTCGACGGCACAGACTACTATGTTGCTGCAACCTATGACCTGGGTGGCGGTGCAGAACTGCTGGTGTCATATGCTGACGCAGAAACCGGCGATGCGATCGACGACGACGAAGTTGGCGGCCCAGACTATCAGGTCGGCACAACTGTCGCAGTTACCTTCTCTTTCTAAGCAAATCAGAATTATCTGATGGCGGGGGCGGTCCTTTGGGGCCGCCCTTTGCTTTTGTATAATGGCTTGTGACCTGTCGCACGCTTCGCTACATATTTGGCCATGAATATGGGGGAAATGGTGTGATTGCGATGAACGGTTTCAAACGCCTGGGCCTGCTGGCCGTTTTGATTGGCACATTGGCCGCCTGTGGTGGCGGCCCTGCCCCCACGCCGCGCGGCGCGGAAAACGTGGCGGTGAACCGATACCTTTGGGCGGCGTCGCTGGATGTTCTGGGTTTTCTGCCCGTTGAAACCGCCGACCCGTTCACCGGCGTCATTTCCACCGGATTCGGCGTGCCTCCGGGCGGCACCACCGCCTATCGCGCCAACATACAGGTCACCGACCCCGCGCTGGACGCGCGATCGTTGCGCGTGGCCCTGCAAACCCGCGGCGGCCCCGTTGCCATCGAAACACAAGACGCGGTGACAGATGCGATATTGTCGCGCGCCCGCCAGTTACGGATAGCCGACGGCGCGCTATAGCCATTCGCGCAGCGCCCGATTATGAATTGCGCCGGGCCATATCGCCCGGCGTGCGCATTTGGAAAGACCCGACATGACAACCTATTCCCCGTCGCAGATCGAACAGAAATGGCAAAAGGCATGGACAGATGCCAACACGTTCAAGGCCGTGCGCAGCGCCGACAAGCCGAAATACTATGTGCTGGAAATGTTCCCCTATCCGTCGGGCCGCATCCACATGGGCCACGTGCGCAACTATACCATGGGCGACGTCATCGCGCGGTATAAGCTGGCGACGGGCCATGCCGTGCTGCACCCGATGGGCTGGGATGCCTTCGGCATGCCCGCCGAAAACGCCGCGATGGCATCGGGTGGCCACCCCAAGGACTGGACCTATCAAAACATCGCCGACATGCGCGCCCAGATGAAACCGCTGGGCCTGTCGATTGACTGGTCCCGCGAATTCGCCACCTGCGACCCGGAATATTACGGCCAGCAACAGGCGCTGTTTCTTGATTTTCTGGCCAAGGGGCTGATTTACCGCAAAAAGGCCGTGGTGAACTGGGACCCGGTCGATATGACCGTGCTGGCCAATGAACAGGTGATCGACGGCAAGGGATGGCGGTCTGGCGCTGATGTGGAACGCCGCGAACTGGTGCAGTGGTTTTTCAAGATCAGCGATTATTCCGGCGAACTGCTGGACGCGATCGACACGCTGGATAACTGGCCCGCCAAGGTCAAACTGATGCAGGCCAACTGGATTGGCCGGTCGCGAGGTTTGCAATTTGCCTTTGGCCTGATCGACGGCCCCGCCGGTCATGACCGGATCGAGGTTTACACGACACGCCCCGACACCTTGCTTGGCGCGTCCTTTATCGGGATTTCGCCCGACCACCCGCTCGCCAAGGAACTGGAACAGCAAGACCCCGCCGTGGCCGCGTTTTGTGCGCAATGCCGCAAGGGTGGCACCACCGCCGAGGCGATAGAAAAGGCGGAAAAGCTGGGCTATGACACCGGCCTGCGCGTGCGTCACCCGATGGACACCAGCCAAGAGCTGCCGGTTTACATCGCCAATTTCATCCTGATGGATTACGGCACCGGCGCGATTTTCGGCTGCCCCGCGCATGACCAGCGTGACCTTGATTTCGCCCGCAAATACGGGCTCTGTGTGATCAGCACCTTTGTGCCCCGCGATGACAGCGCGCATAAGCGGCCCGACGATGGTGGCGATGCCTATGTGCCGCCCAAGACCGAAGTTGTGACCTATACCCGCGGATTTGCCGGTGACACCGCCCAAACCGGCGATGCCGCAATTGATGCCGCGATCGCGTTCTGCGAGGCGAACGGCATCGGCCAAGGTGTTACCAAATATCGCCTGCGCGACTGGGGCCTGTCGCGCCAGCGGTATTGGGGTTGCCCGATTCCCGTGGTGCATTGTGATGCCTGTGGCGTGGTGCCCGAAAAGAAAGAAAACCTGCCGATCGAACTGCCCTATGATGTGACATTCGACGTGCCCGGAAACCCGCTTGACCGGCACCCGACGTGGCGCGACTGCGCCTGCCCCGCTTGCGGCGCACCCGCCCGCCGCGAAACCGACACGATGGATACGTTTGTTGATTCGTCATGGTATTATGCACGCTTTACAGCGCCCCACGCCAACACGCCGACAAATCTGGATGACGCATCCTATTGGATGAACGTAGACCAATATATAGGTGGCATCGAACACGCGATCCTGCACCTTCTCTATAGCCGCTTTTTCGCCCGCGCGATGCATATGACAGGGCATTTGCCAGCATCTGCGATCGAACCGTTTGACGCGTTGTTCACGCAAGGGATGGTGACGCATGAAATCTACCAGACCCGCGACGCCAAGGGCCGCCCCGTCTATCACCTGCCCGAGGATGTGACCGATGGCAAACTGGCCGATGGCACGCCGGTGGAAATCATCCCCTCTGCCAAGATGTCGAAATCCAAGAAAAACGTCGTCGATCCTGATGACATTCTGGAAAAATACGGCGCCGATACCGCCCGCTGGTTCGTCCTGTCCGACAGCCCGCCCGAACGCGACGTGGAATGGACAGCATCGGGCGCCGAGGCGACGTATAAACACCTGTCGCGCGTTTTCCGTGTGGCCTGCGATATCGCTGTCATGGATGACACATCCGGCACAGGGGATAGTGACCTGATCCGCGCCATGCATCGCGCGGTTCACGATGTGACCATGGGGGTCGAAACATTCGGGTTTAACGCGGCAATCGCAAAGCTTTACGCCTTTACGACCGTCCTGGCGAAATCCAAAGCGGGTGGTGCCGCCAAACGGCAGGCCGCCCGCGTGCTGGCGCAGCTGATGTCACCGATGACCCCGCATCTGTCCGAAGAAATGTGGACGATGCTGGGTGGCGCAGGCCTGATCGCCAACGCGCCTTGGCCGGTGGCGGACCCTGCGATGCTAGTCGAAGATATGGTGACTCTGCCGATCCAGATCAACGGTAAACGGCGCACGGAAATCGCCGTTGCGGCGGATGCCAGCAAGGAAACGGTTGAAGAATTGGTCATGGCGCTGGATGTTGTGCAAAAGGCCCTTGACGGGGCCGCGCCCAAGAAACTGATCGTCGTCCCTGGACGGATTGTGAACATTGTCATCTGACCGCATCTTTCGCCGCGCTGCCATTCTGGGGCTTTTGGCCCTTGGGGGCTGCGGCTTTGTGCCGGTTTATGGGAATGGTGGCGGGTTGCGTGGGCAGATCGACTTTGCCACACCTGACAGTGTTGCGGGGTTCCGCCTGCGTGAAAGGCTGGAACAGCGGCTTGGCCTACCAACTGAAACCCGTTACCGGCTGGTGGTAACGCTGGGTGAACAGCGCACCCCTGCGGCAATCAATCCGGCAGGGGATACCACGCGGTTCAACGTGATCGGCAGGGCAAGCTGGGTGCTGACAGATATGGCCGATGGTGTTCAAGCTGGCGCTGGTGTTGTTGAGACGTTCACCAGCTATTCCGCCACAGGATCGACTGTGGCCACGCAGGCAGCCGCAACAGATGCAACAGCGCGCTTGTCTGTGGCGCTCGCGGATATGATCGTGGGGCGCGTATTGATCCTGTCGGCGGGGCTGGCTCAGTGAAGCTGACAGGTGCGGCCGCAGCGGGGTATTTCGGCAAGCCTGATCAGGCGCACACGGGGCTGTTGATTTTCGGGGCTGATCCGATGCGTGTTGCAGCCAAACGGCAAGAGGCGATCGCCGCCCTGATTGGCCCGCAAGGCGAAGAAGAAATGCGCCTGACCCGCATCAACGCATCTGACCTGCGCAAAGATCCAGCGTTGTTGGATGATGCGATCAAGGCCCAAGGGTTTTTCCCCGGACACCGTGTTGCCTTTGTCGAGGATGCGGGCGACGGGATGGCACCGACCCTGAGTGGCGCGCTGGCAGACTGGAAACCGGGGGATGCGCAGATCGTGGTCACAGCCGGACAGTTGACAGCCAAATCGGCCCTGCGCAAACTGTTTGAATTGCACCGTAATGCTGTGGCCATCGGCATTTATGACGATCCACCAACATTGGTGGACATTGAACAGACGCTGGTCCAAGCGGGTATCGCACGGCCGGATCGTGATGTGCTTGATGCGCTGATGGCGCTGGCCCAAACGCTGGAACCGGGTGATTTCCGGCAGACTGTGGAAAAAATAGGTCTTTATAAACGGGGTGATGCCACTGCACTGACCGTGGCCGATGTTATGGCAAATGCACCCCAGTCCGCCGAGGTGGATGTAGACGATATGCTGGCTGTTGTGTCGCAGGGGCGGGCCGAACAGATTGGCCCGGTGTTGCGCGATCTTTATGCGCAAGGGGTCACGCCGGTTGCGCTGTGCATCGGGGCGATGCGGCATTTCCGGCGGCTGCATATTGTCGCGTCAGACCCCGATGGCCCTACGGCAGGTGTCGGAAGGTTACGTCCCCCTGTCTTCGGTCCGCGCCGGGACAAGATTGCGCGTGAAGCGGGGCAATGGGGGCGTATGCGGCTGGAACAGGCGCTTACCACGCTGACAGATGTTGATTTGACGCTAAGGTCAGCGAATACGACCCCACAGGCGGCCCTGATGGAACGCACCTTGATCCGGCTGGCAATGATGGCCCGGCGCTAGGTGTTTGTAAGATGCAGTCAAAAAAGGCGGGCCTTGCAGCCCGCCTTTTTGTGATAGAATCGTCAAATATCGTGTATGACTTACGTCACGAACGATCAGTTGTTTGCAGCTGCGATCAGCAGTGCAGCCAGCACACCCAGAACGATGTATGTGCTGCTGATGGACGAACCAGCAGGTGCCGCTTCTTCGACGACAACAACGGGGGCTTCCATAACTTCAGGGGACAGGCCGCCAGCATGGGCAGCAACACCGGAAACAGCAATCGCTGCAGCGGCAAAAGTAGTTGTAAGGCGCATGTGAGTACTCCAATTAATGCACGGTGGTTTCTGCTTCGAAAAGCGTTCCACATTGTTATATTAAATCAGTCTGCTACAAAAAATCCAAGTAATATCACGCTTGGTCAAAAGACATCAATTTGTAGATAGCCGGCATCGGGTGACACCGCTTGCAAACTGCGGATGATTGTGCCGCGCGCGTTTACCCAATAAACGTTGGTAAATTCGAGCTTCTCACCTGCACATTTCTCTTCAAAACGGACGGAATTATGGGTTTCGTGCAGCATTTCGATGGCTTCAGCCCCTTGTGAAGCGATGCGGCACTGCAACAGTTCGCTGGAAATTGCATCCACATCGGTGATGTATTCATGCGTTCTTTGGGCTATTCCGCCCCCTGCACGGATCGCTTGGCGCGTTTCGGCGGTCTCTGCGCCCATCAAATCGCGCGGCAAACCGCGTGTTGCGACCATGATACCATCCTGCAATGTCAGGCTGATATTGTTGCCGTTGACCCAAGTCACGCGCCTGCCGTTCTGGCCCGTTTGCGCCATTGTGTCCCATTGGTCAAAATTACGGATATTGACCCGCATGAATTGGCCCGGGTTGGCCAGCACCTGTTCTTGTGTGATCCCTAGCCCTGTTGACGCGGGGGGCGGGGTGCCCATGATCCGGGCGGTGGCCTGCCCCATGATACGGGATGCAGCGGTGTCTTCGTTCAATGGGCCGCAGGCGACAAGGGCCATTGCGGCCGCTGCGCAGATCCAGGAATTTATTTTCATCGCCAGAACCGTCCCCATGTATCCGAAAGATCCGCAGTATGCGCATCGCGCACAAGGTCGTAAAGGCGCCCGTCCACCGCCAGTCGTGCGCCGCCGTCACCGATCTGCGTTTGCAGGGTTGTCGCAAAGGCCGACTGCGTCGCCTTGCCGGTCAGAAAGTCCTGCGGGATCGTTACTCTGACACCTTTGTTGTAAGATCCGTCACCAAAGTCCGTATAGGCCATATCTGTCTGGGTCACATAGCCGCCGACCCGCACGCCATTGTCAAATTCACGGTCAAGCGACAGGGTTGCCCCCCAGTCGCCCGCCAGATAACGCCCGACATCCAATTGTGTGTGATATCCGTTACCAAAGTCGTAATAGGCCGACACATGGCCTGTCACCGTATCATAGTCATATTCGTCAAATCCGAACAGCATATCGGTATCGCGTTGCGCGGCATAGTTCACCTCGATTCCCAGCCCCAGCCGGCTTTGCACCGGTTTCCACAACAGCTCTGCTGAAATCCCGCCAAACATCGGTTCCAGATAACCACCGCTCACACGCCCGTACAAGTCGCGCCCCGGCCGCGCGTAATAGGCTAGCGCCAGGTTTTGCAGCACCGGAACACCGTCATCGCCATAATACACCGCATCGGTGCGCACGTTTTGAATGTCGGGTGTGCTGTCGGGCACAGGGTCTTTCTTGGCGGCGTTGATCAGGCTTTGGCCAATGGCCCCTGACAGCACCAGATTGGGTTGCAACCGGTAAACACCGCGCAGGCTAAGCCCTGCATCAACGGTGACAGAACCGCCACTGGCCGCCGGGATCAGCGTGAAATAGGGGCCAAGCCCCCATGCGAACGCGGGGGTGCCTGCCGGCAGGTCGGTCAGACCCGGCGCGAGGTCTGCATCGCCGAAATCCGCCCGCTGATACACCACTTCCGCTGCGCCGGGACGGTTTTCAAACTGTTCCAGGTCGCTGCGCCGGATCGTTGTTGCCGAAAGGGGGATGCCTGCTGCTTCCGGCTCAAGTGTGAACACTTCGATCGCCGCGGGCATGACCTGGGTCATCATGCGAGCGGCGCGGCCCATCGCCTGCGCCTGCGACCGATAGCGCGTGTTGATATAGCGCAGGCGCGCGGTATCGCCGCTGATGGCCAGTTGGGTCACGGTAATGCCTTCGCGTTCCAGCAGGGTCGCCAGCGCGCTGCGCAGGGCGTGCGGTGGGGCGGCGTCCTGATCCCACGACCTGTCATTTGCCGGGCGCACGTTGACGGGGGCTGGTGCGGATTCGCGGCCGGACATGCCAGGCCGGTTATTGGCGTTAAGAGACAGGCTGCCCGACACGGCGACACTATTGCCGTAAAGATAGCCCAGCCCCAGTTGCACACCCTCTGCCGGGCGGTATGTCAGCCCCAGATTATAGGGGCTGTCAGTTTTTATCGCCGGTTTGAACGGCGTTTCGGGATAGGCGCTGGATGAATACTCTGCCTTGACGCCCCATTTGTCATTGATCTGGTATTCCAACCCGCCAAAAAGGGCGGCATCCCCGTGAAACCACTGGTCCGAGGTAAGCTGGCCCTCGGGTTCTGCCACGTCAAAGGCGGGGCGCGTTTGAAGGCCGCTGAACGGGTTGGTGAACCCGTTGCGCGTGGCCAGCCCGCCCCATCCAAGCCCGGCAGTGACGGTCAGATTGTCCCCCACTGTTTTGGACGCAACCACGTATTCTGCCCCTAACCGCCCCGGCGTCAGGAAATCCTGCAAGCCGATGGCGACCGATGGCAGAAAGGCGGTTTCATCGTTGAGACGGTAACGCAGGTCGAAACCGCGCGCAAACTCGCTCTCAAGGGTTTGCGAAGTCGGATCGTCGTAAAGGTCGATGAACCCATATCGCAGGCTAAGTGACAGCCGGTCTGTCACTTGGAAATTCAAGGTGGTGCGGCCGAAGCCTTCGACATAGCTGACCGTAAGGGCAAAGGTGCCTTGCGCCGCGCTTTGTGCTGTTGGCATTTCCAGCAGGCCGGGAGTACCGTTCAGCGAATAGGTTGGATTGGCGGGCTGCGCCATCGCCGTTCCACCCGTCATGATGACCACCATCGCCGGGCCGAAAAGGGCGTTGCGCATTATCAAGTCTCCTGCTTGTCTGGTTTCAGGTCTAGCGCGAATATCCCTGTTTTGGAATCCCGAATGCGCCTGCCAGGGCGGTATAAACCGTCGCAGTGCCCCTGCCTGCGATCAAGGACAGCCTGAAATGGGAATGGTCGCGCAGTCTGGACCAGCTAGCGCAGCGGATTGCGGGGCCGTTCCTGATGGGTGACACGATGACCGTGCCCGATATCATTTGTGCCAATTGTCCGAACTGGGGGGCGGGCGTCAACTTTCCAATATCGCAAGACGTGGTGCAGGCCTATCATGCCCGCATGTGCGACCGCCCCGCGCTTCAACGGCTGTTGGCATAGGCTATGGCGGCCCGTCCGGCCCAGCGCCCGGTCGCAAGGCAACCGGTGATGAGGTAACCGCCGGTCGGGGCTTCCCAATCCAGCATTTCACCGGCGCAAAACACGCCCGGTCTGTCGCGCAGCATCAACCCTTCTGTCAGTGCATCGAACCGGACGCCACCGGCGGTTGAAATCGCCTGATCCATGGGGCGCGGGCCTGCGTGCCGGACCGGCAGCGCCTTGATCAGCGGTGCCAGATCATCGGGAAAAGGGCGCCCGAACTCTGACAACAGCGCGATGCGCACCGGGTCCAGCCGCAGCACTTTACGCAGATGGTTCGACAGGCTGGTCTTGCCGCGTGGTTTTTGCAGTGCGGCGCGGATGCGGCCCAGTGGCCAATCTGGCAGCAGATCAGCCACCAGCGGCGCACCAAAACGCAGCGCGCGCGACAACATGTAAACCCCTCCGCCCTCAATGCCTTGGGCGGAAATGATCCATTCGCCCCGGGTGGTTGCGCCACCGGCAGAAAGCGCGGTGGATTTGACAGGCTGGCCCAGAAACCGCGCCATGTGATCAGACCAATGCACAACAAGCCCCATATTGGCTGGGGCAAAGGGGGCAACGTCATCGGGCAGAAACCGCGCCCACTGCCCATCAGACCCAAGCCGCGCCCAACTGGCCCCGCCCAGCGCCAGCACGGTGATTTTGGGTGTGATGGTCACGCGCCCTTGGGGTGTGTCGAACAGTGTCTGCGCCCCGTCCCACCCGCACCAGCGCCAGCGGGTGCGCAACGTGACCCCGTGGTCACCCAGCCGCGCCAGCCATGCGCGCAGCAGCGGCGATGCCTTCATCACCTCTGGAAACACCCGCCCGGTCGATCCGGTGAACAACGGCTGGCCCAGCCCCTTGGCCCAGTCCATCACCGCGTCTGGGCCAAAATCGCCCACCGCGCGGCGCATCATGTCGGGCGCATCGCCATAGGCCGCCAGAAAATCGGCGGTGTTTTCATCCTTGGTCAGGTTCAGCCCCGATTTGCCCGCCATCAGGAATTTGCGCCCCACCGAAGGCATCGCATCCGCGACAGTCACGCGCACCCCCGCCTGCGACAGCACTTCTGCTGCCATCAACCCTGCCGGACCTGCCCCGATGATCAGCGCATCGGTCATCTGATCAGCCGCTTTATCCCGGCGATATGGGTGAGGTCGGCCTGCAAGGCGTCCTGTGCCAAAGCGGTCGCCCTGTCGTGCAAGGCATCCGGTGCGACGATTTCGTCGATCAGGCCCCAGCCCAACGCCTGCTCTGCTGTGATTTTCTGCCCCCCCATCAATATCATCTTGGTGCGCGCAGGTCCGATCAGGGCAGCCATGCGCAGAGGGTCAGAGGGTTGCGGCAGAAAGCCCAGCTTCATCACCGGATAAAAGAATTTCGCCCCTGGAACCGCGATCCGCAGATCACAGGCCAGCACCATGCCAAAGGCACCCCCGGCAAGCGTGCCGTTCAATGCCGCAATCGTCAGGCAGGGCAGCGCGGCGATGGCACCGGACAGCCGTTCCCACACAGGATCGGTTGCCAGACCGGCGCGCGCGGCATCTAGGTCGGCCCCGGCGCTGAACACCTTGCCGGTGCCGGTCAGGATCAGCGCCTTGGCCTCGGTCGCGGCCTCGGCAATCTCGGCCAGTTGCACCAGCATGTCGCGGGTCAGCGCACCGGCCTTTTCGGGGCGGTCGATGGTCACGGTCCACAGCGCAGTGTCGCGCTTCAAAGAAATCATATCAGGCCTACTTTTTGCCGGATATCTTCATCGCGCAGGCTGATATCGGTGCCCAGATAGCCGTCAGCAGCGCCGGTGCACATCCATAGCAGCGCCTGTGCCGGCCATTCGGGTGGAATGTGGTCAGTCCAGTCCAACTGGCTGACGGGGTTGATGCCCGAGGCCTTGATCTCGCGCTGCATGTCGGTGGCGACGGTGCCGGGCGATAGCCCCATGATGCGCAGCCCCTTTTCGCGCGCCTCAAGGTCGGCTGTGCGGGTCAGCATAAAGGCCCCGGCCTTGGACGCGCAGTAGGCCGACCAACCTTCGACCGGGCCATGCGCCGCGCCTGACGAAATCGTGATGATCGTGCCGTGCCCCTGCGCGATCATGCCCGGCATGGCCGCGCGCATGCCGTGCATTACGCCTTTGAGGTTGATGTCGATGGTGCGCGACCATGTATCGGGGTCGTTGTCATGCAGATGGCCAATCGGGTCGATCACCCCGGCATTTCCGATCAGCACATCCAGACCGCCAAAGGTTTCCGCGGTGGCGGAAACAGCGGCGGCCACGTTGTTGTAGCGCGCGACATCGCATGGAATCGCCAGCGCCTTTTCGCCGATTTCACCGGCAAGCTCTGCGATGGCATCGGTGCTGCGAGCAATCAGTGCCACATTGGCCCCCGCAGCGGCAAAGGCGCGCGCGGTCGCTGCCCCGATACCACGGCTTGCCCCGGTGATCATGACGGTTTTACCGTCCATTGAATAGTTTTTCACAATTTTCCCTTTCGGTATGCCTGTGGGGTCTTTAGTTACCATGACGTCAGTTCCGCACCTTGAAGCATAGTGCAAGGCATGGATTCGTCTCAAAGGGATTAAACGAAAGGCAGTTGAATGACCTATATGAACAAAATGCGCGGGGCTGTCTGTATCGCCGCAATTTTTGCAGGTGGTGCGGCACAGGCCGAGGTGACGGCAGCCCAGGTCTGGGAGGATTGGAAAGCGCAGTTTGCCCTTTATGGCGATGATAGCGTGTCCATCGGCAGCGAAGAAACCACTGCAACCACCGTGGCAGTTCGCGACATCGTGCTGCGGATGGATGATGATCTGACCGAGGTTCGGGTTTTTCTGGGTGATGTGCTATTTTCCGAACGCGGCGATGGCACCGTCAGCATTGCCATGGCTGAAAGCTATCCGATCACGATGACCGATGATGACGGTGTTATCGTCACCCTTTTGGTCAGTCAAAGCGGGCTGGACCTGATTGTCAGCGGCGACACTGATGACCTGCGCTATGCGATTTCCGCTGACCGGTATGAAATCGCGCTTGGTGATGTTGTGAACGGCGATGTAACCTTTACCGGCGACGCTAGTGCCACGGCGCACGACATCAGCGGCATCTACACCAGCCGCACCGGTGATCTGCGTGATCTGTCCTATGCCCTGAACGTGGCATCGGTTGATCTGTTGGTTGATATCGCGCTGCCCGAAGATGATGGCGGCGTGATCACCGCCAATGGCAAGATCAGCGACATCACCGCGCAAGCGGACATGACAATGCCGCTGGACCCTGATTTTGAAAATCCTGACGTGATGATCGCCAGTGGATTTTCGATTGACGGCGGTTATTCGGTGGCCAGTTCTGCCTATGTCTTTGATATCGAAGCAGAGGGCGGCAGGGTTGCAGGTGCGGTCAACACGGGTGCCGGGCGCCTGAATTTCCGGCTGAATGGCGACAACTTGGCCTATGACGCGCAGACAACCGACATTGCCGTCAATGTGCTGGTGCCCAATTTCCCGGTTCCGATTGAACTGCAATTGGCCAAATACGGCCTTGGGTTTTCAATGCCATTGTCACGGGCTGATGAACCCGCCGATTTCGGCCTGAACTTCGATTTGGCCGATCTGACCGTAAATGACGTGGTCTGGGATATGTTCGACCCTGCTGGCGTGCTGGCTCGTGATCCGGCCACCATTGCACTGGATGTTTCGGGAACGGCCACGCCCATGGTCAACCTGATGAATCCCGAACAAGACATGGATCTGGACAGTGCGGAAATGCCGGTTGCACTTAATACACTGGTCGTGAACAGGCTGCGTCTGGCACTGGCCGGGGCGTTGTTGACCGGCACCGGCAATTTCACCTTTGATAATTCCGATCTGGAAACATTCGACGGGATGCCGCGCCCCGAAGGCAGTGCGCTGATCGAAGTCACGGGTCTGAACCGTCTGATGGACAATCTGGTTGCGATGGGCCTGATCCCGCAGGATCAGATCATGGCGGGTCGGATGATGCTGGGCATGTTTGCCCGCGTCACGGGTGATGACCAGCTTGAAACGCGGGTCGAGGTGAACGCTCAGGGGCATGTCATCGTGAACGGCCAACGGCTGCGTTAACCCTTTGCCAGCAAGGCTGCGGCGCAATGGGCAACCGTTGCGCCGTTTGCATTTGTGCCGGGCGACGGGGCCAATGGCCTTGCGGGGGTCGTCGCTGCGCACTACCTGAAAAGCGAACAAAGGATACACTATGACAAAATCGCTTTCTGATCTGACGCAACAGCTTTTGGATGCGGCGCGCCGTGCCGGTGCGGACAGTGCTGATGCGATCGCCGTTGATGGCACATCTGTTTCGATCGCTGTGCGTGGTGGTGCGCTGGAACAGGCTGAACGGTCCGAGGGGGTCGAGGTTGGCCTGCGTGTGCTGGTGGGGCAGCGGCAGGCCTGTGTGTCGTCATCCGATACCAAGCCGGACATCATCGCGCAGATGGCGGCACGGGCTGTGACGATGGCCCGCGAAGCGCCCGAAGACCCCTATGCCGGCCTTGCTGACCCTGCGCAGCTTGCGGGCGAAACGGATAGCGCGGCGCTGGAACTGTATGATCCCAGCGCCGAACCAGATCCAGCCGCCCTGCAAGACGATGCCACACGGGCAGAGGCCGCGGCGCTCCGCAACCCCGGTGTCAGTCAGGTGCAATCGGCGTCGGCGGGCTATGGCCGCACCCGTGTGCATCTGGCGGCATCCAACGGATTTTCGGGCGGCTATACCCGCACTGATCGGGGCCTGTCCTGCGTTGCGATCAGCGGCACGGGCACGGGGATGGAACGTGATTACGACTATGACAGTCGGATTTTCCAATCTGACCTGCGCGACGCCGATGATATTGGCGCGAAGGCTGCCGCGCGTGCGGTTGAACGTGCCGGCGCCCGCCGGCCTAAAACCGGTGCCTACCCGGTGCTGTTCGACGAACGCATCGCCAATTCGTTGATTGGCAGTTTGTTGCAGGCCAGCAATGGCATGATGATCGCGCGCGGGTCAAGCTGGCTGCGCGACGCGCTGGGCGAACAGGTTTTGCCCAAGGGCTTGTCCCTGATCGAAGACCCCCGCCGCCCGCGCGCATCGGGGTCGCGCATGTTTGACGCCGAAGGCTTGCCCACCGCGCGCCGCGCCATCGTGGACGACGGGATGCTGACGGGCTGGACGCTTGATCTGGCAACGGCCCGCAAGTTGGGGGTGCAAAGCACTGCCAACGCCGCCCGCGGCACCGGTGCGCCACCATCACCCAGCGTGTCGAACGTCGCGCTGACCCAAGGCACACAAAGCCGCGATGATTTGCTGCGCGACATGGGTACGGGGCTGCTGATCACGTCAATGATCGGGTCCACGATCAACCCCAACACGGGCGATTATTCGCGCGGGGCAGCGGGGTTCTGGGTTGAAAACGGTGAACTGGCTTATCCGGTGAACGAATGCACCGTGGCGGGCAATCTGCGCGACATGCTGCTGCGGATCATTCCGGCCAATGATGCGCGCACCCATCTGTCGCGCGTTGTGCCATCGCTTTTGGTCGAGGGGCTGACGCTTGCCGGTGACTGATCTTGCCCTGTTGATGGGCGCTGCCCGGGTGGCAGGCGACATCGCAAAGGGATATTTCGGCAATAATCCTGTCGTGACAGACAAACCCGCAGGTGCGGGCCCGGTGACGGCGGCTGATCTGGCCGTCAACCGGATGCTGCATGAAACGCTGGCTTCGGCCCGCCCTGACTATGGCTGGTTGTCTGAAGAAACCGAAGATACGGCGCACCGCCTGTCCACTGCGCGGCAATTTGTGATTGACCCGATCGACGGCACCCGCGCCTTTATCGCGGGCAGTCACGACTGGGCGCATTCGCTTGCTGTGGTCGCGGATGGGCAGGTGTTGGCGGCGGCTGTTTATCTGCCGATGCGCGATCTTATGTTTGCTGCAACCTATCGGGGTGGCGCCATGGTTAATGGCGAACCTGTGCAAGTGACGTCCGCGCCGTTGCATGGCGCCACAGTTCTGGCGAATAAACCCAGTTTCGAAGGCCATTTCTGGCAGCAAGGGATCACACCGCCGATCAAGCGGGCGTTCCGGTCATCGTTGGCCTATCGGCTTTGCCTTGTGGCGCAAGGCAGGTTTGATGGCATGATCACCCTGCGCCCCAGCTGGGAATGGGACATTGCCGCAGGGGCCTTGATTGCGTCCGAGGCGGGGGCGACAGTGACAGATCCCACTGGCTTGCCGCTGCGGTTCAACAACCCTCACCCGCAAGTTCCCGGCGTTCTGGCTGCAGGGCCGGAACTTCACGCGGGTCTGGCCCAGCGCCTTGAGCCGCCGCTCGCAAAGGCATAGGGTGACGCCGAAGCGGTAACCACAAAGGATTTTACCATGACACAGCGCCTGCACCTCGTATTTGGTGGCGAATTGATCGACCCGACGAAGAATGCCTTCAAGGATATTGCGGCAATTGACGTCGTTGGGATGTATCCCGATTATGCATCCGCTTATAACGCATGGAAATCCGCCGCGCAGCGCACCGTGGACAACGCGCATATGCGCTATTTCATTGCGCATATTCATCGTCTGCGGGATGAAGAAGTTGAAGCTTCGCCAACCGAAGAACTCGGAGACTGATTTACGGCGATGGGGCGGTCTTATTCTGTCGCGGCTTATCTTGGCAGATTGGTCGCAACGGGTCAGGGCGCGGCAAACGGCCCGCAGTCACCGCACATGTCGGGGCCAGTGATCTGGGTCCGGTGCAGTGACCCGGCGCAGCTGGCTGCAGTGGACATGCTTGACCGTAAACTGCGCGAAGATGGCGACCCTGTTCACGTCATCGCCACATTGACACGGTGGAACAACAGCCTGCGCGAAGTTGCGCTTCCCGAACCTTTGGGCAAGGCAAATATCCGCGCGTTTATCGCAGACTGGAAACCGGTGATCGTTGTCTGGATGCGGGGAAACCTTGACCCCGCAATCCTGCGAGAAGCCCGCGCGGCAGGGTTGCGGATGTTTTTGGTGGATGCCACGATTGCGGGGCTTGACCTGACGACGCGCAACTGGATGCCCGGCGTGTTACGGACGGTGCTGTCGCGGTTCGATGCGGTTCTGACGCTTGATCAGACAACGGCTGACCGGCTGATCCGCGCAGGCGCGCGCGCGGATGTCGTGCAAGTTACCGGGTCCATGGAAGATTGCGCTCCGCCGTTACCCTGCGATGAAAATCAGCGCCAAGCTCTGTCAGCTGCGATCATGACACGCCCGGTCTGGTTGGCTGCTGGTGCGGATCTGGATGAATGCGTAGACCTTTGCACCGCGCATGTGATGGCAAGCCGCAGGGCGCACCGGTTGTTGCTGATCATTGTGCCAAGGGTGGCGAGCGATGGCATTGAATTCGCCGCACGGATGCGTGCGGCCGGATTGCATGTCGCGCTGCGGTCGCATGACCCTGCTCCGACAGACCCCATGCAGGCCTACGTTGTCGATACCGCAGAAGATTTGGGCCTGTGGTATCGGATTTCGCCAATTACGTATCTGGGCGGCACGCTGCATGGTGCCCCATGCCGGGACGCGTACGAGGCGGCGGCGCTTGGCTCTGTGGTGGTGTATGGCGCGCGGGTGACGCCTTATGAAAAACATGCCGCCCGCCTTCATGCAGCGGGTGCGTCATGCCTGATCCGGTCGGCGGATGATCTGGGGCACTGTGTCGAAAAGCTGCTAGCTCCTGACAAGGCGGCACAATTGGCGCACGCCGCATGGGATGTGACATCGCGCGGCGCGGATGTGACCAACCGGATCGCTGGCATGATCCAGCGGCGTCTTGCAGAACTGGGGTTCTGAATGACTGCGCCTGCCTTTTGGTTCACGCCGCCGGACCGGCCCTCTGTCAAGGCGCGGGCGCTGGCACCGCTTGGCTGGCTTTACGGATGGGCAACGGCGCGTCGGATGCGCAAAGCGCATGGGTATCGTTCTGCCGTGCCGGTGATCTGCGTGGGCAACATCAACGTGGGTGGCACCGGCAAGACACCGACGACGATCGCGCTGATCGCACGGTTGCAGGCGCGCGGACAGGTGCCGCATGTGGTCAGCCGCGGCTATGGCGGGTCGCTGGCGGGGCCGGTGCAGGTTGACGAACGCGCGCACACTGCCAGTCAAACCGGGGACGAGCCGCTGTTGCTGGCCGCCTTTGCGCCCACATGGGTGGCCAGGGACCGCGCTGCAGGGGTAAAACAGGCCGAAGCGGCGGGTGCCACGGTTATCTTGCTGGATGACGGGTTTCAGAATCCATCGGTGGCCAAGGATTTGTCGCTGGTTGTGGTGGATGCGTTGCGCGGGTTCGGCAACGGGCGAGTGCTGCCCGCCGGGCCGCTGCGCGAAACCATAGGTGCCGGGCTGAAACGGGCCGATCTGCTGCTGTGCATCGGGCCACCTGCCGCGCAGGACAGGTTTACCGCGCAATGGCCAGTGGATGTTCCCGTGATGCAGGGCCATCTGGCGCCACTGCCCACTGGTATGCCGTGGCGCGATTTGCGGCTGTTGGCCTTTGCGGGTATCGGCCACCCGGAAAAATTCTTTGTCACGCTGCGCGATATGGGTGCCGATATCGTTCGGGCCGAGGCGCTGTCAGATCATCAACCTCTGACCGATGCCCTGATGAAACGGCTAGAGATCGAGGCGCAGGCGCGCGGCGCGCAGCTTGTCACCACCGAAAAAGACGCGGTGCGCCTGCCCGACAGTTTTCGGGCCAAGGTGCTGACCCTGCCGGTGCGGCTTCAGGTGGTGGACTGGTCGCCGCTGGATGCGGCATTGGACAGGTTGGGGCTGTCCAGTAACGCCTGATCGCTGCCCAATGTAGGCGATGGACGTTTTGGCATGACATCGGCATCTGAAAACGAAATTGGCAACCGCACCGATGGCACACCGTCCAGATCAACCTTCATCCGCCGGTGGATGATCTGGGGATCGGCAAACACCTCTGCCATGTCATTGATCGGGCCTGCGGGCACACCGTGGGTTTCGCAAGCGGTTAACAAATCGGCCTTGGTCCATTTGATGGTTTGGGCCGTCAACAACCCCGCCAGCGCATCGCGGTTGGCCAGACGCGCCTGATTGGTGGCATAGGCCGGATCGTTGGCCAGCGCGGGCAAATCCAGCAGGGTGCAGAATTTGCGATATTGCCGGTCATTGCCGCTGGCCACTATGATATAGCCGTCGGCGCAGTCAAACACCTGATAAGGCACGATATTAGGGTGTGCATTGCCCATGCGCTGCGGCGGTTTACCTGTCACCAGATAATTCATCGCCTGATTGGTCATCACCGCTGTCGCAACATCCAGCAGCGCCATGTCGATATGCTGGCCGCGCCCCGTGGTCTGGCGTTGATGGACAGCGGCCAGAATGCCGGTGCAGGCATAAATGCCGGTGAAGATATCCGTGACCGCGACGCCCACCTTTTGCGGCTGGCCATCCGGTTCGCCGGTCACCGACATCAGCCCCGACATTCCCTGAATGATGTAATCATATCCCGCACGTTTGGCATAAGGGCCGGTTTGCCCAAAGCCGGTGATCGAACAATAGATCAGGCGGGGGTTCAGTGCCGACAGGTTGGCGTAATCCAGCCCGTATTTGGCCAGCCCGCCAACCTTGAAATTCTCGATCAGAATATCGGCATCGGCAACCAGCCTGCGCACCTGCGCCTGCCCCTCGGGCGTGCGAAAGTCGATGACAACCGATTTTTTCCCCCGGTTGCAGCTGTGGAAATAGGCGGCGGCGACCTCATCGTCATGATCGACGAATGGTGGCCCCCACTGGCGCGTATCATCGCCAGCGGGGCTTTCCACCTTGATCACATCCGCCCCCAGATCGGCCAGCGTCTGGCCCGCTATCGGGCCGGCCAGCACGCGGGCCAGTTCGACCACTTTCAGCCCGGTCAGTGGCTGCATCAGCCGATCTTTTCATCCAGAATACGGGCAAATTCGTCGTAGGCCATATTGGAATATTTCTGACCGTCGATCATGAAACTTGGTGTGCCGGTGATATTGTCACGATCCGCGTTGGTCTGATACCAGTTGAACAGGCTTTCGGCCTTTGGCCCATCGCTCAGGCAGGCATCAAGGGCGGCATCATCCAGACCGGCGGTTTTTGCAATTTTGCGCAGATCCTGCACGATCGTCGCCGGATCACCGCTTGCCAGCCATTCACGCTGTTTTTCATACAGCACTTCGCTTAAGCCGAAAAAGAAATTCGTGTCGTTGGGGCAACGCGCAATCATCGACGCCCACAGACCGGGGCGATCAAAATACACCTCGCGATAGACAAAGCGGATCTTGCCGGTGTCGATGTAATTTGCCTTGAGCGATTGATACTGGTTGGCGTGGAAACTGGCGCAATGCGGGCAAGTATAGGATGCGTATTCAATCACCTCGACGGCAGCGTCGGGATTGCCCTGCACCATTTCCATGACGTCTGGCAGTGCGCCGTCAGTCGCTTGCGCATTGGCTGCACCGGGCAGCAGGCCGGATTGTGGGTCGGGGCGTGTAACAGCCCAGCCTGCGCCAAGTGCGACAAGCGCACCAGCGCCGACAGTCAAAAGAGTTCTGCGTTCCATGTTCACCTCTGATCAGGGTTTTTGTTTCGATAAGACATTTGCGCCCAAGGCCGCAAGGGCTGCGCGCAGTTCGTCATTTTCAACGTCGTCAGATAGCGCCTTTGCCGCCGATTGCACCGCCGGATCCGGGATGCGGGCGGTTTTCGGCGCAGGCGCAAAGGCCACGCGCCCATCGGCAAAGCCTGTGGGCGCGGTTTGCGTGATCCTGACGCGGGCAATGGCACGGTAACCATAGCAGGCGTTGACCTTGTCGCGGATCTGTTCCTTTTGCATGTCCAGCATTGGCGCCTGTGCGCCTGTGGTCAGCACCACCAGCGTAGCGCCCATGCCACCTTTGCCATAGGTGATCGTAACCGGTGTTGCGATTGCCGCGGTGGCTTCGCCCACAACTTCGGCCCAATGGGTCAAAAGGCGGGTTACGGCAAAGCCACGGTCTTCGCTTGCCGCGCGGATACGGGGCTGAAGCAATGTCGCCGCCCGGGAAAATCCGCGGGTTGTGCTGGTGTGCCGTGTCTGTTTCATCTTACCAAACTATCTAAGGCATCTGACGGTTCACACCAGCATAACCGTGTTAAAGAGGAAATAAACATTGCGTGACCAAGCGGCGGCATTACTGGCATGGTATGATATTCATGCCCGCGACATGCCCTGGCGCACCCCACCTGCCGCACGTAAGGCGGGTGTGTTGCCCGACCCCTATGCGGTCTGGCTGTCCGAGGTCATGTTGCAGCAAACCACCGTTGCCGCCGTGCGGGGATATCATGCCAAATTTCTAGAAATTTGGCCAACGGTTACCGATCTGGCAGCGGCGGATGATGCCGATGTCATGGCCGCATGGGCCGGTCTTGGCTATTACGCCCGCGCGCGCAATCTGCTGAAGTGCGCCCGGGTGGTTGTGGCTGAACATGGGGGGCGGTTTCCCGAAACACGTGATGCGCTGTTGAGCTTGCCGGGCATCGGCCCTTACACAGCGGCGGCAGTTGCCGCGATTGCCTTTGACAGCCCTGAAACCGTGGTGGATGGCAATGTTGAACGGGTGATGGCGCGGTTTTATGATGTGCATACGCCCTTGCCTGCCGCAAAGCCGGAATTGACAGCGCTGGCCCGTGCAATGACGCCGCAATACCGCCCTGGTGATTATGCGCAGGCGGTGATGGATCTGGGTGCCACGATCTGCACGCCGCGCAGTCCGGCCTGTGGCATTTGCCCCTTGCGTGACCCTTGCGCGGCGCGGATTGCGGGAACAGCGGCAGAGTTGCCCAAAAAGACACCAAAAAAGAAAACGCCGACACGCTTTGGCATCGCCTATGTCGCGCGCCGTGCAGATGGCGCGTGGTTGCTGGAAACCCGCCCTGAAAGTGGTTTGTTAGGCGGCATGCTGGGCTGGCCCGGGTCAGCGTGGTCGGATGCGCCGGACCCCGCACCCCCCCTTCAGGCTGACTGGCACGTGTTGGATGCCCAGGCACGGCATACGTTCACCCATTTTCACCTGCGTTTAACGATTATGCTGGCACATGTGGCGCAGGATGCCGCGCCCGAGCGGGGGCAGTTCATGCCCCTTCGCCCCGCCGCACTGCCGACGGTGATGCGCAAGGTCTATGATCTTGCCGCTGTGACGCTACGCGATGGTTGAGATGCCAGTGCGGCAGTTCTAGCATCGGGCAAAAGGACCAGTATGACGGCGATTCTTGGTATTTCTCCTGTTGCAAGGTTCAGCGCGGCATTCCCGTTTGCGCTGTCGCTGGCACTTGTGCCGCTGGCCGTTTTTGTTGCGGTGCAAGGGGGCTGGTGGATCCTGCTTTTGCCGCTGTCCACATGGTATCTGTTCACCGGGTTGGATTTCGTTTTGGGGCTGAACACTCAAAACCCCGACCCTGACACCCCTGAAAGCCAGCTTTTCTGGTATCGCCTGATCACCCTGATCTGGGGGCCGGTGCAACTGATCACGATCTTCGGGTTGATGATTTATGTCACCCTATCAGGCCATCTGTCCCGATTCGAGGAATGGGCGCTGTTTGCAGGGCTGGGCATTTTGTCGGGCACCATCGGGATCACCTATGCGCATGAATTGATGCATCAAAACCCCAAGGCAGAGCGGTGGCTGGCCGATATCCTGTTGGCGTCGGTGCTGTATGCGCATTTCCGGTCAGAACATCTGCTGGTGCATCACCGCTATGTCGGCACGCCACGCGATCCGGTGACGGCGCGCTATGGCGAAAGTTTCTGGCGGTTCTTTCCGCGTGTGCTGTGGCAGTGCCTTGTGTCGGCGTTCATGGCTGAAAAGGCGATGCTGACCCGCAAGGGGCTGGCGTGGTGGCACCGCACGAACCCGTTCTGGCGCTATTTGTGGCTGCAAGCGGGGTTTATTCTGCTGGCGGCACTGATTGGCGGCTGGTGGGGGGTGTTCCTGTTTGCGACCCAGGCCTTTTGGGCGGTGTTCCAACTTGAACTGGTGGATTATGTCGAACATTACGGGCTGACGCGCAAACATCTGGGGGATGGCAAATATGAACATGTGCAGCCGCGCCATTCGTGGAATGCGGCGCACCGCGCGTCAAACTGGCTATTGATCAACCTGCAACGACATTCCGATCACCATTATAAACCCAGTCGGCGGTTTCCGCTGTTGCAGACCTATGGCACGGACCAAGCCCCGCAATTGCCCTATGGCTATCCAGTGATGACGATGGTGGCGCTATCGCCCATGATCTGGGCAAAGGTGATGAATCCGCGCGTGCGGGAATGGCGCGCGCTCTATTATCCCGAGATCACCGATTGGTCGGCGTATAAATCCGCGACAAACCCGATGCCACGCTAAGCATCAAAAAACCCCGCCATCTTGCGAGGGCGGGGGAAAGTGGATGCGCACGGACCATACCACGATGGCATGGTTTCCCGCAGGCACCGGCGGTTTCGTTTCTGAATTCTAGTGTTTGGCCATCTCGGACCGGATCTGCTGGCGCAAGATATCGATGGGCACTTTTTGCCCATCGCGTTTGAATTGCCAGTAGGTCCAGCCATTGCAGCTTGGCGCGCCTTCCAGATAGGCGCCGACCTGATGGATCGACCCCTTGATGTCATCGCCGATCAACGTGCCATCGGCGCGCACCTTTGCCTTGTGGCGGCCGTTCATGGACCACAGTTCCTCACCTGGGCGCAGCATGCCGCGTTCGACAAGCACACCAAAGGCCACCCGCGGTTCCGCGCGTTTCGAGGTGGACACCTGCAATGCTTCGGTGTCGAACTTGCGGGTGTTCGCGATGCGTTTTTCCGCGACCTTACGGTAAGCGGCCTCGCGTTCGATCCCGATGAAATCACGGCCAAGCATTTTCGCAACCGCACCTGTCGTGCCGGTGCCAAAGAACGGGTCAAGCACCACATCGCCGGGGTTCGTCGTGGCGACCAGCACGCGGTGCAGCAGCGATTGCGGCTTTTGCGTCGGATGCGCCTTGTCGCCATCTTCGTTTTTCAGCCGCTCATGGCCGGTGCAGATCGGCAGCACCCAGTCAGACCGCATCTGCACACCTTCGTTCAACGCCTTTAGCGCCTCGTAGTTAAAGGTGTATTTGCTGGCTTCTTCTTTCGATGCCCAGATCAGGGTTTCATGGGCGTTAGTCAGGCGTTTGCCGCGGAAATTGGGCATCGGATTGGATTTGCGCCAAACCACGTCGTTCAGGATCCAGAACCCCTGATTTTGCAATTCCGCACCCATGCGGAACACGTTGTGATAGCTGCCGATCACCCAGATCGCGCCATTGGGTTTTAACAGACGACGTGCGGCGGCCAGCCAGTTGCGGGTAAAGGTGTCATAGGCCTTGAAGCTGTCAAACTGGTCCCATGCATCATCTACGGCATCCACTTTGGAATTGTCCGGGCGGTGCAGTTCACCCTTGAGTTGTAGATTGTAGGGTGGGTCTGCAAAGATCAGATCAACCGAACCCGCAGGCAGGCTGTTCATCACATCAATGCAGTCACCGTCCAGTATGGAATTAAGAGGGAGCGCGGAAGCCCCTTTTGTTTTCGTCTTGATCGTCATTTTCTGCCTCTGATCCCCGGCGGATTGTCCGCTCTTTGGTTGCCCCTAATGTGAGTCAGAGGCGATTCGGTGTCAAAAGCTTTTTTGAATCAGTGGCTTATGAATTATTCTTGATACAAGATATTGTGCACTGGTTTGAAAGAACGCCTATGGTGTGGGGTGACACCAAGATTTATCAGCGCCGATTTATGGGCCACGGTGGGGTATCCGGCGTTTTTGTCCCAGCCGTAGCCGGGAAACTGTTGCGCCAAATCCACCATGTGTCTGTCGCGCCACACTTTGGCCACGATGGATGCAGCGGCAATCGACAGGCTGCGCGCGTCGCCGCTGATAATCGTCTCGGCCGATATGGTCAGCCCGCGTGGCATCAGATTACCGTCGATCAACACATGATCGGGGGAAGATGAAAGGCCTGCAACCGCACGCACCATGGCCAGATGCGATGCGCGCAGGATGTTCAGGGTGTCGATTTCGGCCACGGTCGCGGTGGCGATCGACACATCGGCTTGCGCGATGATCTGGTCAAAAAGCGCGAGGCGCCGGGCGGCGGTCAGTTTCTTGCTGTCGTTTAACCCGGGCGGGATGCGCGCCGGGTCCAGCACAACAGCGGCGGCGCAAACAGGCCCGGCCAGCGGGCCGCGCCCCACTTCGTCTACCCCTGCTATGCGGGCAAGGCCGCGCGCCATGGCGGCTGTTTCAAAACTGAAATCCGGTGCGGTCATGGTCCCAGTGACCAGAAGCGGCGCCATGGTTCAAGCAAAAAAGGGGCAAAGAAGACCACCGGACCCTTTGCCCCAAAGGCGGCGCGGTAACCGGGGCAAGGAACCGCGCTGCTGCTCAACGCCTTAGCGGCGTCGATCAGATGTGAATCCGGCCTGCCGCAGGCAAAGCGGGTCAAAGCCTTCGCGCGGCCCGTTATTGGTATAAACGCGCACGGCACATCGGGCTGGCAGGCGGTCAACATGGCGGTAATTGCGTTCAAGGCAGCGTTGCACGAACATGCGCTGAGAGCCAAAGCGGTTTTCAACATCTTGCAGGCATGTCGCGGGCAAGGCGTTGTGGCCTTTCTTTTGCTTTTCTTTTTGTTGCAGGCTGGACCAATCGTTCCCACGGTGGCCCTGAGGTGCCCAATCGGGCCGGTTATTGACTTGTGCCGCGGGGGGCTGTGGTTTGGGTTTTCTGTTTTCAAGCGCAGCGTTTAAGGCGGCGATCGCGGCCAGCCCGATCAGCAGTTTGCCCGCCTCTTCGCGGCTGATACCTTGGGCCTGCGCCGGGCTGACCGTGGCAAATGTTAGGGATAGCGCCGTTAGCGCGGCAATAATGGGTTTAATCATCGGTTCATCCTTTCGGTTGATGCTGTCGTGATGAACCCAGACTGTTGCGCACCTGCGATGACAGACAATAACGGGGTATGGCTATGCGATGGCAGCCGCGATAGCATTGGGCGTTATTGAATATCAGGTAAACTTGGGATCAGGTTGACGGCATGAAACATCTTTTTTCCTCATTCCTGATCCTTTACCTGACGGCTGGCACGGCATCTGCCGATTGTTATGCCGATTACAAGGCAAAACGTGATGATCCCCTGCGCCTGCACTATGGTGTGGCAGCGGTGCGCGGCGACTGCGATGGGCAGTCCGCTGCGGAACAGTTGCGCCCAAAGCTGGCCCGTGACGGATGGCAATTGCTGAATGTGCTTGGCGTCTTTGACGAAGCCGGGCTGGATGAAAGAAAGGAAAGCGCGGGTGAATACTTCCTCCGCTACTGAGGCGCGCGAAATCGGCAACAGGATCGTCATCGCAGGTATTGCCGCGATTCTGACGATTCTGGCGCTGGCAGCCATATTGTTATTTATCAATTTGCCGGATGCGAATGCGTTCAACGCGCGCGTGGAACAGCTGTTCGTGGAAAACGACACGCTGACCGGCAACGCCGAAATCAAGTTGCTGGAAATTCTGGCAGGCTCAGGCACAGCGTTTTCCGACACACTGGCATCTTATCGTTTCGTAATTTTTGTTTTGTTGGTTTTTGCAACCGCGATGCTGATTGCCGCTATCGCCTTTCTAGTGATGCTGATCGCGCTGAACCGGCGCATGGGCCAGATCGAAAGGCAGGGGATTACGGTGAATTCGCTGTTGATCAGCCGCGATCAGAAATCGGTTTATCTGAACAATTTCGAATTCAAGCTGACCGAAGCCGCGATTGAAACCCTGTCTGTGCTGGCCGAGGCGCGGATGGACGACGAAGTGCTATCAGGTGCCGAAATCGAGGGTGTGATTTCCGGCCGCGATGCCTCTGACTGCGACGAGGCGGCAGGTGCAACCCGCATCAAACGCCTGCGCGATACGCTGGGTAACCAGATGGTCAGCGAATTGCTGGTCAAGAATATCGCGCGCAAGGGTTATATGCTGTCGATCGACAAGGATGTCATTCGCATGATCTAGCTGCGGCGCAATGTGTCGCCATAGGTCAGTTTCGGGCTGAGCGCGATCACCGGGCCATCGACAGCTGGTTCGCCAGCGTTATGTCCTGCAATGATCTGTGCCGCCTTGATTCCAATCTCGCGGCGGCAGGCATCCATTGTGGCCAGCTGGCGCGGCAAACCGTCCAGCAATTCCACCCCGTTGAAACCGGCAAGCCCGATCTGGCCAGGAATATCAAAGCCCTTTTCCAGCAGATACAACAACCCGCCTGCACCGATCATATCATTCGAATAATACAAGAAATCCAGATCAGGGCTGCGCGTGATCATCTTGGCCGTCATTTCGCGGCCCTTGGCCAATGCGGACCCGCCGGAATAAAATTCCTGATCCGCAATTTCCACCCCAGCCTTGGCCAGCGTACGGGTGAACCCCTCAAACCGTTTGCGCGCACGGTGGTCCAGCGGCATTTTGGTTCCCATGAAGCCGATCTTTTTATATCCAGCGGCTATGATCGCCTCTGCCATCTTGCGACCAGCGCGGCGGTGCGAAATGCCGACGCAGGCATCCACCGGTTCGCCATCGGTATCCATGATCTCGACTACGGGAATGCCCGCGCGTTCCAGCATCGCGCGCGCGGCTTCAGAATGTTCCAGCCCTGCGATAATGACCCCCGAAGGCCGCCATGACAGCATCTCGAACAGGACTTTTTCCTCCTTTTCAGGCAGATAGTCCGTCACACCGACGACCGGTTGCAGTTCAGTATTCTCTAGCACCTGGGAAATCCCCGCCAGAACCTCTGGAAAAACCATGTTGCCTAGTGATGGGATGATGACTGCCACCAGATTTACCCGCTGTGACGCCAGCGCACCCGCAATTTTGTTGGGCACATATCCCAGACGTTTGGCGGCCTCTTGCACTTTTTTACGCGTGACTTCGCTCACGTCGCCCTTGTTGCGCAGAACCCTGCTGACGGTCATTTCACTGACGCCGGATGCTTCGGATACATCGCGCAGGGTCAGCGGGCGTTTGATCTTACTGTTCACAAAAATGTCCTGTTTGCACTGCTGAACCATTGATAACGGCGCTTTGGCCCGTTGACCAGATAGTCAAAGGCAGGCATTGAAAGACCCAAGCGGCCCCGTGGCTCAACTGGATAGAGCAGCCCCCTCCTAAGGGGCAGGTTGCAGGTTCGAATCCTGCCGGGGTCACCAAAAAACCCAATAAAATATGGCGTTTTGTCAGGGGCTTGTGAAAGCGGCTGCAGAAACGCCCGTTTGATGCCCGGGGAAATCTGCGGCGGCAGACAGGATTTCTGTACAAAACCTGTACAAGTTGAAGCCGGTTTAGGCCCTCGCGGGGCGCGGCAATGAGCTGGCGTGTCGCGAACGAATGCGCCGAACGCCGCTTCGGCAGCGCCGCGCGCAAACAGATCATCATGTTCCT
>NZ_JACUUJ010000035.1 GCF_014859355.1 Yoonia sp. | reverse complement strand
TGGTGATCCGCCCGTCTTATGTGCTGGGCGGGCGCGCGATGGAAATCGTGCGCGATCAGGCGCAGCTTGAACGCTATATCTCGGATGCCGTTGTTGTGTCGGGTGACAGCCCCGTGCTGCTGGACAGCTACCTGTCCGGTGCGGTTGAGGTGGATGTGGATTGCCTGTGCGACGGTGAAAACACCCATGTTGCCGGCATCATGCAACACATCGAAGAAGCGGGCGTGCATTCGGGTGACAGCGCCTGTTCCCTGCCCCCCTATTCACTGTCCGACGCGATGATTGCTGAAATCCGCGCACAGACCGAAAAATTGGCGCTTGCGCTGCATGTCGTGGGCCTGATGAACGTGCAATTCGCGGTAAAGGATGAAGAGGTCTACCTGATCGAGGTGAACCCCCGCGCATCGCGCACCGTGCCCTTTGTGGCCAAGGCAACCGACAGCGCCATCGCATCCATCGCCGCACGGCTGATGGCGGGTGAACCGCTGTCCAACTTCCCGCTGCGCGCGCCCTACCCCGCAAGCGAAAACCCGATGGACGTGCTGCCGCTGGGCGATGCCTTTACCTTGGCTGACCCCAACACCCCGTGGTTTTCGGTGAAAGAGGCCGTGTTGCCCTTTGCCCGCTTCCCCGGCGTCGATACAATCCTTGGGCCGGAAATGCGGTCTACCGGTGAAGTCATGGGCTGGGATCGGTCGTTTCCCCGCGCCTTCCTAAAGGCGCAGATGGGGGCGGGCACCAACCTGCCCACGCAAGGCACTGTTTTCATCTCGATCCGCGACACGGATAAGACAGCCGATATGGTGGATGCGTCAAAAACCCTCATCTTGCTTGGGTTTACCATCGTTGCCACCCGTGGCACCGCCAGCTGGTTGCGCAAAAACCAAGTCGATTGCGAAATCGTCAACAAAGTCTATGAAGGCGGGCTGACAATCGTTGACCGCCTGAAGGATGGCCATATCGCGCTGGTGTTCAACACCACCGAGGGCGCGCAGGCCGTCGAGGATAGCCGCGACATTCGTGCTGTCGCGCTTTATGATAAGATTCCGTATTTCACCACCGCTGCTGCCGCCCATGCCGCCACGCTGGCGATGCGGGCCAGATCAGAGGGCGATCTGGCCGTCAGAAGCCTGCAAGGCTAGGGCAAACTTGCGGGCATTCCGCAAGGTCAAGCTGATGTGACGGCTGTGGACAAACACAGCGCAGCCGTCATACTTTATTCTGCCAACCCTAGGGAATAGAATGAACAACGTCGCCATCACCGGAACCGGAGTTTTTACCCCAAGCCTTGTCATCACAAACGCCGAATTGGTGGCCGCGTTCAACACCTACGCCGATATGTGGAATGCCGAAAATGCCCGTGCCATCGCAGCCGGACAGGTGGCCGCCAAAGACCATTCATCGGCCGATTTCATCTATTCCGCATCCGGCATCAAACAACGCTATGTACTCGATAAAAGTGGTATTCTTGACCCCGGCAGGATGTTTCCAAACCTACCGGCCCGGCGTGACACCGAACCCAGCTATATGGCCGAAATCGGGGTGGACGCAGCGCAAAAGGCGCTTTCAGCAGCAGGGCGTCGCGCTGGAGATGTCGATCTTGTCATCTGCGCCGCATCGAACATGGAACGGGCCTATCCTGCAATTAGCGTAGAGATTCAAAAACTTCTGGGTGCCGGCGGCTTTGCCTTTGATATGAATGTCGCCTGTTCCAGCGCGACTTTTGGCATTCAGGCAGCGGCGGATATGATCCGCACAGGGTCTATCCGTGCAGCACTTGTCATCAATCCTGAAATTTGCAGCGCGCATCTGGAATGGCGCGACCGCGATTGTCATTTCATTTTCGGTGATGTGGCCACAGCCACGCTGTTGGAACGCGACGAAGGGCTGTCGCAGCCCCGCTTCAAGGTGCTTTCGACCCGCTGCGCCACCCAGTTCAGCAACAATATCCGCAACAATAACGGCTACATGCGCCGCAGCCACGACCAGATGGAAGACCGACGCGATATGCAGTTCATGCAAAACGGGCGCAAGGTATTCAAAGAGGTGCTGCCGCTGGTTAGCCAGCATATCGCCGATCATCTGGCTGAAACCGGCGTCGCGGCATCAGACCTGCGCCGGCTTTGGCTGCATCAAGCCAACAAGACAATGAACGACTTTATCGGTAAAAAGGTTTTGGGCCGCGTCCCTGCCCCTGGGGAACAGCCCAATATTCTGCAAGATTACGCCAATACATCATCGGCCGGATCGATCATCGCCTTTTCGAAACATTCCGACGATCTGCCGGTCGGCGACAAAGGGCTGATCTGTTCCTTCGGGGCCGGCTATTCGGTGGGGTCCGTCATCGTTGAACGCGCCTAGCTGCTGACCCGTTTGTGGACATCCATGGGCGTTTCAACCCTTTCCGAATAGCGATCAACCAGCATCGTGCTGCGTGCGCGGATCATCAAGGTAAAGCGGGCCAGTTCCTCCATCACGTCAACGATGCGGTTATACAGCGGCGAAGGTTTCATGCGCCCGTTATCGAATTCTTTCCACGCCATTGGCACTGACGATTGGTTCGGGATGGTGATCATCCGCATCCAGCGCCCAAGGATCCGCAACTGGTTGACCGTGTTGAACGATTGCGAACCGCCCGACACCTGCATCAGCGCCAGCGTTTTACCCTGTGTTGGCCGGATGCCGCCAAGCGGTGCCAGCGGCAGCCAGTCGATCTGCGTTTTCATGATCCCCGTCATGGCACCATGCCGTTCAGGGCTGGACCAGACCATGCCTTCGGACCAAAGCGCCAGTTCGCGCAGTTCAGCCACCTTGGGGTGATCAGCATCCGCATCATCCGGCAGGGGCAGGCCAGACGGGTCGAAAAACCGCGTTTCACAGCCCAGCGCACGCAACACGCGCGCGGCTTCTTCGGCACAAAGCCGCGAATAACTGACAGGCCGCAATGATCCGTATAACAACAGAATACGCGGCGGATGCCCTGGATCACCCGGCCCGACAAGTGCAGGGATATCCAGTGGTTTCAAGGCGCTGGCAATCACGTTGGGTATGTCTGACGTATCCATGGCACGCGGTCCTGTTACTGGCGTTCTTGTCAGGGATTTAACATTCATCGCGCCAGAGGAAAGGCCAAAAACCAAAATTGCTGGCCTTGCAATTCGCCGCATGCGGGGGCTAATCACAGCCATGGCAAAGCTTTATTTCAACTATTCCACAATGAACGCCGGCAAATCGACCGTGTTGCTGCAAGCCTCGCACAACTATATCGAACGCGGCATGCAAACCTATCTGTTGACGGCGCAGATGGATCATCGCGCAGGTGCCGGTCGGATCGGTAGCCGCATCGGGATTGGTGCCGATGCAGATACCTTTGCCCCTGGCGAAGACCTGTTTGCAAAAATCGCCGCCCGGCTGGCGCAAGGCCCCTGCGCCTGCGTGTTCATCGACGAAGCGCAGTTTTTGCACCCCGATCAGGTCTGGCAGCTGGCCCGCGTGGCCGATGATCTGGCCGTGCCGGTGATGACATTCGGCCTGCGGGTTGATTTTCTGGGGCAGTTATTTCCCGGATCAGCCGCGTTGCTGGCGCTGGCCGATGACATGCGTGAAATTCGCACGATTTGTCATTGCGGCAAGAAGGCCACCATGGTGGTGCGCAAAGACGCCCACGGGCAGGTCATGACATCCGGCGACCAGATCGCCATTGGTGGCAATGACCGCTATGTGTCACTGTGCCGCCGCCATTGGCGCGCCGAAATAGGCGATAAAGCACGTCAATAAAAACTTTGCGGGTCGATATCGATGGCCAGACGCACCTGCGCGGGCAGCCGGAATTGCGCCGCCCATTGCGCAAGAGCCGCTTGCAACGGGGCTGATTTGTCTGCTTTGACCAGCAACCGCACCCGATGCCGCCCACGCACCCGCGCGATGGGTGCCGGGGCCGGGCCGTAAACCTGCGCACCGATCCGGCGCAAGGGCGCATCACGCCGCGCCATGTCAGCGCCCAGATCGAACAGATCTTGCAGGTTCGGACTGCTTAGGATGATGCCAGCCATGCGGCCATAAGGTGGCACGCCAGCCGCCTTGCGCTCTGCGGCTTCGGCAGCCCAGAAACCTTCTTCATCACCTGCAAGGATCGACCGGATCACCGGATGTTCGGGCTGATATGTCTGCAACAGCGCCACACCCGGGGTTTCGGCGCGCCCGGCCCGCCCTGCCACCTGGCGCATCAATTGAAATGTGCGTTCGGCGGCGCGCAGGTCAGACCCTTGCAGCCCCAGATCGGCATCGATCACCCCCACCAGCGTCAGCAGTGGAAAGTTATGCCCCTTGGCCACCAGTTGCGTGCCGATGATGATATCGGTGCCGCCTTGGGCGATATCTTCGATATGCGCCTTCATCGCGCGCGCCGATCCATAAAGATCTGATGACAGCACCGCGATGCGCGCATTGGGGAACAGGCCCGCCACCTCTTCACCCATGCGTTCCACGCCGGGACCAACCGCGCTTAGCTTACCTTCGGCATCGCAATGGGGGCATTTGGTGGGGATCGGTTTGGTTTCACCGCATTGGTGGCACATCAGCCGTTTCAGAAACCGGTGTTCCACCATCCGCGCATCGCAGTGATCGCAGCCAATCTGATGCCCGCAGGCCCGGCACAGCGTGATCGGGGCATAGCCGCGCCGGTTGAGAAAGATCAGTGATTGTTCGCCCCTTTCCAGCCGGTGCGCGATGGCGCGGCGCAGGGAAGGCGATACCCATTTGCCGCCCGGCACATCCTCTGACCGCATGTCGATCGCGGCCATTTTCGGCATTACCGCGACCCCGAACCGCGACGTCAGGTTCAACCGTTTGTATTTGCCCGCCTCTACATTGGCCCAGCTTTCAAGGCTGGGCGTGGCCGAAGCCAGCACCACCTGCGCCCCGTTGATCGCTGCGCGCAGCACGGCCATGTCGCGGGCGTTATACAGCACACCGTCCTCTTGTTTATAAGACGTGTCGTGTTCTTCATCCACGACAATCAGGCCAAGATTCTGAAAGGGTAGAAACAACGCAGACCGCGCACCGACAACAAGCTGCGCATCGCCCTGCCCGACCATCCGCCAGCACCGGCGGCGTTCGGTCATGGTCACGCCGGAATGCCATTCGGCGGGCTTCATCCCGAAGCGCGCCTCGACCCGGTTGATGAATTCCCCCGACAGCGCGATTTCGGGCAGCAGCACAAGCGCCTGACGGCCCATGCGCAAGGCTTCGGCAACCGCCTCTAGATAGACCTCGGTTTTACCTGATCCGGTCACGCCTTTCAGCAGGGTCGTGCCATAGTGATCGCTGCGCAGGGCGGCGCGCAGGGCCTCGGCACCGGCGGCCTGATCGGCGCTAAGCGTCTTGCCGCCATAATCAGGGTCAAGCGCGGGATAGGGCATATCGCGCGGGGCGTCTTCCTCGCGCACGGCCCCCTGTTTGACCAGCCCCTTGACGACCGATGTGCCGACACCGGCCATTTCAGCCAGTTCGCCAAGGGTAAAGAACAGCCCGCCATAATCGCGCAACACCGCCAGCACCTTTTCACGGGCGTCGGTCATGCGGGCCGGTGCGCTGGCACCCAGCCGGTAAACGGTGCGCATCGACGGGGCGTCGCCCAGCCTTGGCGCGCGGGTGGCAAGGCGCAGCATCGCAGGCAGCGGCGTCAGCGTGTAATCGGCGGCGCGCGTCAGAAATGCGTGCATTTCATCGCGCATCGGGGCGACATCCAGCACACGGATGACCGACCTGATCTTCGCGCTGTCAAAATCCCCCTTGCCCGGCCCCCAGACCACGCCCAACACGCGGCGTGGCCCCAGCGGCACCTCGACAAAGGCCCCCAGATGACAACCGCCTTCGGGTGCCTTGTAATCCAGCGGCCGGTCAAGCGGTTGGGTGGTCAGCACGCCGACCAGATCACCTGCATGGAAATAGCTATCAGTCATAACCGCCTTTTGAGGGTTCACGCGTCCTGCGACCTGAGGTAAACGCTGGGGCAACAAACACCAACCCATCCCCGGAGGGAACCCATGAAGTTTTTCGTAGATACCGCAGAGATCGACCAGATCAAGGAACTGAATGACCTTGGGATGGTGGACGGCGTCACCACCAACCCGTCGTTGATCGCCAAATCGGGGCGCGACATTCTGGAAGTGACCAAGGAAATCTGTGATCTGGTCGATGGCCCTGTGTCCGCCGAAGTTGTCGCGCTGGACGCCGACACCATGCTGGCCGAAGGCCGCAAACTGGCCAAGATTGCCGACAATATCGCCGTCAAGGTGCCGCTGACATGGGCAGGCCTGCAAACCTGCAAGGCGCTGTCGGACGAAGGCGTGATGGTCAACGTGACCTTGTGTTTTTCGGCCAACCAGGCATTGCTGGCGGCCAAGGCGGGGGCCACGTTCATCAGCCCCTTTATCGGGCGTCTGGATGACCTGAACCTTGATGGGATGGAGCTGATCGGCGACATCCGCACCATCTATGACAACTACGGGTTCGAGACACAGATCCTTGCCGCCTCGATCCGGTCAGCCAACCACATGAAAGACGCAGCCCTGATCGGCGCCGATGTCGCGACAGCACCGCCTGCCGTGATCAAGGCGATGGCGAACCACGTGCTGACCGACAAGGGGCTGGCTGGCTTCATGGCAGACGTCGAAAAGGCCGGCATCAAGATCCTTTGATGCGCCATTGCGGTGGGCGGGTTTCGATCTGGCCACCGCCACCCTGCCCGTGTCTGCAAAAAGGGCACGATTTTCCGCCGCTTTGAAAATAGGTGCAGAAAATACCGGAACCCTCTGCTATCGTGGCGCAAAACAACAGCAGAGCAGGCAAATGACCGAAAAAACCATGGCCAATGATCTTCGTGAAAAGATCATCGCGAATCCCGATGTTCTTTTGGAAGATCACGATCTGATGCGCGCCCTTGTCGGTGCCAATGATCACCGGATGGGCGGAAATATCGTCGATCTGCGCGCCATTGCCATGGAACGGCTCGAGGCGCGGTTTGACAGGTTGGAAGACACCCATCGCAACGTGATTGCTGCCGCCTATGACAATCTGGCTGGCACCAATCAGGTGCATCGCGCCATTTTGCGCATGATGGATGCAACTGCCTTTGACCAGTTCCTGACGGATCTGTCGGGCGACGTGGCAAATACTTTACGGGTCGATGCCATCCGGTTGGTGCTGGAAGGCACCGCACCAGAAACCAAAAAAACCTTTGGGCCGATGGTGGCCTTGGTACCTGCGGGTTTTATCGCCGATTACGTGACACTAGGCCGCAACATGCCCGTGCGCCAAATCACCCTGCGCCGCTTTACCGCCGCCCCTGACAGTTTGTTTGGTGACCGTGCCGCCTACATCCAGTCCGAAGCCTGCCTGATCCTTGATCTTGGCCCTGACCGTCTGCCCGGGATGCTGGTCATGGGGTCCGAAGACCCACAGCAATTCACACCGCAGCAAGGAACCGATCTACTGACATTCTTTACCGGCGTATTCGAACGGGTGATGCGCCGCTGGCTGGCCTGAGCGGATGATTTCCCCTGCCCTGACAAATGCGCTGCGGCTGTGGCTGGATCATCAGCGCGCGTTGGCGGGCGCGGCGGACAACACGCGCAAGGCCTATCAGACCGACGTGCTGGGCTTTTTGTCGTTCATGACGCAGCACAATGACGACACGCTAGGTCTTGGCCCGATTGCCGCCGTGACCGTGCGCGACATGCGGGCGTGGATGGCCCATGAACGCAAGCGCGGCGTTGGTGCGCGATCACTGGCGCGGTCGTTGTCAGCGGTAAAATCATTCTACCGCTGGTTGGCCGCCCGCGAAGGGTTCGAAGCCACCGCCGTGCTATCTACCCGCGCGCCAAGGTTTCAGCGCAAACTGCCCCGCCCGCTGGCCGAGGATGCCGCAAGCGCCATGATCGACGCCGTCGATCTACAGGCGCGCACACCTTGGGTTGCCGCGCGCGACAGCGCGGTTGTGACGTTGCTTTACGGCTGCGGGCTGCGCATATCAGAGGCCTTGAGCCTGACCGGGGCTGATGCCCCCTTGCCCGCGATCTTGCGGATCAGGGGCAAGGGCGACAAGGAACGGATCGTTCCGGTGATCGACGCCGCCCGCAGCGCGGTTGACCACTATCTGACCCTGTGCCCCTATCCCAGCGCGGCGGGCGCCCCGCTGTTTCGCGCGGTCAGGGGCGGCGCACTGGCCCCACGCGCGGTGCAAAAGGCGATGGAACAGGCGCGCCTGCAACTGGGCCTGCCTGCCACCGCCACACCCCATGCGCTGCGCCATTCCTTTGCTACGCATCTGCTGGCCGCAGGGGGCGACCTGCGCAGCATTCAGGAATTGCTGGGGCATGCGTCACTGTCAACCACACAGGCCTACACCGCCGTTGATGCCGCCCGCCTGATGGAAGTCTACGACAAGGCCCACCCCAGGGCATGACACCGTTACTTTTTGGCACCAAAACCATCGCGCTGCGACTGTGTTCAACCGCTTGCACTGCACCGCAATTTCCATCATGAAGACCCGATGACCCTACGCACCAAGGCCCTTCTTGTTCACCTGTTTACCGCGACCGGTGCCGTTTTTGCGATGCTGGCCATGCTGGCGGCGGTCGACGAAAAATGGGACCTGATGTTCCTGTGGCTGGTGGTTGCCTTTGCCGTTGACGGGATCGACGGCCCCCTTGCCCGCCGCTATAATGTGAAAACCAATGCCGCGGCCTTTGACGGGGTGCTGCTGGACCTGATCATCGACTATCTGACCTATGTTTTCGTGCCGGCCTATGCTCTGTTCAAATCCGGGCTGTTGCCCGGCTGGACGGGCTGGTTCGCGATCATCTTCATCACCTTTGCTTCGGCCATGTATTTTTGCGATACACGCATGAAAACAAAAGATAATTCCTTTTCCGGTTTTCCCGGCTGCTGGAATATGCTGGTCATCGTAATCTTTGCACTGGAACCGAATTTCTGGGTGTCGCTGTCTTTGGTGACAGTTTTGGCCATCGCCATGTTCCTGCCGCTGAAATTCGTGCATCCGGTGCGCACACTGCGGTGGCGGCCCGTCACATTGCCCATGGCGTTGGCATGGACGTTCTTTGCAGGCTGGGCCGCATGGGTCGGGTTTCACCCGGACAGTTGGGCGCATTGGGGGTTGGTGGTCACGTCGGTTTATCTGCTGTTTGCCGGGGTGGCGCAGCAGTTGACAGAACGCCCCTTGCGGCATTAAGGCGCCGACACCGCCATCATCGTTGCCGTCAGCGTTGCAACAACCGTTTCACTGTCGCCATCGCGGGCAATCGCGCGGCCTTGGGTAAAGGTCAGGGTCCGGCCTGATTTCACCACCTCGCCTTCAATCCGGAAATGCGCGCCGCGCGCGGGGGCCATGAAATTTGCCTTGAACTCCACCGTCAGCACCTCGGCATCAGGCACCATCAGCGTGAACGCCGCAAATCCGCAGGCGCTGTCCATCGCGGTCGTGATGGCACCGGCGTGCATGAAACCGTGATGCTGAGTGAAAGCGGGGTTAAAGGGCATGTCCAGCGTCACCCGCCCCGCCGCGATCTCTGCGATCGTGATCCCCAGAGATGCCATCGCGCCCTGGCGGATAAAATCCGCCCGCATCCGCGCCTCTGCATCTGGATTTCGATAGGTTTTCATTTGCCCCTCAGCCTGACCTTTCGGTCAGCATAATCGTTTCAAGCTTGTGTGCATAGGCGCGATGCAGTGGTTGGATTGTCGGCCCATGATCCCTAGATTGATCACAAAGGACCAACTGATGCAGCATTATTCCCTTCTTGATCTTTCGCCCGTCGCCGAAGGCCAGACCGCGGCAGATGCGCTGGCCAATACCGTTGATCTGGCCCGATTGGCCGAAGCCGAAGGCTATCATCGCTATTGGCTGGCCGAACATCACAACATGCCCGGAATTGCATCGGCCGCAACAGCAGTGGTGATCGGCCATGTGGCCGGTGCGACAAAAACCATCCGCGTTGGTGCCGGCGGAATCATGCTGCCCAATCACGCGCCTTTGGTGGTGGCCGAACAATTCGGCACGCTGGCCACGCTTTACCCTGACAGGATCGACCTTGGCCTTGGCCGCGCACCTGGCAGCGATATGGTCACCGCCCGCGCCCTGCGCCGCCACATGGCCCCCGACGACAGTTTCCCGCAGGACGTGCAGGAACTGATCGGCTATTTCGGCGACACCCCCGGCCCGGTGCAGGCCGTGCCCGGCACAGGCACCCATGTGCCGGTCTGGATCTTGGGGTCAAGCCTTTACGGTGCGCAGTTGGCCGCGCATTTCGGGCTTCCCTATGCGTTTGCCGCGCATTTCGCGCCCGCCATGCTGGAACAGGCCAGCATGATCTATCGCCAGCAGTTCCAGCCCTCGGACTGGTTGCAACGGCCCTATTTCATGATGGCCGCTGGGGTCTGTGCCGCCGACACGGATGCAGAGGCGGATTTTCTGCGCACATCGCAGCAACTGGCCTTTGCCCGGCTGCGCAGCGGCCAGCCGGGCAAATTACCACGCCCGGTGGATGATATCGCCACACATGTGCCGCCGCAGGTGCTGGAAGGCGTGAATGCCGCATTGGCCTGTTCGGCAACCGGCGGGCCCGACACCGTGCGCGGGCAACTGGCCGGGCTGATCGCCCGCTATCAACCTGACGAGCTGATCCTGACCGGCATGATCCACGACCACAGCGCGCGGCTGCGGTCGTTCCGGATCGCGGCAGAGGCGCTGCGCGACATCACCGCGTCACGCAACGCCGCCTGACCTAGCCAACCAGCGCCGCATCGCAACGCCCGCAAACCCCCGCATGGGCATGGGTGCCGACATCGGGCAGAATTTTCCAGCACCGCAGGCATTTTTCGCCCGTCGCATGGGCAAACACCACGGCCACATCCGCCACATCATCCAGCCGGAACGCATCCGCAGGGGCGGCATCAGTCGTCACCGTGATCCCGGATGTAATGCACAGATCGTCAAAACTGGTTGTTTCCAGCACCGCTACGACCTCGGGCGTGACATAGACGATCGGCGCCGCCTCAAGCGAGGCGCCGATCACCTTGGCGGTGCGTTCGACCTCCAGCGCACCGGTGACAACACGGCGAACGCGGCGGACGGTGGCCCATTTCGCGGCCAAGGCATCGTCGCGCCAATCGGCGGGTGTTTCGGCGAAATCCTCCAGATGCACCGAACCGTCGTCACCGGGAAAGCGTTCCAGCCAGACCTCTTCCATGGTGAAACACAGCATCGGGGCCAGCCATTTGGTGATCCGGTGGAACAGAATATCCAGCACCGTGCGCGCGGCCCGCCTGCGCGCCGTGTCACCGTCACAATAAAGCGCATCCTTGCGGATATCGAAATAGAACGCCGACAAATCGACCGTAGCAAAGGTGAACACCGCCTGAAACACGCCTTGGAAATCGTAAGTCGCATAGCCATCGCGCACGGTCTGGTCCAGTTCGGCCAAACGGTGCAGCACCCAGCGTTCCAATTCAGGCATATCAGCCGGTGCAACCCTGTCGTTTTCGGTGAAATCAGCCAGCGCACCCAGCATATAACGCATGGTGTTGCGCAAACGGCGATAGCTGTCAGCGACCCCTTTCAGGATCTCGTCGCCGATGCGCAAATCCGCAGTGTAGTCCGACTGCGCCACCCACAACCGCAGAATATCCGCGCCATATTGCTGCACAACCTTTTCGGGCGCGATGGTATTGCCGATAGACTTGGACATCTTCATGCCCTTCTGATCCAGCGTAAACCCATGCGTCAGCACCCCACGATAGGGCGCATGGCCCATCGTGCCGCAGGCCTGCAACATCGACGAATGGAACCAGCCACGATGCTGGTCGGTGCCTTCCAGATAAAGATCGGCCATGCCGTCCGTCGACCCGTCGGGCCGGTCACGCAGCACGAATGCATGGGTCGAACCAGAATCGAACCACACATCCAGAATGTCGAACACCTGATCGTAATCGTCCGGGTTCACATCCGCGCCAAGGAACCGTTCTTTGGCGCCCTCTTTATACCACGCATCCGCGCCTTCGACCTCAAAGGCCGCCAGAATACGCGCGTTGACCGCCGCGTTCTGCAACAGGAAACCTTTATCGCCAGGCTTCAACCCCTTGCGCGTGAAACAGGTCAGCGGCACACCCCATGCGCGCTGGCGGGACAGCACCCAATCGGGCCGCGCCGCAATCATGGAATGCAGGCGGTTGCGGCCAGTCTTGGGCGTCCATGTCACCAGTTCGTCGATGGATCGCAGCGCGCGTTCGCGGATCGTGGTGCCATAGGTATCGTTGCCGTCACCCACAGGTTTGTCGATTGCGGCAAACCATTGCGGGCGGTTCAGACGAATGACAGGGGCCTTTGACCGCCAGCTATGCGCGTCGGAAATCGTGATCCGCTTGGTCGCGATCAGCGCGCCGACCTCTTTGAGCTTTTCGATCACAGCCTTGTTGGCCCCACCGGGCTTGCCGTTGGGTTTCAGGATGCATTCACCACCAAAGAACGGAAGGTCCGCCCGGTAGGAACTGTCATCAAGGATGTTATAGGTCATCGGCAGGCCATGCTTGACCCCGATGGCATAATCGTCATCCCCGTGGCTGGGGGCGGTATGGACAAAGCCGGTGCCGGTGTCGTCGGTCACATGATCGCCGGGCAGCAGCGGCACATCGAACGCCCATTCAGGGTGGGCATCAGCAAACGGGTGGGCACAGGTCAGCGCAACCAGTTCATCCGACGTCACATCGCGCAGGCGGGTGAACATGCCCGCATCCAGGCGCGCCTTTTCCATCACGTCGGCAGCCAAGGCATCAGCGATCAGATATTGATCGCCGACCGATGCCCAACATTCATCCGGCGTGCCGGTGACTTCATAAAGGCCATAGGCGATGTTCGGGCCAAAACAGATTGCGCGGTTTTGCGGAATGGTCCACGGGGTCGTGGTGAAAATCACCGCCGTCGCGCCAGCAAAGCCACCCGCAGTCACCGGAAACTTTACCCAGATCGCATCGGTCTGCCGGTCGTGATATTCCACCTCCGCCTCGGCCAGCGCTGTCTTTTCCACCGGCGACCACATCACGGGCTTTGATCCCTGATACAGCGTGCCGTTCATCAGGAATTTCTGGAACTCCTCCGCGATCACGCGTTCGGCATGGAACGCCATCGTCAGATAGGGGTCGTCCCAGTTGCCGGTCACGCCCAGACGCTTGAATTCCTCGCGCTGGATATCCACCCAGCCTTCGGCGAACTTGCGGCATTCCTGCCGGAAATCGACGACATCTACGGTGTCCTTGTCCTGGCCTTTGGCGCGGTATTTCTCCTCGATCTTCCATTCGATCGGCAGACCGTGGCAATCCCAGCCCGGCACATAACGCGCGTCGCGCCCCATCATCTGCTGGCTGCGCACCACCATATCTTTTAGAATCTTGTTCAGCGCGTGGCCAATGTGCAAATGCCCGTTCGCATATGGCGGGCCGTCATGTAGCGTGAAAGGCTTGCGCCCTTCGGCCTTGTCGCGCAACTTCTGGTAAACCCCGATCTGTGCCCAGCGCGCCAGCCATTCAGGTTCGCGTTTCGGCAACCCCGCACGCATGGGAAATTCGGTGCGGGGCAGGTTCAGGGTCTGTTTATAGTCGGGGGTCTCGGCGCACATGCGTGGCGTCCTTTTGGCAATCGTGGAACTGTAAGGATGAAGCGCGGTGCGCAAACGCTGACACCTTTTCCCGGTCGGTTCAGGATCCTAAACCGCCGGGCAAATAATACCTATCATCATCAGCCGTATCATGGCTGCGCTTATAGAACCGGGGTCAGCAAGGGTAAAGGCTCCTCTTGACTTCATCTTGGCCCCAAAACTCCCGCCGGAGGCTCCGACAGCGGCACCAAGCGCAGGCTTTGCAATCAAAGGGTTGACTTGCCCTTTGGCGCCCCCCGGCCAAAGTCGGGCGCATCGGTATCCTGCCCCGCTTCGATGATCGACCGGCGGATCGACCGGGTGCGGGTGAAATAAGCATGCAGATGCTCGCCGTCCCCCCGCCGGATCGCCCGTTGCAGCGCGAACAACTCTTCGGTGAACCGGCCAAGGATCTCCAGCGTCGCTTCCTTGTTGTTCAAAAACACATCGCGCCACATCGTCGGATCAGAGGCGGCGATGCGCGTGAAATCGCGAAAACCCGCAGCGGAATATTTGATCACTTCGCGATCTGTCACGCGCCGCAGGTCATCGGCCACGCCGACCATCGTATAGGCGATCAGGTGCGGCGTGTGGCTGGTGACGGCCAGAACCAGATCGTGATGATCTGCGTCCATCTCATCCACCTGCGCGCCCATGCCACGCCAGAACTCCGCCAAGCGGTCCACGGCAGAGCGGTCACTGTCGGGCAGCGGCACCAGAATGCAAAAGCGGTTGTCGAACAGTTCGGCAAAGCCGGACTTTGGCCCGGAATGTTCGGTCCCCGCCAGCGGGTGCGCAGGGATAAAATGCACGCCCGGCGGTATCTGCGGGCTAACCGCGTCAATCACCGTCCGTTTGACAGACCCCACATCGCTGACGGTCGCGCCTGGTTTCAGCACCGGCGCGATCTCTGCTGCCACAGCCCCCATCACCCCGACAGGCACGCATAACACCACCAGATCGGCCCCCTCGGCCGCTTCGGCCGCTGTCGCGCACACGCGGTCGCACAGACCGATTTCGACAGCAACGTCACGGGTTGCGGCGGTCTTGGCATAGCCGACAATCTCGTGCGCCAATCCGCTACGGCGCATTGCATGGGCCATGGATGACGCGATCAGCCCCAACCCGATCAGCGCAACGCGGTCATAGATCACCGCCATCAGACAGCCCCCTTGAACTGTGCAACCGCATGCACCACGCGGCGGCAGGCGCTTTCGTCGCCCACGGTAATCCGCAAACAATGCGGCAGTTTGTAGCCCGCCACTTGACGCACGATTATTCCTTCATGGCGCAGATGCGCATCACAGGCCAGGGCCTCGTCCGGGCTGGAAAAACGCGCCAGCACGAAATTTGCCGTGGATGTGTCAGACGGCACGCCCAATTCAGCCAGCGCAGTGGCCATCCATTCGCGCCAGCGGGCATTTTCACTGCGGCATTTTTCAGTATAGGCGGTGTCACGCACCGCCGCCTCGGCCGCTGCCAGCGCCGCAGATGACAGGTTGAACGGCCCACGAATGCGGTTCAATACGTCAATCACAGCCTGCGGGCCATAGCCCCAGCCCACGCGCAGCCCGCCCAACCCGTAAATCTTGGAAAAGGTCCGCGTCATCACCACGTTCTGGCGCGCATCCACCAGCGCCAGCCCCGCATCATAGCCTTCTACATATTCAGCATAGGCCCCATCCAGCACCAGCATCGCTTGCGGTGGCAACTCCGCGGCAAGCCGCGCCAGTTCAGCCAAGCCGATCATCGTGCCGGTCGGGTTGTTGGGGTTGGCGATGAACACCAGTTTCGTGCGGTCATTGCAGGCGGCCAGAATCGCATCCACATCGGTCACGCGTTCACGCTCGGGCACTTCGACAGGGGTGCCGCCTGCGGCCAGCGTCGCGATCCGGTAAATCGCAAAACCGTGTTCGGTATGAATAACCTCGTCCCCCGCGCCGACATAGGCCTGACACAACAGATGCAGGATCTCATCCGACCCAACGCCACAGATCACGCGATCGGTGGCAACACCCCAAACCGCGCCGATGGCCCCCCGCAGGCTGGCATGATCAGTTGGCGGATAGCGGTGCAAACTATGCACTGCGCGCAAAAACGCCTCTTTCGCGGCATCGCTTGGCCCCAGCGGGTTTTCGTTTGATGACAGCTTGAGAACGTTGCTCACCCCGTCAAGATGCGCCACCCCGCCCTGATACAGCGCAATGTCCATGATACCGGGTTGCGGTTGAATGCCGTCAGCCATGATAGGGTCCGTCCTGTCGTTTCGCCCGTTCTAACGCCCTGCCCGCGCCCTGACCAGAGACAAGCGATCAATCATGACACGATCGCTTCTTCCAGACATAAATATCCCCGCCAGAGGCATCCAAATTTCTAGAAATTTGGATTACGTGGCCAGAACGTTGCGGAACTGCCATGGATCGGTTTCATCGATATCCTCGGGGAAATGTTCCCAGCGGTCCTGTAACGGCGTCCAGTCGGTATAATGTGCCTCGACCGGGCCAAGATAGGGGCGCTGGACGTCCAGACACCGGGCATGATCCATTTCATCGGTTTCAACGATCCCGGCTTGTGGATTTTCCAATGCCCAAACCATCCCCGCCAACACAGCCGATGTCACCTGAAGCCCGGTTGCGTTCTGATATGGCGCAAGGGTCTTGGTTTCCTCGTTCGACAGGCGCGACCCGAACCAAAGCGCGTTCTTTTCGTGGCCATAGATCAGCACACCCAATTCATCGATTCCGGTGACAATTTCATCTACATCCAGAATTTCATGCACGGTCTGCTGGCGCCCGGCGCCGAACATCTCGTGCAGGCTCAGCACCGCATCATCACAGGGGTGATAGGCATAGTGGCATGTCGGCCGGAAATCAGGGGCGGATTTGTCACCCACGGTGTAGTAATCCGAAATGCTGATCGCCTCGTTGTGTGTCACCAGAAACCCGAACTGCGGTCCAGGCGTAGGGCACCATGTATGCACGCGGGTAATCGCACCTGGGCGTTCAAACCAGATGCCCGCCTGACAGCCGGTATCATGGGCATGGGCAGTCTCGGGCATCCATGTCTCGTGGGTGCCCCAGCCCAGCTCGGCGGGCTGGAACCCCTCGGCGATGAAGCCTTCAACCGACCAAGTATTCACGAACACTTTGCGCGGGCGCGGTTTGTCGCGGGCCTGCGTGTCGCGTTCGGCAATATGCACCCCCTTGACACCCAGCGATTGCATCAGCGCACCCCAACTTGCGCGGTCGGTTGGCACCGGATCGTCGCGCCCCAGATCACGGGCCAATGTCATCAACCCTTCTTTCACGAACCAGCTGACCATGCCGGGATTCGCGCCGCAGCATGACACCGCCGTCGTCCCACCGGGGTTGGCGGCCTTTTCATCGCGCACCTTCTGACGCAAGGCATAATTGGTGCGCTCGGCGTTTTCCGTTGTGTCAAAATAGAACCCGGCCCAGGGTTCAACCACCGTGTCGATATATAACACACCGATTTCGCGGCAGAATTTCATCAGATCCAGCGAAGACGTATCGACCGAAAGATTGACGCAAAACCCGCGCCCATTCGGGAATAACCCGCCCAGCACTTCGCGGTAGTTTTCGGGGGTCAGCGCCACCTGATGATGGGTGATGCCCTGTGCGGCCAGAAACGCCGCACTGGCAGGGTTGGGGTCGATCACACTGAACCGAGCCGGATCATAGTCGAAATGACGCTGGATCAGCGGCAAGGTGCCTCTTCCGATGGATCCAAAACCGATCATCACGATATCACCGTCAATACGGCCATAGTTTGGGTGAGTTGTCATGCGAAGCACCTTTCCCTTGTTCCGATTTCACAACCCCTTAGGGCATCCCGGGCAGAAATGGAATTAACCCACCCGGCGTTACGAAAAAAGGCCACCCAGATGGGCGGCCCCTTTCAATTTCTTTTGGTCAAGACCTTAGTTCTTGGCGTAGAATTCGACGACCAGATTTGGTTCCATGTTCACTGGATAAGGCACATCGCCCAAACCGGGTGTGCGCACGAATGTCGCCACCATTTTGGAATGGTCAACTTCCATGTAATCAGGCACGTCACGTTCGGGCAACTGGCTGGCGACCATCACCATTTCCATCTGCTTGGATTTCTGGCGCACTTCGATCACGTCGCCTTCTTTTACGCGGTAGGACGGAATGTTGACGCGCTTGCCATTCACAGTCACGTGGCCGTGGTTCACGAACTGGCGCGCAGCAAAGACGGTAGGCACGAATTTGGCGCGGTAAACAACAGCGTCCAGACGACGCTCCAACAGACCAATAAGGTTCTCACCGGTATCGCCCTTGACACGCTCGGCCTCGGCATAGATGCGGCGGAACTGCTTTTCAGTCACATCGCCGTAATAGCCCTTCAGCTTTTGCTTGGCGCGCAGCTGGATGCCAAAATCAGACAGTTTGCCCTTGCGGCGCTGACCGTGCTGGCCGGGGCCATATTCACGACGGTTAACAGGCGATTTGGGGCGACCCCAGATATTTTCGCCCATCCGGCGGTCAATTTTATACTTGGCAGCGGTGCGTTTCGTCACGGCTGATCTCCTTCTTTTATTTGCGAAGGGCGTTGTCCTTTTCCCTGATTTTGCAGGAACGACAGGTTTCCGTTTACACGGTCCACCAACACCAACGAAGCCGCGCTTATATACATCTGCGCTTCGGTGTCAACGGGTCAGACAAGCGGTTCACCTTCCGTCACCGAAGTGACCTGATAAAGCGCATTTTATGTCTAATTGTGACCACACCATCCCCCTAAGACGGATGCGGGGGATGTCGGAATACCCGATGCTATCCCAGTTTATGAGTGTAGTGGTAACAAGTAGGGCAGCGGTGTGGCAAACGGACGAAGCGGGCGTGCAATTACGCGCTTGCGGGTTCATGAACTCCGCTGCCTGCCGACAAGGCAGCAGGGCAAGGACAATCATATTGTCTTTGGCCTGCCACCATTGATTTGGCGGAATCCTGACCCGGGTGAGGGACGCTCAGGATTCTTTACGATCGTCAACGATATTCAGCGCGGCCACGCCGGAATTACCCAGTTCCACCGTTGCAAAGGGCCCACCGATGCACAAGTTGGCCAGATCCTTGTTGTCCAGCGGCGGCGTGTCGGCAAAGACCTGTGCCGCGAAGTCTTCGGCGTTGTCCTTGGGTCGGTAGCCCAGATGCCCCGCCTTGGAATTGTCCACAACAGCGCGGTCGTTGTTTGATATCCCGTAAACCACGGTGAAGCCGACAACGGGGCTGTCGATGGACCGCTGCACCAGATGGATCAGATCGTCATAAGACAGCCATGTGCCGATGCTGCGCGCGTTATTGGCCGGCGCGCAGGAAAAGATGCGCATGCACACCGATTCTACCCCGCGCTTATCCCAGTAAAGACTGGCAAGGTCTTCGCAAAAACATTTGGCCAGCCCATAATAGGTGTCGGGCTTGTGCGGCGCATCAAGGCCGATGGTATCGGTTTTCTTGTGCATCCCCACCGCATGCACCGAACTGGCATAGACCACGCGTTTGACGCCGTGCCGATAGGCGGCCTCCCACACGTTATAAGCCCCGATGATATTGGATTGCAGGATGTCATCCCACGGGGCCTCGTCCGCGATGGCACCGAAATGCACAACCATATCGGCCCCCGCAATCACCGCCTCCATTGCGGCAAGATCGGACAGATCGGCCTGCACATAGGTTTCACCGGGATAGGTCTTGCCAATCTCGGCCACGCGGTCGGTGGATACCAGCGTATCGCACATCTTGCTGAGCGGTTCGCGCAGGTAAGATCCAAGGCGGCCAGCGGCCCCTGTCAGCACCAGTTTTTTCATCACGTTTCCTTTGTCATTTCGCGCATCTGCGCCAGCAATTGATCGGCACCCTTGGCCAGCAACCCGGTATCGGTGCCGCAGGCCACAAAAGTAAAGCCGTTGTTCAGCAGTTCAGCCGCAAAGCCCGGATCGGTCACCAGCGTGCCCACGGGCATGCCCGCATCCATCAGCTTTCGCGCTGCGGGCATGATCCGCGCCCAGACATCCGCATGCATCGGCTGCCCGATCAGCCCCATATCGGCGGCAATGTCGGCAGGGCCGAAAAAGATGCCATCGACACCGTTGACGGCCGCAATCGCTGCGGCTTGGTCAATCGCTGCCTGCGTTTCCAACTGGATCAGCACGCCGGTTTCATCGCCCACCCGCGCATAATAATCCGTGATCCGGCCAAATCGGTTGGCGCGGATCGACCCGGCCACACCTCTGATCCCGTCGGGGGGATAGCGGGTGGCGGCGACGGCGGCGCGGGCTTCCGCCACGCTTTGCACCATGGGAAACAGCAGCCCCGGCGCGCCGATATCCAGCAGGCGCTTGACCATCACCGCATCGTTCCACGGCGTGCGCACGATGGCGGTGGACGGATAGGGCGCAATCGCCTGCAATTGCCCCAACGTGGTCATGACATTGCCGGGGGAATGTTCCATATCCACCAGCACCCAGTCATAGCCCGCACCGGCCACCACCTCGGCCGCGTAATTGCTGGCAAGGCTAGCCCACAGCCCGATTTGGGGCTGGCCCCCACGGATCGCGGCCAGAAAGGGGTTGACGGGCAGTTTCATATCACGGCCCTTTCCATGAAGGCCACACCCTGCGTGATCCGGTCATAATGAAACGGTGTCAGATCAAGCGTCTTGTATGCGCCATGTGTAATCCATTCCGCCATCCCGCGCCCGACGGCGGGCGATTGCTGAAACCCGTGGCCGGAAAACCCGTTCACGAAAATGAAATTGCCGACCTGCGGGTGTGGCCCCAGAACGGCGTTCTGGTCCAGCGTGTTATAGGCATAGTGGCCGACCCATGAATTGCGCAGCTTGATCGCCTCGAACTGGGGGATACGGTGGGCGATGACGGGCCAGACGTTATTTTCCCAGATGTCATGGTCGGGGGTGAAATCATCATAATCCACGGCGTGGTCATCCTCTGGCGGGCAGCCTGCCATGTAGAATGTGCCATCGGTGCGAAAATGCACGCCGGACGGGTCGATTGTCAGTGGCAGATCACGGTCAAGCGGCTTGGCCGCTTCAAAGATAAAGGTATAGCGTTTACGCGGTTCCACCGGTAGATCAATCCCCGCCATGCGCGATGTCAGCACCGCGCGCGGGCCGGATGCATTCACGACCGTGCCGCAGGCGATAACCTCGCCCGATTTCAGAATCACGCTTTCCACCTGCGTTCCGGCGGCGTTGCGGTTCATGGCGATGACTTCGTTCGTGACATATTCCACGCCACGTTCCCGCGCCGACCTGCGCCACCAGTCAAACAAGGTGTTGCCGTCGAAATAGCCTTCGTCGATCAGGTTGTGATTTCCCGCGATGATGTCATCAAGGTTGTAGAACGGATAGGCGGCGGCGATTTCATCGGGCATCATGTGCCGCGTGCCGGCACCGCAAGCTGCCTGCACCTGCTGGCTGTCGCGCAGGGCAGCGGCAAATTTCTCATTATCGGCCAGATACATGTAGCCAAAGCTGTGCAAACGCGGGTGCGGCACCCGTTCGTCACCACCCATATAGGCGCGAAAGTTTTTTACGAAATCCGCGCCGAATTGCGAAATCCTGACGTTGATCGGTGCGCTGAACTGCTGGCGGATGCACGAATTGGTGTGCGCGGTCGAACACCATTCATAGGTCGGGTCGCGTTCCACCACCAGAATGCTGCCGTTGAAATCGGGATTGTCCGTCAGGAACCACGCCACCGACGACCCCAGCATCGCACCGCCGACGATCACCACGTCATAGCTAGATTGCAGCGGTGCCTGCGTCATGTGGTTTCCCCTTTTGCGACGGCTTCCAACACAGCCGTGACATCGGCCTCGGACATGCCATAGTCCTGCACGGCAGCTTTGGTGGAAATATAGCCGCGCGCAAGGTCGCGTTTGACCAGCGCGGGGTCACGATTGGCCGCAGGGCCATAGCCCGCGCCACCGGGAAAGCCCAGCATGACGCGCCGCCCGGCCGGCACGAATTGCTTGCCCTTGCCGCGCATGGCAGTGCCATCATCTTGCGCAATCGTGGTGGGCGCGCCATCGGCCCCACCTTGGCGTCCGCGTGCGGGATGATCCACACGGTCGAACATAGCGGAAAAATCGCATTCGTGGCCTGCGGCAGCACTCACCTCCATATACTGCCCAAGGCCGCCGCGATACTGGCCCGCACCGCCGCTGTCGGGGCGCAGTTCCTTACGCCAGATGATCACGGGGCCAGTGTGTTCTGTCGCCTCGACCGGCATTGTCATCACACCAGACGGAAAGGCGGTGGCATTCAGCCCGTCCACCGTTGGCCGCGCCCCTGCCCCGCCAGAGTTGAACGTCAGCACCTCGGCCCGCCGCCCGTTTGCGCCAGTGGGGCGCAGACTGATCTGAAAGTTGCACAAACAGCCTGCACCCTCGGCAGGGACAGTCGCGGGCAGGATTTTATCCAGCGCGTCAAAGACCGTATCGGGGATCATGTGCCCGATGATATGGCGCAGCGCGACAGGCGCGGGATGGGTCGCGTTCACGATGCTGTCCACCGGCGCCGTCACCTGAAACGGGGCCAAAGACGCGGCATTATTGGGAATTTCCGGCGCAATCGCACATTTCAGCGCGTAGCAGGCATAGGCCTTGGTATAGACCAGCGGCACGTTGATGCCCTTTTTATCAAGGCCAGAGGTGCCCGCGAAATCGCACAGGATGCGATCCTCTTCAATCGTCAGCTTGACCTTCAGGTCAATCGGGGTGTCGAACCCGTCAATTGTCATGCCGCCCGATGCGGTTTCACGCGGCAGGGCGGCGATACGTTCCAGCGTGGCGCGGCGCGAGTTTTCAAGAATAAAGTCACCAATTCCCGACAGGTCGGTCAGCGCGAATTCATCCATCATTTCCGCCAGACGCCGCTGGCCGATCTCGTTACAGGTCGCCAGCGCGTAGATGTCACCGATCAACTGGTCAGGTTCGCGCACATTCCCGCGCAGGATCCGCACCAGCGTGTCATCGACGCGGCCCCTGTGGGCGAATTTCATGATCGGGATGTAAATCCCTTCCTCGTAAACGCTGGCGGCATCGGCACCAAACCCGCGCCCGCCGATATCGACGACATGGGCCGTGCAGGCAAAAAACCCCACGTGATTGCCCTTGTGAAACGATGGCGTGACCACGGTGATGTCGTGCAGATGGCCGGTGCCTTCCCAAGGGTCGTTGGTGATATAAACGTCACCTGAGACGATATTGTCCGGCCCGATCCGCCGGATGAAATGCGCCACCGCATCGGCCATGGCGTTTACATGGCCCGGCGTGCCGGTCACGGCCTGCGCCAGCATCAGCCCATCCGCGTTGTAAACCCCGGCGGACAGATCGCCCGCTTCGCGCACGGACGTGGAAAAGGCGGTGCGCACCAGCGCCTGCGCCTGTTCCTCGACCACGGAAATAAGGCGGTTCCACATGACCTGATAGGTAACGCTGCTCATGATGTCACCTCTGTGATGTCGATGGTGCCGTCGGGGCGCGCGATGGCGCTGCGGCTGGCGGGGATGACGATGGTGGTTTCATCCTCGGTGATCAGGGCGGGGCCGGTGATGGTTTGGCCCGCTGTCAGGCTGGCGCGGGTAACAACGAAGGCTTGTGTCATTGCGCCCAGCGCGGGGTCAAACAGGTCACGCCAGCCGACCACAGTGGCATCGCTGGCATCAGGCGTATTGGGCAAGACGGCAGGTTTTGCCGCCTCGGTCGTGGCGTTGACGGCCCAAACGGTGATTTCGATATCCATGCCCGCCACTGTGCGACCAAAAAGCGTTGTATAATCCGCCTCGAACAGCGCCTGAAAACGTGCCGCATCAGGGTCGCGCGCGTCATCGACGCTCAGGCTGATGGGAATTTCCCAGCCCTGCCCTGTGTAGCGCATATAGACCTTGTATTCGGCCTGAATGGGCGCTGCCGCATCGCAGGTGCGCACGAAACCTGTCGCTTCGGTCGCCAGATCGGCCAGCAGGGTTTCCACCACATCGGGCGCGAAATCCGACAGTTTCATGTAAACGCTGCGCGTCGCCTCGAAACTGAAAGGGGCACGCAGGAACCCGATGGCAGAGCCGACACCGGCCCCCGTGGGCACCAGCAGGCGGTTAATGCCCAGTTTTTCACACAAGCGACCAGCGTGCAGGGGGGCGGCGCCGCCAAAGGCAATCATGGTGTAATCTGCCAAATCCTCGCCGTTTTCAACCGCATGCACGCGGGCGGCGTTGGCCATGTTTTCATCCACGACCTCGGCCAGACCGTAAGCGGCGGTCAGCGCGTCCATGTCCAGCGGCGCACCCAGCGTAGTCAGCGCTGTTTCAGACGCATCCGCGTGCAACCGGATCGACCCACCGGCGAAATTGTCAGGGTCCAGCTTGCCCAGCGTCAGGTCGGCATCGGTCACTGCGGGCCGGTCACCGCCGCGCCCGTAACAGGCAGGGCCGGGTTCCGACCCCGCGCTTTCAGGACCAACGCGGATTTGCCGCATCGTATCCACATGCGCCAGACTGCCGCCCCCTGCCCCGATTTCGACCATGTCGATCACCGGAATCGAAATCGGCATCCCCGATCCCTTTTTGAACCGGTAGGTGCGGGCGACCTCGAACACCCGCGCAGTCTTGGGTGTCTGGTTCTTGATCAGGCAAATCTTGGCCGTGGTGCCGCCCATATCGAACGACAGCACCTTATCCAACCCGTGCCGCGCGGCGATGTCAGCGGCAAAGACCGCGCCCCCCGCTGGGCCAGATTCCACCAGCCGCACAGGGAAATCCGCCGCACTTTCAAGGCTGATGATCCCGCCGCCGGAATGCATCAGGAAAATCGGACACATCGTGCCCTCATCCGCAAGCCGTTCGCGCAAGCGCCCCAGATAGGATTTCATCAAGGGCTTGATATAGGCGTTGGCGACGGTTGTATTGAATCGTTCGTATTCACGCATCTGCGGCGATACCTCGGACGACAACGACACCATGATACCGGGCAGTTTTTCGGCCAGTACATCGCGGATCATCCGTTCGTGGACATCGTTCAGATAGGCGTGAATCAGGCCCACGGCGATGCTGTCAAACCCATAGGGTGCAATGTGATCCGCCAGTTCCGCGACAGCAGCCCGGTCCAGCGGAATAAGAACGTTGCCCTGCGCATCTACACGTTCGGGCAAGGTGAACCGGTGCTGGCGCGGCAGCAGTGGTTCGGGCAGTTGCAGGTTGAGATCATATTGTTCAAACCGGCTTTCGGTGCGCATTTCGATCACGTCGCGAAACCCTTCGGTGGTGATCAGCGCCGTTTTCGCGCCCCGTCGTTCGATCAGCGCATTGGTCGCCAGTGTCGTGCCGTGGATGATCTGGCCGATCTGGGCCGGATTGATCCCGGCCTTGGCGCAAACCTGATGCATCCCGTAGATAATCGCATCCTCGGGGGCGGTGTGGGTGGTCAGCACCTTGGTGGAATGCTGGGCGCGGCCCACCTCCAGCACCACATCGGTGAATGTGCCGCCTATATCAACGCCCAGACGGATATGTTTTTGCATCACGGCCCCCAACGTTTGGATAGCTTGAGCCTAACCAGACCGAACCATCGCATCCAATTATTTAATACGATTGATACGATCAATTTCTCTGATCATAACCCTGCGCAATAGCAAAGGCGACCCGCGCCGCATCGCCCACCATCCGCGGCGATCGTTCAGCATCGTAGCGGGCAAAGAAATGCAGGGGCGCGGGCGACCATGCATAAGAAACCGGCACCAGCGCCCCACTGGCAATATCGGTCGCCACCATGGCGGCGGGCAGTGTCGCAATGCCCATGCCATCGACCGTCATCTGCAGGCAGGCCGCCAGGTTGCTGGATGGCACCAGCCGGAACGCCAGATCACGGCGGCTGGAAATATGCGCGGTGACTTCTTCATAAAGGCGTGTGTTGCGCGCATGGGTCAGGATCGGATGCTGCGCCAGATCATCAAGCGTGACATCCCCGACTGGCAACAGCCCCGGTTCGGCCACCCAGACCAACGGATAGGTGCCCAGATCAATCTGTCCGCTGGATAAACGGCTAAAGGGCGCGTTCTGCAACGCCAGATCAATCGTGCGCCCGGCCAGTTCCTTTTCCAGATTGGCGGACAAATCGACCGTCAGCTCCACCGTTAAATTGGGAAACTGGTCTTTTAATGCGCGCAGATAATCGCGCAACCATGTGTGCACGATCATTTCGGTCACACCCAGCCGCAAGGTGCCTTCCAGCAAATCGCGGTTGCCTGCGGCAGCGACCAGCGCATCGGTGGCATCCAGCACCCGGCGCGCATGCACCAAAAGCACCTGCCCCTTGCCCGTCAACTGAACAGACCCCGCATCACGCGTCAGCAGGCGGGTGCCCAAGGCATCCTCTAACGCGGCAATCCGGGCCGAAATATTGGGCTGCGTGGTGTTCAGCCGGTCAGCCGCGCGGCGGAAACTACGCAAATCAGCGACCCAGACAAAGGCCTCCAGTTGTTTCAGATTCAGGCGCATGGGGAATATGGATGCCGCACGGATGTGAATGTCCCTCGTTAGCGTAACCGATGCGCGTCAGAAAGCGATCTGCCCCGACTAAACCATGGTCAGACCACCTGGGTCGAGCGCGGATTACTGAACACCCGCGAAATTCATTTACGAAAAAGACGCCACTTGCAGCCTGTCAAGCCGGGTGATATTGCCACGGCAATCAGGGATTAGCTCAGCCTGGTAGAGCGCTGCATTCGGGTTGCAGAGGCCGGAGGTTCGAATCCTCTATCCCTGACCAAAATTGAAATTTTCAAATTATTCAGATATTTCCGCGCCATTCCTCTAGCAAACTGTCCGCCGCGATCAGCGCTGAAATCTTGGCCCACAGTCGGGCAACGGTGACCGCGCAAAGATCCTTTCAGACCCGACGGGCCCTTGCCTTATCGTGATGACCATCGCCGCGTCCAAAGTCCACAGGCCCACCATCTGCGCGACAGATCGCAAGGCGCCGGCAGGAGGGTCACAGGCGGTTGACCACACCGCAAGCCCCCAAACTATCCGGCCCAAGCGGCTGACGCCCACAAGAATAACCGTTTCCAGGCCATTTCGCCCCTTGCCCCGCCCCTGCCGCATGGATAAACCCGTCATCGGAGACGTGGCCGAGTGGTCGAAGGCGCTCCCCTGCTAAGGGAGTAGGCGGGAAACCGTCTCGAGGGTTCGAATCCCTTCGTCTCCGCCACCTACCATTTTTATTCAATTCGATGCAATGATACTCAACCCCTTATG
>NZ_JACUUJ010000034.1 GCF_014859355.1 Yoonia sp. | reverse complement strand
ATCGCCGATATTCCCAACGCCATCGCCGCCCCCAAGAACGTGCCGGTCTATGACACCACCGCACTGGCGGATCATGGCCCGCGCGGCGGCCACTATCGGGTCGTGTGTCTCTTGCAGAATTTCAACCCGATCAAAACGCGCGGGGTCCGCGGCGACGGCGGCACGCAGGGCCGTACAGCTTCTGTTTGTGGCACTTCTGAGTGCGCCGATTCCCACCATGCATGACCTTGGGTCGTCCACCCGTCATAGGGGTCAACCTGCATCACGATGACAGTGGTCTTGTGTGACGCTTTCGCGCGGAGGCAAGGCCGCACCCAGTTCCGCGGGGTTGGCGACAGTCTCGGCATTGGCACCCATGGCGCGGGCGTGCGCTACGAAATCCACGACAAAGGAGGCTGGCACAGTCGGGCAATCTGCGATGAGGCTGTTGAAACTGTCCTGCCCGGTGTTGTTTTGCAGCTTATGAATGACGGCAAAGCCGCCGTTATCAAGCACCATTACAATCAGTTTTTTCTGGGTCAGAACAGATGAATAAATATCCGGTCAGTTCCGCCACGGCCACTGCGTATTGCACACCGCCACCAGCGATGATCACGGTGCGAATAGCCCCCGCAAGAACATGCCACCGACGCTGACAATTCGCGGATTGCGGCATCCATGCGCTGCATACGACCAGTTTCATCTGTGGTGATCAGGTGGAAAAAGTCTTGGCTGATTTCGCATCAACCTTTTCCAGCCGTGTGCTGGAGGACGATGCGATAATTTCAGCCACCGCATACTGCCGCAGCATCCGCACAGTTGGCGACAAGGCAAAAATGGCGGGGCGGGGCAGGCTTTGCTCCCCCCCCCGGATTTCCGCAGCTTGCGCACTGCCCGGTTACAGCACAGGCAAGCGATCAGCGGCCAGCACAATGGCAAAACGTCATGTTCAAAACTGACCCGCCACGCCCGCGGTCAAGTCGCTATTTGAACCATCTGCACGCCGCCGTCGTGCCTGCGCGCAACAGCTTCGGCAAATGCACGATCCTGGTCGCGGCCCCATGCAGCGACAGAATAGCGTTTTACCACGTCACGCAACGCCATCATGCGTGCGCGACGTTCATCGGCAGGCATGTGCAACGCCTGCAAAATCGCGCGATCCATCGACCGATAGGAAAACGGTTTGGTGATGACCGCCGCCCCCATTTCAACCGCCGCACCAGCAAATTCCGACAGGACAAGCACACCGTCATTGTCGGTGCGTGTCGCGACATATTCCTTGCAGACCAGGTTCATACCGTCTGCCAGCGGGGTGATCCACGCCACATCGGCAGCCAGATAATATTTGATCAGGTCATCAAAGGGAATCGCGCGTGAAATCAGTGCGATCGGCTGCCATTCCAGCGTGCCGAACCGCCCGTTGATCCGGCCTGCGGCCTCTTCCAGCGCGGCCTGCGTATCCTCATAAGCCATCATATTGCGGTTGGCGCTGACCGAGACATGCATCAGACGCACCTTGCCGCGCAAATCGGGGTTGGTCTCCAGCACGCGTTCGAAGCTTTCCAACGGCGCCATCCCGCCCTTGGTGTAATCGGTGCGCCCAACCGAGATGATGAGATTGGCATCGCCCATTTCATGTTTGATCTTCTGGGCAGCGGCCTGAACAGCGGGGTTTGTTGCCCGCTTTTCGATAAAATCCACTGAAACACCCACGGCGGAAGAGCTGATCGCGATCTGCCGCCCGTCGCATGCGATCAGCGTGGGCGCGCTGCGTTCACTTAACGCAGTGCCTTCTGAAATCAGCTCTGGCGCGACAGACTGACGTTCCAGCGTGGTGACATCGAACAGGCTGGCGCCACCAGCATCGACAGATCATTCAACGTATCGCCCGCCGCCAGAACGCGGGTGCGCGCCACACCCAGATATTCGACCAGCAGCAACAGCGACGGCCCCTTGCTGACCCCGCGCGGCAGCACATCAAAAAAGCGATTGTCGGATATCAGCGCATCCGCGCCCAGATCATCGGCAATGTGCACCGCGCCGTTATCAAACGCGCCCGCGTCCATGTCATAGCTGACGCGATAGCGGAATGCGGTGGTTTGCAACGTCAGGCCCGGGTGCCCGTCAAGTGCCGCACGCACCCGCGCGCCACGGTCCGCCCATGCTTGGGCGATCTCTGTCTCAAGTGCGGCAATGGGCGATACTTTGCGGTCTTTCATCTGCGCAATCGTCGTACCGACGTCACCCACAACGAAATCGGGCCAGGGCACACGACCGTCGCTGCACTGCGGCAAAGCCCATGAAGGAGATGCCTGTCATGCCAGAAGATTCCGAAGCAATCGTCAAAACGGCTATTTTTCCGGTTGCCGGGCTCGGCACTCGGTTTCTGCCCGCGACCAAGGCCACACCCAAGGAACTTTTGCCGGTCATCGACACCCCCTTGATCCAATACGCCATCGACGAAGCACGCGACGCAGGCGTGGAACGCATTGTCTTTGTCAGCCACCCGTCGAAATCTGCCATCGAACGCCACGTGCAGGATGACGCGGACCTGCGCGAACGCGGCAAAGCCAGGCTGGCCCGCGAACTGAAGCAAGCCGCCATCGACGAAGACCTGCACGACGTGGTGTTCGTGATGCAGGATGAACCGCTGGGTCTGGGGCATGCGGTGCTGTGCGCACGCGACAATGTGCTGCCCGGCCCTGTCGCCGTCATATTGCCTGATGATCTGATTGTGGGAAGCAAGGAATGCCTTTCAGAAATGATCGCGGCTTATCCCAATTGCGATTCCGGGCATATGGTTGCCACGATAGACGTCGCGCGCGACGACGTTGCCAGCTATGGCATCCTTTCCGTGTTGGCGCGCAACGGGCGCGTGATCAAGGCGAATGGCATGGTCGAAAAACCGGACCCTGCGGCGGCACCTTCTAAATCCGCCGTTGTCGGGCGTTATGTGCTGGACGCAGCTATCTTTGATGCGCTGGCGCGGCAAACGCCCGGTGTTGGCGGTGAAATCCAACAGACCGATGCGATTGCAACACAAATCTGCACGACAGGGCTGTCCGGATTCGCATTTTCCGGGCAACGGTTTGATTGCGGGTCAAAACAGGGGATGCTGGCGGCCGGCCTGCACCTTGCCCGACAAGATCCGGCTTTTGATGCTGTTCTGGACGAATTTGTCGCGGGGCAATCTTCCTCAACCGCGGCTTGACCGCCTGCACGCCAGAATTCGCGGGTGCGCAGGCACACAAACTCGCACCTAAAGGGTGTTCAGGGCGTTCATATAGTGGCCGGTCACGCCGTTTTTGCTGAAAACCGCTTGACCTTTGCCCCCCTGACAGGTTGAACCACCCTCAGATTTTCATGCGGATATGGGCGGTTTTAGATGAACGACCAGAACAAGAACCTCATCCTGGCGACAGTGCTCAGCTTTCTGGTCATCATGGCCTGGTCAGTGCTGTTTCCCCCAGAAGAGGCGCCCATCGCCCCCGCCACCCTTGATGCGGCAGCAAGCGCCCCGCTCTTGCCAACCGCAGAGCCAGTGACAGACGCGACAGCACCGGCAACAGACCCTGTGCAATCGGTGCAGGTCGAAGCGGCGCGCATCCCGATCGAAACACCCGAACTTAGCGGTTCGTTGTCGCTGCAAGGCGGGCGGATCGACGATCTTGCGCTGCGCACCTACCGTGAATCGCTTGATGAAGGCGCGAACACGGTGCAGTTGTTACGCCCCGTCGGGGGGCCTGACGCTTACTTCGCAGCCTTCGGCTGGACCGCGACAGACGGGATTGACCCCGGTGCAGTGCCCGGCCCCGATACGATATGGTCAGTCGAAAGCGGCGACACGCTGACCCCCGCAAGCCCCGTGACACTGGTCTGGGACAATGGCGCCGGCCAAATCTTCCGCACCACCGTTTCTGTGGATGATGCATTCATGTTCACTGTTGCGCAAAGCGTTCAGAATATGGGTGCGGCACCCGTTTCCGCGCGGCCATACGGGCTGTTGCGGCGGCAGGGGGTTCCTTCCGACCTGAAGAATTTCTTCATCCTGCACGAAGGTCTTGTGCGGATGAGCGATGGCGAGTTGGAAGAAACCAAATACAAAAAAATTACCGATTATGCGGTGGACCCCCGCGAACGCACCCAAGCCGAGCGGGTCGAGGTCAGCACCGCCGGCTGGATCGGATATACCGACCATTATTGGATGACGACACTGATCCCGCAACAGGGCACGCCTTTCCGGTCAACATCAAAATATTACGACAATCGCGATTTGTTTCAGGCCGAAGCGGTGATGCAGCCCGAAACCGTCGCCCCGGGCGCGACCGCCACCGTGTCGACCCGGCTGTTCGCGGGCGCAAAGGAATGGGAAAGCATCCGCAATTATGAAAATGACGAAGGCGTGACCGGTTTTCTGGACAGCATTGATTGGGGTTGGTTCTTTTTCCTGACAAAACCGATCTTTTGGCTGTTGCACACGCTGAATGCATACATCGGCAACATGGGTTGGTCGATCATCGCGCTGACTGTGATCCTCAAGGCGCTGGTGCTGCCGCTGGCCTATAAATCCTATGTGTCCATGGCGCGGATGAAGGAACTTCAGCCCGAAATGGAAAAGCTGAAGGAAAGCGCCGGCGATGACCGGCAGGCCATGCAGCAGGGCATGATGAAGCTTTACAAGGAAAACAAGGTGAACCCCGCGTCTGGGTGTCTGCCGATCCTGTTGCAGATTCCGATCTTCTTTTCTTTGTATAAGGTGATTTTCGTCACCATCGAACTGCGCCACGCGCCATGGTTCGGCTGGATCAAAGACCTCAGCGCGCCTGACCCGTCGTCGATCATGAACCTTTATGGGTTGCTGCCCTTCAACGGGCCTGAACAGGGTTCGATCCTTGCGCTGATCTTTATTGGTATCCTGCCGCTGTTGCTGGGCGTGTCGATGTGGTTGCAGCAAAAACTGAACCCGGCCCCAACGGACCCGACCCAACAGATGATCTTTGCGTGGATGCCATGGATTTTCATGTTCATGCTGGGGTCTTTTGCCAGCGGACTTGTGATTTACTGGATCGCGAACAACGTCATCACCTTTATCCAGCAATACGCCATCATGCGCAGCCACGGGGCGAAACCGGATGTGTTCGGCAATATCAAATCCAGTATCAAGCGCAAAAAACAGGCGGATGCGGACAAGAAACAAAGCAAATAGCGGCGCAGGCAATGCCTGCACGCGACACACACAAGATCGAGGTGTCTGATATGGAACTGCGCTTTCCCGAGGTAAAGACCCCCGATGAAGCATCGCTAGAGGCAGGGCGCATGCTGTTCGCGGGCGAGACCGAATTTGTCAAAGGCGTGGTCGCAATGGACGGGCTACCCCCTGCCGACCGCACCGAGGTGTGCTTTGCCGGGCGGTCCAACGTCGGCAAATCAAGCCTGATCAACGCGCTGACAGGCCGCAAGGGGCTGGCGCGCGCGTCAAACACGCCCGGTCGCACGCAGGAAATCAACTTTTTCACTGCGGGCGATATCTATGTCGTTGATTTACCCGGCTATGGCTTTGCCAATGCGCCGGTCGCTGTGGTGGAAAAATGGCAGCGCCTGCTGAAACAATACCTGTCGGGCCGCCAGACCCTGCGGCGGGTGTTCGTGCTGATCGACGCGCGCCACGGGGCCAAGGCCGTGGACGAAGAAATCATGTCACTTCTGGACAAATCCGCCGTGACCTTTCAGGTGGTGATGACCAAGGTGGACAAGGTCAAAGGCGCCGCACTGGATGATGCGATGGCGCGCACCCGTGCGGCACTGGCCAAGCACCCCGCGGCGTTTCCCGAACTGATCCTGACCAGCTCTGAAAAGGGCGAAGGCATCGCCACGCTCCGCGCCGTGATTGCGGGGATATCATGAAGCAAAGGACCGACGATATGGACCGTGACTGGATCAACACCGCCCGCACCTTGTCAGAGGCAGTGCCCTATCTGCAACGCTATGCCGGTGCCGTGGTCGTGGTGAAATTCGGCGGTAACGCCATGGGCGATGCTGATGCAATGGCGGAATTTGCCCGCGATATCGTGCTTATGAAACAGGTCGGGCTGAACCCCGTCGTGGTGCATGGTGGTGGGCCGATGATCAACCAGATGCTGGACAAGCTGGGGATCAAATCGGAATTTGTGCGTGGCAAGCGTGTCACTGACAAGGATACGGTGGAAGTCGTCGAAATGGTGCTGACCGGGCTTGTCAACAAACGCATTGTGCAGGCCATCATGGACGAAGGCGGGCGCGCTGTCGGCCTGTCGGGCAAAGATGACGACCTGATGGTCGCCGAAGCTGACGATCCCGAACTAGGCTTTGTTGGCCGTCCGGTGGAAATGAACGTTCAGGTGCTGCGCGACCTTTATAACGCGGGCATCATCCCTGTCGTGGCCCCGGTTGCCACCGGCATGGGGGCCAATGAAACCTTTAATGTCAATGGCGATACGGCCGCCGGTGCGATTGCGGGCGCACTCAAGGCGGACCGTCTGTTGCTGCTGACCGACGTGCCGGGCGTCAAGGATGCCAACGGCAATGTCGTGACCCAACTGACGCCCGATCAGGTCCGCGCGATGATCGCCGATGGCACGATCGCGGGGGGGATGATCCCGAAAACCGAAACGGCGCTGGATGCGCTGGAAAAAGGCGTGCGCGCGGTTGTGATCCTTGACGGGCGGCTGCCCAATGCCAGCCTGCTGGAATTGTTCACCGAACACGGTGCAGGCTCTATCATCCGCGAACCACGCTAGGGCGCAAACGCTTTGCGTTCTGCGCGCTGGTGGATAAGGTTTGCGCATGAATGATACCTTGTCGAATGTGATACACGCGCTTGCGGCCCATGGCCTGCAAACCATGGGGCATTGTGCGATCACGCCAGCAGATGCGCTGCCACTGGACCAGGGGGCGTTGATACTTGTCGGCCCTGACGAACCCCGCTTCTGGGGCATTTTCAGCCATAGCGATTTTTACGCTGACGGCGCGGCTCACCCGCTGGACCGCTGGTCGCAGGCGACGCTTGACGCGCTGGCGGCACGGTTTGGCGGCCACGCCGTCTATCCCTTTGGCGGGCCGCCCTATTTCCCGTTCCAAAGCTGGGCCATCCGAACAGGGCGGGCATGGGCATCACCCATCGGATTTCTGGTGCATGATCGGGCGGGGCTGTTCGCGTCTTATCGCGGCGCATTGGCCGTGCCGTGGGATATGCCCCCCGATACCCCTGGGGTGAAACCCTGCGATGCCTGCGCCGATACCCCCTGCAAAACCGCCTGCCCTGTGGGCGCGTTCAACAAAGGCTACGACGTGCCTATCTGCAAGGGCTGGCTTAACAGCCCACAGGGCACGGACTGCATGACGCAGGGCTGTGCAGCGCGGCGCGCCTGCCCCGTGGGCCAGGGCCTGCGCCTGCCGCCACAAGCCGCATTTCATATGGGGGCCTTCCTGTGACCCTGCGCCTGATCCTGATCCGCCATGCCAAATCAAATTGGGACAACCCGTTTGCCGATGATCATGCCCGGATTCTGAATGGCCGCGGACAGGATTCGGCGCGTGCCATCGGGGCTTGGCTGGCTGAACGCAGATATCTGCCGGATCTTGTTTTATGTTCGGATGCAGTGCGCGCCCGACAAACCGCCGCCCTGATCCTGCCCCTGCTGCACCCCACACCACCCCTGCGCCTGTCGCCACGGCTGTATCATGCCGCACCCGATACCATGCTTGACCGGATCAAACGAGAAACGGTGCCGGTCATCGCCGTGATCGGGCATAACCCCGGCATCGGTATTCTGGCGGGTGAATTGGTGCGCGCCGCGCCCGACCATCGCCGGTTCAGTGATTACCCGACCTGCGCGACGACCGTCATAGACTTTGATGCCGCCGAATGGGGCGCCGTCCGGCGGCATGAAGGGAACTGTGTGGATTTCGTGGTGCCGCGTGACCTGATCGGCATGACCGGCCACGCGGAATAGGCGCGATTAGTGCCCGAGGATCTGGCTCAGGAACAGTTGCGTCCGCTCTGACTGCGGATTGAGGAAGAATTCCTCTGGCTCGTTCTGTTCGACGATCTGGCCCTGATCCATGAAAATCACGCGGTTGGCGACCTGACGGGCAAAGCCCATTTCATGCGTCACGCACAGCATGGTCATGCCTTCTTCGGCCAGTTCGATCATCGTATCCAACACTTCCTTGATCATTTCGGGGTCAAGGGCGGATGTCGGTTCGTCAAACAGCATGATCCGGGGTTTCATACACAACGACCGCGCAATCGCCACGCGCTGTTGCTGACCACCTGACAACTGCCCGGGGTATTTATCAGCCTGTTCGGGGATTTTCACCTTTTTCAGGAAATGCATCGCAATTTCCTCGGCTTCTTTCTTGGGCGTCTTGCGCACCCAGATCGGGGCCAGCGTGCAGTTTTCCAGGATCGTCAGATGCGGGAACAGGTTGAAGTGCTGAAAACACATGCCAACCTCTGACCGGATCTTGTCGATATTCTTCAGATCTGATGACAGTTCGGTGCCGTCAACGATGATCTGCCCGGCCTGATGTTCCTCAAGCCGGTTGATGCAGCGGATCAGCGTCGATTTACCCGAACCCGACGGCCCGCAAATGACGATGCGTTCGCCGCGCTGCACCGTCAGGTTGATGTCACGCAGCACGTGAAAGGTGCCATACCATTTGTTCATGTCGTGAATTTCGATGGCAACCTCGTCCGAAACCTTCATCTGGCTGCGATCAACGGCGCGTTCTTGTGTTGTTTGTCCAACCATGTGTCAGTCTCCTTAGCGGTGTTCACGCTGGAGTTTTTTCTCCAGATACTGTGAATAACGGCCCATGCTGTAGCAAAAGATGAAAAACATGATGCCAATGAATAGGAAAAGCTCCCAGTAGACGCCGTTCCATTCGGTCGAGGCACGGATCGCACCGGCAAGTCCAATGGGATCAAGCAACCCGATGAAAACCACCAAAGTCGTGTCCTTGAACAGACCGATAAAGGTGTTCACGATTCCCGGAATCGAGATTTTCAGCGCCTGCGGCAGAATGATCAACCGCATCGATTTCCAGTAATCAAGGCCCAGAGCATCCGCCGCCTCGTATTGTCCCTTGGGCAATGCCGCCAGACCACCGCGCACCACCTCGGCGATATAGGCCGCCGAAAACAGGGTTACCATGATGATCACCCGCAGCATCAGATCAAAGTTCGTGCCCGGCGGCAGGAAATAGTTCAGCAGCAATGACGCGGTAAACAGCCACACGATCAGCGGCACGCCGCGGATGACTTCAATAAAGACAACGGCGGAATATTTGATGATCGGCAGGTCGGATTGACGCCCCAGCGCGAGCAGGATCCCCAGCGGCAGCGACAGGATAATCGCCGAAATCCCAATGACGACCGATAGGGTGAACCCGCCAAATTCTTTCGACGAAATAAAGGGCAGACCTATTGTGGTGGCACCGTTCAAGACGCTAATCAGCGGCCCCGCCAGCAAAAGCCAGAACAGGATCGGCCCCAGGATCGCTCCGATGGTGCCCAAAAGCGCGTTGATGGCCGCAAGAAACCGAAAGGCAAAGACACCAACGATAAATCCAAGCCCGATGACGATTGGCCCCCAGATCGACCCACCCCAAAGCAGCATATACATCACGAATGGCGTGGCGACCGTGCCAACCAACATCTTGCGCGGCAAGCTGTCGAACAAAATTGGCGCAATACCAAGCAGAAACACCACCAACGCCAGAACAGGCCGCCAATAGGCATCACGCGGGTAAAATCCAAAAATAAGCTGCGGCCAGCGTTCTGTGATCACGGCAAAACACGCGGCAGATGCGCCCTCGCCTAGTGTCGCGTTGCGAATAGCGCGGCATTCCGTCAAAGAACCCGCATCCCAGATCCCATTGACCAGCCACGGTCCGATGTGGCTGACAATCCAGTAGACAACGTAAAGCGAAATGATCGTCAGGACCGTATTCAGCGGCCCTGAAAACAGGTTTTCGCGCACCCATTTGATCACACCTACCTCGGCCAGTGGCGGGGTCTGTTCGTCCAGCATCGTGTCGCGCACGTAAGAAACAGATTTTGCATTTGTGTCTGACATTTCACCGCTCCTGCAGTTGGGTGGATCGGTTGTAAAGGTTCATCGCCCCGGAAATCAAAAGCGACAGCACCAGATAGAATCCGCCAAGCAGCAGCATTCCTTCCAATTCGCGGCCGGTCTGGTTAATGGTGATCCCGCCCAATGTGGCACGCACATCCATATACCCCACAGCAATGGCAAGGGACGAGTTCTTGGTCAGGTTCAGATACTGCGAAATCAGCGGCGGGATGATGACCCGCATCGCCTGTGGCAGGATGATCAGGCTCATTGTGCGGTTCGGCTGAAGCCCTAGCGCGAATGCCGCTTCGGATTGGCCCTTGGAAATGGCCAGAATACCCGCGCGCACGTTTTCCGCGATAAAGGCACCGGTATAAAGCGACAGCGCAAACCACAGCGCGATCAGCGAATTGCGCAGGTGGATCCCTTCGGTAAAGTTAAAGCCGCGCAGGTAGGGTTGCACGATCGTCGCGCCCAGCGCGAACAAGGCAATGCCTACAGGCACGAACAGCAAGACAATCTGCTGATACCACGTCACGGGGCGAACGCCTGTTGCCTCTTGGATCCGGTCGGCACGACGACGGATAAAGCGGATCGCCAGAATGCTCAGCCCCAGCACGCCAAATATCACGACCCAATCAAACAGGCCGCTGGCCAATGGCACGGCACCTTCGGTTGGGGCGACGGCCTCTTGCCCGCTGATCGAATTGGTGAAACCAACGCGCGGGATCCAGATGCCACGGTTTGTGACGGCGACGCTGTCGCCAAGGATCATGCTGGAAGTTGCGTCTTCTCCGCGGAAGTCATTGGGGCGCGGCATGCTTTCGGTCATGATTGCAAAGATCAGGATGATCCAAAGCAACAGCGGCACGTTGCGGAATGCTTCGACGTAGACCGCCATCAGCTTGTTGACGACCCAGTTTTTTGACAGACGCAGCACACCGGCAAAAACACCCAACACCGTTGCTGTCAGACAGCCCAGAAAGGCAACCAGCAGCGTGTTGAGAATGCCAACCATCGCGGCACGCCCGTGCGACATCTGATTATTATATTCAATCAGCATCTGGTTAATGTCATAACCAGCGGCATTTTTCAAAAAGCCGAAATTGAAATCTTTGCCAAGCGCCTGCAGGTTCGAGATCGTGTTGTTGACCAACCATGCCATGCCGGCAAGGATCAGGATAAAGGCTACCACCTGAATGGTGATCGAACGATAGCGCGTGTCATAAATAAGTTGGCTAAGCCGAAATGATTCGGTTGGCGGATCTGTCAACGTCGACATATGTATATCTCTCCCGTGGCTCCTGTTGGTCGTGTGGCTGTCGATTGTTCCGACTATTTCCACCGCAGGATGCGCAATTCTTATAGCTTTATCGCTATGGGACAAAGGGCCCAGCAATGCCGGGCCCTTTGCCTTCATCAAGTCTTAGCGGAAGGGCGGCGAATAGATCAGGCCGCCTTCGGTCCACTTTGCGTTCAGGCCACGGGCCAGACCGATTGGGGTGCTTTCACCGATGTTCTGTTCGAACAGTTCACCATAGTTGCCGCCAGCGGCAATGGCATTCAGCGCCCAGTTTGGCGCCAGCCCCAGCATCGCGCCCAGTTCACCTTCGGAACCCAGCAAGCGGTTGATTTCTGGGTTATCTGTCGGTGCCGCAGCCAGTTCGGCCACATTGGCAGAGGTCACGCCCAGTTCTTCTGCTGCAATCAGCGCGTTCAATGTCCAGCGCGTAATGTCAGCCCATTCGTTATCGCCATGGCGAACAAGCGGGCCAAGCGGCTCTTTCGAGATGATTTCAGGCAGCAGAATATGATCGCCGGGGTTTTCAAAGGTTGCACGTGTTGCAGCCAGACCTGATGCATCTGTGGTGTAAACGTCGCATGCACCAGCCAGATACTGCTGCTGCGCTTCTGCGTTGGTTTCGATTGGCACGGGTTCATAGCTGATGTTGTTGGTGCGGAAGAAATCCGCAAGGTTCAGCTCGGTTGTGGTGCCGGTCTGGATACAGACAGTCGCGCCGTCCAGTTCCTTGGCTGACGAAACGCCCAGCGCCTTGGGAACCATGAAGCCCTGGCCGTCATAGTAGTTCACACCGACAAAGTCGAACTTCAGATCAACATCGCGGCTGAATGTCCATGTGGTGTTCCGAGCCAGAATGTCGATTTCACCCGACGCAAGCGCTGTGAAACGTGTTTGACCAGTGGTTGGCACGAATTCGACCGCCATCGGATCACCAAGAACAGCCGCCGCAAGAGCACGACAAACACCGACGTCAAAGCCTTTCCAGACCCCGTTCGCGTCTGGCACAGAGAACCCGGCCAACCCCGTCGAAACGCCGCAGTTCAGCGTGCCACGTGCTTTGACATCATCAAGCGTCGCAGCCGATGCAACACCCGCGACAAGACCTGTCACAGTCAGCGCACCGAATAATACGGTTTTTTTCATTTTTACCTCTTCCTGAGTTTCCGCCCCTTTCCGGGGCGGCCAATTTTTTTCTGCCCCGCAGGACAGTCATGTACAATGGACCCAGTCCCCTGACCCCAGTGCACCAAATGTGCGGAATCTGACAAAGAGGTCAAGTGTGACAGACACAAAAGAAATGGCAAATGACCCATAAAAGGGCAAAGTCACTTTTTTAAGACAAAAAACAGGCCATTTACCTTAAGGTAGGGACAGGCGGTAAAAGCGTGCAGCGTCCAGAAATGCAGCACGTTTGATCAATTCGGCGGCAACAGCTTCTTCATCTTCGCCCCATTGGGACACTTGCCAATGTTCATCAACCCGCGATTTCAACCATGCTTCCTCGGGCGGAAGGGCCGCGCGCGTGACGGCCAGCGCCAGAACCAGTGACCCTGAAATGGCGATCAGGTCATGCACCGCAGCCAGGGCGAAATCGTCAAATTCATGCAATGCATCGCGCAAACTGGCCAGCGCCATTGGGTCTTGGGTCACATGCATGACGCCCGCGCCAATGTTCAGCCGTGCGCCAAGCGCTTCTGCCGCCCATTCCAGAACCGGATCCCAGCCCGCTGCCTGCTGTGCGATCAACTGTTCCGGTCCTACCGCGCGATAACACAAAAGGTCACTATCGCCGTATTCTGCCAGCAAGGCGATCACCTCGGGGCGCTGGGTGCGCACCTTGTCGATGGCGGCGTTTGCGCCGCGGGTCAGCGGCATGGTGCGCGGATCGACCAAACCGGCTTGCGCGTCCCATTCTTGGGCAATGGCCGCTGCCAGGTCATGCGTCGGCACGATCAAACCTGCCTTGGCCGGTGTGCGCACGGGCCGCCCGTCCAGATTCACCGTATAGCCGCCATCGCAAACAACCACGTCGGCCTGTTTCCAGAAACGTTTCGGTTTCCAATCGCTCATCTGTCTGGTCCTGTAAGTTGGTCAACAGCCGCCGCCAGTGCCGCAAAATCATGGATCAAGATATCGGGGCGCAGGGTTTCCGCTGCATGATACCCCCAACTGACCCCGATCGTACGCACCCCCGCCGCGCGGCCCATGTCCATGTCATAGGTCGTATCGCCCAGCATCACCGCCTGGCGCGCGCTGACGCCGGTTTCGTTCAAGGCGGTCAAGATCATCGAAGGGTTCGGTTTCGACGGGTGATGATCCGCCACCTGTTCGCTGTGGAACATGCCGCGCAACCCGTGCTTTTCCAGCACCTTGTCCAGGCCGCGCCGGGACTTGCCCGTTGCGATGGCCAGCAACGTATTGTCCTGCCCTGCCAGCCTATCCAGCGCATCGCGCGCACCAGGAAACAGCAGGCTCCGTTCACCCTGCCCGTCCGCGCCACGCAGATCGACATAGGCATCCTTGTAAGCCTGCACCAGCGGGCGGCGGTCGGCCACATCGGGGCAAAGCCGGGCAAAGGCCTCGTCCAGCGACAAACCCACGATCGACAGCACCGCCGCCGGATCGGGCGCACCAAGACCGTTGGCATCATACGCCATCGTCATGGCCGCCAGAATTTCGGTCTGGCTGTCCACCAACGTGCCATCCACGTCAAAGATCACAAGGCGCAAATCATTCATCCGGCATATTGAAAGGGTCAACAGGCGCATGGCCCACAACCCACCCCACATAATCCCATGTTTTCTGCATATGCTCTGGCAAGGGCGCAGTAATATGCAGCGTCGCCCCGGTGACCGGGTGTTCAATCGTGAGGGACCGCGCGTGCAGGTGCAGCTTGCGGCTGATTTCGCCGCCCATGCTTGCACCCCAGCCATCGCCAAGATTTTCCTGCCCCGACCCGCCATATTTGCCATCGCCGATCACCGGATGCCCGATTTCGGCCATGTGGGCGCGCAATTGGTGGGTGCGGCCGGTGATCGGCACCAAGGCACACCACGCCGCGCGACTGGCCAGCGTATCCATGACTGCATAATCGGTCGTCGCGCGCTTTGCACCTTCGGTGCTGGCGATGTCATTGGGATGCACGCAGCGCATCTTTTCATTCTCGCCGCCCCTGCCGTGACCGGGGGCCTTGACCAGCCCGTATTTGATCGTGCCGGCACGCGGATGCGGCACACCGGCGACAGCGGCCCAGTAAATCTTGCGGGTTTCGCGGTGTTTCAGGTTCTCGGTCAACTGCTTGGCCATCATCCGCGTCCGCGCCAACAGCAGCACGCCCGACGTGTCCTTGTCCAATCGGTGCACCAGCCGTGGCTTTTCGTCATAACCAAAGGTCAGCGCCTCGGCCATGCCATCGACATGACGGGTGGTTTTCGACCCGCCCTGCGTGGCCAGCCCGGGGGGCTTGTTGATCGCGATGATATGATCGTCGCGGTAAATCACGCAGGACTGAATCAGCTTGGCATCCGCCTTGGTCACGCCAGATTTCAGCATGAAAGCCGCCGCTGCCGCCTCTTCCTCGGTTGGTAACGGCGGGATGCGGATTTTCTGGCCAACCTCTAACCGGGTTGCGGTTTTCACCCGCCCGCCATCAACGCGCACCTCGCCCTTGCGGCACATCTTTTCGATCCGACCCTGCGTCAGATGCGGGAACAGACGGCGCAGATAGCGATCAAGCCGCTGGTCGCCATCGTCGGGGCCAATGATGCGTGTTTGCACACCGCTCATGTAATTATTCCTTTTGCGACCCAAAGCCCGACAAAACAGGCCCCGAGTGATAAGATGACCGACGCCAGCACATAGCCGCCCGCCGCCGTGATCCGCTCTGCCTCGACCAGACGCAGGGCATCCAGCGAAAAGGCGGAAAATGTTGTAAAGCCGCCCAGAACCCCGGTCAGGATAAAGGGTGCCCAATGTTGCAAGCCGCGCGCCGACAGCAGCACCCAAGCCACCCCGATCAGAAACGACCCGATGACATTAACCGCAAGCGTGCCGAACGGAAACGCCACGCCCAGCCCGACAACATACCGCAGCACAGCGCCAAACGCACCGCCCAAGGCGACAAAGATCACAGGTATCACCATGTGTGTCCCTTGGCTGTTCGTTTCAACCTTGTCAATTCTTGCCCCGTTTCGCACGCAAACCGGCAAAGAAATCGACCCGCCTTTTCAAGTCGCGTTCAAAGCCACGGTCAACGGGCAGATAATAAACACCGCGTTTCATGTTTTCGGGGAAATAGTTTTGCCCGCTGAACCCATCCTCTGCGTCATGGTCATAGGCATAGCCCGCGCCAAACCCCTGTTCCTTCATCAACTTGGTGGGCGCGTTCAGGATATGCGCGGGCGGTGGTTCTGATCCGGTCTGTTTCGCCGCCGCAACTGCCGCCTTATAGGCCACATAGGCCGCGTTGGATTTAGGCGCGAGCGCCAGATAGGTCACCGCCTGCGCCAGCGCCAATTCGCCCTCGGGGCTACCCAGCCGTTCATAGGTTTCCCATGATTGCAGGCAAACCGCCTGTGCCTGCGGGTCGGCAAGGCCGATATCCTCGACCGCCATCCGCGTGATGCGGCGGGCCAGATAGCGCGGGTCTTCGCCCCCCGCCAGCATTCGCGCGAACCAGTAAAGGGCGGCGTCGGGGTCAGACCCGCGCACCGATTTATGCAATGCCGAAATCAGATTATAATGTTCATCGCCGGATTTGTCGTATTTCACCGCCCGTTTCATCAGGCGTTTGGTCAGATCATCACGCGTCAGCTTACCCGCCGGTTTCCACGCCATGATCTGTTCGATCAGGTTCAACAAGGCGCGCCCGTCGCCATCGGCCATGTCCAACAGCGCATCACGCGCAGGCCCGTCCAGTGGCAGGGCGCGGGTCAGTTCGCGTTCTGCACGCTGCGCAAGACGTTCCAGATCAGCCTGATCGAGCCGCTTCAGGATCAGCACCTGTGACCGGCTCAGAACGGCGGCGTTCAATTCGAAACTGGGGTTTTCGGTGGTCGCACCCACCAGCAGGATCGTCCCGTCTTCCATATAGGGCAGGAACCCGTCCTGTTGCGCCTTGTTGAAACGGTGGATTTCATCAACAAACAGCAACGTGCCCTTGCCGTTCTGGCGGCGTATCCTGGCCGCCTCGAACACTTTGCGCAATTCCGGCACACCGGTAAAAATTGCGCTGATCTGCACGAAGTGCAGGTCGGTTTCATCGGCCAGCAGGCGGGCAATCGTTGTTTTGCCCACACCAGGCGGGCCCCAGAATATCAGAGATGACAAAGACCCTGACGCCAGCATCGTGCCCAGCGGCGCATCCTCGCCAAGCACCTGTTCCTGCCCGATCACATCAGCCAGTTTGGCTGGGCGCAGCCGGTCAGCCAGCGGACGGGGGCCTGCCGGGGCATGTGGTGATGAGTTGTCAAACAGATCGACCATGGTAGAAACATATGCCTTAAGTCAAAAAGCGAAAGCCCCGCTGCATGAGCGGGGCCTTCAAAACCAGACTTGCGATGCGCTTTAATCTTCCAGCGCTTCGAATTCAGCCAAACGCGCCTTGTCGGCGGCACCTTTGGCATCCACATCGCGGTCAACGAATTCGATGATCGCCATCGGTGCCATGTCGCCATAACGGAAACCGGCCTTCATGATGCGGATGTAACCACCCTGACGGTCCTTGTAGCGGGGGCCAAGGATTTCGAACAGCTTGGCTGTGTGCATGTCCTGCTTCAGCTGGGCATTGGCCTGACGGCGGGCGTGCAGATCGCCGCGCTTTGCCAGCGTGACCAGCTTTTCCACCACGCGGCGCAATTCCTTGGCCTTGGGCAGTGTTGTCTTGATCTGCTCATGTTCAATGAGCGAGCCTGCCATGTTCGCAAACAGCGCCTTGCGGTGCTCGTGTGTGCGGTTCAGGCGGCGGTAACCTCTTGCGTGACGCATTTAATGTCTCCTACGGTTTTATACTTTGTCCAACGGTCTGATGCGTGCCAGCCGTATTATTGGGGCGGAATTGCCCGGGGTCGGGTAAGGTGGGTTTGAACCCACCCTACGTCTTTAGAACTGGTCTTCGAACTTTTTCGCCAGATCTTCGATGTTGTCCGGCGGCCAATCTTCGACGTCCATGCCAAGATGCAGCCCCATGCCTGACAGCACTTCCTTGATTTCATTCAGGGACTTGCGGCCAAAGTTCGGAGTGCGCAGCATTTCTGCCTCGGTCTTCTGAATCAGATCGCCGATATAAACGATGTTGTCGTTCTTGAGACAGTTTGCCGAACGCACAGACAATTCCAGCTCGTCCACCTTTTTCAGCAGCAGCGGGTTGAATTCCAGCCCGTCGTCATCTGCACCGGCGGTCGCGCTTTCGGGTTCGTCGAAGTTCACGAAGATCGACAGCTGATCCTGCAGAATACGTGCGGCATAGGCCACCGCATCATCAGGCGTCAGCGATCCGTCGGTTTCAACCTTCATGGTCAGCTTGTCATAATCCAGCACCTGACCTTCGCGGGTCGGCTGCACGTCATAGGACACCTTCTTGACAGGCGAATAGATGGCGTCGATGGCGATCATGCCAATCGGTGCATCCTCGGGCTTGTTCTTGTCAGCCGCAACATAGCCTTTGCCAGTGTTCACCGTCAGTTCCATGTAAAGGTCTGCGCCATCATCAAGGTGACAGATCACATGTTCCTTGTTCAAAACCTCGATCCCGGCTGTTTCGGAAATATCCCCCGCCGTTACGACGCCCGGGCCTTTGGCTTGCAGCGCCAAACGCTTTGGTCCGTCAACTTCCATACGGATCGCCACGCCCTTGAGGTTCAACACGATATCGGTCACATCTTCGCGCACGCCCGGAACTGACGAAAATTCGTGCAGCACGTTGTCGATCTGAACAGCCGTGACAGCAGCACCTTGGAGCGACGACATCAGGATGCGGCGCAACGCGTTACCAATTGTCAGGCCAAAGCCCCGCTCGAGTGGTTCTGCAATAACCGTTGCCTGACGCGCCGGATCGTTTCCCGGCCTGACTTCCAATTGTGTCGGCTTGATCAACTCAGCCCAATTCTTGTGGATCATGGTCCCTCCATTCTTGTTTGCCTTCATGTCCAAAAAGCAAACGCCCGAGGTTAAAATGACGGATTGGGGCCGTGCAAAACTGCGCGACCCCAAGACGTTTGGTTGAAAATCAGACGCGACGACGCTTTGGCGGGCGGCAGCCATTGTGGGCCATTGGCGTCACGTCACGAATCGACGTGATGTTAAAGCCGACAGCAGCCAGCGCGCGCAGCGCACTTTCACGGCCGGAACCGGGCCCTTGCACTTCGACTTCCAGCGTCTTGACGCCATGATCCTGTGCCTTTTTGCCTGCATCTTCCGCAGCCATCTGGGCAGCATAGGGTGTCGACTTGCGCGAACCCTTGAAACCCATCGTGCCAGCAGAAGACCATGCAATCGCATTGCCCTGCACGTCAGAAATCAGAATTTTAGTGTTGTTGAAAGAAGAGTTCACATGAGCAACGCCAGCGGCGATGTTCTTGGAGACTTTCTTTTTGGTGCGTTTTGGATCGCGAGCCATTGGTCAGCCTCCTTATTTCTTCTTGCCGGCAATGGCCTTTGCAGGGCCCTTGCGTGTGCGTGCGTTGGTGTGTGTCCGCTGGCCGCGAACCGGAAGGTTCCGGCGATGGCGCAGACCGCGATAACAGCCAAGGTCCATCAGGCGCTTGATGTTCATCTGCGTTTCACGGCGCAGGTCGCCTTCGACGGTCAGGTTTGCGTCAATGTATTCCCGAATTGCCAGAACCTCTGCGTCAGACAGCTGGTTCACACGGCGTGCGCGATCAATTTTGACGGCTTCGCAGATTTCCTCGGCTTTGGCGCTGCCAATTCCGGTAATATAGGTCAGGGCGATTGGAACCCGCTTTCCAGTGGGTATGTTGACGCCGGCGATACGTGCCACGTTTGTTATTCCTTTTCGTTGCGGGTCCGTCGTTCCAGACCCTTTTTTCACAACGCAAGCCCGGCTAGAAAAGCGCGGGCTTTTGTCATCTAGAGGTATTCTGTCATTTCGAGGTGCGACCCCGCAACCAACAGCGATTCCCTTTCGGGATGGCGTTGTTTAGGGGGCATTGACACAATGGTCAAGCGCAGCTGAGGTTTGCAAAGGATTTTCTTGAAAATCCTTTGCAGCGTTTCAAATTGCTGGAAATGCCGCGTTTCAGGCCAAAGCTTTGGCGATACTGTCAGCAACCTCGTCCATGCCGCCCAAGCCATCGACCGACACCAGATCACCCTTGGCGTGATAATATCCGATAAGCGGGCTGGTCTGCTTGTAATAGGCCAACAGACGGGTGCGCAGGCTTTCCTCGTTGTCATCAGCGCGGCGCTGGAAATCAGAGCCGCCACATTTGCTGCATTTACCGTCAGCAGGAATTGGCTTGGTGATGTCGTTAAAAACCTCGCCACAGCTGCCACAGGTCGAACGCGCCGTAATCCGCGCAACGAGCGCTTGGTCATCGACCTGCATTTCGATCACATGGTCAAGGTTTTCACCCATATCGCGCAAAAGCTCTCCCAAAGCATCAGCCTGCGCCAGTGTCCGGGGGAAACCGTCAAAGATATAACCGCCAGCAGAGCCGTTGCTTTCCAGCTGTTCGCGGATCAGGCCGATCACAATTTCATCGGTGACCAGTTCGCCGCGATCCATAACAGCGGCAACGCGTTTGCCCATTTCAGTGCCACTGGTCCGTGCCGCGCGCAACATGTCTCCGGTGCTTAGTTGCACCATGTCGCGTTCTTCCACCAGCTTGCGTGCCTGTGTTCCTTTGCCCGCACCTGGCGGTCCCAAAAGTATGATATTCATCGACGCGACGGTCCTTTGCGTTTTGCTCCGCTCCGCTTTCCGCGCAGCTGCGACTTTTCGATCAAACCTTCATACTGGTGCGCAACCAAATGCGATTGGATCTGTTGGATCGTGTCCATCCCGACAGATACGATGATCAGCACGGATGTCCCGCCAAAGTAGAACGGAATGGACAGTTCAGCTCGGATAATTTCCGGCAAAAGAGCAACCAGCGCTAGATAGCCAGACCCGAGCACCAGAATACGCGTGACAACATAGTCAAGGTATTCCTGGGTTTTCTTACCGGGGCGGATCCCTGGGACGAAACCGTTCTGATTTTTCAGGTTCTCGGCCACATCTTCGGTCTTGAAGGCGACTTCACGGGTATAAAAATATGTGAAAAAGACGATCATGCCGCCAAAGAAGATAAGGTAAAGCGGTTGGCCGGGACCAAACAAAGCCAAGACCGTAGACATGAAGGGGCCAGATGTGCCGCCGCTGAAGGTGCTGATGGTTGTCGGCAGCAACAACAAGGCCGAGGCAAAGATGGCAGGTATCACACCCGCCGGGTTTACCTTGATTGGCAAGTGGCTGCTGGAACCGTCATAGATCTTCATACCACGCTGCTGACGCGGATATTGAATGTGAATCTTGCGCAGACTGCGTTCCATGAACACAACGAAAGTCAGCACGGCCGCTACCATCAGCAAGATACCGACGATCACCAGCGGGCTGATCGCGCCAGACCGTCCTTGGGAAAGGAATTGCGCCATCGCGGCAGGAATTTCAGCAATAATCCCGACAAAGATGATCAATGAAATCCCGTTACCGATGCCGCGCGCAGTGATCTGCTCGCCCAGCCACATCAGGAACATGGTGCCGCCGACAATCGTGATCACGCAGGATGCGCGGAAAAAGAAACCCGGATCAGATGCCAGGCCACCGGCCTCCAGGCTCACAGCAAGGCCGTAAGCCTGCGCCGTAGCCAGCACCACAGTCCCGTAACGGGTGTATTGGTTCAGTTTGCGTCGCCCGGCTTCACCCTCTTTCTTGAGGTTTTTCAGCGGCTCCCACATGGCGCCTAGCAACTGCATCACAATCGACGCCGAAATATACGGCATGATCCCCAGCGTGAAAATCGCCATCCGCGACAGCGCGCCACCAGTGAACATCGACAGGATGCCGCCAATACCAGAGGCGGCTTCATCCATGAACTGCTGCAAAGCAACACCATCAATGCCGGGCACCGGAATGAACGTCCCCAGACGATAAATCATCAGAAGACCGATCGTAAATAGAATGCGCTGGCGCAATTCAGTTGCTTTGCCGAAGGCGCTCCAACTGACGTTGGCTGCCATTTGCTCTGCTGCAGAAGCCATAAGGGTCTCTTTTTATAAAAAACGCCGCCGAGCGGTTCCCCGGTCAGCGGCGTTTGGGAAAACTTGAGTGTGGTTGTAAGCGACGGTTGCGCCGCTCACAAGGTCTTACTCTGCCACTGCCGGGGATGTGACGTTCAGTGCGCCGCCAGCTTTGGCCACCGCCTCTACCGCGCCCTTGGATGCACCTGTAACCGTGATGTTGGCCTTGGCCGTGAAATCGCCCTTGGCCAGCACACGAATACCGTCTTTCTTGCGGCGCACCAAACCGGATGCGATTAGCGCGTCTTCGGTAATGTCGGCCTTGGCGTCGATCTTGCCTTCGTCAATGAATTTCTGGATCAGGCCCAGGTTCACAACGGCGAATGTCTTACGGTTGATGTTGTTGAAACCACGCTTTGGAAGGCGCTGGTAAAGCGGCATCTGCCCGCCTTCATAACCTTTGATCGCCACGCCCGAGCGCGATTTCTGCCCTTTGATACCACGGCCACCGGTCTTGCCTTTGCCGGATCCTGGACCACGGCCTACGCGTTTTTTGCCTTTGGTGGCGCCTGGATTGTCGGAAAGTTCATTCAGTTTCATGTCGCTTCTCCTTTTGCCGGAACTGGCCCCCAGCGACGGGAGCGGCCAAACACGGCGTTTCTGTCTGAGTCGGTGCAAATACATGCCGACCGGTGGCGTATAGACGGGGTATGGGGGCAGGTCAAGAAAGCAACACGCTTTGCATGAAACAGTGAGCAGCAGCAGGCGATTCAAGGCGGGGTAATGCGAAAAATGTAAAACGCCCCCGGTTTCCCGAGGGCGTTTTAAATCATGTAAGGTGGATCGTGATCCACCATACCTTAGGCTTACCCGCGCTCTTCGATGATCTCGACGAGGTGGGGAATGCTGTTGACCATACCGCGCACAGAAGGTGTATCTTCCAGCTCGCGTGTGCGGTGCATTTTGTTCAGCCCCAGACCAATCAGCGTGGCGCGCTGTTTTTCGGGGCGGCGGATCGGGGAACCGATCTGCTTGACGACGATCGTTTTTGCCATGGTTTAAGCCTCCTCGGTGACTTGGGCAGGGGCCTCATCCCGCTTGGGCAGGATGTCGGAAACCTTTTTGCCCCGACGCTGGGCCACATTGCGCGGTGACTGCTCTTTTTGCAGGCCGTTCATGGTGGCGCGGATCATGTTGTAAGGGTTCTGCGAACCGATGGATTTGGAAACCACATCCTGCACGCCAAGCATTTCGAACACGGCGCGCATTGGACCACCGGCGATGATCCCGGTCCCGGCAGGGGCTGTGCGCATCACGACGCGGCCCGCGCCATGGCGGCCTTCGATATCGTGGTGCAGGGTCCGACCGTCACGCAGGGCAACGCGGATCATCTGGCGCTTGGCTTGTTCGGTGGCCTTGCGGATCGCCTCGGGGACTTCTTTGGCCTTACCTTTGCCAAAGCCGACGCGGCCCTTCTGATCTCCGACAACGACAAGTGCTGCAAAGCCAAAGCGCTTACCACCCTTGACGGTCTTTGACACCCGGTTGATCGCGACCAGACGGTCAGCGAATTCGGGAGCCTGTTCTTCACGGTTGCGGCGTGGGCCGCGATTTTCACGTTCTGCCATGGATGGCGTCCTTTATAACTTGTGCCCTAAGGCGTTGTCCAATCGCCGTATCCGGGGCTGATGCCGAACCGCGATCATCGAGAATGGGTGCAAGCACCCATCCTACAGGTGCGAGTTAGGATGGGTGCTTGCACCCATCCCTCCTTATATTTTCAAGCCACCTTCGCGTGCAGCCTCGGCCAAAGCCTTGATCTTGCCGTGAAAGAGGAAACCACCACGGTCGAAATACGCAACCTCGACGCCAGCCGACTTGGCGCGTTCTGCAATTGCAGCCCCCACCTTTGCCGCGGCTTCGATGTTGTTCTTGCCAACCACGCCCAGATCTTTTTCCAGCGACGAAGCGGATGCGAGCGTCACTCCGTTTACGTCGTCGATCAGCTGGGCGCTGATGTTCTTGTTGGAACGGTGAACCGACAGGCGCACGCGCCCTTGGTTTGCCGTCACAGAGCGAAGTTTGTTCCGAACGCGCATGCGGCGCTTCAGAAACAGTTGTCTCTTGCTGTTTGCCATTTTTGCGTTCCTTACTTCTTCTTACCTTCTTTGCGGAAGATATATTCGCCTTTGTACTTGATACCCTTGCCTTTATACGGCTCGGGCTTGCGCCATTCCCGAATGTTTGCCGCGACCTGACCCACAAGTTGCTCGTCGATACCTTCCACAGTGATTTCCGTCTGCTTCGGCGATGTGACGGTCACACCCTCTGGCACTTCGAAATTCACATCGTGGCTATAACCCAGCGACAGCTTGAGAGTGCCGCCCTGCATCTGCGCACGATAACCAACACCCGACAGCTCAAGCTCTTTCTTGAACCCTTCGGAAACGCCCGTGGCCAGGTTTGCGACCATCGTGCGGCTCATGCCCCACTGCTGGCGCGCGCGCTTGGATTTGCCGCGTGGCGTGATGGTGACGACATTGCCGTCAACCGAGATGTTCACATCGTCGGTAGCTTTAAAGGTCCGGGTCCCCTTGGGGCCTTTCACTTCAACGGTCTGGCCGGACACGCTGGCCGTAACGCCAGCGGGCAGTTCAACCGGTTTTTTCCCAATACGAGACATGATTTCCCCTTAGAATACAGTGCAGAGCACTTCACCACCAACATTGGCGTTCCGTGCGTTTGCATCCGACATCACACCCTTCGGGGTGGAGACAATCGACACACCCAAGCCCTGACGGACAGATGGGAGGTCATTGGCGGCCATATAGACGCGACGACCGGGTTTCGAGACCCGTTTCACTTCGCGAATGACAGGTGCGCCCTCGTAATACTTCAGTTCGATCTTGAAAGCAGGGTGGCCGTCTTTGCCGTCCTTCTTTTCATAACCGCGAATGTAGCCTTCGTCAGCCAGCACATCCAACACCCATGCGCGCAACTTGGATGCAGGTGTTTCCACCGACGCCTTGCCACGCATCTGGCCGTTGCGAATACGTGTCAGCATATCACCGATAGGATCGTTCATATCATATGCTCCTTACCAGCTCGACTTGACCATACCGGGGATTTCGCCATTGGAACCAAGGTCCCGCAGCGCGATCCGGCTGATCTTGAGTTTGCGATAATAGGCGTGTGGACGCCCGGTGAGCTGGCAACGGTTGTGCAGGCGTGTCGCGGACGAATTGCGCGGCAGTTCAGCCAGTTTCAAAGTCGCTTTAAAGCGCTCTTCCACAGGTTTTTCCTGGTCGTTGATGATCGCTTTTAGCGCGGCGCGCTTTTCAGCGTACTGTGCCACCAGCTTTTCGCGCTTCTTTTCGCGCTCGATCATGGATTTCTTAGCCATATCTCTCTCTCCCTGACGCTTAGCTGTTGAAAGGCATGTTGAACGCTTTCAACAGTGCCTTTGCTTCAGCGTCGGTCTTCGCTGTGGTGCAGATAACGATGTCCATGCCCCAGTTTTCATCAATTTTATCAAAATTGATTTCGGGGAACACCAGGTGTTCCTTCAGGCCTGTGGCATAGTTGCCGCGACCATCAAAGGATTTGCCGGACACGCCGCGAAAGTCGCGGATACGTGGCATGGCGACAGTGATCAGACGATCCAGGAATTCATACATCCGGTCGCCGCGCAGCGTCACCTTTGCACCCAATGGCATGTCTTCACGGACCCGGAAACCCGCAATGGATTTCTTGGCTTTCGTGGTGACAGCCTTCTGACCTGCAATTGTCGACAGGTCTTCTTGGGCGGATTTGGCTTTTTTGCTGTCACGAACAGCTTCTGCGCCGCAGCCGATGTTCAAGACAATCTTGTCCAGCTTCGGGATCTGCATCTCGTTCTTATAGCCAAATTCCTCTTTCAGGGCAGCGCGAATGCTGTCCGTGTAAGCGGCCTTCAGGCGGGGGGTATAGTTTGCAGCGTCAAGCATCAGATTGCATCCCCTGTTGTCTTGGCGAAACGCACCTTGTTGTCGCCATCCATACGAAAGCCGACGCGGGTTGCCTTGCCGTTTGCATCAACGATGGCCAGGTTCGACAGGTCGATCGGCATCGCCTTTGGCGTGCGGCCACCCTGACTGGACTGGGATTGCTTTTCGTGACGGATCGCGATGTTCAAGCCGTTCACGATGGCCTTGCCCGACTTTGGATCAACCGATGAAATTTCCCCGGTCTTGCCCTTGTCCTTGCCAGCCATCACGATGACCTTGTCACCTTTGCGGAGTTTTGCAGCCATGATTACAGCACCTCCGGAGCAAGCGAGATGATTTTCATGAAGTTCTTGGCGCGCAGTTCACGCACAACAGGCCCGAAAATACGGGTCCCAACGGGTTCGTTGTTGTTGTTCAGGATCACGGCAGCGTTGCGATCAAAACGGATCGCCGTGCCATCTTCACGAAATACTTCTTTGGCGGTGCGCACGACGACGGCCTTGCGGACGTCACCTTTCTTTACGCGACCACGTGGAATAGCCTCTTTCACCGATACGACGATAATGTCACCGACACTCGCGTAACGACGATGAGAGCCACCCAGAACCTTGATGCACTGAACACGGCGTGCGCCGCTGTTGTCAGCAACATCCAGATTGGTCTGCATCTGGATCATTTGGTTTCCTTCCGACCTTTGGGGAATTTCCGATTTCCGACCGGAGCCCCAGGGTTTCGTTGATCAGGTTGCGCGCGCCCTAAGAGGCGATCACTTCCCAGCGTTTGGTTTTCGACTTTGGTGCACATTCCTGAATACGGACCTGATCACCAACGTTGAACGTGTTGTTTTCGTCATGTGCGCGGTATTTCTTGGACTTACGCACGGTTTTCTGAAGCAGCGGGTGCTTGAAACGACGCTCGACCGAAACTGTGACAGTCTGGGCGTTCTGGTTGCTTGTCACAACCCCTTGCAGGATACGCTTAGGCATGGATCAAGCCTCCACTTCTTTGGTGACGGACGTAGCGTCCGACGCAGCGGCTGCTGCTTTTTCGTTCAGAATTGTTTTCACCTTTGCGGCGTTCCGGCGGGCGGCGCGCATGGCGGCAGTGTTTTCAAGCTGGCCAGTGGCCTGCTGAAAACGCAGGTTAAAGGCTTCTTTTTTCAGGTTCACCAGTTCATCACGAAGCTGGTCGGGCGTTTTTTCCCGCAGTTCCTTGGCGTTCATGCCATTTTCCTTTGTCAACATCACCGGCAGGCCGCACAAAGGCGTGACCCGATTCCCGGTGGAGTGGGTGTAGAAGTGCGCCGTTTAGCCCCCCCTGCCCCACAACGCAACCCCTTTGCGATAAAGTGTTGCTTTATTCACTTGGCCCGGCCGAAACAGCGTTAGCATCTGCTCTATACGTCCATCGTCGGGCCGGATATGAAAGGGTTATGACAAATATCAAATCCCTTTTCGCGACCCGCCTTTACCACGCCCCGCTTTCGGCGCATGGCCCGATCGACCCCACTGAGCTGGAAAAATCCTGCCTTGTGATCGCTGACGATGATGAAGCCGGGCAAGACTGGTGCGAGACGCAGGGCTATCCTGGCTATACGTCTTATGCGTCGCTGACCGACCTGCCGTGGCGGTTTCCGATCTTTGCCGATCTGGTCCGCGTCCTTGATGCCCATATCGCCGAATTTGCCAAGGATTTGCAATTCGATCTGGGCGACAAGGCCCTGAAACTGGAAGATATCTGGATCAACATCCTGCCCCCCGGCGGGATCCACACCAGCCACATCCACCCCCATTCGGTGATCAGCGGCACCACCTATGTCGCCATGCCCGAAGGCGCCAGCGCGCTCAAACTGGAAGACCCGCGCCTGCCCATGATGATGGCCGCCCCTACCCGCGTTAAAGATGCACGCGAGGAATTGCGGACGTTCATCTATGTGAAACCAGAAGTCGGTGATGTGCTGCTATGGGAAAGCTGGCTGCGCCACGAGGTGCCGATGAACATGGCCGAAGAAGACGAACGGATTTCGGTCAGTTTTAATTATAGTTGGGGGTAAGGCGCCGATTATACTTGTTTTTATCGAAAAGTAATTTCAAGGAGATTTCTTAAGTGACTAACCGTTGGGCTATTCCCAAGGATATTGAATGCCAAATTCGGCGTCGTGACTTAAACTGTATTTATTGCCGCACCGAATTCAGTGGTAAACTTGGATCACCACGATCACACCCAAGCTGGGAACATATCATAAATGATGCTTCAATTATAACCTTCGAAAACATTGCCTTATGTTGCAGAGGATGCAATGCGAGCAAGGGTCAAAAGACACTCGCCGAATGGCTTGAATCTGGATATTGCAGCACACACAAAATCACATACGCAACCATGGCACCCGTTGCACGGCGCGCCTACGATTCAGAGTTGCGCGAAAAAGGCAGCGATAAATAAACCCCCGCTGATTTCTCAACGGGGGCATTTTTTATTTTGCGTATGTCGGGGTTAACCCCGACCTACCAGTCTTCGCGAACCACGGTCCGTGTCTTGATCGGCAGCTTCATCGCAGCAA
>NZ_JACUUJ010000008.1 GCF_014859355.1 Yoonia sp. | reverse complement strand
AAAGTTGCCGATCAAACCTATAGCCGACAGGAGATTATGATGACCGTAAATGTAGGAAGTTCAGACCGGCTGATCCGGCTGATTGTGGGTCTTGCGATGATCGTTGCGCCATTGATAAATTTCATGGGTCTGGGCACCAGCACATTTGGTGCATATGCGCTGATGATCATTGGCGCGGTGCTTGTGCTGACATCGCTGTTCAAATTCTGTCCGCTGTATCGGATTCTTGGCATTTCGACCTGCAAGATACGCTGACATATGGGCATCACATCCTTGGAACCCGCCCATGCGCTGGGATATCTTGCCATCCTTTGCATGCACAGGACCGATGATGTCGCGCGCTTTACTTGGGTTGATCAACATACCTTTCCCGAAGGCGTCTAGCATGGTCATCACCCCAAGTGCGCGCGATGACGCGCCATACAGGCCGCCCCGGGCGACGGTGCATTGCAGGTGACGCAACCGCCTCGCATGACGATTGACGCAGGCACCGTCACCCTGCGCGGTGATCTTGTGATCAGCACCATCGAAAGCCTGTCATGGGCAGCGGCGGCGCAAAGCGGTGCAACGACGATCAACCTTGATGCGGTGGGCAGATTCGACACGGCAGGTGCATGGGCCGTCGTGGAACTGGACCGCGCGCTGTCACCGCAAGGGCGCAAGGCAACGCTGGCCGGGGCAACCGATCTTCAGGCTGAATTGCTGGCCACGATCCGCGACAATATGCCAGATGACGGCGCCCCCGCCGCCCCACGCCGGACCATCGCCGAACTGCTGGACACCTTTGGGCGGCGCACGGCGCACAGTTTCGGACAGGCCATCGCCATTACCGGGTTTCTGGGGCAAGTCGTCAGCACCATCGCCTATCTGGCACTGCACCCCAGGCAGGTGCGCTGGACGGCGATGTTTTACCACATGCAGCAGGTCGGGTTGAGTGCGGTGCCCATCGTATCACTGATGGCGTTCCTGATCGGCGTCGTTTTGGCGTTTCAGGGGGCTGCACAGCTGCGCCAATTCGGGGCCGAGGTTTTTGTCGTTGATCTTATCGCCATTTCGATCCTGCGCGAATTGGGCATTCTTTTGACTGCGATCATTGTGGCGGGCCGGTCTGGTTCGGCGTTTACCGCCGCCATCGGATCAATGAAAATGCGCGAGGAAATCGACGCGATGCGCACGCTGGGGCTTGATCCAGTGACAATTCTTGTGGTGCCGCGCACCTTGGCGCTGATCTTCATGCTGCCGGTGCTGGGGGTCATTGCAAATGCGGCGGGTCTTTTTGGTGGCGCGTTGATGTCATGGATCGAACTGGGGGTATCGCCGGGGGTATTCCAGATCAGGTTTGCCACCAATACCGATGTCTGGCATTTTGGTGTGGGCATGATCAAGGCGCCGTTCTTTGCGCTGATCATCGGCATCATCGGTTGCTACCAAGGGATGCAAGTCGAAGGTAATGCAGAATCTTTGGGCCGGTTGACGTCATTGTCGGTGGTGTTGTCGATCTTTCTGGTGATCACGGCGGACGCGCTGTTTTCGATCTTTTTTGCGATTGTAGGAGTATAATGCCCCAAGATCCGATTATTCGCGTGCGTGGGCTGGTCACCCGATTTGGCACTCATACTGTCCACGACGGGCTGGATCTGGACGTGATGCGTGGCGAAATCATCGGCGTCGTGGGCGGGTCTGGCACGGGCAAGTCGGTCTTGCTGCAATCCATTGTGGGACTTTTGAAACCCGCCAGTGGCCAGATCACCGTTTTCGGACAAAGTGTGCGCGACACATCCGACCACGACTATCGTGAATTGCGCAAACGCTGGGGGGTCATGTTTCAGGACGGCGCGCTGTTTTCATCGCTGAATGTGCAACAAAACGTCGAAGCCCCGATGCGCGAACAGTTGGATCTGCGCGCCGAAACCCGTACAGCCCTTGCCCGCATCAAGATCCGCATGGTCGGCTTGCATGAAGACGCCTTTGATAAACTGCCCGCTGAACTGTCAGGCGGGATGCGTAAACGCGCGGGATTTGCGCGCGCCATCGCTCTTGACCCCGAAATCGTGTTTCTGGATGAACCAACCGCAGGACTGGACCCGATCGGCGCGGCCGCTTTTGACAAACTTATTGCACAACTGCGCGCAACACTTGGCTTGACTGTCTTTCTGGTGACCCATGACCTTGACAGCCTGCACGCGATCTGTGACCGCATTGCCGTGATCGCCGAAAAGCGCGTTATTGCAACCGGCACCATGGCCGAGATGCAAGAGGTCGACCACCCTTGGGTGGCGGCCTATTTCAAGGGGCCGCGCGCCCGGGCCGCGCTGGCGCAAAAGGATATTGCCTGATGGAAACACGTGCGCATTTCGTTCTGGTCGGGCTTTTCACGATCCTTGGCATTCTGGGCGGGTTAGGGTTTTTCATCTGGTTGGCCAGCGTGCAGATTGACCGTCAATACATGCGCTATGGCATTCTGTTTGAAGACGTGACCGGCCTGAACCAATCGGCTGACGTGTTTTTCAACGGTGTGAACGTCGGGCGTGTGGTCAGTATCCGTATTTCGGAAAATGATCCGCGGCTGGTTTATGTCGGGGTCGAAGTTGATGCCAAGACCCCTATCAACGTTGATACGGTGGCGCAGGTGGATTCACAGGGTGTGACAGGTGTAGCCTATATTACCTTGACCGGCGGCGCCCCCGGCGCGCCCTTGCTGACCTCTGCGCCCGACGAACCTGCCCTGATCCGGTCGCGGCCCTCATCGCTGCAACGGCTTATGAAAAGCGCGCCGGACATCATTAGTGATGCGGCAGATGTGATGACCCAACTGCGCAACCTGACCGGCCCCGACAATCAAGATTATGTGCGCACTATCTTGCACAATGTTGTGGGGGCGACCGCCGCTTTTGAAGCCGCATTGACCGATTTTTCCGAGATCACGACAACCATTGGCGTTGCGACAGCCCAGATCACCATTTTTACCGAACGTCTTGCCGAAATCGGCGTTGCCGCCCAGTCAACGTTGGAAACTGCAGACGAAACGCTGGCCACAATCAACCGCACATTCGAAGAGGCCGACGCGGCCATCGCGGCGTTGAACCCCGCGATCCGGAACGCTGGCGATGCCTTTGCGACAGTTGACCGGTTCTTCCAGGATGACCTTGCGCCGCTTTCAGGTGCCTTGCAGGAAACACTGGATACCGCAGACAAGGCCCTTGCCAGCATGGATGCGGCTTTTGGCAACGCCGATCAGATCATGACAACCGACCTAGGGCCAGTCTTGGCGGATACGCGCGCCGCCCTTGCCGAATTGGCGCAAGCCACAGCCAGCGTCACGGATGCAATCCCCGGTATCGTCACCGATGTGCGCGCCACCGTTGCCGAGATCCGCAGCGCGGTATCATCAGCCAGCCCCGGTTTTCGCGACTTTGGCCAGCTGGGGGGCGAAGCGCGGGCCGTGATCCGGTCAATTAACGCGCTGGTGCGGCAGGTTTCACGCGATCCGGCAGGCTTTTTGCTGCAAGATCGCGTTCCAGATTACAGGAGATAACGCATGCACAGCATGAACATCACGCGCCGCTTTGCCATTCTTGGTGCGCTGGCCCTGCCCGGGTGCAGCGCAATCGCCCGCCTGAATGCCGCAGCAGAGCCGCGCGATACCTTTGACCTGCGCGCGGTCAACCTGACCCAACAAGGTGCCGTCGACCGGCGCAACCTTCTGGTTGCCGACCCATCCGCCGCTGCGGCCCTTGACACCGACCGGATACTGATCCGGCCTGAGCCGCAGACCATCGCCTACCTGCCCGACGCGCGCTGGTCGGATGATCTGCCGCGCCTGTTTCAAACCCTTTTGGTGCAGTCGCTGTCATCCACGGGCCAGATCGGATTCGTCGGCATACCAAATGCCGGGCCTGTCCCGGATGTCGTGTTGCTGTCGCGGATTGACCGCTTTGATGTCGAAGTGGACGAGACCGTCGGGTTCCGCGCCGTTTTTGCCTGCACCTGCACATTGCTGCGCGACCGCGACCAACGCGTCATCAGAACACAGCGATTTGCACAGTCTATCGCCGTCAGCACTGATAACCCCCTGACAATCGCCCGTGCCTTTCAGGCGTTACTGGATGAAACGCTACCGGAAATCGTGATTTGGACCACCGCTGGCGCTTTATCCTGACTTCTGGCTCTTGCGTGCAACAGATTTCCAAGATCGCAACGGCGTCTTTCATCGTCGCATTCAGCGTGGTAATTCAATCCTATGGAAAAAAATTTCAGCAAAGAAAAATCCTGCGATTCCTGCCCGATTCGGCATCGGGCGGTCTGTGCAAGCTGCGAACCTAACGAATTGGCGACGCTTGACCAGATCAAGACCTATCGCAATTACGATGCGGGCCAGCCCATCATTTTCGCCGGTGATCAGATGCCTTTTGTGGGGTCACTTGTCACGGGCACAGCAACGCTGGAACAAATGCTGGAAGACGGACGCAAACAAACCGTTGGGTTGCTGCTGCCGTCGGATTTTATCGGTCGGCCCGGCCGTGAACTCGCCCCTTATGATGTGACGGCCGTGACGGATGTGACGCTGTGCTGTTTCCAAAAACCCAAGTTCGAGGAACTTTTGCGCACAACGCCGCATGTCTCTCAGCGCCTTTTGGAAATGGCGCTGGATGAACTGGATGCCGCACGCGACTGGATGCTGTTGCTGGGCCGCAAGACTGCGCGCGAAAAGATTGCGACCTTTATCATCATGATCGAAAAACGGCTGACACACCCAACCTTGACACGGCACCAAAATGAACGGCACATTATTTTGCCTTTAACCCGCGAAGCGATGTCCGATTACCTTGGCCTGACGATTGAAACGGTCAGCCGTCAGTTTTCTGCGCTCAAGAAAGACGAGTTGATCCGCCTTGAAGGCAAACGCGGTGTCACGATCCCTGATATTACCGCCCTGCGCGATGTAGCTGGATACTGATACACCGAATTATCGGGCCATCAGCAGCGGCACATCTGCGATCTGAAGCATGTTGCGGGTCGGGCCGCCCATGACTGCTTCGCGCAGGCGGGAATGTCCATAAGCCCCCATCACGATCATGTCGATATCGCGTTCATGCGCCCGGCGGAGCAATTGCGCGGCAATGCTTTCATGGGTCTTTGACAAGATGAAAATCTCGGGCTTGACCCCATGGCGGGCCAGATGCTGCGCCAGCCTGCCGCCCGGATCTGACCGGTCGGCGCTATGACGCGGCGGGTCGATCAAAACGATTTCGGCGTGTTTTGCAACCTGGAGTAATGGCAGGGCTGCAAGACTTGCTGCCATCGCCTCCCGTCCGTCATCCCATCCCAGCTGGACCTTCTTGATATCAAGGCTTACCGGTGTTTTCGGCACAATAAGAACAGGCATATCCGCGCCAAATGTGCAGGCTTCAAAGATGGTCACATCTATGCGCTGGGCCCCTTCCCGATACGGCGATGGTAAAATCACCAGATCATGAAATCGCATGTGATCGGCCAAAAATGCATCCAGCCCGTTAAATATGACAGTCCCGGCCTGCACGTCCCAGGCGATATCTTCCTGTGCAAGCCGGTCGCGCACCTGTGCCTCAAGCGCGATTGCGTCTTCTTGCGCAACCTTGATATTTTCCTGCACAGAAAGGGCTGATGCGCCGACATGATAGAACACGGAATCGGCCTGATGGACACCAAGGCATAAAATATGAAGATGCGCCCCCCACCGGCGCGCGGCTTCTATCGCAACGTTCAATGCGCTGTTTTCAAGATCACGCTGGTGCAAAATTGTTGCAATCGCCTGATACTGCATCTGGTGTTTCCTGTGATGTTGCTTTGCCCAATCTGCAAATCACACGGGTCGCGCGCTTTGATGCAGCGCAAACTGCGACAGATTTTCCGAAGTTGACCCAGATCAAAGCACTTGCCACACTGAAAGCCCAGAGATGGCCGCGATAGTGTAAAGCCGCACCTTTTGGTGTGCCTTGGTGAAAGAGACCCAGATCATGAACGATTACTTAAAGCTTGCAGCATTGGGGGTTGTGACCCTTTTTGCTGCACTTGCCGCCAATTTTGCCCGAGACCTAGCCTATCAGGTGCATGCACTTCTGATTATGGCCCTTGGTTTTGGCTTATTCATATGGGTGCTGCGCAGCACCGATGAACCAAAACCAATTGTTGATCAAAATGGCTATATGGATGGAGTCATACGGGCCGGCGTCATTGCAACGGGGTTTTGGGGGGTCGTCGGCTTTACGGTTGGTGTCTATATTGCCTTCCAGTTGGCATTTCCTGTGCTGAACCTTGAATGGGCACAGCCATATGCCAACTTTGGCCGCCTGCGGCCGCTGCATACCTCGGCGGTGATTTTCGCATTTGGTGGCAATGCGCTGATCATGTCGTCGTTTTACATCGTGCAGCGGACATCCGGTGTCCGGCTTTGGGGCGGTAACCTTGCCTGGTTTGTGTTCTGGGGCTATCAGTTGTTCATCGTGCTGGCCGCGACGGGCTATCTGTTGGGCGTCACCCAATCCAAGGAATACGCAGAGCCGGAATGGTATGTGGATATCTGGCTAACGATTGTCTGGGTCGCATTCCTTGCGGTCTTTCTGGGCACGATTTTCACCCGCAAGGAACGCCACATCTATGTGGCCAACTGGTTCTTGCTAAGTTTCATCATCACCATCGCGATGCTGCATATCGTCAACAACCTTGCCGTGCCGGTGTCGATCTGGGGCAGCAAATCGGTGCAGCTGTTTTCGGGCGTGCAGGATGCGATGACCCAGTGGTGGTATGGCCATAACGCGGTTGGTTTCTTTCTGACGGCCGGTTTCCTTGGGATGATGTATTACTTTGTGCCCAAACAGGCCGGGCGCCCTGTCTATAGCTACAAGCTGTCGATCGTTCACTTCTGGGCGCTGACCTTTCTGTATATCTGGGCCGGTCCGCACCATTTGCATTACACCGCGCTGCCTGACTGGGCTTCGACCCTGGGCATGGTGTTTTCGATCATCCTGTGGATGCCCAGCTGGGGCGGCATGATCAACGGCCTGATGACGCTGCAAGGCGCATGGGACAAGCTGCGCACCGATCCGATCATCCGGATGATGGTGGTCAGCCTTGCCTTCTACGGCATGTCCACGTTTGAGGGTCCGATGATGTCGATCCGCGCGGTCAATAGCCTGTCGCACTATACAGACTGGACAATCGGGCACGTGCATTCCGGCGCGCTTGGCTGGAACGGCATGATCACCTTTGGCGCGCTTTACTTCCTGACGCCGCGCCTGTGGGGCCGTGCGCAGATGTATTCGATGTCTGCGATCAACTGGCACTTCTGGTTGGCCACGATCGGCATCGTGCTTTACGCTTCCTCGATGTGGGTCAGCGGTATCATGGAAGGCCTGATGTGGCGCGAAGTTGACGCCCAGGGATTCCTTGTCAACAGCTTTGCCGACACCGTCAGCGCCAAGTTCCCGATGTATGTGGTGCGGGCCCTGGGTGGGGTGCTCTACCTCGCGGGTGGTCTGATCATGGTGTGGAATATGTGGATGACGATCCGTGGTGGTGAAAAAGTCACTGCACGCGTCGGCATCCCTGCGGAATAAGGACCAAGAAAAATGTCATTCATTCAAAAACACCAGATCCTAGAACGCAGCCCAACCTTGCTGTTTGCCGCCTCTTTCGCGGTGGTCAGCGTCGGCGGGATCGTTGAAATCGCGCCATTGTTCTGGCTGGAAAACACCATCGAGAATGTCGAGGGCATGCGCCCTTATACCCCGCTGGAGCTGACAGGCCGCGACATCTATATCCGCGAAGGCTGCTATGTCTGCCACAGCCAGATGATCCGCCCGATGCGCGACGAGGTGGAACGCTATGGCCATTATTCGCTGGCCGCGGAATCGCAGTATGACCACCCGTTCCAATGGGGGTCCAAACGCACCGGGCCGGATCTGGCCCGTGTGGGCGGGCGGTATTCAGACGCATGGCATGTCGATCACCTGATGGATCCGCAATCGGTCGTGCCGGAATCGATCATGCCGAAATATGCGTTTCTGGCCAATACGCCGATCAACGGCGCACACGTCGCGGATCTGCTGCGCACCCACAGCATCGTTGGCGTGCCTTACACCGAGGAAATGATCGAAAATGCGCGCAGCGATTTTCTGGCGCAGGCCGATCCTGACGGTGACTGGGGCCCGGTCGAAGCCCGTTACCCCGGCGCAGTCTTCGGCAATTTCGACGGCCAGCCCGAACTGACCGAAATGGACGCGCTGATCGCCTATTTGCAGATGCTGGGCACGCTTGTCGATTTCTCGACCTTCACACCAGACGCTAGCCGCTAGGGGGCATGATGGAAACCTACACATTCCTGCGCCAACTGGCTGACAGCTGGTTCTTGCTGGCCATGACGTTGTTTTTTATCGGCGTCGTCGTCTGGGCGTGGCGCCCCGGCAGCCGCAAGATGCACGATAACACCGCCATGATCCCGTTTCGCAACGAAACCATAAATCGCGATAACAAATCCGCTGACAGCGCCGGTAAGGCCAACAGCGACACCAAGTCGGAGGACGCAGCATGAGCGACCCTAAAAAGGACGAAATCACAGGTGTCGAAAGCACCGGCCACAGCTGGGACGGCATCGAGGAATTGAACAACCCGCTTCCGCGTTGGTGGCTTTGGACATTGTATCTTTGTATCATCTGGGCCATCGGCTATACCATCGCCTATCCGGCGTGGCCGGGTATCACCAAGGCAACATCGGGCCTGCTGGGGTATTCAACACGTGGCGAAGTGGCCGAACAGATTGCGGTTGTCGAAGCGCGCAATGCACCACTCATCAATGCGCTGACAGACATTGAACTGGCCGCCCTGCCTGAAAATGATGATTTGCATCGTTTCGCCGTGGCAGGTGGTGGGGCCATTTTCCGCACCTATTGTTCGCAGTGCCACGGATCGGGTGCCGCAGGGGCCACAGGCTATCCCAACCTGCTGGACGATGACTGGCTGTGGGGGGGCAAGATTGACCAAATCGCCACAACCATTCGCCACGGGATCCGCAACGATGTTGACCCAGATGCGCTTTGGTCGCAGATGCCCGCCTTTGGTGATATCCTTGAACCTGCGGAAATCAACGACGTTGTGCAATATGTGCGCGCCATGTCGGGGCAAGGGCATGACGCCGCTGCCGCAGAAGCCGGCTCTGAAATCTTTCTTGAACAGTGCAGCGCCTGTCATGGCGAGGACGGTAAGGGCAACCGCGACATGGGTGCGCCCAACCTGACGGATGCCATCTGGCTTTATGGTGGCAGTGTCGAAACGCTGACCTACACAGTGACCAATTCCCGGTTTGGGGTCATGCCGCCGTGGTCAAACCGTTTGAGCGAAGCCGAAATCAAGGCCGTCGCAGCTTACGTGCACCAATTGGGTGGCGGCGAGGAGTAAACGCCCCCGATGATGCCCGCGCGGCTATGCCGCAGCAGCAGCCCCCCCCTCCAATCTGTTCGCACTGGCGGAGGGGGGCGGCAAATTTTAGACTTGATTTGGATCATGGGAAGCGCAAGGCGCAACCACTATTCAGCAAGCAGCGAACAGAACCGGACATTGCCAATGAGCCCCCAAGACAGCCAACCGCTTTACGTATCACGCGAGCCGATCTTTCCCCGGCGCGTATCGGGCACGTTCCGCCGCCTCAAGTGGTGGATCATGGCAATCACACTGGGTATCTATTACCTGACACCATGGATCCGCTGGGACCGGGGGCCATCGCTGCCCGATCAGGCAGTGCTGATCGACATGGCGAACCGCCGGTTCTATTTTTTCTGGATCGAAATCTGGCCGCATGAATTCTATTTCGTGGCCGGACTGCTGATCATGGCGGGCCTTGGGCTTTTCTTGTTTACCTCTGCCTTGGGGCGTGTCTGGTGCGGATATACCTGCCCGCAAACCGTCTGGACAGACCTGTTTATTCTGGTCGAACGCTGGATAGAAGGCGACCGCAACGCGCGCGTCCGCCTGTGGCAATCGAAATGGGATCTGCGCAAATGGAGGCTGCGGCTGACAAAATGGACCGTCTGGCTGCTGATTTCTGTGGCCACGGGCGGGGCTTGGGTGTTTTATTTCGCAGATGCCCCCACGTTGATGCGCAATCTTGTCACATTTGATGCCGCATTCATTGCCTATTCCACCATCGCAATCCTGACGGCAACCACCTTTATTTTTGGTGGTTTCATGCGCGAACAGGTCTGTATTTACATGTGTCCGTGGCCCCGTATCCAGGGCGCGATGATGGATGAACAGACCTTGACAGTCGGCTACCGCGAATGGCGCGGCGAACCGCGCGGCAAGAAACATGACAACACCACCGGCGACTGCATTGACTGCATGGCCTGCGTCAACGTCTGCCCCATGGGGATTGACATTCGCGATGGCCAACAAATGGAATGCATCACCTGCGCACTGTGCATCGACGCCTGCGACGACGTAATGGAAAAGATCGGCAAGCCACGCGGGTTGATCGACTATCTTGCGCTGGCGGATGAACCACGCGAACGCGAAGGCAGCCTCCCACGCCCGATCTGGCAGCATGTGTTCCGTCTGCGCACCATCATCTACACGGTCCTATGGGCCGCGATCGGTATAGGACTGGTTTTTGCGCTGTTTATCCGGTCTGACATCGACATGACGGTCGAGGCCGTGCGCAACCCGACGTATATCACCCTGTCTGACGGCACTGTGCGCAATGTTTACAACATGCGCCTGCGTAACATGGACAGTGAAACACGCAATTTCCGCATGTCGCTGACATCAGAAGAAATCCTGCACATTGATGTCGAAGGAGCCGATGGTAACATCATTTCGGTTGCGCCTGACAGCACAACGCAGATCCGGGTTTATGTATCAGCCCGCCCGCAAGACCCCGCCAGCGCACGCGACCGCACCGACCTGCGGTTCTGGGTTGAAGATGCGGCTGGCGAAAGTCGCGCATACCGCGATTCAGTTTTCAACGGAAAGGTTCCGCAATGACAACAAAGGTCCAAAAACCACTGACAGGGCGCACCGTCCTGATCATCACAGTTTCAGCCTTTTCCGTGATCATCGGCGTAAATTTGACGCTGGCCTATCAGGCGGTGGCGACCTTTCCGGGGTTGGAGACGCGCAATTCCTATGTCGCCAGCCAGAATTTTGACGCCGACCGCAAGGCGCAGCTGGCCTTGAACTGGGACGCCGCCGCACTGATGACCGGCGACACCCTGCGCCTGCAAATTCGCAAGGATGGCCTGCCCGTGCAGGCCCATATCCAATCGGCGGTTCTGGGGCGTGCCACGAATGTTTCGGATGACCAGCAGCTTGATCTTGTCTTTGATGGACAAGATTACGTCGCAAACATTATCCCCGCGTCGGGCAACTGGAACCTGCGGTTGGTTGCCCAAGCAGCCGATGGCACCCCATTCCGGCAGCGCATGATTGTCAAGGTCATGCAATGAGCAGCGCGATGTCCGCCTGCCCGGCTTGTAGCGCCGCCCCCTTGGCGCTGGACACCGCCAAACGGCATATGGCCGAGGCCGGCAGCACCGTTCTGTCACTGCCCGACATCCACTGCGCAGCCTGTATCGGCGCGGTCGAACAGGCGCTGCATGACAGGCCGGATGTGCGCGCGGCCCGCGTCAACCTTAGCCGCAAACGTGTGACGATCGACGCGCCTGGCGTGCCAGTCGCAGACCTGATCGAAACGCTGGCCAATGTGGGATTTGCCGCAAGCGAGTTGAACAACGACCTGCTGGGCGCGGCCGACAGAGACCCGCGCGGCAATGCCTTGCTGGTGCGGATGGCGGTCGCGGGTTTTGCGATGATGAACGTGATGCTGTTTTCGGTTGCCGTCTGGTCGGGCGCCAACGACAGCACAGCCAAGATGTTCCACTGGATTTCAGCCGCCATTTCCGTGCCTGTGCTGGCGTTTTCGGCGCAGGTCTTTTTCCAGTCAGCATGGAGCGCACTGCGCGTCTGGCGCGTGAATATGGATGTGCCGATTTCGCTGGCGATCATCCTTGCGGCAGCGCTGTCGATCTATGAAACAGCCCTTGGCAGTGGCCATGTGTATTTCGATGCCGCGCTGGCGCTGACGTTCTTTTTATTGGCTGGCCGGTATCTGGATCACCGCACGCGGGCCGCCGCGCGGTCTGCCGCGCAGGAACTGACCGCGCTTGAAACGCCACGCGCCACGCGGCTGGTCGATGGCCACCGCGAAGACGTGCGCGTCAGCGCGCTGGCGGTCGGCGATGTGATCGCGGTGCCCGTCGGGATGCGTTGCCCCGTTGACGGGCAGATTGCAACGGGCGAATCCACGCTTGACCGGTCGCTGATCACCGGGGAAAGCCGCGCCGTCGCTGTGGCACCCGGTGACAGGCTGTCGGCGGGCGAAATCAACCTGACCAGCCCCCTGACCATCACCGTCGGTGCCGTCGGCGAAGACACGACCTTGCGCCGCATGGCCGCATTGGTCGAGGCCGCGGAAGGCGCGCGCAACCGCTATACCGCACTGGCCGACCGCGCCGCCAAGAATTACGCGCCTGTGGTGCATCTGCTGGCGCTGGGCACGTTTACCGGCTGGATGATCCTGACGGGCGACATCCCGCGTTCGATGAACATCGCGATTTCGGTGCTGATCATCACCTGCCCCTGCGCGCTGGGCCTTGCCGTGCCCGCGGTCATGACAGCCGCAACGGGGCGATTTTTCCGCCACGGCATGTTGGTCAAGGACGGCACGGCCATCGAACGGCTGGCCGAGATTGACACGGTTGTCTTTGACAAAACCGGCACATTGACGAAAGGTCAGGCAGCCTTTGATGTGGCGGGCATGTCCGATCAGGCGCGCAGTGTTCTCAAGGCGCTGACCAACGTCTCTGACCATCCGGTCGCGCGGGCCTTGGGGGACGCGATGGCGCGGTCCGTCACGCCTGCGCCGCTGTCCGATGTGACAGAACACCCCGGTCAGGGGATTTCGGCCCGTTGGAACGGCGTGCGTGTCCGTCTGGGCAGTGCCGCATGGATCGGGGGGGGAACCTCTCCGGTTCTGGCCATTGGCGATGATCCACTGATCCCACTGGAACTGACCGAAACCCTGCGCCCGGGCAGCATAGAGGCCGTCACCCAAGTGATCAAAAGTGGACGCAAGGTCATGCTTTTGTCGGGCGACAATCATGACGCCGTGGAAAAGGTAGCCCGCGCACTGGGCATTGCCGATTGGCACGCCGCTGTCCACCCCCACGAAAAGCTGGATATCATCAAGTCACTGCAAGCCAGCGGTCAGCGCGTTCTGATGGTTGGTGACGGGCTGAACGATACCGCCGCACTGACGCAGGCAGAGGCATCAATGTCACCGGCAACCGCGCTTGACGCTGCGCGCACCGCATCGGACATCGTGCTGATCAGTGAAAGCCTGAGCGCCCTGCCCGAAGCGATTTCCACGGCACAAAACGCGCGCCGCCGGGTGATCGAGAATTTCGCGATCTCTGCGGGATATAACATGGTCGTGATCCCCATCGCCGTGATGGGCTTTGCGTCACCATTGGGCGCGGCGATTGCAATGTCGGTATCTTCCATCACTGTTCTGCTCAATGCACTTCGTGTAAGGTAACAGGCATGAATATTCTTGTGATCCTTGTGCCTGTGTCGCTGGTTCTTGCCGGGCTCGCCTTGTTCGGATTTTTGTGGACATTGCGGCACAGCCAATACGAAGATCTGGATGGCGACGCGGCGCGCATTCTGCTGGATGATGAATACGACGACCATCCAAAGCAGGATTAAAATGCGCCCGCGCCCCATGAGAGCGCGGGGCGCAATGTCTTAGCCCCCTAACAGCCGGTTCAGTTTCGCCATCACGCGGTTCAGATCCTCTTGGTATCCGATGGGTTCAAAGAATTCCCCGCGTTTGTCAAACAGCATCACATAGGCGCTGTGGTCCATGGAGTAGCCGCCGTCTGACAGCGGCACCTTGCGGGAAAAGATGCGAAACGCCTTTTTGGCTTTTTCGATTTCCGCCACACTGCCGCTGACGCCCACGACACCATCGACCCAACCCACATAATCCCCCAGCAAATCAACCGTATCGCGCTCGGGATCGACGGTGACGAAATAAACCTGCAGATTATCTGCCGCAGGCCCCAGTTCATCTTGCCAAAGGGCAATATCGGCCAGCGTTGTCGGGCAGACATCGGGGCAATGGGTGAACCCGAAAAACACCGCCGTTGGCCCGTTTTTCAATGTCTGTTGGGTAAATGGTTGCCCGTCCGACCCTTGCAGAATGTAATCTCCCCGACCGAAATCAACGCCTGACGTGTCCTCTAGCATCGGTTTCACCCAAGCGAACCAGATCAGCGCGGCTGACGCGAAAAGACAGCCAATCGCGATGGCTGTGCGCATTTTAGTTTGTGTTGTCGCAGCCATTTCAATGCCCTCCCGTCGCGCTGTGGTCCATGCCCCCGGCCATTTTTTTGCGGATCGGCAGATCGATAGCAACCTCGCCTGCATTTTCAAAACGCAGCGTGACTGCCACGGTTTCGCCGGCAACCAGCGGGCCGTTCAACTGCATAAACATCAGATGCAGCCCGCCAGATTGCAGCACCACGGTTTCGCCCGCAGGCAGCGGCAGACCGTCGGCCAGTTCGCGCATCACCATCACACCGCCATCCATCATCATGGCGTGAATTTGCGTCACACCCGCAATATCAGATGCCGCAGCTACCAGATGGTCATCGGCTTCGCCGCCGTTGGCAATGGTCAAGAACCCGCCCGCGACAGGCTGGTTGGGCAATGTGGCATAGGCATAGCCATCTGTCAGGGTCAGCGTATCCTGCGTCACGGGTGCCATATCATCGGCCATCGCAGGCGCGCCGAGTGCGACCAGCGCCGCCAGCAGTTTCATTTTCGTTTTCATCGGTTTCACTTTCGGTAGGCCAAAAGGCCGGAACATCAGGTAACCCTTAGCGCAACGACACGCGGGGTCAGGCAATGATTGCAAGATCAGACAGCCGCCGGTGGCGCGCGGGTCTGTGGCCTGATGTGGCGTGACTGATGCATGGCAGGCACGGCCTGCATGCCAAAGGACACATCTGTCGCAAGCGGTGTCGCCGCAAGGGTGATGATGTCAGACCCGAAAACCGCGTGATTACCGGTCACCGACCATGGGCAAGGGTCATGCTGGACAGGGTTTTCACCGTCCGTCGGATGAATGGTGCCGTCAGCGGCAATGATGACTTCGACCAGACCGTCGCCAGTGCAAAGCACCATGCGAAACCCGTCCGGTCCTGCCTTGGCCATTGTGCCGGATGCGATCAGTTGGGCCAGCAGGAACGGCACCAACAACGCCAGCCGCAAAAAGCGGCGGGCTTTGGTCGTAATGTCCCTGGCGATACGCCCTGTCATCCGGTCGGTGGTCCGTTACAAACTTCGTCGTTTAGCTAAGCCCCGAACGGCGCGGTTGCAATGGACAATGCGTCACAGGCTGGCGATGAACCCGCGCAGGTTATCCATGGCAAAGTCAAGGATCGCCGGATCGTTCAGCCTGCCATCTTCCACCTTGGTGTTGGCCATGGGCACAATGATTTCCTTGCAGACATGGGTTTCGGCCAGCATCCCATTCAGGATGTATTTCAGGTGCGCCTGCGCACGCACCCCTCCCAGCGCCCCGCCGGATACCGAAATGACAAAGCATTTCTTGCCCTTGAACACCGATTCAAACGCGGGCCGCGATGCCCAGTCGATCGCGTTCTTCAGCACACCGGGAATGCTGTAATTATATTCGGGCGTGATAAAAACCAGCCCATCGGCGGCTTGCAGTTCCGCCACCCAGCCGGTGACGGCAGGATCATCGCCCAGATCGGCATTGTAATGCGGCAAGGTGCCGATATCGGCCATGCTGCAAGCGGCATCCCCTGCAATCCGGTCGATCAGCGCACGCGCCGTCGCGGTCGCGGCAGAGGCGGCCCGCAGGCTGCCGGAAACGAAAAGTATCTTCTTCATGGATTACCTCAAGGATTTCAAAGTCGTGCCAGCCATGTGGCAATTGACGGAAAGGCAATGATCAGCGCCAAGGCAGCAACCATCGCCGCAACAAACGGCAAGGCACCGCGAAAGATTTCACCGATTTGCAGGTCAGGATCGTCCATCGCCGATTTGATCGTATAGACCGACAGACCAAAGGGCGGCGTCAGCAACCCGATTTCAACGGCCACAACGGTCAACACCCCGAACCAGATCAGGTCAAACCCGGCGGCATTGGCCACAGGCAGCGCAATCGGCAACATAATCAGCATGATCGAGATAGAATCGATCAGACACCCCAACGCGATGATCAGCAAAAGATAGATCACCAAAAACCCGTACGGCCCGATCGACCCCGACAGAAAGAATTCGGCCAGTTCGCGCGGCACGCCCGACAGCGCCAGCATCCGGCTGAAAAACGTGGCTGCCATGATCAGGATCAGCACCGAAACGGTGATCTGCCCAGTTTCCACCAGCAGGTTCCACAGTTTGCTCCCCGTCAGCGACCGCCGCAAAATTGCGATGACCAGCGCGCCAAAGGCCCCCGCCGCCCCTGCCTCTGTCGGGTTGAAGAACCCGCCATAAAGCCCGCCCAGCACCAGCAGCATCAGGGCAACGATCGGGACCGCCTTGCGGATGATCGCCATCACCGACAGGTCATCCGGGATTGCGATGTCATCGACATTGTTGAACACGAAATCGCGTGATGTGCGGGCCAGCAGGATAATCGTGCCCGAAAAAAGGATCGCCAGCAAAAGCCCCGGACCAATGCCCGCCAGAAACATCCGGCCGACGGATTCTTCTGCCAAAACGGCGTAGATGATCATCAACAGCGATGGCGGGATCATCATGCCCAGCACCGACGACCCTGCGACAACGCCGGTCGCGAATTTCTTGGTATAGCCGTGGCGCGTCATTTCCGGCACCGCGACCCGGCTGAACACTGTGGCCGACGCGATGGAAATGCCCGTGATGGATGCAAATACCGCGTTGGCAAAGACAGTGGCAATGCCCAGCCCCGCCGTCACGCGTTTCAGCAATCGTTCGAACACGTCAAACGTGTCCTTGCCAACCCCTGAAACGGTCACCAGCAGCCCCATCAGCACGAACAGCGGGACGACCGCGAACAGGTATTCGCGCAGACTGTCGTTAGCGACAGCGCCGATCATGCGGGTGGCGATTACCTCGTTGCGGATCAGGCTGACCCCGGCGAAGGACACGAACAGCATCCCGATCCCGATCGGCATCCCGATATAGATCAGCAGGATCAACGCACCGATGGCGTAGGTTCCGATTTCAAGAGGCGTCATGTCAGGTCAACCTTTGGCTGGCGCAGGTTCACAACGGCCCGCACCAGAAATTCTATTGCGGCCACCCCGACCCCCAGCAAGATCAGCGCCCGGAATGGCCATGTTTCCAACGTGGCGATCCCCGTCACGCCGATAAATTCGCCCGACGCCCAGTCTTTTTCCAGAATGCGCAGCGTGGACCATCCGATCAGGCCCAGCATCGCAGCCCCCACAAGATCGAACAGCGCCGCCAGCACGCCGCCCAATCGGGGAAACCGGCGGCGAAAGGGCGGCAGGAAAATCTCGGTCCGGGCCAGCCTGTCGGCCCGCACTGTTGCGGCAAGTTGCAGATAAACGATCATAACAACCACCAACGCACCCAGTTCAGACACCAGCGGCAGGGATGCGCCAAAACCGTTCCGAAACACGATATCGGCACAGATGATAACCATCAGCACACCGATCAGAACGGTGCCCAGCACGGCCAGACCTTCGACGATCCGCGACCAGATGACAGCCAGCAGGGGCCGTGGGGGCCCGCCGTTTTGGCGGGCACCGTCAGTTTTGTTCACAGGTTCCAAGGGATCAGACCGTTACTTGTCCCAGTCGCGGGCAGGTGTTTCGCCAGCAGCCCGGAGAGCATCCATGTATTCCGCCAGAAATTCACTGCCGGGCGAACCTTGGGCATCGACCGATGCGGCCCATTCGCCGGCCAGATCGGGCAACAGATCAACCCAGGCCTGCCGTTCGGATGCTGGCATTTGCACGATGGTCACCGGCGGGTTCTGATCAGCGCCGTTTTCAACCATCAGGTTCAACATCAGTTCGTGCCGGTCCACCATGTCCTGACCGTGGGACACGGTGTAATATTTGCCCGCCGCAATCATGGCGTTCTGCACCTCTTCGGGCAGGGTTTCCCATGTGTCGTTGTTTATGGCGACGGCCCCCGAAAACGCAGCCCCTGCCGAGAAACGGTTGATATAGGGGGCCACCTCATAGAGTTTGATCGGCATCGCGCCAAGCGCCAGCGTCAACGCGCCGTCAGAGACACCTGTCTGCACATCGGTATAGAATGTGGTCAGTGACCCATCCACCGCGTTCGCACCCGTTCCGCGCAGCCAGCTGCCCAGAACGCCCGGCGCAGACAGCTTCATCCCGTTGATATCGGCGATGCCTGCCAACGGTTCCTTGGTGTAGATATCATAAAGGTCCGTCGCGGTCAGGCCCAGAACCTTGAGATTGTGATCTTCCCATTCCGCGCGGAAGGCTTCGTTCGTTTCCAACAGTTCTTCCATCACCTCTAACAACACCGGCGGGTTTGCGGTGGCAAAGGGGGTGTTGGTCGATACCTGGCTGAGCGGCAGTTGGGCCGGTTCAAGGAACGAAAACACCCAGCCCACATCGGTGATGCCCTGTTCAACCGAACTAAGCGTCGCGTTCGCCTTGTAAAGCGTGCCACCGAATGCCTCGTTCCAGTCGATTTCGTAATTGCCGGATTCAGCAAGGATTTCATCGGTGCGCGCCATGAAATGGGTCTGGATCATGCCAACCCATGGCACCACGGTCGGGTGGCTGGATGCCACCGTCAGGCTGATGGTTTCCTGTGCAAACAGGGCCGCAGGAAAGGCCGCAGCCACCGTCAGGGTTCCAAGTAGCGTTTTCATCGTGTTCCTCCCTCGGTGTTTAGTTAACAGCGAAAGTCTGGGTTGAAAAATCAAGCCGGACAGTCATCGACCCTTCGTTGATCATCCACGGGCGCACGGTGAAACTGCGCGCGCCGGCCTTGTGCATGGGGTCGCGTTCAGCGATTGCGATGGCATCAGCACGCGTTGCGGCCCGCACAACGACCATGCCTTCACCCTGCCATTCCTGTTCGTCGTCCGACCAAAGCGGCCCGGCGGCAAACATGATACCGTCCTGTTCCAACTGCATCTGGAACGCCAGATGCGCGTCGAGATTGGCAAAGACCTGACCCAGCCCGTCTGTCGGCGTGGTAAAGATTGCATAAAGCTGCTTTTGCAGCATCGCGCCGCTGGCTTCGCGCACAGCGGCGGCGGGCACTGATTTTGGGTTGTCCGGATCGCTCATGTGTATTCCTCCCTTGGTGAATGTCTGGTTTATCCGGCCTTGCTGATCTTGCGCAGTTCAGCCCGGATTTCAGCGCCGTGTTCATCCAGCGTCGGTGGCGCCAGCACGTCGAATTCAGGCGTGTCATCAAAGCTGTATGGCGGGCGAACCGTGGTAAAGGCCCCCATTTCGGGGTGCTGTGATGTGACCGCGATGCGCAGGTGCTGCGCTTGTGGATCTTCCAGCGCCTCATCCGCATCATAGGCGGGCGAATGGGGCACCTCGGCGGCGTCCAGTTTCGCGCACCATGCATCGCGCGTATCGGTTTTGAAAATCGGAGTGAAAATCTCGATCATGTCATCCTGATGCTTGATCCGCTCCATCCGTTCGGCAAAACGCGGATCTTGGGCCAGCGCGTCTTGTCCGGTTGCGGCAAGAAACCCTTGCCAGAATTTCGTGGGCGACGACATGTGGATCGCCACCCATTTGCCGTCGCTGCATTCAAACGTATAGCTTTGCGAGACAACCGGGCGCGACAGCGGGCCCATGACCTCGCCCTCGGAATAAAAGTGGGTAAAGCTATCAAGGTTGAAATGCGCCATCGCCTCCAACATCGAGATATCCAGCCTGCGGCCTTGACCCGTGCTGGCACGTTCCAGCAGCGCGGCCATGATCCCCATGGCGGCATATTGGCCGGTGACGGCATCAGCAATCGCTGGCCCGATAACGCGCGGGTTTTCGGGCGGCGTCAGCAGGCGCAAATAACCGCTCGCAGCCTGCGCTACGGTGTCATAGGCGGGGCGGTCGCGATACGGGCCGGATTTGCCGAAACCGGAGATGGCGCAATAGATCAGATTGGGGTTGGTTTTGCGCAGGTCATCTTCGCCCGCGCCCAGCTTTTCAGCCACACCGGGACGGAAATTCTGGATAAACACATCCGCACTTGCCACAAGTTCGTGCAGGACTGCCAGATCATCGGGGTTTTGGGTATCCAGCGCGATGGACCGTTTGTTGCGGTTATAGGTCTGGTAATGCGGCGAATAGAGCCCGCCCTTAAACGCGCGGAATGGATCGCCCGTGCCGGGGCGTTCGACCTTGATCACGTCAGCGCCCAGATCGGCCAAATGCATGCCGGCAGCGGGACCAGTGATATAGGTGCCCAGTTCGATGACGCGGATGTCTTTGAGAATTTTGACCATGTTCCCGCCTTACGCTAAGTGCTTCGCGGCAGAACCGGATGGTTCCCCGTCGTAGGTGATCGCCTGATCGGCGGCATGTGACATGATGAAACCGATTGATCGCAGCGATTCCTCATAAAGATGCGCCGCAAGCCCCGCCGTGCGCGCCAAAAGCGGCACCGCCTTCAGCGCCTCAAGCGGCCAACCGGCATCAAGGATCACCGCAGGAATCGCGCCCGACACGTTAATCGGCAGCGGGCGGTTGATGATCCCGGGGGCGTGTTTGGCCAACACGCGCAGCGTTTCGACATAGCGGCCGGAAATACCTTGTTCATCTGCGATCGCCAGCAGCTTGTTCGCACGCGGGTCGCCGCCGCTGTGTTGTGGGTGCCCAAGGCCCGGCACCTTTTTGCGCTGCGCTTTCAGCTCTTGCAGGCTGGCGATGGCGGCGGTTTCCAGATCCGTGCCGTCGGAATCGGCCTTTGCCATCACCTCGGCCAGATACCGGCCCGAAACTTCGGTGCTGCCAGCCACAACACTGCCCATGCCCAATAGACCCGCCGCCATGGCCCCCTGCCACGCGTCCGGCCCGGCCGCCAATGTCATGCGCGCGGCCTGCACACTGGGCACCAGCCCGTGTTCTGCGATGGAAACAAGGCAGGCATCCAGCATCTTGCGCTGCGCCGCTGTTGGCTTTTCGCCAATGACAAGCAGCCAAAAATAATCGCTGAAATCAATCTGACCAATCAGGTCGTCGCACAAATCATGCCCACGCACCGTGATGGAATCAGCGTCTGACGTCGCAATCGCCGTATAGGCCTGATCCTGTTTACCAATTCGCATATGGGTTCCTTTTTTCGCATAACGAAAATCTTTTCTCTTGCCGAAATATTTGCAGCGAATTATGCTTTCGTCAAGCTGCAATTTGCGCAGCCTGCTATTGGGGACGCACCTGAACGCAAAAGAGGAGATGCGGATGCCACAGGAAACGACACAGGTGCAGCATGCTTGAACGCGGCAAAGAACCCACCAAGTCAGGCCAGTCACAATCGGGAAGACCACGCGCAAACGGTGCCGAAAAACCCGCCGAATTTGTCGAAGCCTTGGCCAAAGGCCTTGCTATTCTTGAATGTTTCGACGCCGCAAACCCCGAAATGACCCTTAGCGAGATTGCCCGCAAGGTCGCGCTTAGCCCTGCCGCCGCGCGGCGCAGCCTGATTACGCTCAAGACGCTCGGATATATCGGGCAGAACGAAAAACGCTTTCACCTGCGCCCCAAGATCATGACGCTGGGATCGACATTCTATTTTGCAGCGCGAATCGACGAGGTCTTGCAGCCTTTCCTGCGCGATCTGGTCGCGAAATTCGGCGATGCATCGTCTGTCGGCACGTTGGACGGCAAGGATGTCATCTATATCGCGCACAGTTCCGTGCAGCGCGCCCGCCGTGCCGCAGCCGTCGTTGGCGCGCGGTATCCCGCCTATGCGACATCGCTGGGTCGGGTTCTTTTGGCGGGTCTGCCTGTCGACGATCTCGATGCGTATTTCGACGGGCTGGTGATTGAACCACTGACCGCCAAGACCATCACCGACCCTGTCGCGCTGCGCGCCGAAATCGACGCGGTGCGCGATGCGCATTATTCCACAACGGTCGATCAGCTGGATTACGGGATCACGGCCCTTGCCGTGCCGATCCGCGCCGTTGATGGCCGCACGATCGCGGCGCTGAACACATCCGGTTACACCGGCATGATCGACGCCGATTATCTGATCCGCGAACGCCTGCCCGAAATGCGCATCGCAGCATCCAGCATTGCCCAGACCCTGACGCGCTATCCCGCGCTGGCCTCGGTTATCGGCCAATAAACCACCCAGGAGGAGAAACCAGACATGTGCAGACTTTGTGACCCCCAAAAACCCCAGACGCCTTGCCCAACGCGGCGCGACTTTCTGAAAGCCGGCGCCGTTGCAGGCGCTGCGGGCACCGCGGGCCTTGGCCTGACAGGCACGGCCTATGCGCAGCAAGCCGCAGCCGCCACCCTGCCCGAGGGGCTGGGCACACCCGGCCGGCGCGTGCTGATCAAGGGCGGTGCGGTCATGTCAATGGATGACGCGGTTGGTAATTTCGCGGTTGGTGATGTGCTGATCGACGGCAAGACCATCGTCGCGGTCGGTGCCAACATCGACGCCTCGGACGCGGTTGTCATCGACGCGGCGGGCAAGGTCGTGATGCCCGGTTTCGTCGATACCCACCACCACCAGTTTGAAACGGCCCTGCGCAGCCAGCTGGCCAACGGCATCCTGATCAACGATGGCCGCCCGGCAAATGCGTCGAACTACTACGAGACTATCCTGCAAGGATTCTCAATGGTCTATCGCCCCGAGGACGTCTATATCAACGAGCTGTTCGGCGGGATCGCCCAGCTTGATGCAGGCGTGACCACCGTCATGGATGTCAGCCAGATCCACCACTCACCTGAACATTCTGATGCGGCGATCGAAGGCCTCCGCGACGCCGGGCGTCGCGGGGTCTTCGGCTATTTCGAAGGCTGGGGTGAAAGGGCGAAATACCCCGCCGATGCCGCGCGCATCAAGCAACAGTATTTCAGCTCTGAGGACCAGCTGACCACGATGGTCATGGGCGGTGAAATCTACCTGCCCGGCTATGAAGAGGCTTGGAAAATTGGCCGCGAACTGGGTCTGCCCATCGCGTTGCATGTCGTCGGCACCTTCGGGATGCAACCCACGTTCGACGAACTGGGCGCGGCGGGCATGTTCGGCGACGACAACATCTTTATCCACATGACAGGCATGTCCGAAGACGGCTGGAAATATGCCGCCGATGCGGGCGCGCATATCTCGCTTTCCGTCCCGATAGAAATGCACATGCGCCACGGCACGCCGCCGATCCAGAAAGCCATCGACATGGGCTTTTCCACATCGCTTTCCACCGACGTGGAATGCACGATGACAGCAGATTTCTTTACCCAGATGCGCGGGCTGATCACGCTGCAACGCATGTTCGCCAATGAAAAGGCGCTGGCAGGGCAGGAATACCCTGACCTGATGAATTGCATGCAGGCCATCCGCCACGCCACGATGGGCGGCGCCGAGGGGTTGAAACTGGACCGCAAGATCGGGTCACTGACCCCCGGCAAGGAAGCGGATATCATTCTGCTGGATGCGCAGGCCATCAACGTGGCCCCGCTGAACAACGTGCCCGGTGCAGTCGTGACCCTGATGGAACGCAACAACGTCGATACTGTCATGGTCGCGGGTCAGATCAAGAAATGGAAAGGTCAGATGCTTGGCTTTGACATTGACCGCCTGCGCACGGAACTGGAATCCAGCCGCGACTACCTGTTCGAGGCCGCAGGAATCGAACGCGATCTTTTTGCCTGAATGACACCCCCGCAACATCTGTTGCGGGGGCATCACTGACCCGGCCCGCACCGGCCATTTGACCAGATAAGGAGTGAGACTTTGGCTCAGTTAGTTGCCACACTTGCCTCGACCCACCACCCGTTCTACCTCAGGGCGACGACAATGCCGCCCGAACAGCAGATGCCGCAAGCGCCCGAATGGAAACGCAAGATCGAGGCCTACCGCGAAACGCTGGAACGCACCAAACCGGACATTCTGGTGATGATCGGGTCCGACCATTTCCACCAGATATTTCTGGATAACTGCCCACAGTTCCTGATCGGCAAGGCGCCGCGCTATGACGCGACATTCTATAATGAAGAACGCGAATTCGGCATCCCGAAATACGTGCTGGACGGTGACGAAGACATGTCCGGTTTCATGCACCAGCACCTGATGGATCAGGATTTCGATTTCGCCTTTTCCAACGAATTGAAGATCGACCATTCGATCATCTGCCCGATCATCACCGTGCGCCCCGATGCAGACCTGCCTGTCGTGCCGATCTATACCAATATCTTTGCCCCGCCCCTGCCCAGCCCCCGCCGGTTCTACAATCTTGGCCGCGCGATCCGCAAAGCGATCGACGCCTACCCGTCAGACAAACGTGTCGCCGCCATCGGCACCGGGCATCTGTCGCTGGAACTGGGCGGGCCGCGCCAGTTCATGGAAACCGGGCCAGACCCGGAATTCGACCGCCAAGCGATTGAATGGCTGCGCAACGGCGATATCGACGCGATCCTTGCCAATGTCGATCACGAATCAATGGCAAAATCGGGCAACGCCACCCACGGGTTCCTGAACTTCATCCTGATGCTGGGAGTCGCCGGGCCGGAAGGTGCGGATTACGTCGATAACCTTGACCTGTTCCACACGATGGAAGCCTATTTCACATGGTATCCAAAGGAGGCCGCAGCATGAGCAAGTATTACGTCAACAAATTCCTGTTCACAACCGACCGCGACCCGGAATATCTGAAACGCTATACCGAGGATCCGCGCAACTTTGTCGCGACATGGGAACAGTCCATCGGGCCGCGCCTGAATGATGCGGAAATGTCCACCGTCAACTTTTTCACCCCTGAAGAACGCGCGGCGCTGATCAACCACGACTATGTCGCGCTGTTTGAAATGGGCGCGCATTTCTTCCTGAACCTGACGATCTTTATCGGGATCTACGACGAACCCTATATGGAAAAAAGCGGCCCGCTGGCGTTTCAGAAAGAATTCGCCGCGAAGTTGCAGCACTGGAAAGGCAAGGAATACCCGTCGGTTGCGACCTGAAAACATGCCCATGGCCGGTTTCCCCCCGACCATGGGACCATGCCACGCCGGACAGGGCGTCGCATCACAGGAAATATGATTGGTGCCCGCGGCCGGACTCGAACCGGCACGGCCTTGCGGCCAAGAGATTTTAAGTCTCCGATGTCTACCATTCCACCACGCGGGCACGCCCCTTTCCTAAAGTGCTGCGCAGGCGCGGGCAAGGGATCAGATATCGGTTCCGGGCACGTCCACCAACAAAGCGCGTTCGCGTAACCAGGGGTTCAGTTTCACAGCGGCACCCAGCGTGTCTTGGGCTTCGTCCAACCGGCCCAGCCCCATCAAGGTCAACGCTTTGCCGGAAAGGGCGGCAATATGTTTAGGGTTGATGGCCAATGCCTGATCAAGATCATGCAGTGCCGCAGCAAAATCCTGCCGCAGAAAATTTGTAAATGCCCGCTGGTTGTATCCTTCCGCGTAGTCAGGACAGTAGTCTACCAGCGCATCCAGCGTGTCACGCGACCCAAGAAAATCGTGACCCGACCGCCTGCTGATGCCTTCATCCAAAAATGCTTGCGCCCGTGCATCGGGCGCATCAAACCACAGCGCCCAAAGTTCCTGACTGATCGCAAAGGCATCACCTTCGGATTTCGCCTGACCCAGCTGCGCGATAATCGCGTCCTGGCGGGCCGAATGGTCCGGGGCTGGCGGGCAATCCTGTGCAAAGGCAGGCGCGGCTGCGATGAAAACAGGAAAACAAAGCGGCAAGATGTGTCTCATATACTTGAACATGTGCCGTGCACGGCCCGCGTCAAGTCAGCCCCGCACCGGCGAAACGGGCGATATGCCTTCTTCCTTGATCGCCTGCATCGCCACATAGGTCGATGTATTCGCAACATGCGGCAGGGTTGAGATCTTGTCGGCCAGAACAGCCCGATAACCTGTCATGCCCGATGTTCGCACCTTCAGAAGGTAATCAAAGGATCCTGCAATCAAATGGCATTCCTCAATCTCGGGAACGCGCATCACCGCAGCATCAAAAGCCGCCAGGGCCGCCTCGCGCGTGTCGGAAAGTTTTACTTCAACAAAGGCGACGTGATCCCGCCCCAACCGGATCGGATCAAAAAGGGCGCGATACCCCCGGATGACACAGTGATCTTCCAGCCGTTTCAGCCGCGCCTGCGTGGGCGATTTGGACAGGCCGATCCGCTTGGCCAGTTCAGTTACGCTGATGCGCCCTTCCACGGCAAGCACATCAAGAATCTTGCGATCAAATCCGTCGAGATCGGAAATCATTTCGGCCATATTTCCCCTCATTATTAAGACAACTTGCCCGACTTTTGTGCAAATAGCAGGCGAAACGCCTGCCAACAATCCTATATAATGTCAAGATAAGGTATAAAGGATCTTGCCATGCCCCGTGACGAAACCAACGACCTGCGCCACCAGATCGACGCCGCGATGTATCGTGACGAAATCTTGGCCGTATCAACGTTGATTGAAACCGCCAATCTGTCTGACGCCGATCGCGCCCGGATCAGCGCGCGCGCGGCCGATCTGGTGCGCCAAATTCGCGGCAGCGCCGCACCAGGGTTGATGGAGGTGTTTCTGGCTGAATATGGCCTGTCCACCGACGAAGGCATCGCCCTGATGTGTCTGGCCGAGGCATTGTTGCGTGTGCCGGACGCAGAAACCATCGACGCGCTGATCGAAGACAAGATCGCGCCATCTGACTGGGGCAAGCATTTGGGCCATTCCGCGTCATCGCTGGTCAATGCCTCGACCTGGGCGCTGATGCTGACGGGGCGTGTGCTGGACGATGAAAAACCCGGCATCACGCGGCATCTGCGCGGGGCGGTGAAACGGCTGGGCGAACCGGTCATTCGCACTGCCGTGGGCCGCGCCATGCGCGAAATGGGCCGCCAGTTCGTGCTGGGCGAAGACATCGGCAAGGCGTTGAAACGCGCCGATGTGATGCGCGCCAAAGGCTATACCTACAGTTATGACATGCTGGGCGAGGCGGCGCGCACCGATGCGGATGCGCGGCACTATCACCTTGCCTATTCCCGCGCGATCAGTGCGATTGCCGATTTCTGCACCTATGACACGGTTGCAGAAAACCCCGGGATTTCTGTGAAACTCTCCGCCCTGCACGCCCGCTACGAGATCGCGCAAGAACATCGCGTGATGGAAGAACTTGTGCCGCGTGTCCGCGCGCTGGCGCTACTGGCGAAATCGGCCGGTATGGGGTTCAACATCGATGCAGAAGAAGCAGACCGTTTGTCGCTGTCAATGGATGTGATCACCGCTGTGCTGTCGGAACCTGCGCTGGCGGGCTGGGACGGTTTCGGTGTGGTGGTGCAGGCATATGGCCAACGCGCGTCCCTGGTCATCGACTATCTGCACGATCTGGCCACGCGGCTGGACCGCAAGATCATGGTGCGGCTGGTCAAAGGCGCTTATTGGGACGCCGAGATCAAGCGCGCGCAGGTGCAAGGGATCGACGGGTTCCCCGTTTTCACCGCCAAGCAGCACACCGACATCAGTTATATCGCCAATGCGCGCAAACTGCTGGGCATGACCGACCGGATTTATCCGCAGTTCGCCACGCATAATGCGCACACCGTTGCGGCAATCCTTGATCTGGCGCGCGCGATGGACCGCGGCACGGATGATTATGAATTCCAGCGCCTGCACGGCATGGGCGAAACCCTGCACACGATCGTTCTGGGGGCCGAAGGCACCCGCTGCCGCATCTATGCCCCTGTCGGCGCGCACGAGGATCTGCTGGCCTATCTGGTGCGCCGCCTGCTGGAAAACGGCGCAAACTCCAGTTTCGTCAACCAGATCGTCGATGAAACCGTCCCGCCCGAGGTTGTCGCCGCCTGCCCGTTCGACGCCCAAGGCGAAACACCCAACCTGCCCACCGGACCGGATTTGTTCCTGCCCGAACGACCCAATTCAAAAGGCTGGGATCTCACCCATGCACCAACGCTGGCGCAGATTGACAAGGGGCGCGAAAAACTTCGCACTGCCAATTGGCAGGGCGCACCGCTTTTGGCGGGGAAAGTGGACAAGGGTGCCAATGCCGATGTGCGCAACCCCGCCCGGCCCGGTGATATTGTGGGCACCGTGCAAACCGCGACCGCAAAAGATGCCGTGACTGCGATTGGCGCTGCGACACCATGGGCCGACGATCAGGCCACCCGGTCGCGCGTTTTGAATGCCGTCGCCGACGCTTACGAAGCCAACGCCGCAGAACTGTTCGCCATCATGTGCCGTGAAGCATGTAAAGGCATGCCCGATGTGTTCGCCGAACTGCGCGAGGCGGTGGATTTCCTGCGCTATTACGCCGCCCGCGCCGATGATACCGCCACCGCGCGCGGTGTCTGGACCTGCATCAGCCCGTGGAACTTTCCGCTGGCGATTTTCACGGGCCAGATTGCGGCAGCCCTTGCCGCGGGTAACGCCGTGCTGGCCAAACCCGCCGAACAGACCCCGCTGATCGCGACCCGTGCCGTGCAGATGATGCACAAGGCAGGCGTACCTGCGAGCGCGCTGCAATTGCTGCCCGGTGGTGGCGACGTGGGCGCAGCGCTGACATCGGACGCACGCATCAATGGCGTGGCCTTTACCGGATCAACCGCAACCGCGCTGAAAATCCGCACCGCCATGGCTGCAAATTGCGCCCCCGGTACGCCGCTGATCGCCGAAACCGGCGGGCTGAACGCGATGATCGTTGACAGCACCGCCCTGCCCGAACATGCGGTGCGCGATATCATCAACGGCGCGTTCCGGTCTGCCGGACAACGCTGTTCGGCATTGCGTTGCCTTTACGTGCAGGAAGATATCGCCGACAAGCTGTTGAAAATGCTGAAAGGTGCGATGAACGAATTGACCATTGGCGACCCTTGGCACCTATCCACCGATGTCGGCCCGGTGATTGATTTGGCCGCACACAAGACCATCGCCGATCATATCGCCGTGGCCCATGCCGAAGGCCGCGTGATCCACCAGCTGAACACGCCAACGGCCGGGCATTTCATCCCGCCCACAGCCATTCGCGTGAACAGCATTGCCGATATGACGCGCGAAATTTTCGGGCCGGTGCTGCATATCGCGACCTTCAAGGGGGCCGATCTGGACCGCGTGATCGACACGATCAACGCCACCGGTTACGGGCTGACATTCGGGTTGCACAGCCGGATCGACGACCGCGTGCAAACGGTGGTCGAACGAGTCCGCGCAGGCAATATCTATGTTAATCGCGACCAGATCGGCGCCATCGTCGGCAGTCAGCCCTTTGGTGGCGAAGGCCTGTCCGGCACGGGCCCCAAGGCGGGCGGGCCGCATTACCTGCCGCGCTTTAGCGCGAATCCGGCCCCAAAGACCGACGATCGCTGGGATAAAGACGCTGATCTGCGCGATCTGGCAAAGCGGCTGGCCAATGCCAAGATGCCCGATGCGCCAGAACCGAACGACCTGCCGGGGCCGACAGGCGAATCCAATCGCCACAGCACCCATGCGCGCGGGCCCATCCTGTGCATGGGGCCAGGGGAAAAGGCCGCGCAGGCACAGATGCAGGCGATTGTCGCATTGGGCGGTGTGGGGATCAGCGCCCAGGGCACGCTGGCCCCTGATGCGCTGGCCACACTCACCCCGCTGGCCGGGGTCATCTGGTGGGGCGATACCGACACCGGACATGCCATTGAAACCGCGCTAAGCAAACGCGACGGCCCGATCACCGCACTTGTCACAGACATGCCCGACACTGCCCATGCGGTGCATGAACGGCATGTCTGCATCGACACAACAGCGGCGGGCGGAAACGCCGCATTGCTGGCAGAGGTGGCCGGCGCAACAGCGGCTTGACCGCCCTGCCCGCATCGCGGATGGTCGCGGCATGTTCCCCATCCGCGACCACAACCCATCGACGCGCACACCCTATGTCACGCTGACCCTGATCGGGGTCAACGTGGCCGTTTTCCTGTTCGGGCTGGTCCTGTTCCAGACCGAACGCGAAATGAACCAGCTTTATTTCAACTACGCCATGATCCCGCTGCGGATCAGCGGCGGCGAAGGTTATGCCGGGCTTGTCACCTCGATTTTCCTGCATGGTGGGTTCATGCATCTGGGCGGTAACATGCTGTTTTTATGGATATTCGGCGACAATCTGGAAGACGAGATGGGGCATATCCCGTTTTTGACTTTCTATCTGGCCTGCGGCATCGGGGCCAGCTTGCTGCAACTTGCGTCGGCACCTATGTCGCCGGTGCCAACGGTCGGGGCATCGGGGGCGATTGCAGGGGTGATGGGGGGCTATCTGTTGCTGTTTCCCAAGGCCAAGGTTGATATACTGATCATCTTTATCGTGTTTTTCCGCATTCTGCCGCTGCCGGCCTGGATCATGCTGGCGATCTGGTTCGCGCTACAATTGTTTGGCGGCCTGCACATCGACACATCAGCGGGCGGCATCGCCTATTGGGCACATGCCGGCGGCTTTATCATCGGGTTTCTGGCCACATTGCCACTATGGGCACGGCGCGGCGGCGTGCGGTTCTGGGACAGAACACAGGGCCATCCGCCACACCCCGAGGCCGGTTACGGGCGCAGCAATATCCCGCGGGTCAGGCGGCGTTAAGACGCGCGGATCACCTTGGCAAAGGTTTCAAAAATCGGCTCGTTGGCGCAGATCACCTGACGATCAACCATGATATCACCATCGGGGTTCAGCGGTTCAACAATGCCGCCAGCCTCGCGGACGATCAACAGACCGGCAGCCATATCCCACGCATGCAGGCCGCGTTCCCAGAAGCCTTCATAGCGGCCCGCCGCCACATAGGCCAGATCAAGTGCTGCCGCCCCGAACCGGCGCACACCGGCACAGGCGGGCAGAATCCGCGCCAGATCCCGGATGGTATCGGGCAGATCAGCGCGCCCCGCAAAGGGCAGGCCAGTGGCGAAAATGCTTTCGATCATCTTGTGGCGGCCCGAAACGCGCAAACGGCTTTCGTTCAACCACGCACCGCCACCCTTTTCCGCGTAGAACATTTCATCCTTGACGGGGTCATAGATAACCCCGGCGACGATCTGGCCCTTGTGTTCCAGCGCAATGGATACGGCCCAATGCGGCAGCCCGTGCAGAAAATTCGTCGTGCCATCCAACGGGTCCACGATCCAGCGGCGGGTGGGGTCTTCACCGGCGATTTCGCGGCCTTCCTCGCCCAGAAACCCGTATGACGGGCGCGCGCGCATCAGCTCATCGCGGATTGTTTCCTCGGCCTGGCGGTCGGCACGGCTAACGAAATCGCCGGGGCCTTTGGTGCTCACTTGCAGGTTTTCAACCTCGCCGAAATCCTTGAGCAAGGCGCGCCCCGCCTTACGGGCGGTTTTCATCATTACGTTCAGATTTGCACTGCCTGCCATGGGTCGGCCTTTCGGGTTCGGGATCAAGCGCGGCGTATAGGCCCCAATGCCACGCGAGGCAAGGCCCCTAGCCCCGCTGGAGCTTCACCGCCTCTTGCCGCGCCAAGCGAATCAGGTGCGCCATGAAGGGGCGGCTGGTATCCTCGGCCCGTGTGGCCGCGTAAAGACGGCGGGTGATGCCCTGTTTAGTCAGCGGCCGTGTGACATAATCGGAATTAAAACGCACCTGCCGCACAACCCAATCGGGCAGCACTGCAACGCCCCGGTTGGATGCGACAAGCAGCAAAATAACCGCCGTCAGTTCCACCTGCCGGACAGCCGCCGGTTCCACCTTGGCCGGTGTCAGCAGTTGCGAAAAGATATCCAGCCGCGCGCGATCCACCGGATAGGTGATAAGGGTTTCACCCCGGAAATCCTCGGCCTCGATCACATCCTTTTGCGCCAGCGGATGCTGGGACGAGGCAACGAACACCGGTTCATAATCGAACAGCGGGGTAAAATCGGTTTCGGGTAAATCCTCTGGGTCGGATGATATGACCAGATCCACCTCTTCCTTGCGCAGGGCGGGCAGTGCGTCGAACGCCAGCCCGGGGCGGATATCCACATCGACCTCGGGCCATGCCTTGCGGAACTGTTCCAGCACGGGCAACAGCCATTCGAAACAGGCGTGACATTCGATGGCGATATGCAAGCGCCCCGCGCTGCCTGCGATCAGGCCGGAAAATTCGGACTCTAACGCGGCCACCTGCGGCAGAATCGATTCCGCCGCCGCCAGCATCTTCATCCCCGCCGCCGACAGTTTCAGCGGCTTGGACCGGCGCACGAACAATTCCACGCCCGCCTGATCCTCGATCCCTTTGATCTGGTGGGACAGCGCCGATTGGGTGATGTTCAACAAATCCGCCGCACGGGCCAGCCCGCCGGTGTCATGGATTGCCTTGATCGTGCGCAGGTGCCGGAATTCAATATGCATAATGTGAGCGGTCCTCATGACCTTCGTGAAGTTTATGAATTTGCTTCACTCAAATAGAGATGCGACAAAGGTTAGGCAAGCAAAGAGGTTTCCCATGTCCGCCCCATCCGTTTCTTTCGAATTCTTTCCCCCGAAATCGCTAGAGGCGTCATTCCGCCTGTGGGACTGCGTCAATACGCTGGCGCCATTGGACCCGACATTCGTGTCGGTGACTTATGGCGCAGGCGGCACAACGCGCAAGCTAACGCACGAGGCCGTGGGCACCATTCATAAAACCAGTGGGCTGAATGTGGCCGCGCACCTGACCTGTGTCGATGCCACCCGCGCGGAAACGTTGGAAATCGCCGAAGGCTATGCAAATGCAGGCGTGCGCGAAATCGTCGCGCTGCGCGGCGATGCACCTAAGGGGGCGAAAAAATTCACCCCCCATCCCGAAGGATTCGCAAGCTCGGTCGAATTGATCGCAGCCTTGGCTGACACGGGCAAATTCACCATCCGCGTAGGCGCCTACCCAGAGAAACACCCCGAAGCCATTGACCAGGCTGCTGATATCGCGTTCCTGAAACGCAAGATCGACGCGGGTGCCACATCCGCGATTACCCAGTTTTTTTTCGAGGCCGACACGTTTTTCCGGTTCCGCGATGCCTGCGTCAAGGCAGGGATCGACGCGCCGATCATCCCCGGCATTCTGCCAATTGAAAACTGGGCCGGCACCCTGCGGTTCGCGGCACAATGCGGCACGCATATTCCGCAACTTATCCATGATGCATTCACCAATGCCACCCGCGACGGCACAACCGACCTGCTGGCCACGGCATTGGCGACCGAATTGTGCGATGATCTGCGGATTGGTGGGGTTGATCATTTCCATTTCTACACGCTCAACCGCCCCGAACTGACCCGCGATGTCTGCCACGCGCTGGGGGTCACACCGAAAGTGCGGTTGCAAAACGTCGCGTGACGCGCCAGCTTTGGGCAAACCACTTGCCCGGAGAAACCATGTCCAACGCCGCCACCCCAAACCTGATTCCCACCAAAGAGACTGTCCTTTCCATGTCGGGTCTGGCGTTCATGCAGGCCATGCTGCGCGGGGATATCGCGCGTGCGCCCATGGGAAGTTTGCTGGATTACAGGTTGGATAGCGTCGCGCCCGGAAGGGTCGTGTTTCGCAGCACGCCGCGCGTTGAACATGCCAACCCGATGGGCGGCGTGCATGGCGGTTGGTATGGCACGCTGCTGGACAGCTGCATGGGCTGTGCCATCATGACAATGGTGCCGCAAGGATCGGCTTATACCACATTGGAATACAAGGTTAATCTGACCCGCGCCATCCCCATAGGCACTGAAATTCTGGCAACGGGAGTTGCAGATCATGCAGGCCGCAGCACTGGCGTGGCACATGGCGAAATCAGAGGGGCCAGCGATGGCAGGCTTTATGCCACCGGATCAACCACTTGCCTTATCATGCAATTGCCCAAGGCTTGAAATTTCAGGCGCGTGATCCAGCACGCTTTCGTGAAACCGTTCTGACACGTCCCGCCCGATAATCCGGCGGCGGCGCGACAGAAAAATCTTGGCCCAACCGCGCCAACTGCCAATGGACGGTGCCGCTGCATCCTGTGGGAATCGCGCCCGCCAGTCGTGCGGCAACGGGATATCGCAGGCAGACAGGTTATCCAGCATCCAGACCAGCGGAATATTGGCCAGCGGCCGTGCAAAAGGATATTCCCAAACCTGTCCGCCGACATCACCATGGTTACCCTTGAACCAAACCTGTTCCATATGGCCTTGCCAGCCCGGCGGACAGGCCCACATCACCGGGGCGTAAGCCTCGCGGCGTTCATCCATGCCCAATGCATGAAACCCATGGCGCACATGGTCGCCCAGCGTGTGGTTGTGAAAATCATGCTGCGCGTGCGCCCAACGCCACAGGATCGGCAACCGCAGGCCCAGCGCCTTGACCGTATCCCAGACCGCGACCGCCTCGATTGCGACGTGAGGGTGGCAATAGATTTCGCGAAATCGCTGCGCAAAGGGGCTGGTCGCGCCGGTCCGGTAATGGCGATAGGCCTGCCTGATCGCGCGCACCGTGGCCTGATCGGCGCGCACCAGCCCGACCATACCAACAACCCCGGCCAAAGACCGCACCGCATAGGCCCCGCGGGAATAGCCGATCAGCACGATCCGGTCACCGGGGCGAAAGCGTGACGCCAGAACACCGTAGGCCCGTTCAATCTGGCGATTGATTCCTTTGCCTGTCACCACGTCCCAAGTGGTTTTCCAGTCGCGCCACTGGATGCCGGCCTCGTAGTAAACGGTCAGGTTGGCGCTGCGGCTGACCTCGGATAGCAGTTTGAAGGTGATCCCGGCATTGGTTTCGCGCCCCGGTTCCAGCGATGACATGGTGCCGTCAAGAATGATGATATGCGTCGCAGCACCCCGTTTGCGCGCACCACCTTCTTCGGTGCGCGCGCGGCGCCCGAAAAGGCCAAAGAACCAGTCACGCAGCTGCACTTTCACCTTTTACCGCCTCAATTGCATGCCAGATCCTGTTGGGTGTGAACGGCATCGCGACCTGTCGCACACCGATGTCCCACAGGGCATCGACAACGGCATTGCTGACAGCGGCCAATGCGCCGACGGTGCCAGCCTCGCCACAGCCTTTCATGCCCATAGGGTTATAAAGCGACGGTGTGCTTTGCGTCGAAAACCCGATCATGGGCAAATCATCAGCCCGTGGCATCGCATAGTCCATGAAACTTGCCGTGAGCAACTGGCCATCCGCATCAAACACCACCCGTTCCGTCAACGCCTGCCCGACCCCTTGGGCGATACCGCCATGCACCTGCCCTTCGGCCAGCATCGGGTTGATCAGGTTGCCGAAATCATCAACCACGGTATAGCGGTCCACGGTGACGACACCGGTATCGGGGTCAATTTCCACCTCGGCCACATGGGCGCCATTGGGGAAACTGCGGTTGTCCAGCTTGATCCGCGCACTGTGGGTCAGCAGATCATCGCGGCCTGCGGCGCGGGCCATATCGGCCAGGTCCAGAATGGTAGGTGTCAGGTTGGACCCCGCGATGCGGAACCGTTCGTCATCAAAACTGACGGCGCTGGCATCCACGCCCGCGACCTCGGCCAGAAATGCGGTGAAGGCGTCCAGCATCACATCGACCGTGGCCAATGTGGCGGTGTTCTGCACCGTGACAGACCGCGACCCGCCGGTGCCGCCGCCGGTGGCGATCCGGTCACTGTCGCCTTGAACAACGGTAATGCCGTCGGCGGGAATGCCTGTCTGATCGGCCAGAAACTGGGCATAGACGGTTTCATGCCCCTGCCCGTTCGATTGCGTGCCCACATAGATCAGCGCGCCGTCGCCGGTGAATTCCACCCTGGTGGTTTCAACAGGATCACCCAAGATGCTTTCGATATAGTAACACAGCCCCTGCCCGCGCAGCTTGCCCGCCGCCGCCGATGCGGCCTTGCGCGCAGCGAAACCTTCGCGATCCGCCTGCGCGCCGGCACGCGACAGCACGCGCGCGAAGTCGCCCACGTCATAGGTCACGCCGGTCGCGGAAGTATAAGGAAACTGATCGGGACGGATAAAATTACGCTGGCGCAACTCCCAAGGGTCAATGCCTAACTGCCGTGCGGCCTCATCCATGATACGTTCCAACACAAAAATCGCCTCTGGTCGCCCCGCCCCACGATAGGCATCAACCGGTGTCGTATTGGTAAACACTCCGCGGGTGCGCATATAGGCGGTCTGCACATCGTAGGTGCCCATCATGACCTTGGAAAACAGCTCTGTCTGGATGGCTTGGGCAAATTGCGAATTATATGCGCCCATATTGGCAATCGTATCAAGGTGATAGGCCGTGATTCGATTGTTAGCATCAAGGGCAAGTGTTGCTGTCGTCGTCAGATCGCGGCCTGCGTTATCGGTCAACATCGCCTCGGTCCGGTCGGACATCCAGCGCACCGGGCGGCCCAGCACGCGGGCGGCATGGGCTACGGCGAAGTATTCAGGGTAACGCATTCCCTTCATCCCGAAACCGCCCCCCACATCGGGGTTGGTCACGCGCACATCATCGGGCGACAGGCCGAAATGGCGCGCCAGATCGCCCTTCATGCCCCAAACGCCCTGCCCGTTGAACGCAAGATGCAAACGGCCGTCGGTCACTTCGGCAAAACAGCCGCGCGGTTCCATGGAATTGACGATCACGCGGTTGTCGAAAACATCCACGCGCACCACCCTTGCGGCGGCATCAATTGCCGCGCGCACGGCGGCCTCGTGCCCCATCCCCCAGTCAAAGGCAAGGTTTTCAGGGGCCTCGGGATGAATCGCATCGCCGCCGACGGCCAGAGCGACATGCACCGGCAGATCGTCGATTTCCAGCCCGATCACCTCGGACGCATCCTTGGCGGCCAGCACGCTGTCGGCGACGATCATGGCAATCGCCTCGCCCACGTGGCGCACGCGGCCACGGGCAAGGATCGGGCGTTCGGGGGCCGCCCCCATGCTGCCGTCGCGGTTTTGCACGATCTTGCCCGCCATGCCCAGCACCACGCCCGCAGCCAGCAGATCATCGGCTGTGACGATCAGATGCACGCCGGGCATCGCGCGGGCCGCATCCAGATCAAGCGTTGTGATTGCACCATGGGCCACGGTCGCACGCAGAAACCACGCATGCAGCGCATCCGCCGGGGCGATGTCATCGACGTAGCGGCCATGCCCCGTCAGAAAACGGATATCCTCAACACGTTTGACCGGCTGGCTTTTGCCAAATTTTTCCATGTGCAGCGTCCCCTTGATCTGACGCGCCTACCCTAGGTCCACTTTGTCTGTTGTCCAGACGTGCGACAGCGCAGTTGCGCAATGTTTTGCGGATGATCGGCCTTTTCCTTTGTTGGTCCGTTTGCTAGGCCATACGATAACAACGTAAACAATCCCGAACGGACGCCCACACATGGAAAAGACCTTCGACGCCAAAACCGCCGAACCGCGCATCTATCAAATGTGGGAAAATGCAGGGGCCTTCAAAGCGGGGGCCAATGCGTCACGCGACGACACGTTCTGCATCATGCTGCCGCCTCCCAACGTGACCGGGCATCTGCACGTGGGGCACGCCTTTAACCATACGCTGATGGATATCCTGACGCGCTGGAAACGGATGCAGGGGTTTGACACGCTGTGGCAGCCGGGGCTGGATCACGCGGGGATCGCCACGCAGTTGATGGTCGAAAAGGAACTGGCCGCCACGGGCCAGCCCAAGCGGGTTGATCTGGGCCGCGAGGAATTTCTGAAAAAAGTCTGGGACTGGAAAAGCGACAAGGGCGGCGTCATCGAACAGCAGGCCCGCCGTCTGGGCGACAGCATGGATTGGGGGCGATCCGCCTTTACCATGTCGGGGGCCGACAGCGCGCCAGCCACAGAAAAGCCCGGCAATTTCCACGATGCCGTGATCCGTGTATTCGTGGAAATGTATCACAAGGGCCTGATCTATCGCGGCAAGCGGCTGGTCAACTGGGACCCGCATTTTGAAACCGCGATTTCCGACCTAGAGGTCGAGAATATCGAAGTTGACGGCCATATGTGGCATTTCAAATACCCGCTGGCCGGTGGGGAAACCTATGAATACGTCGAAAAAGACGCAGACGGCAATGTGACCCTGCGCGAGACGCGCGATTATATCGCGATCGCCACAACGCGCCCCGAAACGATGTTGGGCGACGGCGCGGTTGCCGTCCACAAGGATGATGCGCGCTATGCCCCGCTTGTCGGCAAGCTGTGCGAAATCCCCGTGGGGCCACGCGAACACCGCCGCCTGATCCCGATCATCACCGACCCTTACCCTGATCCTGATTTCGGGTCAGGTGCGGTGAAAATCACCGGCGCACATGATTTTAATGACTACGAAGTCGCAAAGCGCGGCAATATCCCGATGTATGCGCTGATGGACACCAAGGGCGCGATGCGCGCCGACGGCTTGCCCTACGCCGAAGAAGCCGCCATCGCGCAAGCCATCGCCAATGGCGAAGAAGGTTTCGACGAGGCAAAAATCGCGGCGATGAACCTTGTGCCTGATGAATATCGCGGGCTGGACCGGTTCGAGGCGCGCAAGCGCGTCATTGCGGATGTCACAGCAGAGGGGCTGGCGGTGATGATCCCCAACCCCCGTAGGATGGGTGGTTCCGACGCCACGGCGGCGGGTTCACCCATCGACGACGAACCGGAATTCGTTCCCTTCGTCGAAAACAAAAAGATCATGCAGCCGTTCGGCGACCGCTCCAAGGTTGTGATCGAACCGATGCTGACCGACCAATGGTTCGTGGACACAGCCAAAATCGTCGGCCCCGCGCTGGATGCGGTGCGGACCGGGCGGACAAAGATCATCCCTGAAAGCGGCGAAAAGGTCTATTATCACTGGCTGGAGAACATCGAGCCATGGTGCATTTCACGACAGCTGTGGTGGGGGCACCAAATTCCGGTGTGGTATGGGCTCGACCTTGGGGTCGCGGATGAACACAACCCCTCTGGCGATCTGGATGAGGTCGCGCTTTTGGGCCTGTTGCTGGATGGCATGGTTCACCGCGGAACGGTCATGCATTGCGGGCCGGATTTCGACAGTGTGAAATCGGCGTTTATCTTTGATAACGCCGATATCCCCAGCCCGCTAAGCCATGCAACCGTTATCGAAGTCGCAGACAAGGCCACCGCGATTGACCGTTTCTCGGCCAGTCTGGCGGAATATAACGTGACACAAGACCCCATGAAACTGGTCTTTCCCGTCTGGCGCGACCCCGACGTCCTCGACACATGGTTTTCCTCCGGCCTTTGGCCGTTTGGCACGCTGGGCTGGCCCGAAAACACGCCGGAACTGCAAAAATATTTCCCCGGTGACGTGCTGATCACGGGGCAGGACATTCTGTTTTTCTGGGTTGCCCGCATGATGATGATGTCAGAGTCGATCATGGAAACCGCACCGTTCCACACCGTCTATCTGCACCAGCTAGTCCGCGACGCCAAAGGCGAGAAAATGTCCAAGACCAAGGGCAACGTCATCGACCCGCTGGATATGATCGACCTTTACGGCGCAGACGCCCTGCGGTTTTCCAACGCGCAGATGGCGGCGCTTGGCGGCGTGCTGAAAATCTCTGAGGACCGGATCAAGGGCTATCGCAATTTCGGCACGAAACTTTGGAACGCCTTCAGCTTTGCCGAACACTACGAGATTCCCTACCCCGGCGATGCGACCCGGCCAGTAGTCGCGCAAACGCTGAACAAATGGATCATTGGTGAGACGGCAAAGGTGCGCGAACACGTGGACGCCGCATTGGAAAGCTATCGTTTCAACGATGCCGCGAACGTGCTTTATGCCTTCACGTGGGGCAAAGTCTGTGACTGGTATCTGGAATTTTCCAAACCCATTCTGCAAGGCGATGATGCCCCCGCCAAGGCCGAGACCGAACAGACCTTGCGCTGGGTGCTGGACCAATGCCTGATCCTGTTGCACCCGATCATGCCGTTCATCACCGAAGAACTGTGGGGGCTGGCCAAAAACCGCGCCAAGATGCTGGCCCATGCCGATTGGCCCGCATACGCGGCGGCGGAACTGGTCGATGCCGATGCCGACCGGGAAATGAACTGGGTGATTGACCTGATCGACAACACCCGCAGCGCCCGTGCGCAGGCCCATGTGCCCGCAGGGGCCAAGGTGCCGCTGGTCGTCATGGGGTTGGATGCGCGCGGACAGGCGGCGTGGGATACCAACGCCGCGCTGATCCAGCGGCTGGCCCGGATCGACAGCCTGACCCATGTCGATGCTTTCCCAAAGGGCTGTGTGACGATACCGATGGACGGCGGCACCTTTGGTTTGCCGCTGGCGGATCTGATAGACGTCCCCGAAGAAATTGCGCGTCTGGAAAAGACCTTGCAAAAGCTGGGCAAGGAATTGGGTGGCCTGCGCGGGCGGCTGAACAACCCCAATTTCGTGGCCTCTGCCCCCGATGATGTGGTCGCCGAAGCCCGCGAAAATCTGGCCCTGCGCGAAGCAGAGGAAACCCAGTTGAAAGCCGCTGTCGCCCGTTTGCGCGAAATTGGATAAAACGACTTGCAAGGGCCGTGGATGTCCATGACCCTTGCACGCCGGGCAGTGCAAACTTGATCTGCCACAGTGTCGTGCCGCGGCTTGCCACCGCCAGAATAAGAACATAACATGAACAAATGGGCCGATTCACACTGACAGAAAAACTTGCGATTCTCAGCGATGCCGCCCGCTATGATGCGTCCTGCGCATCCAGCGGGACCACGCAGCGCGACAGCCGCGACGGCAAGGGGCTGGGGTCGACCGAAGGGTCGGGTATCTGCCATTCCTACGCCCCCGATGGCCGCTGCATCAGCCTGTTGAAAATCCTGATGACGAATTTTTGCATCTACGATTGCGCCTATTGCATCAACCGCGTGTCATCAAACGTGGCCCGTGCACGGTTTTCGGTGGACGAGGTCGTGCAGCTTACTATCGAATTCTACCGCCGTAATTACATCGAAGGGCTGTTTTTATCCTCGGGCATCATCCGGTCCCCCGACGCCACGATGGAAGCAATGGTTCAAATCGCCAAGCGCCTACGCGAGAATGAAGGGTTTCGTGGCTATATCCACCTGAAAACCATCCCAGATGCTGCCCCCGAACTGATCGAACAGGCGGGGCTATTTGCCGACCGCCTGTCGATCAACGTGGAACTGCCGACAGATGCCGCCGTGCGCGCCTATGCCCCCGAAAAGAACCCAGTGACGATCCGCAAGGCGATGGGCGATGTCAAGGAACGCAAAGCCGCGGCAGACGAACGCAGCTATCGCGGCAAAAGGGGGCCAAAATTCGCGCCCGCGGGCCAATCCACCCAGATGATCGTGGGCGCAGATGGTGCGACAGATGCAACGATATTGGGGCAATCCACCCGACTTTATTGCAATTACGGACTGCGGCGGGTGTATTATTCGGCATTTTCGCCCATTCCCGATGCGTCCGCCGTTTTGCCGCTGATCAAACCACCGCTGGTGCGCGAACACAGGCTGTATCAGGCGGATTGGCTTTTGCGGTTCTACGGCTTTGACGTGGCTGAAATCACCGCCGCCCGCGCCGATGGCAACCTTGATCTGGACATTGATCCAAAACTGGCATGGGCTTTGCAGAACCGCGCGCGTTTTCCGGTGGATGTGAACCGGGCCGGGCGCGATATGCTGTTGCGCGTGCCGGGCTTCGGGACGCGCACAGTCGGCCGCATATTGCAGACAAGGCGGCATCGCACCCTGCGCTATGATGATCTGCTGCGCATGGGGGCCGCATTGAAAAAGGCCCGCGCCTTTATCGTGGCGCAGGATTGGCGGCCAGGCGCGCTGACCGACAGCGCCGATTTGCGCGCGCGCTTTGCCCCGCCACCGGAACAATTGCAACTGCTATGATCTACACAGTCCCCCTACCCCGCATCGGCACCGATCTGGCGTGGCGCGATGCCGCGAAACGGCTGATTGGCGCGGGCGTATCACCACAGAACGTGCTGTGGGATTTTGACCACGACATGCCCGCCCTGTTCGAAGGCACAACCGACCTGCCCCCGCCCACGCGCCCCGTAAAAGCCCCGCAAAGTTTCCTGCAACTGGCCAATACGGTGATTTGGCACAAAGACCCGCAACGGTTTGCCCGGCTTTACACGCTCTTGTGGCGCTTGCGGCATGAAAAGGGGCTGATGCAAGATCAGACTGATCCTGATCTGGCCAAACTGCTCCAGATGGAAAAGGCCGTGCAGCGATGCAAACACAAGATGAAGGCCTTTGTCCGCTTTCGCGACCTGCGACAAGGTGGCGCGCGCCGCAGTTTTGCCGCGTGGTTTGAACCCACGCATCACACGGTCGAACCCACCGCCCCCTTCTTCGGTCGCCGGTTTGCCGACATGGACTGGATGATCGCCACACCGGATGTGACGGCGCAGTTCGTGGACGGCAATCTGACATTTCACCCCGGCCAGCCAAAACCAGACCTGCCAGATGACGCAGCAGAGGCGCTTTGGGGCACATATTTCTGCAATATCTTCAACCCTGCAAGGGTTAAGGTGCAGGCGATGACATCGGAAATGCCGCGCAAATACTGGAAAAACCTGCCCGAGGCGCAGCACATTCCGGGCTTGATAGCAGGTGCCGAGGCAAAGGTCGCACAGATGCGCGACGCCGCGCCAACCCTGCCGCCGGAACGCGCCGCCCGTATTCGCCAAAGACTGCGCAATGAGGGGGCGCGGGATAAATAATGAAACGTTCCGCATGACAGCGCCACTGGTTTACGCTTTTCTAACACCGAGACTGTAATCCAGAAGGTGAAACCTGTTTTTCGCGGAACACACATGACCTTCTCAATCGCTCACAAGCTGCGGCAATTCGACCTCGGAAATCTGAATTTATTGAAAGAGGCCGGGCAACATTTGATGCCCGCCTTGGATGAGGTTCTTGGCCGCTTCTATGAACGGGCGCTCGTGGATGGTGAAACCGTGAAATTCTTTCCCTGACCGGGGCAGGTTGATTCAGCGCGCAATGCCCAGAAAAAACACTGGCAAATTCTGTTCGCGGGGGATTTCGGCCCCAATTACATCGCTTCGACCGAACGGATCGGGCGGACCCACGCAAGGATCAACTTGCCGCTGGATATGTCCCTTTCTGCCTATGCCTGCGCCTCTTTCCATCTGATTTAAATTTTTATGAAAAAGCTGACGCGTGAATTTTTCCGCCGTAGGTCGGGGCGGTCTGCAGCCGTCGTCGCGACCCTGACGCGGGCCCTGGCGCTGGACATGGAAAGGGTGGTCGATATTACTTTTACCGTCTGGGGCGAGGAACAGAAGAAAGCCTTTGATTACCTTGGCATCGCGATCGACAAATTGGCCCGTGGAAATTTAGGGCATATGATCAGCAGCCCCGTAACCAGCGATTTCCCCAAGCGATACGATCTTGTGCGGATCAAGTTTAACGATGCGACGCGCCTGTTGGGGGCAACGATTCAGAAAATGTCAGCCGCGATGCAGTCGCTTTCACGGCTGTCAGGTGATATCACCTAGTCTGCCGATCAACTGTCAACCCGCACCGTCAGCCAAGCCGCCGCGCTAGAGCAAACAGCCACCGCAATGAACGAGATGACCGCGCGCATCGCATCATCCTCGGAAAATGCACTTCAGACCAGCGAGGTTGGTGAAAAGGCGCAGAGATCATTGCCCTTGCAGCGAGTGCAATGGAAGCGATCAACATTTCATTGGGTAGTATTTCCCGGATCACCGGCATGATTGACGATGTTGCATTTCAAACCAATCTGCTCGCACTCAACGCTGGTGTGGAAGCGGCACGGGCCGGCGATGCAGGGCGCGGCTTTGCTGTTGTCGCCTTCGAGGTGCGATCACCGGCCGTGCGTTCGTCCGAGGCCGCGCGCGAACAGTCACAAGGTCTGGAAGAAATCAACAGCGCGGTAACGGAAATGGACCGCATGACCCAAATGAACGCGAGCATGGTCGAAGAAACGTTGCGCGCCATGCAAACGATGCGCGGACAGGCTGTTAATTTGCGCAATCTTGTATCTCATCTGCGCTTTGCGCCCGACACGCATGACATGGCTGACATCGCCACGACCGTCAGGGTTGCGTAGCAGCCGCGGAACGCGGTGAAATGCCAGATATTCCCTGACTGACCTGCGCAAAAACAAACCAGAAAGAAAGATGCCCTTAGCCTGTCACGTATTGAACAAGAAGTGCAAAACATCACCATCCCTGACAATGTAATTCTTGCCCTCCGCGCGCATCTTGCCCGCCTCTTTCGCGCCTTGTTCACCGCCCAATGTCACGAAATCATCGTAGGCAATGGTTTCCGCCCGAATAAAGCCGCGTTCAAAATCGCCATGGATGACACCCGCCGCTTGCGGCGCTGATGTCCCTGCCTTGATGGTCCAGGCGCGTGCCTCTTTCGGGCCCACGGTGAAATAGGTTTGCAAGTGTAGCAATTCATAACCGGCGCGAATCAAACGATCCAACCCCGGTTCCTCCAACCCCATTTCCGACAGGAACATATCCGCCTCTTCGGGATCAAGCTGACTGATTTCTTCTTCGATCCGGGCGCTGATCACGACACTGGAATTGCCCTGTGCCGCCGCCATTTCCGCCACGCGGACGGATTGGCTGTTGCCACTCTGTGCGCTTTCTTCTTCCACGTTGCACACATAAAGCACCGGTTTCGTCGTCAGCAGTTGCAGCATCCGCCATTGCTTGGCGTCCTCTGGGTCCACCGCTACCGTGCGGGCAGGCTGACCTTTTTCCAATGCCGCTTGTGCTGACTCCAAAAGCCGCACCTGTTGCACCGCATCCTTGTCACCACCACGGACCTTGCGTGTCAGGTTTTGCAGGCGTTTCTCGATGCTTTCCAGATCGGCCAGCATCAGTTCGGTTTCGATCACATCGGCGTCTTCCACCGGGTCAACGCGGCCTTCGACATGGGTAATGTCATCATCTTCAAAACAGCGCAGGACATGGGCGATTGCGTCGCATTCGCGGATGTTGGCCAAAAACTGGTTCCCCAACCCTTCGCCCTTGCTTGCCCCTTTGACCAGACCTGCGATATCGACAAAGGTCATCCGCGTTGGGATGATCTGCTTGGATCCGGCAACTTCTGCCAGCTTGTCCAACCGCGCATCGGGTACAGCCACGTCGCCCACATTGGGTTCAATCGTGCAGAACGGGAAATTGGCGGCCTGTGCGGCGGCTGTTTTCGTCAGCGCATTGAAAAGGGTTGATTTGCCGACATTCGGCAAGCCCACGATACCCATCTTGAAACCCATGGCGGCTCTCCTTTAATTCATCGCGCTTCTAGGCGCGCTTGCCCGCTGACGCAAGCGCCGCAGCACCCCAGAAGAATTCACCGCCCCCATTGATTTTCCGTGTCCCATCGCGCACACCGACGAAGGTTTCAAAACGGGGGTCATCATGAGCAGAATCGACGCGAAATTTGCGCAGTTGCGCGCCGAGGGCAAGAAAGCCTTTGTCGCCTATGTGATGGCGGGTGATCCCAACTACGACATTGGGCTGGATATCGTCAAAGGTCTGCCCGGCGCGGGCGTTGATATCATCGAACTGGGCATGCCCTTTACCGATCCGATGGCCGACGGCATCACGATCCAGCTGGCCGGTCAGCGCGCGTTGGAGGGTGGCCAAACTCTTGAAAAAACGCTGCAATACGCCCGCGAGCTGCGCAAGACGGATGACACCACCCCCATTGTCATGATGGGCTATTACAACCCGATCTATTCGCGTGGCGTTGACCGGTTTTTGTCAGACGCGGTCGCGGCGGGTATCGACGGGCTGATCATCGTCGATCTGCCCCCCGAAGAAGACGACGAATTGTGCATCCCCGCGCAGGCCGCCGGGATCAACTTTATCCGGCTGGCCACCCCGACCACCGATGACAAACGCCTGCCCAAGGTGCTGCAAAATACATCCGGCTTTGTTTATTACGTCTCGGTCACGGGAATCACCGGCACTGCCGAGGCACAGGCAGCCGATGTCGCCCCAGAAGTGGCCCGGATCAAAGCCAAAACAAATCTGCCGGTGATTGTCGGCTTTGGCATAAAAACGCCCGCAGCCGCCGAAAATATTGCCAGCATCGCCGATGGGGCGGTCGTTGGTTCCGCCATCGTGGACCGGATCGCCAATGGCGATAGCTTGGCTGATGTTTTGGCCTTTGTGAAAACACTTTCTGATGGTGCACATCGCGGCTGACCGTCGCGCCTTGATTTGCCCTGTGAAATCGGTAATGTTTCATGACCAATTTCACAAGGCCACACCATGACTGTTATTACCACCATTGCAGACCTCAAACGTCTGCACAAACGCCGCACGCCACGGATGTTTTATGACTACGCCGAAAGCGGAAGTTGGACCGAACAGACCTTTCGCGAAAACACATCCGATTTCGACAAGATCCGCCTGCGCCAGCGTATCGCGGTCGATATGACCAACCGCACCACCAAAAGCCGGATGATCGGGCAGGATGTGGCGATGCCCGTGGCGCTGGCCCCTGTCGGACTGACGGGGATGCAATGTGCCGATGGGGAAATCAAGGCGGCGAAAGCGGCTGAAAAATTCGGTGTGCCTTTTACACTGTCCACCATGTCGATCTGTTCGATCGAAGACGTCGCCGAGAACACCAGTAAACCGTTCTGGTTTCAGGTCTACACGCTGAAAGATGATGATTTCATGCAGCGCCTGTTCGATCGCGCGCGCGCGGCGGGCTGTTCGGCCATTGTGATTACACTTGATCTGCAAATCCTGGGCCAGCGCCACAAGGATCTGAAAAACGGCCTGTCCGCGCCGCCAAAATTCACCATTGCCAGCATGGCCGATCTGGCGACTAAATGGCCCTGGGGCATTGAAATGCTGCAAACCAAACGCCGTTTCTTTGGCAATATCGTGGGCCACGCCAAGGGGGTGTCGGACCCTTCATCGCTGTCGTCCTGGACCGCCGAGGCATTCGATCACGCACTGGACTGGGACCGTGTGGCGCAATTGATGAAAATGTGGGGCGGCAAGGTGATCCTCAAGGGGATACTGGACGCGGACGATGCCCGCAAAGCTGCCGCGCTTGGGGCCGATGCGATCATCGTGTCAAACCACGGCGGTCGGCAGCTGGATGGCGCCCTGTCGTCCATTCGCGCCTTGCCTGCCATTCTGGATGCGGTCGGCGACAAGGTTGAGGTGCATTTCGACAGCGGAATCCGGTCAGGGCAGGATGTGCTTAAGGCGCTCGCGATGGGGGCCAAGGGCACCTATATCGGGCGGGCCTATGTTAACGGGCTGGGTGCGATGGGCGAAAAAGGCGTCACCAAAGCGTTAGAGGTGATCCACAAGGAATTGGACACAACCATGGCGCTCTGCGGGCGGCGTGACATCACGACGCTGGATCGTGACATTCTGCTGGTGCCGGCAGATTTTGAGGGGAACTGGGTCTGAAATCACACATTGCATCACAAACTTTGCCGCTTCGGTCCTCGTTTCGGCAATTTTGTTAAAAAATAGTTGACCAGAGGCTGGCCTCTGTAAAAAATTTGGCCGTGCGCGCCGGATCCTGTGCGCACAATAACTTATTGAAAAGGAAACAGCCTTGCGATTTAGTATTCATATGACGGCCGCTGCAGCCCTGGCCATTTCAACCTTATCTGCCAATGCCGGCGGCCTGTCGCCCGAAATCATCGAAACACCCCCGGTTGTCGTGGATACCTTTGAACCTGCCGGCAGCTCTGTTGACCCGACGTTCGTGGTGCTGGGCATTCTTGCCCTTTTGCTGATCGCAGCATCGGGTAGCAGCAATAGCGAACCAACCATTATTCCACAATAGGACTGCCGCGACAACATTCCGCAAAAGGGCGGCGCATCATGCTGCCCTTTTGCATTGCGGTAATTTAGATCGCAGCGGTCTTTGCGCCGTTGTGCGGCTGCCGCCGCACCAGCACCGCCAGCGGAATCAGCACAATCAGGATCAGCGCCACGCCAGCAAAGGCCACGCGCAGCCCCATGATCTGCGACACCAGCCCCATCAGCACAGGCGCCAAGAAGAACCCCGAAAACCCCATGACAGCGGTCCGGCTGATCGCCTCGGTCCGCAGGTGCGGCACTACCAGCTTTCCTACCAGCGCCAGCCCCATCGGGCCGATCACGGAAATGCCCAGCCCAAGAATGGCAAAGCCCAGATAGGCCACCGACGGTGTCGGTGCCACCGCCACAATGGTGGCCCCCAGCGCCGAGACAAGCGACGCGATAATGACCACGCGCGCCTCGTCCATGCGGGACACGATCACCTGACCGGAAAACCGCCCCACCGCCATGGTAAAGCCCAACATCGCAGGCCCCATCGCACCTTCGACCGCACCACCGCCAAGGGTGCGTTCCACATGCAGGGCCGACCATGCCTCGACCGTGGCTTCGGACATGAAGGCGATCAGCACGATGGACCCACACAGCAGGATCGGCCAGACCGGATAGCGCCCGGTATACCCATCCTCTGCCGCGACAACGGTGACATCCATCCGCATGAACGGCACCAGCAAAAGACAGACCAGACCGAAACCGGCAAAAACCAGCGCAGGCGCGATACCGGCCTCGCGGGTGGCGCCGACAGTCAGGGCCGCAACCGCATAGGCCACGGAAAACATCGCATGATTGGCATTCATCAAGGGCTGGTTGTGCTGCGCTTCCAATTCGCTGACGCGGGCGTTCATCACCACATCAAGCAGGCCAGAGGCCAGACCAACAAATGCCATCGACACAGCAAAGGCCAAGGGCAGCGAAATATGCGCCGGAAACATCCATGCAAACGCCAGCAGCACGACGCCAACCTGCATCCCGCGCCCCTGCAACAACCGATCCGCGCGCGGGGCCAACCACATAGCTGACACCAGACCAAACGCCGACCCCAGCAACACGGTGCCAAACAACGCATCCGACGCGCCAAGCTGAGCCTTGATCACCGGCACATGGGCCGCAAAGCACCCCCAAAACAGGCCAATCACAACAAAGGCAGCCGCAGGACGACGGGACAGGATCAGGGCATGAATAATAGACATGGCAACCCGACTGACAGCGAAATCAGACCACTGCAAGTCACAACTGGTTTCAAGCTGCTGATTGGACCGAAAAATGCGCAACACGTGCCAGACCCTCTTTCCAAATGCGCAAAACCCCCCTATAGGCACGGCTTCACCGGGCGCGAACACCCTTGGAGGCGTGCCCCTACATGAAGGAATACGACTATGGCTGATAAGATCCCTGATCTGGTCGCCACGGTACGGACGGGGACAGGCAAGGGGGCCGCCCGTCAAGCTCGCCGTAACGGCGACGTACCTGGCGTGGTTTATGGCGGTGGGGTTGACCCTCTCGCGATTACCATCCCTTTCAACTACTTGCTGACCACACTGCGTAAGGGCCGCTTTATGTCAACGCTGTTCAACCTAAAGGTTGAAGGCCAGGACGATGTGCGCGTGATTTGCCGTGGCGTGCAGCGTGACGTGGTGAAAGACTTGCCAACGCATATCGACCTGATGCGCCTGAAGCGGACCAGCCGTGTCAAGCTGTTCATCCCCGTGCAATTCGACAATACCGATACCTGCCCCGGCATCAAAAAAGGTGGCGTGCTGACGGTTGTGCGTAACGAAGTCGAACTTGAAGTGCTGGCGGGTGAAATCCCTGATCACATCACTGTCGATCTGGCAGGCCATCAAATGGGCGACGTCATTCACATCAGTGACGTGACTTTGCCAGAAGGCGCAAAATCGGTCATCGACCGTGATTTCGTCATCGCCAACATTTCTGCACCGCGCGCAGTTCTGGCTGGCGACGGCGACGAAGAGACGGAAGAAGACGAAGAAGCATAATCAACCGCTGACGGCGCTGAACATACAGCGGCAGGCGGCACGATCAGGGCATCCCACGCGGGGTGCCCTTTTTTTGGCAAAACAGGATTGCACAGTGTCAACTGCAACTGCCCACTGGCACCGCGCAGCCGCATCCGCTAGTTTGATCGCATGAAACTGATCGTAGGCCTTGGGAATCCCGGCGCAAAATATGCGCAGAACCGACACAACATCGGCTTTATGGCCGTTGACCAGATCGCGGCAGACCACGGGTTTAGCCCGTGGCGGGCCAAGTTTCAGGGGCAAATCGCCGAAGGCAAATTCGGCTCTGACAAGGTGTTTCTGTTGAAGCCTGAGACCTTCATGAACTTGTCCGGGCAAGCTGTTGGCGACGCGATGCGCTATCTCAAACTGGCGCCTGCGGATGTGATCGTTTTTCACGATGAAATTGATCTGGCCCCTGGCAAGGTGCGCCTGAAATCTGGCGGTGGCCATGCGGGCCATAATGGTTTGCGGTCCATCCATGGGCATATCGGGCCAGATTATGACAGGGTGCGGCTGGGTGTTGGCCACCCCGGTCACAAGGATGCGGTGGCGGGATATGTCTTGCGTGATTTTGCCAAGGCGGATCAGGATTGGCTGGACGATGAAATGCGCGGCATCAGCGACGGGATCGCGCATATGGTCGCAGGCGACGGGCCAAAGTTCCTCAATGCCATCGCACTGCGGGTCGCGCCGCCAAGGTCATCTACAACAGCGGCAAAACCGGCACCCCCAACGACCTTGCCGCAACCGCCTGAAGATAACCGCAACCCGATGCAAAAGCTAATCGACCGATTTCGATAACAAGGAAAAAAGGCGTGTCAATAACAGGCGTCAGCGCTAGTTTAACTTTGATCGACGTTGCCGCAACGCAGAAAGACTGAAACAATGGAAAAAGACCCGTCCTTCAACGTCCTTGGCAGCACCTTGGCAACCTGTTCCACGGCCCCCATGACCGGATTTTTCCGCAACGGTGCCTGTGACACCTGTGCCGCCGACACCGGCAGCCACACGGTCTGCGCGGTGATGACGGATGAATTTCTGGCGTTTTCCAAATACGTTGGCAATGACCTGAGCACGCCGCGCCCCGAATTCGGCTTTCCGGGGTTGAAGGCAGGTGACGGCTGGTGCCTTTGCGCCGGGCGTTTCCTGCAAGCGCATGAAGAAGGCTGCGCGCCCAAGGTGAACTTGCATGCCACCCATGTGCGTGCGCTTGATGTTGTGTCTATTGATGTGCTGCGCGAAAACGCCCTGCCGCTGGATGGCTGACACTGCCCCCCCCCGCAAGATCAGACACACGCGCAGAACATCAGCAACGCAAAGGATCCGCAAACATGCGGGCCTTTGTCTTGGTTAGGAAAACCCAAGGGGTTTGCCCATTCTTCAGATTGTCATGTCAAAGCCAAGGTGCTTGGCGACGGTAAAGATATCCTTGTCCCCGCGGCCACACATATTCATCACCAACAGGTGGTCGCTGGGCAATTCTGGCGCAATTTTCATCACATGTGCCAGCGCGTGTGACGGTTCCAAAGCAGGAATAATCCCTTCCAGTGCACAGCACAGCTGAAACGCCTCCAGCGCCTCCACATCGGTGATGGCAACATATTGCGCGCGCCCGATGTCATGCAGCCACGCGTGTTCCGGCCCGATCCCGGGGTAATCAAGCCCTGCCGAGATGGAAAACCCTTCCAGAATTTGGCCGTCGTCATCCTGCAACAGATAGGTGCGGTTGCCGTGCAGCACGCCGGGCCGCCCGCCGGTCAGCGACGCGCAATGTTCCATCTTGGCATTCACGCCCTTGCCGCCCGCCTCTACCCCGATGATGTTGACGTCTTTGTCGTCAAGGAACGGATAAAACAGCCCCATCGCATTCGACCCGCCGCCGATTGCGGCGATCAGCGTATCGGGCAGACGGCCTTCGGCCTCTTGCATCTGGGTCTTGGTTTCCTGCCCGATGATCGCCTGAAAATCCCGCACCATGGCAGGATAGGGGTGCGGACCGGCCACCGTGCCGATGCAATAAAAAGTATCGCGCACGTTCGTCACCCAATCGCGCAGCGCGTCGTTCATCGCGTCCTTCAGCGTGCCGCGACCGGATGTCACCGGCACCACCTCTGCGCCCAGCAGTTTCATGCGGAACACGTTGGGGGCTTGGCGTTCCACGTCATGCGCGCCCATATAAACCACGCATTTCAGCCCGAATTTGGCACAGACCGTCGCCGTCGCCACCCCATGCTGGCCTGCACCGGTTTCGGCAATGATCCGGGTTTTGCCCATGCGGCGGGCCAGAATGATCTGACCCAGCACATTGTTGATCTTGTGCGCGCCGGTGTGGTTCAGTTCGTCACGCTTCATGTAAATCTTGGCACCGCCCAGATGTTCCGTCAGACGCTCTGCATGATACAGCGGGCTGGGGCGGCCAACGTAATGTGTCCACAGGTGATGCATTTCCGCCCAGAATGTTTCATCCGTCTTGGCGTGTTCGTATTGCTCTTCCAGCTCAAGGATCAGCGGCATCAGGGTTTCGGACACGAACCGCCCACCAAAATTGCCAAACCGTCCCTTTTCATCGGGGCCTGTCATGAAGCTGTTGAAAAGATCGTTGGCCATGGGACACCTCTTGTTTTTCGGCTACCAGCATTATCGCCCTGCGGCCCGATGGTAAAGCGACCAAAGCCGCGAATGGCTGCGGTTATTTGGCCGCAAGCGCCGCCTTGCAGAAGGCCGCGATCCGATCGGTATCTTTGACCCCCGGCGCGCTTTCCACGCCCGATGAAACATCGACCTGCCGTGCCCCTGTCAGACGAATGGCTTCGGCCACGTTGTCCGCCGTCAGCCCGCCCGCCAACATCCACGGCACAGGCCAGCGCCGGCCCGCGATCAGCCGCCAGTCAAAGGATAAGCCGTTTCCGCCAGGCAAATCAGCGTTGCGGGGCGGTTTGGCATCGATCAACAACTGATCGGCGACTTTGGCGTAACTGTCGATCGCGGTCAGATCGGCGGCATCAGCCACGCCCACCGCCTTCATCACAGGCAAACCATACCGCGCCCGGATATTCGTGACCCGATCAGGTGTTTCCTTGCCGTGCAACTGCAGCATATCCAACGGGACAACATCCATGATCGCATCAAGCTGCGCATCGTCCGCATCCACGACCAGCGCGACCTTGGCGATACCCGGCGGCACCATTTGGGCCACTTTTGCAGCTTTCGCAAGGGACACATGGCGCGGGGATTTTGGGAAAAATACCAGCCCGACATAGGATGCGCCCGCATCCACCGCCGCCTGCATCAGGGCAACGTCCCGCAGGCCACAAATCTTTACCCGCACATCAGCTGGCATCAGCTGGCTTTGTCCAGCAGCGCCAGAACATCGTCACCCTTGGTTTTTGCGGCTGCACCGCGCAATTGCGCAACCTCTTGACGCAGCGCGGCAAGTTCGCGGGCCTGCGCGCGCGCCTCTGCTCGCTGGCGGTGTTCGCGCAGCCATTCCCACACAAATCCGATCAACAGCCCCGCACCTACCCCCAGCATGATCACAACAAACAGAGGCAGTGCAATATCCGGCGACACGCCAAACAATTCAGCAAGTGACGACGGCAGCGCCCGCACCGTGACAACGCCACGGTTCGCCAAACCAACCAATATCAGGCACAGACCGACGATTGCCCAGAATGCGTAACGGATAGTTTTCATCTTTGGTCCTTAGTTGTCATTCAACCGATCGCGCAACAGCTTGCCGGTCTTGAAGAACGGGACATGTTTTTCTTCAACATGCACAGCCTCGCCCGTGCGCGGGTTGCGCCCAACACGTTCGTCACGTTTCTTGACCGAAAAAGCCCCAAACCCGCGCAGTTCAACCCGATCGCCCCGCGCCATGGCACCGGTGATTTCATCAAAAATCGTGTTCACAATCCTCTCAACGTCGCGTTGATAAAGGTGCGGGTTTTCGTCAGCAAGCTTCTGGATAAGTTCTGAACGGATCATCGCGGTGGCCTCCCCTTAGACACAGCATTTCAACGAATGGGTTTAATCCCGCTTTTTCAAAACACTATAGGCGCAATCTTGGCATGACGGAATAGCATTGGGTCATCGTTTCCACCCAAAAACCGCCGACTGGCACGATATCTTTGGCGGTTTGATCCCCCAAAGGGCATCAACCAACCCCTAAACTGCAGCCAGCCCATCACTGCGTCTTTGCGATTCGCAACACTTGCAAACCCGCCCATTGGTTCAGAACCATTGACGCTGTGGCAGGTTGCAGTCAATTGTCCCTGCAACCGAAGGGGACAGAAGATGATCATTGGGCATATCGGCGCACGCGCGGGCAGCAAAGGCGTGCCAAACAAGAATTTCCGCATGTTGCACGGCAAGCATCTGATCGACTGGTCACTGGACCAGCTATTTGCCAACGACCGTGTGGATCATGTGGTCGTGTCTACCGATTCCCCAGACATCCACGCCCATGCGGTGAAGCGCGGTTGTATTGATATCGGGCTGCGGCCCGCACATCTGGCCACGGATACGGCAGCCAAATGGAACGTCTGGCAGCATGCGCTGGCAGAAACCGAAAAACAGACCGGCCCGGCGGATGCGTTTCTGGACCTTGACTGCACATCGCCCCTGCGCCTGCCGCAGGACATCGACGCAGGGCTGGACCTGTTTGAACAGGCAAAACCCGATATGGTCATGTCCTGCTGCGAAAGCCGCAAGAATCCCTATTTCAACATGTTGGAAACCGACGAGACCGGCGCGCTGCATGTGTCCAAACCCTTGCCGCACGGCGTCGTCGCCCGCCAGCAGGCCCCGATGGTCTATGACCATGTCGGGCTGGTCTATGTGGTGCGCCCCGATTACCTGCGCCGCGCAGCAAGCCTTTTTGAAGGGCGCGTGATCCCTTTGATTGTGCCGAACGAACGCGGGCTGGACGTGGACAGCCCCTTTGACTGGGACGTGATTGAATTTCTGCTGGGGCGCCAGATTGAACAGGGCCTGCGCTAACGCCAGCCCTGCCATGGTTTCAGTGCGGCCTGTTTTGCGGCAAAGCTGGCGGTCAGCGCAGCCGGGTCGTATTCGGTGCGAATCCAGTCATCCAGCGTAATGGGCGACTGCGCCGCGCGGATGCCGTAAACATCCAGAAAATGATCCAGAATGCCGGTCGCCGTCCGGCGAATATGGATATAACGAAAGCTCAGTTGCTTGCGCACCGCCTCCAGCGGCTGACCTTCCTGCACCATCAGGTAGATCGCGGCGGCCAGCCCCGTGCGGTCAGCACCCGATTTGCAATGCATCAGAAACGGGCGGTCCATTGTCGCAAACGCATCCAGGAGCGCCGTCAGCGTGGCCACGTCAGGCGCGCGGCGGGCCCCCATTGGCAGATTGACAAGCGTCAGACCAAGGCGCGCGCAACTTTCAACCTCGAACAGATAATGCGGCTGCTGCGCCGGGCCGCGCAGATTCAACACCGTCTTAATGCCCTGTTCGGCATAGGCGGCAAATCTTTTGTGGTCGGGCTGGTTTGACCGGAACACCCCCGGCGCGATCTGGTCAAAGTTATGCCAGTAGACACGTAAAATCCCATGATCCAGCCAGCGCATATGCTGCACCGACCGTTTGCGTTCTACCGGGTCGGTGATGTCGTGACCAAAGGAATTGCGCAATTCACGCTCTTTGCGGTCCAGCGCTTCTAGCAGTTTGCGGATCATCGGGCCTCTGGTCTTTTGTTCAGCATCCCACTTGGACCATGATGACCATCATTGCAATGGTGCGGGGCGATTGCCCAGCCTGAACAAAGGCCGTAAACAGACCCCGAAACGCCACCAAGGAGACAGCGCATGGATATCGCAGGCCGCAAGATAGGGCCACAGCACCCGCCCCTTGTCATTGCTGAAATCGGGATCAACCATGGTGGCGATCTGGCCGTGGCCAAGGAAATGGTGCGCCTTGCCGCAGGATCGGGCTGCGAGATGATCAAACACCAGACCCACATCATCGAAGACGAGATGACAGAGGAAGCCAAACAGATCTTTCCGCCCAACGCCGATGTGTCGATCTGGGATGTGATGGCCGCCTGCGCCCTGTCGCCAGAGGCCGAGGCAGAGCTGAAACGCTATACTGAATCACTGGGCATGATCTGGATTTCGACGCCGTTTTCCCGCGCGGCGGCGGATTTCCTGCATGAACTGGACGTGCCCGCCTTCAAGATCGGGTCGGGCGAGGCGGATAACCTGCCCCTGATCCGGCACATCGCGCGGATGGGCAAGCCGGTGATCATGTCAACAGGAATGCAGACCATCGACACAATCCGCGCATCGGTGCAGATCCTTGATGATGCGGGCGTGGATTATGCCTTGCTGGAATGCACCAACCTGTATCCGTCACCGCCCGAAATCGTGTCACTGCAAGGGGTGACCGACCTGAAAAACGCCTTTCCCAATGCCGTTGTGGGGTTTTCCGACCATTCCATCGGGCCGGAAATGGCGCTGGCGTCGGTCGCATTGGGCGCGTGCATTCTGGAACGGCACTATACCGACACGCGCTATCGCCGCGGGCCGGATATCATCAATTCGATGGACCCGTCCGAACTGCGCCACATCATCGACCGGTCACGCGAAATCCACACAGCACTGCACAACCCAAAACAACGCACATCGGCCGAGGAAGACGTCTATCGCTTTGCCCGCGCATCCGTGGTGGCCGACCGTGACCTTGCCAAGGGCCATGTCATCACCGAATCCGACATCTGGGCCCGCCGCCCCGGTTCGGGCGAGATTGCAGGCTATGACTTTGACAAGGTGCTGGGTAAAACGCTGAACCGCGCCGTGACGCGGAATACACAGTTGAAATGGGGGGATCTGGATGGCTAAGGCGCTGACCCGCGCCGATCTGGGTGTCTGGCTGATCAACCTTGATCGCGACAAGGACAGGCTGGCAGGCATGACCGCGCAGCTAGACGCGATGGGCCTGCCCTACACGCGGTTTCCGGCGATTTACGGCAAGGACCACGCAGCAGAACTGTCAAAACGCGTCGATGCCGCCGCCTATGCGCGCAACATGGGACGAGCGATTCTACCTGGCGATATGGGTTGCTATGTCAGCCATCTCACTGTTTGGGAAACTTTCGTCGCCTCGGCCCACAAGGTGGCGCTGATCCTTGAGGATGACGTGGTGTTCCACGACGATTTTCTGGAAAGCCTTGATATCGCTCTGGCCGGGGCCGCGCATTGGGACATGCTGCGGTTCAACTGCATACGGTCCAAACTGCCGATCAAACAAGGCAAACTTGCGAACTACTCGATAAACGCATACGTCGGTCCCTCAACCGGAACGGCGACTTACTTGCTAAGTAAATCTGTTTGCCAGCGACTTCTGCCCAACCTCTGGCCGCAGACCCGTGCGTTTGATCATGAATTAAACAGATTTTTCCACCATGATTTCCGGCAATTGGGGCTAGAGCCGTTTTCATCCCATGTGGACGACGGTGGCGTCAGTGCGATCACCGGCACCGGCTTTGCCGATGTCCATAAATTCAAATGGTATCGGCGGCTGCCGCACTATCGGCTAAAGGCCGCGAATTATGTCCGCCGCGCATGGTGGCTGGCCCGCAAGGGGCGGCTGTGGCCGCGGGATGGGCAGATGGAGTGACTGTTCCCACGGGCCTTTCAACTTGCTGCATCTGCCATAACATGCTTCACACCCCCAAGTCGCATACAGACCCTTTTGTTGATCGCTATAATCTGGACTGCCCATGACAATACCACTTTGGAAACTGAATCGCGAACTGCGCCGCATCGGCAATCAAATTCTTGGCGCGCCCTACCTTGTCTTTGATATTTACGAACGCCTGATGGAGCCATTCTGGAGATATAAACATCGAAAAGAGTTCAACGCGCGTGTATCGGTCGATGATGGACAGGTCGCGGAAACACAGCGCATTGTAATCTTTTTGATCTATCAACCCGAGGGCGTCGCACAAAGCACGATTTCCCTGTGTGAAAACATGATCGCACTGGGTTTTTCGCCCTTTATTGTATCCAACGCCCCCTTGTCACCCACCGACCGTGACAGGATTGACGCTGTGGCGTGGAAGGTGATGGAGCGGCCCAATTTCGGATATGACTTTGGGGGATATCAGGATGCGCTGTTTGTCTTGCGCGACCTGAAGGAAACGCTGGAATACCTGATCATCATGAATGACAGCGTCTGGCTGGAATTCACACCGGACCTTTGGGAAAGATTGGTGGCAGAGGACAAGGATGTTGTCGGGTTGGTGCAGGAGAGCAAACTGATAGAAGCTCGGGATACCAAAATTGATATAAAACCTCAAAACCTTCAATCATATTTTTTTCTATTCAATAAATCCGTTTGGAACGCCTCCTACTTTTGGAGCTTCTGGAGTGAATACAAAATGACAAGCAGCAAAAGAAGAACAATTAGATTTGGAGAGGTCTCATTCACTAGTCACCTTAATAAAAACAAGGTAAAAACATCCGCATTAATTTCAAAAGGTAAATTTATAGAAAAATTAATCAAGTGTAATTCAGATGAATTGATGTTTATATTAAATTACTCTACGTTTAGAGACAAAAAATTTCGTCAGGAATGCAATGAAGTAATTTCAAATAGAAATAATCACGATAAGTGGCACGAAGAAGCTTTTTCTTTCATTTGCAAGTCTTTGATAAGAGAACCGTTGAACGGCTCTTTCTGGGTTGGTGTGTGCCAAGTTTTCGATGTGACTCTGATCAAAAAACATCATGATCCATTGAACCATGCGATGCGCCAAAAGTATCTCGCCGCCAGCAATGACGGAGCAATTTTTCCCTTGCCTCCAAATATCGCAACCGAACTTGCAACTTCGGTTAAGTTACATAATAATTCCGCAAAATCGTGATTTCTGACGCATCAACAATGCGCGAAAAATATAAAGGATGAATTCATGGGGCTTCGCCGCGCATATAAAAATTACCGTTACCGCAAAATGAACCAACAAGAATTCTTCGGTCTTGATATTCGCTTTTCCGGTCATCAATACTCTCCGGCAATCAGAGAACTAATATATCACGGTCTCTACGAAGCACATGAAATCAAAGGCCTGCAAGCTGTCATCCACCCCACAGACAAGGTGCTGGAACTGGGCACCGGGCTTGGCATCATCACATCACTCTCTGCGCGGCAGGCCAAGAACGGCCATGTGCTCAGCTTTGAAGCCAACCCCGATCTGATCGAGGACGCCCGCAACCTTGTTCGGCTGAATGGCATTTCCAACGTTGAAATCCGCCACGGTGTTCTGGTGAAAGACCCCACCGAGGCCGAACAGACCTTTCATCTGGCAAAATCCTTTGCGGAAAGCTCTCTGCGGCCAATGTCGCACGCGGTGAGCACGATCACTGTGCCAACGCATGATTTGGTAGCGGTTCAGGCCGATTTTCAGCCCGACGTTCTGATTTGTGACATTGAAGGGGCAGAGGCCGATCTGTTACCACAGGTGGACCTTGCCACGATCCGCGCTGCGGTCATAGAATTGCACCCGCATGTTTTGTCGGCGGGCGAGGTCGCTGGAATTTACGATCATTTTATCGCCAACCAGCTTTATCCCAAGATAGAGCATTGCGGCGGCACCGTGGTGGTGTTTGAACGACTGGAACCCTAGACGATGCCCCACGCCATCCTTTTCGTCACCGGCACCCGCGCGGATTTTGGTAAGCTGGAGCCGCTTGCCATTGCGGCCCGTGATGCGGGGTTTGATGTGGCGTTCTTTGTCACCGGCATGCATATGCTGGACCGCTATGGCCTGACCAAGCTGGAGGTGCAGCGCACCAAGGGTGTGGGGGTGCATGAATTCCTCAACCAGCGGCCGGGCGACCCGCAAGATATGATCCTGGCGAAAACGGTGATCGGGTTTTCCGATTTTATCCACGAACACGCCCCAGATCTTGTCGTGATCCATGGTGACCGGGTCGAGGCGCTGGCCTGCGCGCTGGTCTGCGCCACCAATTACATCCGCTGCGCCCATGTCGAGGGCGGCGAGGTGTCAGGCACCATTGACGAAATTTACCGCCATTGTAACAGCAAGCTGGCCAGCCATCATTTCGTATCATCGGATGATGCCGCCCGCCGGGTCATGGCGCTGGGCGAGGACGCGGGGCATATCCAAGCCATCGGATCGCCCGAACTGGATTTTCACGCCGGCCCATCCGGTGTGACCATCGCGGATGTGCGCGCGCGCTATGCCATTCCGTTTGATGATTTCGGGATTGCCGTGTTCCACCCTGTCACATCCGAGACCGCAACAATGGCCGCACAGGCGCAGGCGCTGTTCGGCGCGCTGGATTCCAGCGGGCGCAATTTTGTCGTGATCGCCCCCAACAACGACCCCGGATCGGCGGATATTTTCGCCGCTCTTGATACGCTGCCCGCCGGCCGGTTCCGCGTGCTGCCGTCGATGCGCTTTGCGCATTTTTCCGAACTGATGAAAAACGCAAGCTGCATGGTGGGCAATTCATCCGCTGGCGTGCGCGAGGCCCCCTTTATCGGCCTGCCATCGCTGGATATCGGCACGCGGCAGACAAACCGCGCCAAGGCGGGTTCGGTGTTTTTTGCCGATGCAACGGATACCGCCGCCATCGCCGGTTTCCTGACCGACCAATGGGCGCGGCGCTATCCCCGCGACGATGCCTTTGGCGGCGGCAGTGCGGCGGGCCGGTTTGTGGCGGTGCTGCAAGACCCCGCATTCTGGGATGCGCCGTTGCAGAAAACATTTCATGACGCCAAAGCCTGATATGCATCGCGGGCTGGCGCTGCGGGCCTATCTGCTGGCCAGCCATCTGTTCCCGCTGTTTGCCGGACGCGTGCTGCGCCAACGGCTGGACCGCGGCAAGGAACACCCAGACCGCTGGCGTGAAAAGCTGGGGCAAGGGTTTACCCCACGCCCTGATGGCCCGCTGATTTGGCTGCATGCGGTCGGACTGGGCGAGGTGTTATCCCTGCGCGGGCTGATCACACGGATGGCCGACCTGCGGCCCGATCTGGCGTTTCTGGTCACATCCACCACGGTCACATCGGCGCAGGTTTTTGCCCGCAACCTGCCCCCCCGCACGATCCACCAGTTTCTGCCCATCGACGCGCCCGCCTACCGGCGGCGGTTTCTGGACACTTTTCGCCCCGATCTGGGCGTCTGGGTGGAACAGGATATCTGGCCCGGGTTTGTGAGTGACGCCGCCGCGCGCGGCATCCCGCAGGTTGTGATCGCCGCACGCATGAATGCCGCATCGCACGCATCCCATCGCAAGGCGCGGGCCGTTTACCGCGACCTTTACCGCGCGATGGCGCTGGTCACGGCGCAGGATCAGGCGACCGCCGATCACTTGGCACAGCTTGGCGCGCAAAACGTCACCGTGACCGGATCGCTGAAACCAGCCAGCCCGCCGCTGGCTTGTGATGCGGACGAACTGGCGCGGCTGCAAAAGACGCTGGCTGACCGCAGGATCTGGGCGGTGGCCCCTTCGCATCCGGCTGATGAGGCGCTGGCGCTGGCGGCGCATGCGGTGGTGCGCAAGGCCGATCCAACCGCCCTGCTGATCATCGCGCCGCGTTTTCCTGACAGGCGGGATGCAATTGTCGCGGCCCCGATCAAGATGCGGTCAAAAGGTGAAATTCCCGACGCGCATGATCCGGTCTGGCTGTGCGACACCTTTGGCGACTTGGGGCTGATCTACCGGCTGGCCGAGACAGTCTTGATCGGTGGCACCTTTTGCGGCACTCAGGGCCATAACCCGTGGGAGGCCGCAGCACTGGATACCGCGATCTTGCATGGGCCACAGGTGGCGAATTTCACTGCAGATTTTGCCGTGCTGGATGCCGCAGGGGCCGCACGGGGCGTCATGACCGCACAGGATGTTGCAGATGCGGTGCAATCGCCCGGTGCAATGGCGGAAAACGCAAGTCAGATCATCAGCACCGCCGCCGTGCGCACAGACGCACTGGCCAGTGATCTGGTTTCCCTGCTAAGGCGCTAGTATGACTGCTTTTCCAAGCCTGAAACTTCGCCTTGGCCTGATCGCCTATAGCCTTTTTTGGTGGGCTCTACTGCCTGCCGTCCTGATCTATCTGTGGCAGCGCGGTCGGCGCGACCCTGACTATAGCGCACATCTGGCCGAACGCTTTGGCATCTATGGGGCCACACCTAATGGGGCTGTCTGGGTGCATGCGGTATCGCTTGGTGAAATGCGATCGGCCACGCCGCTGATCCGGGCGCTGCTGGACCGGGGCGAAACCGTCATCACCACCCATTTTACCCCCGCTGGCCGCCGCGAGGCCAACCGCGAATTTGCCCCCGAGATTCATGCGGGTCGCCTGCGCGCGCTTTGGGTGCCGTTTGAATACGGCTTTGCCTACCGCCGTTTTTTGCGCGCCTTTACCCCCAAATACGGGCTGGTCATGGAAATCGAGATCTGGCCGCGCATGATCATGGCCTGCCGCGCCCATGGCACGCCGCTGTTCATGTGCAACGCGCAATACCCGCAGAAAAGCTATGAAAAAGACGCGGGCGGATTGCGCGCGGAATTGCTGCGGGGTTTTGCTGGCGGTTTCGTCAAATCCGAAGACCAGCGCACCCGCTTCGCCGCCGCAGGCATGCCCAACCTGCATGTCACCGGCGAATTGCGGTTCGACCAGCCGATCCCGCAGGCGCATCTGGCGGCTGCCGACCTGCTGCGCGGCAGTCTGCGCAAGGGCCGCCCCGCCATCACCCTAACCAGCGTGGTCGAAGGCGAAGACGCGCTATACATCGACATGATCCGCGCCTGTCGGAATACGTTTTTCATCTACGTTCCCCGCGCACCCGAACGGTTTGACGAGGTGGCAGGCATGCTGGCCGATGCCGGCCTGCGCTTTGCCCGCAGGTCGGACATGCTGGATGGCGATCTGCGCCTGACCGGCGATGCCCCAGAAATCGACGTGCTGCTGGGCGACAGCATGGGCGAGATGTATTTTTACCTTGGCCTGTGCGACCGCGCCATCGTGGGGGGCGGATTCGTGACCAAGGGGGCGCATAACATCATCGAACCGCTTGCGCTGAAAAAACCCGTCATCGTCGGCCCGCATATCTGGACGATCGCCTATCCCGCGACCGAGGCGATTGCCGCAGGGGTTTGCACGCACGTCCAGACGGCAAAGGCGTTGCAACAAGTGGTGCAAGAGCCGCCCGCAATCACCGATGCGCAGATCAGCCGGTTTTATGCCGATCACGCCGGCGGTGTCGTGCGCACGCTTGCGGCGATTGACAGGGCGGTTGGCGGTTAGACCCAGACGCGCAGACGTTCCGTCATGGCTGTCACACGCGCGCGCAGATCATCATTGATCGTGCCATGACGGGGGGCATCGCGCAGGGTGCTGGTCCAATGGGGTTGCGGGTAGTGCCGCCGGATCGGGCCATCCCATTGTAACGCGGCTAGGATATCTTGTGCCTGTTGCGGCAGAACATCGGGGATTTCGGCCCCCGCCAGCGTGGCCCAGACCCCGGCCCATGCCCGCCCGACCGACCACGGGTTATACCCGCCCCCACCCAACACCAGATAGCGCGGCGCCATGGTCCGCAGCGCCGCAACAATCGCCCAAAGCGCATTGTTTGACAGGGCAAGGCGCGATTGCGGGTCCTCTGTCACGGCATCGGCACCGCACTGCAGAATTATCGCATCGGGGCGAAAGGCCGCGACCACCGGCAGGATCACATGGTCGCGGATCAGCGCCATGTCATCGTCATGCATCCCAGCAGGCACCGGCAGGTTAAAGACCTGCCCTGCCCCGCAATCGGTCAGCACGCCGGTGCGCGGCCAGCGGTTTTGTTCATGCACCGACACCAGCAGCGTTTCAGGATCATGGGCAAAGGCATGTTCCACCCCGTCAGGGTGATGCGCATCAATATCGACATAGGCGATGCGGGTCGCACCAAAGTGGCGCAATGACTGGATCGCCAGCACCGCGTCGTTTAGATAACAAAATCCGTTGGCGCGGTCGGGCATTCCGTGGTGCGTGCCGCCGCCGGGGCTGTAAATCACACCGCCGCGCGCCAACAACTCGCCCGCCAGCAGCGATGCCCCCGCAGCCGTCGCCGGACGGCGGAACATTTCGGGATAAACCGGGTTGGATGGCGTGCCCAGCGCGTAACGCGCACGGGTTTCATCACTGACAGCCTGTGTCGCCTCTGCCTTTTGCAGTTCGGCAAGATATTCAGGCGTGTGATAGCTGGTCAGAGCGGCCGCTTTGGCGCGTGGGCTGATGATAAACTGCCCAGTCGGCAACCAGCCCAACGCGCGGGTCATATCCATGACGGTGGACACGCGCGGCACCCGCAAGGGGTGCCAGCCGCCATAACTGGAATGGCGATAGACCTCGGACCCGATAAATCGCGGCGGGGGGGTTGTGGGTTGGTCAGAGGCGTGGATAACTGCGGACATACCGGCGGATGTAATCCAAATTCAGATAAGAACCATGGCGAAAACATCTGCAACACAACTCCCCCTGAAATTTCCGACCGGCGGCAAAACCGATGTGCGTGCGCAATTCGCGGCGCTGTGCTGGCGAATCAAGGATGGCAAGCTGCAAATCTGTCTGGTCACCAGCCGGACCCGTGGCCGCTGGATTCTGCCCAAGGGCTGGCCAATGCACAAACAGACCCCCGCAGAAGCCGCCGCCACAGAAGCATTCGAAGAAGCCGGCGTGACCGGCAAGGCCTATGATACCTGCCTTGGCGCCTACAGCTATGTCAAACCTCTGGGTGATAGTGCGACACCGATCATCACGCTGGTTTATCCCGTGCATGTGCAGAAAGTTTACAAGACCTGGCCGGAAATGACCCAGCGGCGGCGCAAGTGGTTCAACCAGCACAAGGCGGCTGAGAAATTGTCGGAACCCGCGCTGCAACGCATCGTCGCGACATTTCAGCCGCATCCCTTCCTGCATGAACCGGCCATTGCAGCTGCGAAAAAACAGCTTATTTAAAGTTGGATAATGTAGCGACAGGCAAAATGATCCGTTTTCACCTTAAATGCGACCAAGATCACGGCTTTGAAAGCTGGTTTCAGTCAAACGAGGCGTTCGAAAAGCTGGTGAAAAACGGCATGGTAACATGCACCGTTTGCGGGTCTGCGCAGGTTATGAAATCCGTCATGGCACCGGCTGTCAGCACATCGCCACATGTCGCGCCACCGCAGCAACTGGATGCCACACTGGCGAAAATACGTGACGCAGTGGAAAAGAATGCAAGCTATGTCGGCGGCAGTTTCGTCAAGCAGGCCCGCGACATGCATGACGGTGTCATCCCCGAACGCCCGATTTATGGCGAAGCGCGGCTCGGCGAGGCGAAAAAACTGGTTGATGAGGGCATTCCCGTCGTGCCCCTGCCGTTTATCCCGCGCAAGAAAACAAACTGACAGGCACGTCAGGCGCATCCTTACTAACTGTTTGCCCTTGCAGGTGACGACGTTTAAAGGAGGTGCGGATTTAACCGCTCCTTTTACCCGGGAAAAACCCTATGCCGACGCTTGTGATGAAATTTGGCGGCACTTCGGTGGCCAACCTTGACCGGATCGCGCGCGCGGCCAAACGTGTGTCGGTTGAGGTCGCCAATGGCTATGATGTGATTGTGATCGTCTCGGCCATGTCCGGCAAAACCAATGAACTGGTCGGCTGGGTTGAAGAAACATCGCCCCTGTATGATGCGCGCGAATATGATGCGATCGTTTCATCGGGCGAAAACGTCACCGCCGGGCTTATGGCGCTGCGGTTGCAGGAAATGGATATCCCCGCGCGCAGCTGGCAGGGCTGGCAGGTGCCGGTGAAAACCACATCGGCCCATTCCAACGCCCGGATCGAAGAAATCCCGACCGATCATATCAACGCCAAGTTCGGCGAAGGCATGCGCGTCGCAGTGGTAGCGGGTTTCCAAGGGATCAGCCCCGAGGGCCGCATCACCACATTGGGGCGCGGTGGATCGGATACCACGGCTGTTGCCTTTGCCGCCGCTTTCGGCGCGGAACGCTGCGATATCTACACGGATGTGAACGGGGTCTATACAACCGACCCGCGGATCACATCCAAGGCGCGCAAGCTGGATCGCATCGCGTTCGAGGAAATGCTCGAACTGGCCTCGCTCGGGGCCAAGGTGTTGCAAACCCGTTCGGTCGAACTGGCCATGCGCTACAAGGTGCGCCTGCGCGTGCTGTCGTCATTCGAGGAACCATCGGACACAGCAGGAACGCTGGTCTGCGATGAGGAGGAAATCATGGAATCCAATGTTGTGGCCGGTGTCGCCTATTCCCGCGACGAGGCAAAGATGACCCTGATCTCGGTCGCTGATCGCCCCGGCATTGCCGCCGCGATTTTCGGGCCATTGTCGGATGCGGGCGTGAACGTTGACATGATCGTGCAGAACATCTCCGAGGAAGGCCGCACCGACATGACATTTTCCTGCCCGGTCGATCAGGTGCTGCGTGCCGAACGCGCGATGCAGGACGCCAAGGTCAAGGGTGACATCAACTTTCACGATCTGGTAGCCGACGAAGGTGTCGCCAAAGTCAGCGTCGTGGGCATCGGGATGCGCAGCCATACCGGCGTTGCCGCCAAGATGTTCAAAGTACTGTCCGCCGAAGGGATCAACATCAAGGTCATCACAACCTCTGAGATAAAGATTTCCGTGTTGATAGATAGAAAATACGTGGAACTTGCCGTGCAAGCCCTGCATGATGCATTCGAACTGGAAAAAGCGGGCTGATCTTTGCCGGATCGGCGTGTGTAAGGGATTGACATGCCATATCGGACCGAAACAGAAAGCCGCAAGCTGCTTGGGCGGCTGCGTCAGGCGCTGGCAGCCGATAGCGCGGGTCAGGAACGGCTGGATGAGGTGGTCGCGCTGATTGCCGATTCGATGGAAACAGAAGTCTGTTCGATCTATCTGTTCCGCGACGCGGAAACACTTGAACTTTGTGCCACCCAAGGCTTGCAGCAAGAAGCGGTGCACCAGACCCGGCTGCGTCTGGGCGAAGGTCTCGTGGGTCTGACTGCCCGCACGCGGCGGGTCGTGAACACAGCCAACGCCCCCTCTGCCAAAGGGTTTCGCTATATGCCCGAAACGGGCGAAGAACGCTATTCGTCGTTCTGCGGAATCCCGATCCAGCGACTGGGCGAGGTTTTGGGCGTCCTGGTGGTGCAATCAAAAGCAGCACGCGAATTTACACCGGACGAGGTGTATGCTCTTGAAATCGTGGCCATGGTCATCGCTGAAATGACCGAACTTGGTGCCTTCGTGGGCGAAGGGGCTGCCCTGTCTGCACGCCACCAGCAGGCGGTGATGTTTCGCGGCACTGTCGCTCAAGAAGGGGCCAGCGAAGGCAAGGTTTTCCTGCACGAACCCCGCGTCGTCGTCACGAACCCCATCTCGGAAGACCCAGACACCGAACTGGCGCGGCTGCGCACAGCCGTCGATCAGCTGCGCCGTTCAGTTGACAGCATGCTGACCGGGGCGCGGTCTGTGGATGCGGACCAGATTCAAGTGCTGGAAGCCTATCGGATGTTTGCCAACTCCTCCAGCTGGATCAAGCGGATGGAAGAAGACGTGGGCAATGGTTTGTCCGCTGAAGCCGCGGTGGAAAAGGAACAATCACTGTCGCGCGCCCGGTTGGGCAAAGCAGCTGACCCCTACATGCGCGAACGTCTGTCCGATCTTGATGATCTGTCAAACCGCCTGTTGCGAATCCTGACCGGTCAAGGGGTGGATGCGCGCGCCGACATGCCGGAAAATCCGATCCTTGTGGCACGCAATATCGGGCCGGGTGAATTGCTGGAATATGGCAAAAAGCTGAAAGGCATCGTGCTTGAGGAAGGATCGGTCGGCAGCCATGCGACCATCGTGGCGCGGGCATGGGCCATTCCGCTTGTGATCAACGCCAAGGGGATCACCCGCGAGGCGCTGAATGGCGATACCATTCTTGTGGATGGCGAACAGGGCATCGCGCATCTGCGGCCCGATGATACTGTCCACACGGCATTCCGCGACAAGATTGCGATGCAGACCCGCGCACAGGAACGCTATGCCTCGATCCGTGATCTGCCTGCCACGGCAAAATGCGGCACGACGATTTCGTTGCAAATGAATGCGGGCCTGATGGCCGATCTGCCGTCATTGCAAGGGTCCGGTGCCGAAGGTGTCGGCCTGTTCCGCACCGAATTGCAATTCCTGATCCGAAACCAGATGCCCCGGCGCGGGGAACTGTCCGCGCTTTACAGCCGTGTGCTGAAGGCAGCGCAGGGCAAACGCGTGGCGTTCCGCACGCTTGATATCGGGTCAGACAAGGTTCTGCCCTATATGAAGCCCAACGATGAACCCAACCCGGCAATGGGCTGGCGAGCGATCCGGGTGGGGCTGGATAAACCGGGTGTGCTGCGGATGCAGTTGCAGGCCTTGATCCGCGCAGCAGCGGGCGCGCCTTTGGCGGTGATGTTTCCATTCGTGACCCAGACCAACGAATTTCGCGCCGCCAAGGCCGAAATGGACAAGGCCATCGCACGCGAAACGCGGCTTGGCTTGCCATTGCCCGCGCGATTGGAAGTTGGCGCAATGCTGGAAACGCCATCGCTGGCCTACGCGCCCGATGCTTTCTTTGAAGAAGTTGATTTCATATCGATCGGGGGCAACGACCTGAAACAATTCTTTTTCGCAGCCGATCGCGAAAATGAACGTGTACGCAAACGCTATGACACGCTGGACAGCAGTTTCCTGTCGTTTGTCCAACATGTGATTGCCCGCTGCGAAAAGGCAAATACGCCACTGTCATTTTGCGGTGAAGATGCAGGCCGCCCGGTCGAAGCGCTGTGTTTTGCTGCCCTTGGTTTGCGCACCCTGTCGATGCGCCCGGCGTCGATCGGCCCGGTCAAACACCTGATCCGACGGGTTGATCTGGGCGAAGTCAGGGCGGTCATGGATGAAGCAATTGCCAATGGCGACCAATCGGTGCGCCGGGCTGTCTCTGACTGGTTGGTATATCAGGTTTGAACCAAGGCGCGGTGAAACGCCTCTGTCACCGATTCTTGACCATAGGTCCGGCCCAGTTTGCGCAGTCCGAAATGCACATGCGCCAGCGCCACGTAATAATCGACAAAGGCGTAGTTGATCCCCGCCCCCGCAGCCGCACCCAGCACTGGGACCGTTTGCGCAGCCAGTTTTTGTGACAGGACCGCTGCCAATCGGGGGGCCACGCGGCTGATCAACCCGTTGACAGCCGCCCCCGACAGACCCAACCGCGCCCCGATAAAAGCCGTGTCAATCCCGTCATCATCCCTGCCCGGCCCGCCAGTGCCGAATACCGCAAGACATTGCATCCGTGTTTCTGCGGATTCAGGGTCTTCTCCATATTGGGTGGCAACGTGATGCACGGCACGGAAAATCACGGTCGTGGCCACCGGCAGTTCAACCATCGCCGTCGCAATCCCACCAAAACCACCCAAGGCGCCCGACAGTGTGCCGATGAGTTTGTGCAGACCGTCCGACCCGATGTCGCGCCCCACCCCTGATCGCGACCGATGCGCCAGATCATAGCTTTGGCGCAGGGCGCGTTTGACGACAGCGTCAAATTGATTTCGGGTGGAGGCTGGCAACATTTTCAGCCCATCCTCAACCTGACCGCCAACAAAAGTGATCCCTTTCATCAAGACACCGTTTGCCCGGTGCTGGCGCAGCGCAAGCAGGGCAATTTCCTGACGCGCAGCGTCATCCAGCGGCACAGGTTGCACGGCAGGGATCAGGTCAGTGCGGGACGTTGGCGCGTTTTCCATGACTCTCATGTGGGATCAACCAGCGCAAATGCAATCATCCACCTTGCGCACAGGCCCGATAACACCGTCCCATGCCCCATCGTGCAGCGCAAGGCCCAGCACCCGTTCGGGGTTGGTAGGCGGCGGCATGACCACGCGGGTCAGGCGTTCAAACCCAAAACGTGCATAAAAAGGCAAATCACCCACCAGTAGGATCCGCGCCCAACCTGCGCCCAACGCGGTATGGATGACCTTGTGCATCAAAAGCGCCGCAATGCCTTCACCCTGTCGGGTTGGATGCACCGCAATTGGCCCCAGTAAAATGGCCACATGCGGACCCACACAAACCGGCCAGCAACGCACAACGCCCGCCAAGACGCCATCGGTGTCGCGGGCCGTCCAGCACAATTTTGCAATGGGTGCGATTCCTTCGCGCAGGCGATAAGACGATAGCGCAGTGCGCCCCGGGGCAAAGCAAAGATCATATAACGCCTCGACTTCCCACCAATCAGCGGGGGCTTCGGGGGCCAGTTGAATAGATAGTCTTTGCATGTCTCTTTCGTCTGGCCTCGCGCGTCGCGTCACGCTACCCAATGGACAACCAGACGGAAAGGCCATTGCAATGTTTTATGAACCCAAAGATGGGCACGGGCTACCGCATAATCCGTTTTCGGCGATCATCGCCCCCCGGCCCATCGGCTGGATCGCAACGCGGGGCACAGATGGCCGGGATAATCTGGCACCCTATTCATTCTTCAACGCCGTCGCCTACGCGCCGCCGCAGGTGATGTTTGCCTCGACCAGTGCAAAACCCGATCGCGACGGCACCAAGGACAGCGTTGCCAATATTCGCGATACTGGGGTCTTTGCCGTCAACATTGTCGAATATACCGCCCGCGACGCCATGAACCAGACATCGGGCAGTTGGGACCGGGACAGGGATGAATTCATCCTTGCCAGCATCGAAAAGGCCGCCTGCGCAACCATCGACTGCCCTCGCGTCGCAAATGCCCCGGCCACACTGGAATGCAAGCTGACCCAGATCGTGCAACTGGCCGGTGCTGCAAATTTTGTTGTTTTCGGTGAAGTCACGGGCGTCCACTTGCGCGACGATTGCATCGTGGACGGGGTGTTCGATGTGACCACCTTCAACCCGCTGACACGCCTCGGCTATCGCGACTATGCGGTTGTGCGCGAGGTGTTCAGCCTCAAACGCCCCGGTGAATAACATAAAACCGCGACCTTTCGGCACCAGCCGTGTCGCGGCTGGGCGCGATGCCCCGCTTTCAGATGATCAGGGCCAACGTATAAGCAACATAAGCGGCAACAAATCCCGCACCAACGCCCAAGGCCAAGCGCCCGCGCAAGATCAAAACCGCAGCAGGCGCCAGCGCAGCCGCCAGAAACACCCATAACGTAACGCCCAGCATCTCGGTCGGGACAGACAGCGGCTGCACCACAGCCGTGATCCCGAGAATCCCCAACACGTTAAAGATATTCGACCCGATCACATTGCCGATCGCAATTTCACCCTGCCTCTTGCGGGCCGCAATCACGGACGTAACCAGTTCGGGCAGCGACGTGCCAACCGCTACGATGGTCAGCCCGATCACCGCGTCCGACACGTCAAAGGCGCGGGCAATGTCGCTGGCACCATCCACCAGAAACCGCGCCCCGATCATCACCCCCAGCAGCCCCAGCACAAACAGCCCCGCACCACGCCAGACCGGCGGTGGTGGCACATCCTGCCCCAACTGCGGGGCTGTCTGACCCGATCGCAAAGTCACCACCAGATAACCCGCCAACATCACAAGGCAGGCCCCCCCCGCCAGCCGCCCCACCGTGCCGGTCCACATCAGCGTGGCACACAGGCCCGTCACCGCCAACATGACCAACCCGTCACGGTGCAGGAACGCGTGCCCCGGCAAGGCGGCAATCATGGCAGACAGGCCCAGAATTAGCAGGATATTTGCAATATTGCTGCCCACGACATTGCCCAGCGCGATCCCCGGCAATCCCTCGAAGGCGGCAATCAGGCTGGTCATCAATTCCGGCATCGACGTGCCAAAGCCCACCAGCGTCACCCCGATAACCAACGGCGACAGCCCCACGCGCAAGGCGACAGCGACCGCCCCGCGCACCAGCAGATCCCCCCCTACGACAAGGGCCGCCAGTCCGCCCAATACCAGCATCAGATCGACAAACATCGGCAAAATCCCGGTCGCTGCGGTTGCAAGGTGCAGCGCGCCAACGACCGGGCGCGCAATGCTCTAGATGATGTGATAGCCACCCCAAATCAAGTAGATAGAACAACACGCGGCCCGACCCGGGCTTCACATTTCATATCTACCGGTTCAGTCTGCAACCCGTGGACAAAAGAAGGTGCAGCATGCAAACAAAAATCGGAATCATCGGCGGCTCTGGCATCTATGGCATGGACGGGTTGCAAGATGCAGCCTGGGTCAACGTGGCAAGCCCTTGGGGTGCGCCATCTGATGCGGTGCTGACCGGCAATCTGGATGGTGTTGCCATGATTTTCCTACCCCGCCACGGGCGCGGGCATGTGCATAGCCCCACAACCGTGCCGTACCGCGCCAACATCGATGTGCTGAAACGGCTGGGCGTAACCGATGTGATCAGCGTCAGCGCCTGCGGATCATTCCGCGAAAACATGGCGCCGGGCGATTTCGTGATCGTGGACCAGTTTATCGACCGCACCTTCGCACGCGAAAAGTCGTTCTTTGGCACCGGATGCGTCGCACATGTCAGCCTCGCCCACCCAACCTGCGCGCGGCTGTCAGACGCCTGCCAGATCGCAGGCCGCGACGCCGGCATCACGATCCACAGGGGTGGCACCTATCTGGCGATGGAAGGCCCGCAGTTTTCCAGCCAGGCCGAAAGCAAACTCTACCGCAGCTGGGGCTGCGATGTGATCGGCATGACAAACATGCCCGAGGCGAAACTCGCCCGCGAGGCAGAGCTTTGCTATGCCGCCGTTGCCATGATCACCGATTACGACAGCTGGCACCCCGACCATGGCGCAGTGCAGGTCAGCGATGTGATCAAAACCTTGCAAGACAACGGCACCAGGGCCCGCGACCTGATCGCACGTCTTGCCGCATTGCTGGGTCCAGACCGCGCCCCCTGCCCGCACGGCTGCGACCGGGCGCTGGACCACGCGCTAATGACCGACCCCGACAACCGCGACACTGCACTGGTCGCCAAACTCGACGCCATCGCCGGCCGCGTTCTTTGAATATTGGAACCACATGAAAACCGTCCAGGACTATATCCGCACGATCCCCGATTTCCCGCACAAGGGCATCATGTTCCGCGATGTCACCACGCTGCTCAGCGATGCGCGCGGCTTTCGCATTGCAATTGACCAGTTGCTACACCCCTACGCGGGCCGGCCCATCGACAAGGTTGTGGGGCTTGAAGCGCGTGGATTCATCCTTGGCGGGGCGATCGCCCACCAACTCTCCGTCGGCTTCGTGCCTGCCCGCAAACAGGGCAAACTGCCGGGCAGAACCATCGCCCAAAGCTATACGCTCGAATACGGCGAGGCCGTGCTTGAAATCCACGACGACGCCTTGCAACCGGGCGAAAAAATCCTGCTGGTCGATGACCTGCTGGCAACCGGAGGCACCGCCGAGGCTGGGATCAAATTGATCGAACGGTTGGGAGGAGAGGTCATCGGCTGCGCCTTCATCATCGACCTGCCCGATTTGGGCGGGCGCAAGAAACTTGAAACGCTCGGCATGAACGTCCACGCACTCTGCGCCTTCGCCGGGGAATAAGGCACACCGCTCCCCCTTCATCTTGGTCAAAAAACTCCCGCCGGAGGCTCCTGCCCCCACAACCCGCGCCACCGGACTGCAATGTCATCTCCCCTGCCGCAGCACCGCGCCGGGGTTCATGATACCCTGCGGGTCAAGTGCTGCCTTGATCGCCCGCAGCATCGCCAGCTTGACCGGATCGCCATAGCGTTCCAGATCATCCACCTTCAGCCGCCCGATCCCATGTTCGGCGCTGACGGACCCATCCATCGCATGCACCAGATCATGCAGGGCGCGTTTGACGGCAGGGCGCACATCCTCGTATGCGGCACGGGTACGGCCTTGGGCGGGAAAGACATTGTAATGCAGGTTGCCGTCGCCCAGATGACCAAAGCAGTTGATACGGAAATCCCCGATGCCAGCCAGCATACCGGGCGCGCGGGCAATGAAATCGGGCACCGCACTCAGTGGCAGGGAAATATCATGCGAACTGACCGACCCGATCCGGCGGTTTGCCTCGGGGATATTTTCGCGAATGTCCCACAACTCTTGCCGCTGGCCAAGGGCCTGGGCAATCACACCATCAGTCACCAAACCAGCCGCGAAGGCTGCTTCAAACAGACCTTCAAGCGCCGCCTCCGGTGGCAGCCCTGCGGGCAGGCCCACATCAATCAGCACACACCACGCGGGAATGTCATCAAAGGGTTGTTTCACCTTCGGCCCGACCTCGGCCAGAAAATCAAAACCCTGCCGATGCATGATCTCGAACGCTGACACACCGTCACCGATCCTTTCGCCCGCCAGCGCCAGCAATTCCAGGGCGGCAGCAGGCGACGGCACGGCCATCAGCGCCGCCCCTACCCCCACAGGGCGCGGTGCCAGTTTCAACGCCGCCCCCGTAATCACGCCCAACGTGCCCTCGGCCCCGATCATCAGGTCACGCAGGTCATAGCCGGTGTTGTCCTTGCGCAGCCGCGTCAGCCCGTGCCAGATCGTGCCATCGGGGCGCACCACCTCCAGCCCCAGACATTGCGCGCGCGCATTGCCATAGCGCAGCACATTTACCCCGCCCGCATTGGTCGCCAACAGCCCGCCGATCCGCGCCGATCCTTCAGAGGCCAGCGACAGCGGAAACAACCGCCCGATATCGGCAGCGGCCTTCTGGATGTCGGCCAAAATGACGCCTGCGTCACAGACCAGCACATTTTCCGCAACATAGACATCGCGAATACGGTTCATCCGTTCCAGCGACAAGATGACAGGAACAGGCCCTTCCGCCATCAACTGCCCGCCAACCAAACCTGTGCCACCGCTATAAGGCACGATCCCCACGCCTGCCTCGGCACAGGTCTTGACCACTTGCGCCACCTCCTCGGTGTTTGCGGGCGCCAACACCAACCCCTGCCCCGTCCAGCGCCCGCGCGGTTCGCGCAGATAAAGCGCACTGTCGGGCCGAAAGGCAGCAGCAGGCAAAAGGCTGTGCAACCGGGCTTCAATCGCAGGGGTGACAGGGTTCAGCATGTTGCGGTTCCTTTATGCGCCAACCAGCGGTCAACCTACATCGGTCTTGCCGCGCCGGTCATGGCGCAGGTTGGCGTAAAGCACGTGATTGCGCCAGCGCCCGTTGATCTGCAAATAACTTTGCGCCACGCCTTCGTATTTATAACCGCAACTTTCCAGCAAGCTGCGCGACGGGGTGTTTTCCGGCAGGCAGCCTGCCTCGATCCTGCTGATATCCAGCACGTTGAAGGCATAATAGACCAAACCGGCAATCGCCTCGCGCATATATCCTTGGCGGGCATAGGGCGCGCCAATCCAATATCCTGTGGTGCCTGCCTGCGCTGGCCCCCGGCGGATGTTATCCAGCGTGATTGCGCCTAATAAGGTATCATCGGTGCGGCGGATCAAAAACAACGGAACAGCGTTGCCATTGGCGATCGACCGCTGCGCCCAATAAACCCGGTTGGTAAATGCCTTGCGCGACAGATGGTCAGGCGCCCATGTTGGTTCCCATGGCGCCAAAAAATCAATGCTTTCGCGGCGCAAGTTGGACCATGGTCTAAAATCGGCATGCATGGGCGGGCGCAGGACCAACCTTTCGGTTTCGATCCGAATTTTGCGCCTGACCCCCAGCATCAGGCGGCAAGCCGCGCTTTCAGCGCCGCAAGGTCAGGTGCCGTCTCTGCAGGACCATAAAGCGCCAGCGCCGCGCCAGCGTCCCCCGCCATCTGCCCGGCAAAGGTCGTCACATCCTGCGTTGTGACCGCATCAATCCGGTCTACCGTTTCAGCCAGATCAGGGATGCGCCCCCAGATCGACAACAGCCGCGACAACCGTTCCGCCCGGTTACTGGGGCATTCAAGCCCCATCAGCAACCCGGCTTTCATTTGCGCGCGCGCGCGCGCGACCTCTGCATCTGTCATGTCGTCAGCGGCGCGTTTCATTTCATCGATGGTAATATGCGCCAGTTCCGCAATCTGTTCGGCACTTGTGCCTGCATATATCGTTGTCATCCCGGTGTCTTCATAGGCCCCGGCTTGCGCAAAGATCGTATAGCACAGCCCCCGTTTTTCGCGGATTTCCTGAAACAGCCGCGACGACATACCGCCGCCCATCGCTGCTGCATAGATTTGTGCCGTATAGATCAGCGGGTCTCGGTAATGCGGCCCTTCCAGCGCCAGGGCAAAATGCACCTGTTCCAGATTTTTCAGTTCGCGCCGTTCCCCCCCGCGAAAAGACGCCGGCTGCAACAAAGACGCAGGTCGGGTCACGGCAGGCAAATGACCGAACAGCGCCTCTGCCTGACGCACGATTGTGTCATGGTCTACCGCCCCTGCGGCTGACAGGATCATCTGGTTGGGACCGTAATGCTGCCTCACAAACCCCGCCAAATCGTTCCTGTCAAAAGCGCTCACGCGTTCCGATGGCCCCAGAATAGTGCGGCCAAGCGCCTGATCAGGATAAGCCACCTCTTGCAGCCAGTCGAAGATGATATCATCGGGCGTATCGAGCGCCTGCCCGATTTCCTGCAGGATCACACCGCGTTCCACCTCGATCTCGGCGGGATCAAAGACAGGGTTCAGCAGGATATCGGCAATCACTTCCAGCCCCAACGCGACATCATCTTCCAGCACGCGGGCGTAATAGGCTGTCATTTCACGGCTGGTATAGGCATTGATATAGCCACCCACATCTTCGATCGCTTCCGCAATTTGCAGCGCACTGCGGGTCTTGGTGCCCTTGAATGCCATATGCTCCAGAAAATGCGCGATCCCGTTTTCTTCCAACCGCTCATGGCGGCCGCCCGCTTCGACCCAGATACCAATGCTGGCAGATTGCAGGCCTGGCATATGTTCGGTCACAATGCGAAAGCCGTTGGACAGCCGATGCAGTTCAATCGTCACTGGTTGATCCGTTCTTTGATGACCGCTTGCAATGTGGCCAAATCTGCTGACACGCGCGTCACGCGCTCGGGCCGGTCATACAGGTCTGCCATGCGCGGGGGAAGAGGGGCCGTAATGCCGGTGGCATCCTTGACAGCATCAGGAAATTTCGCCGGATGCGCAGTGGCCAAAGTGACCATTGGGGTGGTGCCCAGATACGACTCTGCCACATGGACGCCCACAGCGGTGTGCGGGCACAACAGTTCGCCATGGTTGGCACGATAGCGCCGGATGGCCGCAGTTGTTTGCTCTTCCGAGGCGCGGCCGGATTTGAACGTTTCCTTCAACATCTGATAGGCACCCTGGCTGATCTGGAACCCGCCGTTTTTCAAATCAGCCATCTGGGTTGCCACAGCAGCCCCGTCACGGCCATAAGCATCAAACAAAGCACGTTCAAAATTCGAACTGATCTGAATATCCATCGACGGGCTGATCGTCGGCATCACGCCTTGTTTGGTATAGGCACCGGTTTCCAATGTCCGATGCAGAATGTCATTGCGATTTGTGGCAACCACCAGATCGGCAATTGGCAATCCCATCTGGCGCGCGATATAACCCGCGAAAATATCGCCAAAATTCCCCGTTGGCACCGTAAAGCTAACCTGCCGATGGGGCGCACCCAAGCTGACGGCAGCAGTGAAATAATAGACCACCTGCGCCAACACACGGCCCCAGTTAATCGAATTGACACCGGCGAGGCGCACATCGTCGCGAAATGCAAAGTCGTTGAACATGTCTTTGACTGCGGCCTGACAATCATCGAAATCGCCATCAACCGCCAGCGCATGCACATTGGATTCGGTCGGTGTGGTCATCTGACGGCGCTGCACCTCGGACACGCGACCATGCGGGTAAAGGATAAACACATCCACAGCTTCCAGCCCGCGAAACGCCTCGATCGCGGCTGATCCGGTGTCGCCACTGGTGGCCCCCACGATCGTGACCCGTTCACCCGACCGCGACAGCGCCGCCTGAAACATCTGGCCGATCAGCTGCATGGCGAAATCCTTGAACGCCAGCGTCGGGCCATGGAACAGTTCCAGCAGGAAATGGTTGGCATCAAGCTGCACCAGCGGCGCGCGGGCGGCATGTCCGAAACCGGCGTAGGCCTGCGCGATCAGCTTGCGAAATTCATCATCCGTAAACGTATCGCCAATGAACGGGCGCATGACGTCAAAGGCGACGTCCTCGTATGTCTGACCCGCCATCGCTGCAATCTGCGCATGGGTCAGGGTTGGGACAACTTCGGGCACATACAGCCCGCCATCACGCGCAAGCCCGGTCAGCATTGCCTGTTCAAAGGTCAGTGCGGGGGCCGTCCCGCGGGTCGAGATATAGCGCATCTGGCTTAAACGTCCTTTGGTCGGGTCATGCGGAAAATCAAAAACAGGCTCATGATGGCCCAAACGAGGGCCAACGAAAACCACGTAATCGCATATTCCAGGTGGTCATTCTTTATATCGGCGGTGTTGATTGGCAAAGGCGTGATCCGCGGATCAGCAGGGGTGGTGTGGGTCGCGACAACCATCACCGGCACCGTATCAAGGGCGTCAGCCATCGCCTCTACGTGGCGCGCAAACCAGATGTTTTTGCCCAGATCGGGTGATGGCGTGCTGGCCGTCTGGTCATCAGGCCACAAGAGCGTTCCAGTGACCTGCATCGGGCGGGTCAGTGGCGCGGCCTCTTTCGCGTCGAGTGTGATCAAGCCTTGATCCAAAAGGATGACAGGGCCATCGTCTGTCGCAAATCTGGAAATCACACGATAGCCAGTCCCGGCCTGCGTGCCCGATGTCAAAACATGCAATTCCTGCCCCAGCGGCGTGCCGCTCACCGTAACCCGCCGGTATTCGTCGTCGTCCTCTGTCGGAGATAGCGGAAGGGGAATCGGTGGTGCGGATAATCTGGCGTTGATAGCGCCAATAATATCCTCTTTCCACGCAAGCCGCTGCACCTGCCACGTACCAAGGCTGATTAGCACACCGCAACCTGCGATGCCCAGAAGGATTGGAAAAAGGATTTTACGCAGCATTTTGCGCCTTTGATGTGAAAAACGCGCGAGCGGCCCCGCGCGTTTGAAACTTTCCTGGCCCCGAAAGTCGGGGGTACCCGTGACTTAGCCACCCCAGACGTAAACAGCCGCAAACAGGAACAGCCAAACGACGTCAACAAAGTGCCAGTACCACGCGGCCGCTTCAAATCCGACATGCTTTTCGGGTGTAAAGTCGCCCTTTTGCAACCGGATCAGGCAGACCAAAAGAAAGATCGTTCCGATGACCACATGCACACCATGAAAACCTGTCGCCATGAAGAAGTTCGCGCCATAAATATTGCCCGCAAAACCAAAGGCTGCATGGCTGTATTCGTAAACCTGAAACACAGTGAACAGCGCGCCCAAGGCAACAGCAAGGATCAGACCCCATTTCATGTCTTGACGGTTATTTTCATGCACCAAAGCGTGGTGCGCCCATGTTGCGGCCGCACCCGAACACAGCAGGATCAGCGTGTTGATCAGCGGCAAATGCCATGGATCAAAGGTCTCGATCCCGGCGGGTGGCCATACACCATCCTGAATCGGGCTCATCGGCCCCATCGGATACATCGCGTGCTTGAAAAACGACCAGAACCAAGCCGCAAAAAACATGACTTCGGACATGATAAACATGATGAAACCGTAGCGCAGGCCGATCCGGACCACTGGCGTATGATCGCCCACGCGGCTTTCGTTCACAACGTCAGACCACCATGCATACATCACGTAAAGGATGGCTGCGAAACCGATCAAAAAAATGTAAGGCCCAGAGCCATGCATCCAGAACGTCGCACCTATCAGCATGACGAAAGCACCAACAGCAGCAATCAGCGGCCAGATGGAAGGTGGCAAAATATGATAATCGTGGTTTTTAGCATGCGCCATGTGGAGCGTTCCCTATCGGCTTGTCTTCAGTTCGTTTCTATGGCGCTTTGCGGCACCGATGTCAAAGATGTTGCGGGATCAACCGCAGCCTGCACGTATTCTTCGGGCAGGTCGATCTGGTAGAATGTGTAGCTGAGCGTGATGGTATGCACATATTTGCCTTCACGGTCATTCACGATGGCCGGGTCAACATAAAAGCTGACGGGCATCATCACAGTTTCACCGGGTTGCAAAACCTGTTCGGTAAAGCAGAAACATGCGATCTTGTCGAAATAGGCACCAGCAGCATAGGGCGTCACATTATACGCTGCCTGCCCGGCTACCGGAACATCGGTTGGATTATGCGCCTCGTAAAAGGCAAGTGCCGTTTCCCCGATACGCACTTCAATTTCGCGCACCTCGGGTTTGAATGTCCAGGGCATATCCCGTTCAAGCGATGCATCGAAGCGCACCTTGATTGTCTGATCAAGGACCATATCACTTCCGGCTTCAGCGACATTCGTCGTTCCGCCAAAACCGGTAACGCGACAGAACCAGTCATAAAAAGGGACTGACGCCCAAGCCAGTGATCCCATGACGATCACAACGCCGACGGTTTGCGCCGCCGTCCGGTTCGGCCCTTGCAGTTTCGGAAAAATCTTCATTGGCGCGGCTCATCTTCAGGAATGAGTTGCGGGCGCGCCACGTGATCAAACGTTTCGAATTTCTTCGCATCGCCCAGTTGCAGCACCTTCACGACGGTAAGGCCAAAGACAATCGCGATAAACCCGGCCAGCAAAAGCCCGACCCCGACGTTGCGGCCAAGACGGCGCGTGTGGATTTCATGTTCAACCTTGATGGCCATTACCATCCCCCATAGCCGTAGGGGCGCAGCGCCGCCTCGACCAACAACGCACCAAAGTGCAAGAACAAATAGTAAAGCGAAACCTTGAAAACGCCAATCTCGACCTTGTGTTTGTCAGCGTCGCAATCCGCGTCATTCCGGCGCCAGATCTTATAGGCCCCATTCAGAAACCAGGCGTTCATGATTACAGCGACCGTCATGTAAAACGGTCCACCGATCGAGGTCAGCCCGAGCCCAAGCGCAACAGGCACCAGCAGCAGCGTGTAGATCAGCACATGCCGCCGGGTTGCATCGCGCCCGTGCGTTTCGGTCAACATCGGCACACCCGCGCGGCCGTAGTCCGATTTGACAAACAAGGCGAGCGCCCAGAAATGCGGTGGCGTCCACATAAAGATCAGCGCGAACATCAACAGGCTTTCAATACCGACAGACCCGGTGGCGATGGCCCAGCCAATCATCGGTGGAAAGGCACCAGCGGCCCCGCCGATCACAATATTCTGGGGCGTCGCCCGCTTGAGCCACATGGAATAGACGACAGCGTAGAAAAATATCGTAAACGCCAGCAAGAAAGCCGACAGAAAATTCGTGGCCAGTGCCAGCATCACGATCGAAAAACCCGACAACGCCAAACCGATACCCAAGGCTTCACCCGGGGCAACGCGACCAGACGGAATGGGCCGGCCCACCGTTCGCTTCATGCGGGCGTCGATATCCGCGTCCCACCACATGTTCAGCGCACCAGATGCGCCCGCACCAACAGCAACACAAAGGATCCCGACAAACCCGATGAACGGGTGCACCGCGCCCGGCGCCACCAATAACCCTACAAGGGCTGTGAATACCACAAGCGACATCACACGCGGTTTGAGCAGGGCAAAATAATCGCCCATCCCGGTTTCGTATGCGCCTTCCTGCAAACTGACGTCGCTCATCTTAACCTTTCAAGCGGGGCGCGCATTTGCCACCCCGCACTTAATTTCCGATCAGGCAGACCCTGCCCTGGATCAAGACGTTCCCTTGGCTTCGGCCAGCCACTGGTCATAGGTTTCCTGGCTGACCACTTTGACCGTGATCGGCATATAGGCGTGGTCCTTGCCGCAAAGCTCTGAACACTGGCCAAAATAGATGCCTTCGCGCTCAGCCGCGAACCACAGTTGCGCCAGGCGACCAGGCACGGCGTCCTGCTTTACGCCAAAGGCCGGGATCGTCCAAGAATGGATCACGTCAGCACCCGTCACCTGCATCACCACGGTCGCGCCAACGGGCACGACAACGGACGTATCTGTTGCAAGCAAGTATTCATTCCGCGTGTAACCGAAATCTTCCAGTTCATCCTCGGCCAGCATGAAGCTTTCAAAGCTCACACCTTCATCCACATATTCATACCCCCAATACCATTGATAACCCGTGACTTTGATCGTCAGGTCGGCTTGGGGAATTTCCTGTTGCTTGAAAAGAACTGGCAAAGAAAATGCGCCGATAAAGACCAGAATAACAATCGGCACCACCGTCCATGCCACTTCTAGCGGAGAGTTGTGGGTGAACGTCGCGGGCTCTTTCTGGCGCTTTTGATTGTAGCGGATCGCAACCCATGCAAGCAGCCCAGTTACGAAAAGCGTGATCGCCGTAATAATCACCAGCAACATGCCGTCCAGCCAATGAACATCACGCGCCAGTTCTGTCGCTGCGGGCTGAAAACCCATGGCGCCCAGTGTTGGTGCGCCTATGATTTCAAGCTCTTGATTGACGTCCTGCGCCAGCACAGCACCGCCCACCATTATCATGCCGGCCGTAGCCCAGAGTGAGGTCGCAAAGGTTTTCAGTCGCATATTCTACCCTAACTTCGTGGCGCATCTTGCGCGTCTGCCCCGAGACCCTGTCAGGAATCCCGTTGTATCTGGCTCACCGTGTCCCATATCCTGAGAGACAACTCAAGAACCGCTGTTGCGGCAAACAGCCGCTTTTGCCACGAAATTGCGCCAACCAAAGGAAATTCTTATGTCCACCGATCCTTTTCGCCCATTCGAAACCAACCTGGATCAGGAAACCGCGCTGCGCCTGCTGCGCGAAGCGACCGCTGGTGCCGATGATGGAGAGCTGTTTCTTGAACGCCGCAAGTCCGAAGTGCTGTCATTCGATGATGGCCATGTCAAAACGGCGAGCTTCGATGCTGCCGAAGGTTTCGGCTTGCGCGCCGTGCGCGGCGAAACCGCCGGTTATGCCCATTCCACGACGATTGATGAACATGCACTCAAACGTGCCGTAGCCACCGCAAGGTTGGCCGTGGGCGATGGCGGCGGCACCATGGCAGACGGCCCCGCAGGCACCAACCGCAAGCTTTACAGTGACGAAGACCCGATGCTGCAGGCAACATTTCCAACCAAAATCGACCTGTTGCGCGAAATTGATGCCTTTGCCCGCGCACTTGACCCG
>NZ_JACUUJ010000072.1 GCF_014859355.1 Yoonia sp. | reverse complement strand
GGATGGGTGCTTGCACCCATCGCACAGCAACAAACAAAAGGCCGCTCCAGCAAGGAGCGGCCTTTCTGCTGGGCGCAGCGGACATGTGGCGGAAAGGTTGCATGGGCGGCACAGTTCGGTTGCTGGTTGCCGAGTCGCTGTATCATTGCTGACAATGCCCCTTGCCATAGTTGCCGACTCCTCCTATACGGCCCCAATCCAGACGGGGTGCGCTTTGCGCGCCTTTTTCCGTTGGACCAAAAGACGCGATGAGGGTGTGCGGTGGTCGCACGTCCTCCTCTCCGATCTAGACCCTCAAGAGAAGGGTGATGCACATGGCTGCCAGCCAGAACATCCGCATTCGTCTCAAGGCGTTTGACTACCGCGTCCTTGACGCCTCTACCGCAGAAATCGTTTCCACCGCCAAGCGCACCGGCGCATCGGTTCGTGGCCCGATCCCCTTGCCCAACAAGATTGAAAAATTCACCGTTCTGCGTGGCCCCCACGTTGACAAGAAATCCCGCGATCAGTTCGAGATCCGCACCCACAAGCGCCTTCTCGACATCGTTGACCCGACACCCCAAACCGTGGACGCGCTGATGAAGCTCGACCTGGCCGCCGGTGTTGACGTCCAGATTTCCGTGTAAGGAGGATTTTTGATGCTCCGTACAGGACTTATCGCAAAGAAAGTCGGCATGACCCGGCTGTTCATGGAAGATGGTCGGCAAGTGCCCGTGACCGTTCTTTCGCTTGAGAACCTTCAGGTTGTCGCACAACGCACCGCTGAAAAAGACGGCTACGTCGCTGTTCAGTTGGGTGCAGGTAATGCCAAGGCAAAGCGCACCAGCCAAGCGATGCGCGGTCACTTTGCAGCGGCAAAGGTGGAACCAAAGCGCAAGGTCGCTGAATTTCGCGTTGCCCCTGAAAACCTGATCAACGTTGGTGAAACGCTGACGGCAAACCATTACTTTGAAGGCCAATACGTTGACGTATCCGGCACCTCGATCGGTAAGGGTTTCGCCGGTGCGATGAAACGGCACAACTTTGGCGGTTTGCGTGCGACGCACGGCGTGTCCGTCAGCCACCGTTCGCACGGGTCCACTGGCCAGTGTCAGGATCCCGGCAAGGTGTTCAAAGGCAAGAAAATGGCCGGCCACATGGGATCTGCCCGTGTGACGACCCAGAACTTGCAAGTCGTGCGCACAGATGCCGACCGTGGGTTGATCATGGTCAAAGGTGCGGTTCCCGGATCAAAGGGCGGCTGGGTGACGTTGAAGGATGCGGTGAAAAAGCCGACTCCTGAAAACGTGATTTACCCAGCTGGCCTAAAGTCACTGGACGACGAAGCCAAGCGTCTGGCCGAAGAAGCTGCCGCCGCAGCCGCTGCTGAAGAAGCCGCAGCCGCAAAGGCCGCTGCGGAGGCAGAACAGGCCGCACTGGAAGCAGCCGAGGCTGAAGCCGCAAACGAAGCCCCAGCTGAGGGAGGCGAAAACAATGAAGGCTGATGCAATCAAACTGGACGGCGGCAGCGCTGGTTCGGTCGAACTGAACGATGAAATCTTTGGTCTGGAACCCCGCAAGGATATCCTGCACCGCGTCGTCCGCTGGCAGCGCAACAAGGCCATGGCAGGCACACACGACACGCTTGGCCGGTCTGAAGTGTCCTATTCCACCAAAAAGATCTATCGCCAAAAGGGCACCGGTGGCGCACGCCACGGGTCGCGCGGCGCGCCGATCTTTCGGTCGGGTGGTATATACAAGGGCCCGACGCCCCGCAGCCACGCCCATGACCTGACCAAGAAGTTCCGTAAACTGGGTCTGAAGCACGCGCTGTCCGCCAAGGTCGCCGCGGGCGAACTGGTTATCGTGGACACGATCGAAGTGACGGACGCCAAGACCGGCGCACTGGCCAAAATGGTCGGCGCATTGGGTTGGAAGCGTGCATTGGTCATCGACGGGGCCGAAGTGAACGCAAACTTCGCCAAGGCTGCCGCCAACATTTCAACCATTGACGTGCTGCCCAGCCAGGGTGCCAACGTCTATGACATCCTGCGCAGCGACACGCTTGTCCTGACCAAAGCAGGCGTCGCAGCACTGGAGGCTCGTTTGTCATGAGCGCGAAAGCAGAACATTACGACGTGATCCGCAAGCCGATCATCACCGAAAAGGCAACCATGGCATCCGAGGCCAATGCGGTTGTGTTCGAAGTGGCGATTGACGCCAACAAACCCCAGATCAAGCAGGCCGTCGAGGCGTTGTTCGGTGTGAAGGTCAAGGCGGTCAACACCGCCATCACCAAAGGCAAAGTGAAACGCTTTCGCGGATCACTGGGCACCCGCAAGGATGTCAAGAAAGCCTATGTGACCCTGGAAGAGGGTAACACGATCGACGTGACCACCGGGCTGTAAGTCAGGCGACATGATAAAAGAAAAAGCCCTCGACGATTGTCGGGGGCTTTTTGCGTCGGGGCAAGCAAGAGGGGCATTTGCACGCGTCATGGATGTGTGGGGGATACTTGATGCCTTTGTTTCATGGTTTGTCTTGCCACTCAGCCGGCTCCCCGCTATACGCCCCCAATGGCACCGCCTCGGATTCGTTCCGGGGCGTTGTGTCTTATGCGGGCGCCGGGTTGAAATTCGGCCTACGTAGGTCGGGGTTGCCCCCGACACCTTCACTTGGGGACCTTCGGGGCCCTGTAACATCAGGCCTCGTAAGGGGCCGCCAAGCAAACGGAAGAAGCTAACATGGCACTCAAGTCGTACAAACCGACGACGCCGGGCCAGCGTGGGCTGGTGCTGATCGACCGTTCGGAGCTTTGGAAAGGACGTCCTGTCAAGGCCCTCACTCAGGGTTTGACGAAATCGGGCGGCCGGAACAACACCGGACGGATCACCATGCGTCGCATTGGTGGGGGCGCAAAGCGTCTTTACCGCATCGTCGATTTCAAGCGTAACAAGCTGGATATGACAGCTGTTGTCGCCCGCATCGAATATGACCCGAACCGGACCGCGTTTATCGCCCTTATTCAATACGAAGACGGCACACAGAACTATATTCTGGCGCCACAGCGTCTGGCCATCGGTGACAAGATCATCGCCAGTGCCAAGGCCGACATCAAGCCGGGCAACGCAATGCCGTTCAGCGGTATGCCCATCGGCACGATCGTCCACAACATCGAACTGAAGCCCGGCAAGGGCGGCCAGATTGCCCGCGCAGCCGGCACATATGCCCAGTTTGTGGGTCGTGATGGTGGCTATGCGCAGATCCGCCTGTCGTCGGGCGAACTGCGTCTGGTGCGTCAGGAATGCATGGCCACCGTCGGTGCCGTGTCGAACCCCGACAATTCCAACCAGAACCTCGGCAAGGCAGGCCGGATGCGCCATTACGGTGTGCGCCCGTCGGTCCGTGGTGTCGCGATGAACCCGATCGACCACCCGCACGGTGGTGGTGAAGGCCGCACATCTGGTGGTCGGACGCCCGTGACACCTTGGGGTAAAGACACCAAGGGCACACGGACACGTAACAAGAACAAAGCATCGCAGCGCCTTATCGTGCGTTCGCGTCATGCCAAGAAGAAGGGTCGTTAATTATGGCTCGTTCCGTATGGAAAGGCCCGTTCGTGGATGCCTATGTCTTGAAAAAGGCAGAAGCATCGCGCGAAAGTGGCCGCAACGAAGTGATCAAGATTTGGTCGCGCCGTTCTACAATCCTGCCTCAGTTCGTTGGCCTGACCTTTGGGGTCTACAACGGCAAGAAGCATATCCCAGTAAACGTCTCTGAAGACATGATCGGTCAGAAGTTCGGTGAATATTCACCAACCCGGACCTATCATGGCCACGCAGCAGACAAAAAAGCGAAGCGGAAATAAGTCATGAGCAAGGATAAGAATCCCCGCCGCGTGGCTGATAACGAAGCGATGGCAAAACTGCGGATGCTGCGCACGTCCCCGCAAAAGCTGAACCTTGTCGCTGCGATGATCCGTGGCAAAAAGGTGGAAAAGGCCCTGACGGACCTGACGTTCAGCAAAAAGCGGATTTCGGACGATGTGAAGAAATGCCTTCAGTCGGCCATCGCCAACGCGGAAAACAACCACAACCTTGATGTTGACGAACTGGTCGTCGCCGAGGCTTATGTCGGCAAGAACCTGATCATGAAGCGCGGTCGCCCCCGGGCCCGTGGCCGTTTTGGCAAGATCGTCAAGCCGTTTTCAGAACTGACCATCAAGGTGCGTCAAGTTGAGGAGCAATCATAATGGGTAACAAAGTAAACCCAATCGGGATGCGTCTTCAGGTCAACCGCACCTGGGACAGCCGCTGGTTTGCCAATACCAAAGACTATGGCGATCTGCTGCTGGAAGACCTCAAGATCAAGGACTTTGTCCGTGAAGAGGCCAAGCAGGCCGGCATCAGCCGCGTGATCATCGAACGTCCGCACAAAAAGTGCCGCGTCACGATCCATGCAGCCCGCCCCGGTGTGATCATCGGCAAGAAAGGCGCAGACATCGAAACCCTGCGCAAGAAGCTGTCAAACCTAACCAAATCGGAACTGCACCTGAACATTGTTGAGGTCCGCAAGCCCGAACTGGACGCAGCGCTCGTCGCTGAATCCATTGGTCAGCAGCTGGAACGCCGGGTGTCTTTCCGCCGCGCGATGAAACGTGCGGTGCAGAACGCCATGCGTATGGGTGCCCTTGGCATTCGTGTGAACCTTGCCGGTCGTCTGGGCGGTGCTGAAATCGCACGGACAGAATGGTACCGCGAAGGCCGCGTGCCGCTGCACACGCTGCGCGCCGACATCGACTATGCACTGTATGAGGCGATGACGCCTTACGGGATCATCGGGATCAAGGTCTTTATCTACAAAGGTGAGATTTTGGAGCACGATCCGTCAGCGCACGACCGTAAACATGCCGAGCTGCAAGAGGGTTCCATCCCTCGCGGCGCTGGCCGCAGATAAGGGGCTGATGACATGCTGCAACCAAAGCGCACAAAACACCGCAAGCTGCACAAAGGCCGCATTCGGGGCGAAGCCAAGGGCGGGTCTGACCTGAACTTTGGCACCTACGGCCTGAAAGCGATCGAGCCAGAGCGGATCACCGCACGTCAGATCGAAGCGGCACGGCGTGCCATGACGCGTCACATGAAGCGTCAGGGCCGCGTCTGGATCCGGATTTTTCCGGATACGCCTGTCACCTCCAAGCCCGTCGAAGTGCGGATGGGTAAAGGTAAGGGTTCGATCGACTTCTGGGCGTGCAAGGTCAAGCCTGGTCGTGTGATGTTTGAAATCGACGGCGTCAACGAAGACGTCGCCCGCGAGGCCCTGCGCCTTGCTGCGATGAAGCTGCCGATCAAGACACGGACCGTGGTTCGCGAAGACTGGTA
>NZ_JACUUJ010000033.1 GCF_014859355.1 Yoonia sp. | reverse complement strand
CATATCTTTCCGCTTTGCTCGGGCGCGTCGCGCTGGCTTTGGAAGACTTGGGCCAGATGATTGTCGAAGTAGAAACCATCATCCTCGATGACCTGCAGGCGGAACGCCCCGATGATCTGGTCCGCTTACCGATTCAACACCTTGATCATGCACTGCAAACTATCGCGGAGCTTGGACAGCTGATGCAACGTTTGTCTGAACAAGAAATGCAGATTGACCAATTTTCCTTGACTGACATGATTTCTCCAATCCGCTTGGAACGGTTGCGACACCTGCTTGCGAACGGACGCCTGACGGACGAAAGACAATCGCATAAATCCGTGAATTCCGGTCATGTTTCTTTATTTTGAGAAGGCCCTATCTGCCGCATCTGCGGCCAGGCCAGCCATTACGCCCGATGTTCTGAGGTTCCGAGCGGGGCAAGGGTGCGGGAAAAGACAAAGGGCAGTTCATCTGTTTTAGATCGCCTTTTTACCAGACCAAAATACGCCCTGCGGTAACACAGAGGCAACCCTTCATCTGTGCCGCGATTGGGAAGACCTTTTTACGAACGCCGAAACAAGCTGAACCACCCTCACCCGAAAGAAACTGACATGCGTGTCGTCATAGCCCATCGATCATCCGTACAAAAAGCCCGCCTGCGCGTGCGGCTAGCAGGATTTCCAGGGGTCAATGTCGTGCGTATCGTCAGCGAGTTGCACGAAACATATCACTTTGCCGAACATCATCGCCCTGATTGTATCCTGATTTCCGCGAGTTTAGCGAACCGTCCCGAATTCGAACTCCTTGCCGCCTTGTTAAGGATTCTTTCGATCCGTTGCATTATATTGCATGATACAGATGAGGTTGAAAATTTTCCTTGCTCTACCAGGACCGGCCCGCATATCATCCGAATTTCATGCGATGCGCCTGATCCAATCTTGCGAAAGGTGCTTGAAAATGCGCCTGATTTGCCCGTGTGGCCCCCGGCAACAGACGATTATAACAGACAGCGTCACTCTGTTGATCCATTTCGCATTGTGCTGATCGGTTCGTCGACCGGCGGTGTGGATGCCTTACTGCGGATCATTTCAGGTTTCCCGGCAGATTGCCCTCCCACGCTTATCGTGCAGCATACCGGTGGCAGCTATGCGCGCAGCCTGATCCGCCTGCTGGACGGGGCGACCCCAGCAAAGGTTTTGCCGGCCCAGAATGGCCAGAACTTATCGCGGGGCGAGATTTATCTTGCACCGGATGATATGGCACATCTGCAATTGTGCCCTTCCCGAAGCCGCCAGATATTACTGAAACCGGGGCCACCCGTTTCAGGCCATCGGCCGTCCGTCGATGCGCTGTTTCAATCCGCATTGGACTACGCCGATGAAATCACAGCCGCCTTGCTAACCGGCATGGGCCGTGATGGCGCAGCAGGGATCACGGCCTTGCGTCGTGCAGGTGCCCGCACGATTGGACAAGATGCCGCGACATCGGTGGTTTACGGCATGCCCCGCGTCGCAAAACAAATGGGCGGCATCGAAACAGAACTGCCGCTGTCAATGATTGGTCCTGCACTCTTGCAGGTTTCGCGGACAACGGTGGCAACATGAGCCCGGTTTTTCAGGCGTCCTTATCACGGAAAACGATAACCGTCATACAAGGTAATTATGCCGTCTCTGATGACCCAGAGGTCGTGATGACAACCGTTCTGGGGTCCTGTGTGGCCGTCTGCCTGTTTGACCCTAAAGCGGGCGTTGGCGGCATGAACCATTTCCTGTTGGCCACACACGGAGACGCGCAGAACACGGATTTGAAATATGGTGTCAACGCGATGGAGCTCTTGATCAACAAGGTTTTACAGGCAGGTGCGAGCCGGCAGCATTTGCAGGCAAAGCTTTTCGGCGGTGCGCGTATGACAGATCATTCGCGCGACATCGGTGACACCAACGCGAAATTTTCGATCGCGTTTCTGGAACGCGAAGAGATCGCCTGCACCTCGAAAAGTCTGGGCGGTGACAAGGCCCGGCGCGTCCAGTTTCATCCTTTTTCTGGTGCCGCACGCCAAATGCAAATTAGCGGGCTGGCACCAGATGTCGAAAATCCCAGGCCGGTGCCGCGACCGGCCAGCGATATCACTTTGTTTTAGGGGAAAAGCCTTTCAGGTTTATCCCATGGCCTGCAAGCGTTTCAGCAACGACGATGTATCCCAGCGGCCACCGCCCAATTTCTGCACATCTTTATAGAACTGATCGACAAGCGCAGTGACCGGCAGGCTGGCGCCATTTTCATCCGCCGCATCCAGACAGATGCCCAAATCCTTGCGCATCCAGTCTACGGCGAACCCGTGTTCGAAATGGTCGTCCAGCATTGTTTCATAGCGGTTTGACATCTGCCAACTGCCCGCCGCCCCCTGGCTGATCACTTCGATCACAGCGCGCCCGTCAAGCCCGGCTTTCTGGGCGAAATGAAGCGCCTCTGACAGCCCCTGCACCAAGCCTGCAATGGCGATCTGGTTGCACATTTTTGTCATCTGACCCGCGCCACTGTCGCCGATGCGGCGACAAATCCGGGCATAGGCCGAAACAGTCTTTTCCGCAGCGTCATAGCTGTCTTGCGCGCCACCGCACATGATTGACAATACACCGTTTTCAGCACCGGCTTGGCCACCTGACACAGGCGCATCGACGAAAGATATGCCTTTTTGTGCGGCGGCGGCGTGCAAATCACGCGTGACGGCTGCCGACACGGTCGTATGGTCCACGAAAATGCTGCCCGCAGCCATCCCCGCGAATGCACCGTTTTCGCCAAGGCAAACGGCACGCAAGTCGTCATCATTGCCAACACAGGCCAGGACGAGAGCCGCCCCTTCAGCCGCAGCGGCGGGGGTCATGGCAAAACTGCCCCCGTGCTGTTTGACCCAAGCCTCTGCCTTGGTGGTGGTGCGGTTATAGACGGTCACGTCATGCCCCGCCGCCTGAAGATGGCCCGCCATCGGATACCCCATCACTCCAAGACCCAAAAACGCCAGTTTTGCCATCGGATATTCCCTTTTCTTTGACTTTAATGACGCCAGGCGATCAGTCCACCCATTCCCATGGCACGGTAAATGCGCCCAACGCCTTGCTCACCTCTTCTTCTGCTACGGGGCCTGTTTTTGCAATATGCGCAACCAACCCACGTTTTTTATCTTCTGTCACACTGCTAACTGATGCGGCCAGCCCAGCCGCCCTGAACGTTTCGTCAAATACGCGGGTAATGGCGCGTTTGCGCAGGTCGGGTTTGAAAATCTTGCCAACGGCTGTTTTTGGCAATTCATCCAGGATTTCCAACACCTTGGGTTGCGCTGCCCGCTCATGGATATGATCCTTGGCATAGGCCAGCAATTCATCCGGGGTCACTTGGGCCCCCGCGACCAGTTCGACGTAAGCACAGGGAATTTCCCCCGCGTGGGCATCTGGCTGCCCGATCGCCCCCGCAAAGGCCACCGCATCGTGGCCGGCTAGCGCCTCTTCGATTTCGGCAGGGTCGATGTTGTGGCCACCGCGAATGATCAGGTCCTTGGCGCGGCCCGTGATCCACAGATAGCCGTCCACATCCTTGCGGCCCAGATCACCAGTGCGCAGGTATTGCGTTTCAGACGCAGCGCCAGGATAGAAAAGACGCGCGTTTTTTTCCGCTTCGGTATAGGTCTTGCCACCGTAGACGCCGGGGTTGGACACACAGATTTCGCCAATTTCTTCGATGGCGCAATCCTCGCCTGTCTCAACCGCGATGATGCGCACATCCGTATAAGGGAAGGGTATCCCGATCGAGCCGACCCGTTTTTCACCGTCAGGCGGGTTGATTGACACAAGGCAGGTTGCCTCGGTCAGGCCATAACCTTCGCAGATCGTCACACCGGCAGCAGCCTCGAACCGTTTATACAGTTCCAGCGGCAACGGCGCCGACCCGCAGAACGCCAACCGCAGTGTGGAAATATCAGCATCCACCTTGCGCTGCATCAGCGCGGAAATCGCTGTTGGGACGGTGATCATAAAGGTCGCTTTGTGTTTTTCGATCAGCTTCCAGAAATTATCAAACACGCCTTCGCCACGATAGCCCTGCGGCGTGGGCAGCACGATCTCGGCCCCCGACCCAAGCGAGGCTCCCAGAGAAACGATCGTCGCGAAAACGTGAAATAGCGGCAGCGGGCACATCTGCACATCTTTTTCGGTAAACAACAACCGCGCACCCAACCATGCGTTATAAACGATGCCGGAATAGCGGTGCTGCACGACTTTGGGCATACCCGTGGTTCCGCCGGTGTGAAAATAGGCGGCAACGCGGTCGGTCTTGCTGTCAGCAAAGGTAAGCGTGACCGGTTGTTTCGCCAGTTCGGCGTTGAAATTCAGCACACGGGCATCGTGGTTAACAGGGTTTTTCGGCCGGATAAGCGGCACGATCAAACGTTTTACCCCCGTCAGATAGCGGTGCAGGTCCACTTCCAGCACGGTTTTGACGTTCGGGGCAAAGCGCACGGCCTCGGCCGCTTTTTGGGCCACGTCGGTCTTGGGAAAGGCTTTCAGCGTGACCAGCACCTTGGCGTTGGTTTCGCGCAGGATCGCAGAGATCTGTTCGGCATCCAGCAGCGGGTTGATCGGGTTCACGATCCCCGCCACTTGGCCGCCCAGATAGGTCAGGACGGTTTCGGTCGCGTTGGGCATCAGATAGGCCACAACGTCGTTTTCGCCGACACCCAGCGCACGAAACATGTTCGCGGCTTGCGCCGTTTTGGTGCGCAGGTCATTCCAGCTCAGCGTTTCGCAGGGCGTATCAGGGTCCGAGAAAAGCCGGTAACTAACGGCATTGCGCGCGCCGAATTTATCCGCCGTGCTGGACAGCAAGCCAAAAGTCGTGATGGGCAGATCACGCGCCTCCCACGGGGTTTCGTTTTCGATCGCATTGCGATCGGCAAAATTTGCATACGTCATGTGCGTGCCTCCCTGAACATCGCCCAACCGCTTGTGCGCGGCGGCTCTCCCTGCCGGACAGGGTGCGCAAACTGGCGCAGGGACGCAAGTCTGACGCTACGAAACAACCGGTTATTCGGCTGCCAAACCTTCGGTAAACTGAAGCCGGGCCAGGCGCGCATAAAGCCCATCTTGCGCAACAAGGCTGTCATGCGTGCCCTGTGCCACGATCCGGCCTGCATCGAAAACAACGATCCGGTCAGCCTTCTTCACGGTCGCCAAACGGTGCGCGACGATCAGCGTTGTGCGGTCATGGGCCAGCGTTTCGACCGCATGTTGCACCGCGCGCTCGCTTTCGGCATCCAATGCGCTGGTGGCTTCATCCAACAGCAGAATCGGCGCATCGCGCAAGATCGCCCTCGCGATCGCGATGCGCTGTTTTTGACCACCAGACAGCATCACGCCACGTTCGCCCACGTAACTGTCATACCCGTCAGGCAGCGCCATCAGAAAATCATGGGCTGCCGCCGCTTTTGCAGCGGCTTCGATTTCGGCATCAGTGGCGTCGGGGCGACCAAAACGAATATTTTCGCGCGCCGTATTGGCAAAGATCACCGGGTCTTGTGGAACAAGTGCAATCTTTTTGCGATATGCGCTGCGTTGCATGTCACGTAGATCGATGCCATCCAGCCGGATCGCACCCGACTGTGGGTCATAAAACCGCAACACCATTTGAATAATCGTCGTCTTGCCGGCACCGGATGGCCCCACCAGCGCCACCGTTTCCCCCGGTTTGATATCAAGACTAACATGATCCAGCGCGGCAATGCCGGGTCGCGAAGGATAGCTGAAACTGACATCATCAAAGGTGATATGCCCAACCGCATCATCAGGCACAGCCCGCGGGTTTGCGGGGTCGTCAACCGTATCCACCGCCATCAGCAATTCGACCAGACGTTCGGTCGCTCCGGCTGCGCGCTGCAATTCACCCCAGATTTCCGTCAGCGCGGCCATCGCGCCGGCCACCATGATCGTGTAGATCAGAAACTGCACCAATTCACCCTTGGTCAGCACACCAGAGCGCACATCATTGGCCCCCATCCACAAGAAACCGACGATGCTGGAAAAAGCGATGAAAATCACAATTGCAGTCAGGATCGCGCGCGTTGCAATGCGCTTGCGGGCGGCATCAAAGCTCTTTTCGGTCACGTCTCCAAAGCGTCTTTGGCTGATGGCCTCGTGCGAAAAGGCCTGCACGGTTTGCGCCGACAACAGTTGCTCTGACGCGTCACCGCTGGATTTGGCGATCAGATCCTGATTGGCCTTGGACAAAAACCGCACCCGACGCCCCAGCAGGATGATCGGCAGCACGATGACCGGTATGGGCCACAGGACAAGCGCCGTCATCTTGACTGACGTGATCAGCATCAAAGTAATACCGCCGATAAAAATCAAGGCGTTGCGCAGGGCAATAGAGACCGAGCTGCCAATCACCGACAAAATCAGCGTCGTATCGGTTGTGATCCGACTGAGCACCTCACCGGTCATTATTTTTTCGTAAAAAGCCGGGCTCATCCCAATCATGCGGTTGAAAACGGCCTTGCGAATATCGGCCACAACCCGTTCACCCAACCGCGTCACCAAATAGTAGCGCAGCGCGGTCCCAACCGCCAACAGCCCGACGATACCGATGGCACCCAGAAAATACGATTGCAAAATTTCGCCATTTTCGACATCGAAATTATCAATGACCCGCCGCACAGCCAGCGGCATGACCAGCGCCACGCAGGCCGTAAGGATCAGGGCCGCAATCGCGGCAAACGCCATCACACGGTAGGGCAGCACAAACGGACCAAGGGCCGCAAGCGCGCCAATCTTTTTAGAGGATGCGCGGTCTTCCGCAGATGTTTTCGGGGTTCTGGCCATGGGCGTCTCGATCAAATTTCCCGGTTCGTATAACCCCGGTGCCATGCGTTAAAAAAGCGACCAATTACGCCTGTTCAACCCAATCTACTGTGTCAGTTTGGAGCGGGCGACGGGAATCGAACCCGTATCATCAGCTTGGAAGGCTGAGGTCTTACCATTACACAACGCCCGCATAACGGGGATGGCATATGGCAACGCCCGCGTGTCGTCAAGGAACCCAGGCAGCTCCCACATTAAATTTCTGGAAATTTAATGTGGTCAAAGGCCAAATGCGCCACATCAACCGCAGCGCGTTTGCACAGGTTTGAACCTGTTTACATCATGATGACATGCCCGTCGATATAGGGTGTGTAAAGCCCGTTTTCGCCAGATATTCCGCCGTCACATCGGCCAGATCAGGGCCGATGTCACAAACATTTGCAGCATCGCGGAACATCGCATAGCCATCACCGCCGTTGTAGACATCGTTGTTGGACACCAGCCCATATGTCGCCGCCCGGTCGATCGGTTCCCCGCCCACCATAACATGCGACAAACGGCTGCCGACGGATGCGACAGGATCGGCCACAACCATGTTGCGGATTTCATCCAGTGGCACCGCCAGTTCGGCGATCCGTTCCACCGTTGCGCTATCCTCGGCGACTTCGCCGTCGATGATCAGCGGCGCGCCAACGGTCTGGTGATGACGCCATCGTCGTCAAAGGTCACGTTCAGCGCGCCCAGAAACTTGCCATAGGTCTAGGCCTGCACAATCGCGGTATCCCCCACCATTGTTGGGTCATATCCCACAGCGCCGTCCATGTCGCCAAGCAGGGTGTTGCGGTGCCCGCCCACGATCACATCAACGCCGTTTTTGTTGGCCGCAACCATCAGGTCGACGGCATAGCCCAGCTTGTTCATGATCTTTGCCGCCATCGCGCCTTTGTAATAGGTATATAACAACGTGCCCTGAAACTGGTCGCCACCATCCAAAAGGATGCTGTGGTTGCTGCGCACCCGTGCGTCTGCAATCGCCGTTACCAGACGGGCCGTGCCGCCAAAGCATTTACCAGCGGTGTTGTCCTCGGCGGAACCGCCGCTTTCAAAGGCGCTGATCGGTTCGAACCGGGCGTGAAAGTCGTGGGTGTGCAGGATCGTCAGCGCGTAGTCGGCCGATGCCGCCCCCGCCGTCAGTGCCAGCGCACAGGGTGCCGTCAGAATAGGAAAATTCATTGGATTGTTGCCCAAGGTTACAATACTGCCACCGCGGCGGTGGATCATTGCAGCATCAGACCTGCATCGAACCAGCACAACGCAGTCGCCAGACATCAGTTTGGCACACCACAGTCCTTGACCAATCTTTGCGAAACATTCATGACGCCGCCATGCTGATTTACAAAATTTTCCGCGCGCCCGAATGGGCCGAATTACAGGCCAAGGGCGCAACCGCCGGTGCCCCCATCGACGTGACCGATGGCTATGTGCATTTTTCGACCGCCGAAACAGTGGCCGAGACGGCGGCGAAATATTTTGCAGGTCAAGACGGGTTGGTGTTGCTGGCGCTGGAGGCCGATCGCCTTGATGCGCTGAAATGGGAACCGGCACGCGGTGGTCTGCTGTTTCCGCATCTTTATCGTCCTTTGCGGATGGATGACGTGCTATGGCACAAAACTCTGCCGCTGGTCGATGGCGCCCACCAATTCCCGCCACTGGCATGAAGGCGCTGGAACAAATCGGGCTAGCCGCCCTGCGCCGGGTTGACCCCGAACGCGCGCATGGTCTGGCGCTGATGGGGTTGAACGCGGGGTTTGGCCCCCGGGGCGGGCCGGTGACAACCGATCGTTTGCGCACGCAGCTTGCAGGGCTTGACCTGCCCAATCCCATCGGGCTGGCGGCAGGGTTCGACAAGAACGCGACAGCCCTGCATGCGCTGGCGAAAACCGGTTTCGGGTTTATCGAGGTCGGCGCCGCCACCCCCCGCCCCCAACCGGGCAACCCCAAACCGCGCCTGTTCCGGCTGGCGCAGGACCGTGCGGCGATCAACCGTTTCGGGTTCAACAACGACGGGATGGAAACGATTTCAGGGCGTCTTGCGCGGCGTCCGGCGCACCCTGTGACCGGCCTGAACCTTGGCGCCAACAAAGACAGCACCGACAAGGCGGCGGATTTTGCAAAGGTGTTGGCCCATTGCGGCCCGCATGTGGATTTTGCAACGGTCAACGTGTCATCCCCCAACACCGAAAAGCTGCGCGATTTACAGGGCAAGGCCGCGCTTTCGGCGCTGTTGGCGGGCGTGATGGAAGCACGCGCCGCGCTTGCGCGCCCGATCCCCGTTTTTCTGAAAATCGCCCCCGATCTGACGGGTGATGAAATTGCAGATGTGGCCAACGTCGCCAATGCATCGGGCATCGCGGCGATCATCGCCACCAATACCACGCTTGACCGCAACGGCCTGCATGGACCGCACAAGGATCAGGCGGGCGGGCTTTCGGGCCAGCCCCTGTTCGAAAAATCCACGCGTGTTCTGGCGCAGCTTTCCCTGCTGACCGACTTGCCAATCATCGGCGTTGGCGGCGTGGGCAGCGCCGCACAGGCCTATCAGAAAATCCGCGCCGGTGCGTCGGCGGTGCAGCTTTACACCGCGCTGGTCTATGGCGGGCTGTCGCTGGTCGATGACATTGCGCGGGATCTTGATGCGCTGCTGGCGCGCGACGGGTTCGCGCATGTCGCCGATGCGGTGGGATCAGGGCGTGCCGACTGGCTGTGACGCCTGGCGTTCGAGTGCGGGGTATTTCAAGCCCAGCGTCACCCCGCGCACAACGAAACTGAACAGCAACCCCAGCCACAGCCCGTGATTGCCAAAGGCCGCCATCAGCGGAATCACGGCCGCGAAATAGGCGATGGCTGACACGATCATCATGTTGCGCATGTCCGATGTCCGTGTCGCCCCGATGAAGATGCCATCCAGCATCCATGCGCCAACGCCCAAAACGGGGGCCGCGACCATATACGGCAGATAGACGCGGGCGGCATCGCGCACCACCTCGGATTTGGCCATGATATCGACGACCGCGCCACCAAAGACAGCAAAACAGACCGCAAGGCCGATGCAAATGCCAACCGCCCAGCCGGAACTGAGGATCGCGCTGCGCCGCAGGCTGCCCGGCGCACGCGCACCAAGGGCGCGCCCTACCAGCGCCTCGGCGGCAAAGGCGAACCCGTCCAGCGCATAGGCGGTGACATGCAGGAATTGCAGCAGGATCTGGTTGGCGGCCAGCTGCACATCGCCAAAGCCCGCGCCATAGAACAGAAAGCTGACAAAGATCGCCTGTAACAAAACCGACCGGATCAGGATATCGGTGTTCACCACCGCCATGCGCGCCAGCCGCACGCGGTCGAACACCCGGTCAACCGTCCGCCACGCAGTGCCGGCAAAGGCATCGCGACACAGCCACAGGCCCAGCACCAACCCCGACCATTCCACGATGAATGTGGCCAGCGCCACGCCCTGCACGCCCCAGTCAAAGCCCAGCACGAACAGCAGGTCCAGCCCGATATTGGCCCCGTTCATCAGCACCTGAATGGCCAGCACCGCGCGGGTGCGTTCCTGCCCGATCAACCATCCTGTCACACCATATAGCGCGATCGTCGCAGGCGCCGACCAGATGCGGATCGCCATATATTGCCGCGCCAGTGTTTCGACCTCGTCACTGGCGGGTGCCAGCCGGAACGCCCCCGCAAACAGCCAGACCTGCAAGGTGATCATGATCACCCCTGCCCCCAGCCCGATCAGCAGCGCGCGCGACAACAGCGCCTGCACCTCGTCCGTATCCAGACCGCCCGCCGCCTGTGCAGTCAGCCCCGTGGTGCCCATGCGCAGAAAACCAAAGACCCAGTAAACCGCCGACAGGATGACCGCCCCAATGCCTACCGCGCCAATCGGGGCCGCCTGCCCCAACTGGCCGACCACGCCGGTATCGACGATCCCAAGGATCGGCACCGTCGCATTCGACAGCACGATGGGCAGTGCGATGGTCAAAACCCGCCGGTGGGTCAGCGGGCCAACATCAGCCATCGCGGCCCGGCATCAGGAAATGGCCCGTCGCCTGCGCGAACAGCCGCGCGCGGTTATCCTGCCACGCCTCGACATGCACCGACGCATAGCGCCGTCCCGACCGGTTGATCCTTGCGCGTGCATAGGCATCGCGCGGCAAGCCGGAACGCAGGTAATCGACGGTGAAATCAATCGTCTTTGGCAGGTGGATACGCGGCGCATCATCGCTGACGCGGCCCGATTCCATATCTTCCCAGATCATCGCCCAGCTGAGTTCCATGATCGCCATCACCTCAAGAAAGGCCGCCGTAACACCGCCATGCAGGGCGGGCAGCATCGGGTTGCCGATCAGTTTGTCATCAAACGGCAGGATCGCCGTCAACTCATCCCCGCGGCGGTCGATCTGGATGCCCAGAAATTGCATATAGGGCACGCCCGCCACCAGCTTTTGCAGGGCAGCATCGCGGCGTTGCTTGATTACCTGCACGGGTTCGGGGCGTTTCATCGCTTGCCCCCTTCGATGGTGAATGCGCCAGTTGCGGTGGCCACAGGGCGGCTGGGGTCGCCATCAACTGCCGTGGCGCGCACGAAAGCTACCGAACGGGTCATGTGATAGCATTCCGCCGTTGCGGTGATCCGGTCGCCGGGCTTGGCCGGGCGCATATAGTCGATCCGCAGATCAAGCGTGGCCGTGCCGCCGGGTGCCGCCGGGTGCGACATGACAGCCGCGCCGCCGCAGGTATCCATCAAGGCCGACACCGCCCCGCCATGGATCACCCCTGTTTCAGGGTCACCGACAAGGCGGGTGTCATAATTCATGCCAATAACGGCACGCCCGTCGCCAATATCAACCACGTCCATCCCCAATACCCGCGCATAGGGGATCGCTTCAATGAATTTGCGGGCCATCAGCGCGCGGCGAGCTGTTTCAGGGTCTGTCATCTTCATTCCTTCATGCGCAATCGCTTGGCTCGCAACTTGGCACTTGCCCGCTGGACTGCAAGTGCTATATCTGCGATTGAGAATTGTTCGCAAAAGAAAAACCCTTGATGGATTCATCTACAAACTCGCCCGCGATGGTCTTGCCCCGGTTCTTTGGGCCGTTTCGCGTCAAGCGGTTGATCGTTGCCCTCTTTCTGCTGGGTCTTGCGATTGCACCCGGCACGCTGGGGGAACTGACGCGCGGATTGATGGTGGATGCCTTTGTGCAGGTGTCGGCATTTGTTGCCGCGACGCTTTTGCTGTTTTACGGGTCCGAACGTGTCTTCCATTTTGACATCGGACAATCGCTGAAAACCGCCAGACACTGGCAAATTCCAATTGCCACCTTACTAGGGGCCACGCCGGGCTGTGGTGGCGCGGTTGTGGTTGTCGCCGCCTATACATCGGGCAACGTCAGCTTTGGCGGGGTCGTGGCTGCATTGACCGCAACAATGGGCGACGCAGCCTTTTTGCTGATCGCAACCCGGCCGGATGTGGCCATGGTTGTGCTGCCTTTGGGATTGGTCGTTGGTGCCCTGTCGGGCTGGACGGTTGATTGGGTCGGCGGCAAAAAACTAGAGGTGAACACCGCGCAACAATGCGCGCTGGCACCGCTTGTCGGGCGCACACGGACCAAAGATTACATCTTTCTGGCGCTTGCCGCGCCCGGGCTTGTGATCGGAGTCACCCAGGTTCTGGGCGCTGATATTTACGCAATTTACGGTAATATTGCGACGGTTGTCGGACTGACCGGCACGGCGATCGGCCTTGCCATCTGGGCCACATCACACCTGACCGCGATGACCAACAGCAAAGACAGCCCTATAACGCGCATGGCCGAAGAAACCTCTTTCATCGCAATATGGGTTATCGGGGCCTATCTGGCCTATGACTATCTTGTAACCTTTACCGGGGTTGACCTGCACGCCGCCTTCAGCACCGTCGGACCGCTTTTGCCTCTGATGGCCATCGTGATCGGGATGATCCCGGGGTGCGGGCCACAAATTCTGGTCACCACGGCATATGTCAACGGGTTGATCCCTTTTGCCGCCCTGATGGGCAACGCGATCTCAAACGATGGGGACGCCCTGTTTCCTGCGCTTGCAATCAACCCCAAGGCAGCCATCTGGGCCACGGTTTATTCTACAATACCCGCGATGATTACTGCCTATGGGTTTTACTTTTTCGCGCCCGGTTTCATGAATTGATCGCGTGATCTTGCGTTGCTCCTGCGCGGCCATCCCGTTACCCTGCGCAGACGGAGGCAAAGATATCCATGCAAGACAAAGTGCTTTCATTCAAAGAAATGTGCGCGAAATTCGACGTGACGCCGCGCACCTTGCGATATTACGAATATATCGAACTTTTATCGCCCCAAAAAGAAGGCCGTGCGCGGTTTTACGGCCCGCGCGAACAGGCCCGGATGACGCTGATCTTGCGCGGACGCCGCTTTGGTTTTGCGCTGGAAGATATCCGCAAATGGCTAATGATCTACGAAAACGAAGGCACCACGGCGCAAATGCGCGAATGGATCAACCTTGCCGACCGTCAGATGGTTGAATTGGCCGAACAGAAAAAACAACTGGAAGACACGATGGCTGTCCTGAAATCCCTGCGCGATGCAACAGCACAATCACTGGATTGATCGCCTTCCACCCACAAGAAAGCCATCACAATCTTGCGCATGACCTTGCGTTCCTTTGGGTGACCTTTCGTCAGCCGCCAAGTGACGTGACGTTTCGTTTACGTTAACGTCACCTTTGATTGTATCATCTTTCCAGAGACTGCATCTGCATGGGATCACCCATGGATCAAGGACCGGACCGATGACCGCCGACACACTGAACATCCGCCAAATGTGCGAAGCGTTTGATGTCACCCCGCGCACGCTGCGTTTTTACGAGGCCAAGGAGCTGTTGTTCCCCATCCGCCAGGGACAAAAACGTCTGTTCACAAAACGCGACCGTGCCCGGCTCAAGCTGATTCTGCGCGGCAAGCGGTTTGGATTTTCGCTTGAGGAGATCCGCCAGCTTCTTGATCTTTATCACATGGAAGACGGCCAAGTGACGCAGCTTTCACAATCTTATGAATTGGCCAGACAGCATCTGGCTGACATGCAAGCACAGAAGGCCGAGTTGGAAGAAGCGATCGGCGAATTGCAGGCACAAATGGCCTGGGGGGCCAAAAAGCTGTCTGAACTGGCCAAAACAAAATCATCCGCGGCCTGATCGGCGCGCACCACCGACCACATGAGGGAGAGACCACAATGCCAATCTACAACGCCCCCACGAAAGACATCCAGTTTGTCCTGCATGATCTGTTGCGCGTCAGCGAACAAGACATCCCCGGCTTTGACGAACTGGATGCCGATTTCACCGGCGCCGTTGTGACAGAGGCCGGAAAAGTCGCCACAGAGGTTTTACACCCGCTGAACATGATCGGTGATACCGAAGGCTGCGTGCTGGAAAACAGCGTGGTGCGCACGCCCACCGGTTTCAAAGACGCCTTTGCCCAGATGAAGGAAGGCGGCTGGACGGCGATGGATTGCGACCCCGACTATGGCGGTCAGGGTCTGCCCTATGTCATGCATACTGCGGCACAGGAACCATTCGTGTCCGCCAATATGGCTTTCAACATGTATCAGGGCCTGACGCATGGGGCCTATTCGGCGATCTATGCACATGGGTCGGACGCGCAAAAACAGACATACCTGCCCAAGCTGACGACCTGCGAATGGACAGGCACCATGAACCTGACCGAGCCGCATTGCGGCACCGATCTGGGCCTGATGCGCACCAGGGCCGTGCCGCAGGATGATGGCAGCTACCGGATTTCGGGGCAAAAGATTTTCATCTCGGCCGGCGAACACGACATGGCCGACAACATCATCCACCTTGTGCTGGCAAAAATTTCGGGCGGCCCCGAAGGGATCAAAGGCGTGTCTCTGTTCATTGTCCCCAAGTTTCTGGTCAATGACGACGGCAGCCTTGGCGCACGCAACGGCGTCAGCGTCGGCAAGATCGAGGAAAAAATGGGCATCCACGGCAATGCCACCTGTGTGATGAACTATGACGACGCGACAGGTTATCTTTTGGGAGAAGAACACAAAGGCATGCGCGCCATGTTCACGATGATGAACGAGGCCCGTCTGGGTGTTGGCCTGCAAGGCTATGCGCAGGCCGAAAGCGCCTATCAGAACGCTGTGGCCTACGCCAAAGACCGCCTGCAAGGGCGCGCCGTGACCGGCGCGCAAAACCCTGATGGGCCGGCCGATCCGCTGATCGTGCATCCTGATATCCGGCGCAATCTGATGGATCAGAAATCATTCGTCGAAGGCGCGCGCGCTTTAACCTATTGGGGTGCCTACCTGATCGACCGCGCGCATCGCAACAAGGACGCCGAGGCTGATGGTCTGATTTCGCTGATGACCCCCGTCATCAAGGGGTTCCTGACCGACAAGGGCTTTGAATATGCCACCGCAGCACAGCAGGTTTACGGCGGGCATGGCTATATCGAAGAGTGGGGCATGTCCCAATATGCACGCGATGCGCGGATCGCCATGATCTACGAAGGGGCCAACGGGATTCAGGCGCTGGATCTGGTAGGTCGCAAGCTGGCACAGGACGGCGGCAAGCATGTCATGGCGTTTTTCGAGATGATCAAAACCTTCATCAAGGAAAACGAAGCCAATGAAGCGCTGAAAAAGGATTTCCTTGATCCGCTGAAAGCCGCGTCAAAAGACCTGCAAGCGGCGGGAATGTATTTCATGCAGAACGGCATGAAAAACCCCAACAACGCATTGTCGGGATCCTATGATTTCATGCACATGATGGGGCATGTCTGTCTGGGCCTGATGTGGGCGCGCATGGCCAAGGCGGCGATGGAGGCCTTGGACAGCGGGGCAACTGATAAAGAATTCTATAAAACCAAGATTGCCACGGGCCGCTATTACATGGCGCGCCAATTGCCTGCGACGGGAATGCATCTGGCGCGGATCAATACCGGTGCCGAAACGGTCATGGCACTGGACGCGGCAAACTTTTGAACAGGCGGGCGGGTAAAAACCCGCCCTACGCCAAAGTGCAACAGGAAAACAGGCCGATGACAAAACTACAAACCACGGCGCTGAACGCGCGTGAGGGAGCCTCCGGCGGGAGTTTTCCGGCCAAGATGAAGATGAAAGCTCCACCCCGGTCCTGCGACCGGGGCTTCACCTTGGACGCCAAATCGCTCTCCAGCTATTGGCGCATATCTACCGTCGCAAATAATGGTTAAGGAATGATTATGGGATGAAGGCTCCAGCTTCATCTTGGTAAAAAAACTCAAATCCCGCCGGTTCACCCTGCGCGGGCCTCTGGGAGGGGGCACAACATGATGAAACTGCATTGCTTTGCCGAAAGCGGTAACGCGTATAAGGTCGCCCTGACGCTGACGCTTGCCGAACAGGATTGGGAGCCGGTTTTCGTAGATTTCTTCAATGGCGCAACGCGCACCCCGGAATTTCGCACGCTGAACGTGATGGGCGAAGTGCCAGTGCTGGAAGATGGCGATCTGATTCTGACCCAATCGGGTGTAATTCAGGATTATATCAGCTCCAAATCCGGCAAACTGGGCGGACGGTCCGCCGCTGAACGGCGCGAGGTGCTGCGCTGGATGTTTTTTGACAACCACAAGGTATCAGGCATCGCAGGGCCGCTGCGGTTCAACATGAATTACCTGCCAGAGGCCAGGCAGAATGCCGATGTGAATGGCTTTCTGGCGATGCGACTGGCCTCTGCGCTCAAGATCGTGGAAACCCATCTGGACGGGCGCGACTGGCTGGCGGGCGATGACATTACCATCGCCGATATCGCCTGCGCGGGGTACCTGTTTTATCCCGAAGGTTTCACATTTAACCGTGCTGATTACCCCAAGATTGACCGCTGGCTGGACGCGATTGCCGCCCAGTCCGGTTGGAAACACCCCTATGACATGATGCCGCGCGCGCTTGGCAATGCGGATTGAACGGAGGACACAATGACCGAAGCATACATTTATGACGCTGTGCGCACCCCACGCGGTAAGGGCCGCAAGGATGGCAGCCTGCACGAGGTGACATCTGCCCGCCTGTCTGCGGGCGTGCTGAACGCGCTGAAAGACCGCAACGGATTGGACGGTCACGCCGTCGAGGATGTGATCTGGGGCAATGTTACGCAAGTGGGCGAACAGGGCGGCTGTCTGGCACGGACGGCGGTGCTGGCCTCTGATCTTGATCAATCCATCCCGGGCCTTGCGATCAACCGGTTTTGCGCATCCGGCATGGAGGCCGTGAACCTGGCCGCCAATCAGGTGCGCGGGGGCGCGGGGCAGGCCTATATCGCCGGTGGTGTAGAAATGATGGGCCGGGTGCCAATGGGCAGTGACGGCGCGGCGATTGCCGTGGATCCGTCTATCGCGATGGATACCTATTTTGTGCCACAAGGTATTTCCGCCGATGTCATCGCCACCGAATACGGGTTTTCGCGCGATGATGTTGACCGGCTGGCCGTTGAAAGCCAGCGCCGCGCCAAGGCCGCATGGGATGAAGACCGCTTTGCCAAATCCATGCTGACGGTGCGCGATGTCAACGGCCTGCCGATCCTGGACCACGACGAATACATGCGGCCACAGACGGACATGCAGACGCTGGGTGCGCTGAACCCCGCCTTTGCCGCCATGGGCGAGGTGATGCCGGGTTTCGACAAGGTCGCGCTGATGAAATATCCGCATCTGGAACGCATCAACCATGTTCATCACGCAGGCAATTCATCGGGCATTGTAGATGGGGCCGCCGGTATCCTTATCGGATCAAAGGAATTTGGCGAGTCGATGGGCCTGAAACCCCGCGCCCGCATCCGCGCCAACGCCAAGATCGGCACCGATCCCACGATCATGCTGACCGGCCCGGTGCCGGTAACCGAAAAGATCCTGCGCGACAGCGGGATGTCGATCAGCGACATCGACCTGTTCGAAGTAAACGAAGCATTTTCCGCTGTCGTCTTGCGCTTTATGCAGGCGTTTGATGTCGATGACAGCCGCGTCAACGTCAACGGCGGGGCCATCGCGATGGGGCACCCGCTGGGCGCCACGGGCGCGATCATCATCGGCACCCTGCTGGACGAGTTGGAGCGCACCGGCAAAGGCACCGGCCTTGCCACGCTTTGCATCGCATCCGGCATGGGTGTCGCCACAATTATTGAACGCGTGTAAGGGGGAAACGATGACCGATTTCACACTCAAGACTAACGCCGATGGCGTTGCCGTCATCACATGGGACACGGTTGGCAAATCCATGAATGTGATGAACCAGCAAGGGTTTACCGATCTGGAAACGCTGATTGATCAGGCGCTCGCGGATGATGCGGTCAAGGGCATCGTCATCACGTCCGGCAAGGATACTTTTGCCGGCGGCATGGACCTGAACATCATCGCCAAAATGAAGGACAGCGCCGGTGACGACCCCGCACGCGGCCTGTTCGATGGCGTGATGGGCATGCACGCCATTCTGCGCAAGATCGAACGCGCGGGCATGGATCCCAAAACAAACAAAGGCGGGAAACCGATTGCTGCCGCCCTGCCTGGCACCGCACTGGGCATCGGGCTGGAAATTCCGCTGGCCTGTCACCGTATCTTTGCCGCTGACAACCCCAAGGCGAAAATCGGCCTGCCGGAAATCATGGTCGGCATTTTCCCTGGTGCCGGTGGGACCACACGCCTGGTGCGCAAACTGGGCGCGATGGGCGCATCGCCCCTGCTACTGGAAGGCAAGCTGAACGACCCGCAGGGGGCCAAACGTGCCGGTGTGATTGATGATGTGGTCGCCGATCCGGTTGCCGCTGCGAAAGAATGGGTGCTGTCAAACCCCACAATCGTCAAACCATGGGATGAAAAGGGCTATAAAATGCCCGGTGGCGCACCTTATCATCCTGCAGGTTTCATGACCTTTGTAGGCGCATCGGCCATGGTAAATGGCAAAACTCAAGGGGTTTACCCCGCCGCCAAGGCGCTGCTGTCTGCCGTCTACGAAGGGGCCTTGGTCCCGTTCGACACCGCCCTGAAGATCGAGGCGCGCTGGTTCACCAATGTGCTGATGAACCCAAGTTCAGGCGCCATGATCCGCAGCCTGTTCATCAACAAGGAGGCGCTGGAAAAAGGCGCCAACCGTCCTGACGCACCGGATCAAAAGGTGAAAAAGGTCGGCGTGATCGGTGCGGGTATGATGGGCGCGGGTATCGCGCTGGTGTCGGCGCTGGCGGGTATTCAGGTGGTTCTGATCGACGCCAAACAAGAAGCCGCCGACAAGGGCAAATCCTATACCGCCGATTACATGGACAAGGGGATCGCCCGCAAAAAAGTCACCGAGGATAAAAAAGCGGCGGTGCTGGGCCTGATCAATGCGACAACGGATTATGCCGCACTGACAGGCTGCGACCTGATCGTCGAGGCGGTGTTCGAAGATCCCGGCGTAAAGGCCGAAGTGACGAAAAATGTGCAGGCTGTCACCGGGCCTGATTGCATTTTCGCCACCAACACCTCGACCCTGCCGATCACGGAACTGGCCAAGGCATCGCAAGACCCCACAAAATTCATCGGCATCCACTTCTTTTCGCCCGTGGACAAAATGATGCTGGTGGAAATCATCAAGGGCCGCGATACAGGCGATCTGGCCGTCGCAAAGGCGCTGGATTACGCCCGCCAGATCCGCAAGACGCCGATTGTGGTGAATGACGCGCGGTTTTTTTATGCCAACCGCTGCATTATTCCCTACATCAACGAAGGCATCCGCATGGTCAAGGAAGGGGTCGCCCCCGCCCTGATCGAAAACGCCGCAAAGCTGGTGGGAATGCCCTTGGGGCCGCTGCAATTGGTCGATGAAACATCCATTGATCTGGGTGTGAAAATTGCAAAGGCGACCAAGGCCGCATTGGGCGATGCCTATCCAGATGGTGCGGTGGACGAGGTGCTGTTCTGGATGGCCGACCAGAACCGTCTGGGCCGCAAATCCAACGCCGGTTTCTATACCTATGATGAAAAGGGCAAACGCAGCGGTCTGTGGCAAGATCTGGCCGCGCAATACCCTGTGGCCGATGACCAGCCCGACGTGATCACCGTGCAGCACCGCCTGCTGTTCGCGCAGGTGCTGGAAGCGGTACGCGCCCTGGAAGACGGCGTGCTAGAGGACATCCGCGAAGGCGACGTAGGCGCGATTCTTGGCTGGGGCTTTGCGCCTTGGTCGGGTGGGCCGTTCAGCTGGCTGGATATCATCGGCGCGCCCTATGCCGCCGAACGCTGCGACCAGTTGACCGCGCAGTTTGGCGACCGCTTCAAAACACCCGACCTTCTGCGCGAGATGGCAGACAAGGGCCAGGAGTTTTACAAACGCTTTGCCAAGCAAGACCATGCCGCATGAAAAAAGGGGCGCACCCGTCGTCGGGTGCGCCTTGTCAAAATCTTGAATTGTCCGGCAATTCAGGCTTGTCATATCCATATGTTCTCTTGTCTTATGTGCGACATAGGGCGAGGAGATACAGATGGGCTGGATGCGCGATGAAACCGGTCTGGGCAAACGAGACGCAAATTATGTCCCGCTGACGCCACTGTCGCATTTGCAACGGGCAGCAGCGGTGTTTTCTGACCGCGAGGCGCTGGTCTATGGCGCAACGCGCCAGACTTACGCAAAATATTACCGGCGCGTCACACAGTTGGCGTCAGCACTAACCAAGGCCGGCATCGCGCCCGGTGACGTGGTGGCCACGATCCTGCCCAATATCCCCGCCCAGTCAGAGGCCGCTTTTGCCGTGCCCGCTTGTGGTGCTGTGCTGAATACAATCAACACTCGGCTGGATGCCGCCACCGTCGCCTATATCTTTGATCACGGCGAGGCAAAAATCGCCATGGTAGACAGCCAGTTCCTGCCGCTGGCGATGGCAGCGATTGACCTGATGGAAACATCTGCCCCCCTGATCATCGAGGTGCCAGACCCCGTCGCCGGTGTGCCCGCCATTGGCACGCAAATCGACTATGAAGATTTCCTGGCGACCGGTGATATCGCTTTTCAATGGATCATGCCGCAAGACGAATGGGAAAGCCTTGCGCTGAATTATACATCCGGCACAACGGGGCGACCCAAGGGCGTGGTTTACCACCATCGCGGCGCTTATCTGATGACGATGGGCACGCCGATATCGTGGGAATTGCCGTTGTTCATGCGGTATCTGCAAATCGTGCCACTGTTTCATTGCAACGGCTGGAACCACACATGGATGCTGCCCGCGCTGGGCGGCACGGCGGTCTGCTGTCGCGATATCTCGGCGGCGAATATCTATAACGCCATCGCGGACGAAGGCGTGACCCATTTCGGCGGCGCGCCCATCGTGCTGAACCTGATCGTGAATGCAAAGGATACAGACCGTCGCGCCTTTGACCATGTGGTGCATGTGTTTACCGCCGGTGCCCCGCCCGCCGCCGCCACGCTGGCCGCGATTGGCAAGTTGGGGTTTGATGTCAAACAGGTTTACGGGCTGACCGAAACCTATGGACATGTCACCGAATGTATCTGGGATGACGTGTGGAACAGCCTGCCCGACGATGAACAGGCCGCAATCAAGGCACGCCAGGGCGTTGCCATGCCGATGATGCAGGACGTGACGGTGGTGAATGAAAAGATGCGGCAGGTCCGCATGGACGGTGCCACGCAGGGCGAAATCGTGATGCGCGGCAATGCCGTGATGAAAGGCTACCTGAAGAACCCTGCGGCGACAGAAAAAGCCTTCAAAGGGGGCTATTTCCATTCCGAAGATCTGGCGATGCAGCATCTTGACGGGTCAATCCAGATTTCCGACCGGGCCAAGGATATCATCATCTCGGGTGGTGAAAACATCTCTTCGGTCGAGGTGGAAGGCGCGCTGATGCATCATGCGGCGGTAAACCTTTGCGCTGTGGTGGCAAAACCGGATGACAAATGGGGTGAAGTGCCTTGCGCCTTTGTCGAGTTGAAAGAAGGCGCGCAGGCGGACGAGGCAGAGCTGATCACATTTGTGCGCAACCGGCTTGCGGGATTCAAATGCCCCAAAAAGGTCGTGTTTCAGGAACTGCCCAAAACCTCGACTGGGAAAATCCAGAAATTTGAATTGCGCAAGTTGGCAAAGACACTTTAGGCGCAGCAATCCAGCCGCCCAGCGCCCAATACCGGCATGACATTCCCCCACCGGCAATGTAGGGTAAAGGGAAAAGGGCAGTTTGGGCAATGACAGCACTTGATCGATACGTGCGGTTGGAAAGTGACGGTCTTTGGCGGGCGGGACCGGATGCACAGCGGCGCGATGTAACGGTATCATTTGGTGACGCGACACTGGTCATCGCTGACAACACCGGCCGGCCGCTGGCGCATTGGTCGCTGCCTGCGCTGTTGCGGCAAAACCCGCAAATCCGCCCCGCAATCTATACCCCAGACGCCGACGCCAGCGAGACGCTGGAAATTTCCGACGACCTGATGATCGACGCCATTGAACAGATCAGGTCGGCCGTGGGCAAAACGCGCCCGCAACCCGGCAAACTACGCCATCTTGGCACGATCGGAGCCGTCATCGCGGTGCTGGCGCTTGCCTTCTTCTGGTTGCCCGGTGCCTTGATGCGACAAACGCTTGCGGTTGTGCCTCAATCCAAAAGGACAGAAATTGGCGCAACGATCCTTGGCCATATCCAGCGGCAAACCGGAACGATCTGCCGGGAACCTGCGGGCGTGGCCGCGGCGGGCCGGCTTGTGACACGGCTGCTGGGGGCTGGCACGAATATCCGCCTTGTTGTCGTGCCGGGCCTGCCCCAAGGGGCGGCCCCCCTGCCCGGTGGAATCATTGCATTGGACCGGGCCTTGCTGGAAAAGACCGACGACCCCGCCGTCATCGCCGGATATATGCTATCGGCCCGCAGCGCGCGGTTCAAGGCAGATCCGCTGGAACTAATCTTGCAGCGCGCTGGCTTGTCTGTCACGTTTCGGCTGTTAACCACGGGTGATTTGCCAACAGAGGTTTTACAAGCCCACGCCGCGCGCGTGGTTGCAGGCGAAGTGGCCCGCCCGGACCCCGCGACATTGCGCGCCGCCTTTACCGCGGCAAACGTGCCCGCTGCGCCGTTCAATGCGATGGTAAGCGCCCGCGCTGATGGCGTGGCCCCGGTGCGCCCCGATTTGGCAAGTGACACAAACGGCACCCTGATCCTGAGCGATGGTGATTGGGTCAGCCTTCAAAATATCTGTAACGGCTGAAAGCCGCACCTACCTGGTGCCGAACATCCGGTCACCCGCATCCCCAAGCCCGGGCACGATATATCCTTTTTCATTCAGCTTTTCATCAATCGCTGCCGTGATGATGGGCACATCTGGGTGCGCCTCTTTCATGCGGGCGATGCCTTCCGGGGCGGCCAGAAGGCACAGGAACCGGATCTTGGTAGCCCCTGCCTTTTTCAGTAGATCAATCGCTGCCACCGATGAATTCCCCGTTGCCAGCATCGGGTCAACGACAATCACCATACGGTCCTCAAGATGTGGCGGCACCTTGAAATAATACTGCACCGGTTGCAGCGTTTTCTCGTCGCGATACAGCCCTACAAAACCCACCCGCGCCGACGGGATCAGTTCAAGGATCCCATCCAGCAAACCGTTGCCTGCCCGCAGGATCGACACCAGCACCAGTTTCTTGCCCGCCAGCACCGGCGCATCCATTTCCTGCAACGGCGTTTCGATGTTTCTGGTCATTATCGGCAGTTCGCGCGTCACCTCATAGGCCAGCAACATGCTGATTTCGCGCAAAAGCTGGCGAAACACCGCCGTTGACGTGTCTTTCTGGCGCATCAGCGTCAGTTTGTGCTGCACCAGCGGGTGGGTGACGTGGGTCAGGTGTGCGGTCATTTGGCAGGCTCCAGTCGTTTGGCAACGCGGGCGCGGGTGGCTTCGTCGCAGAAGGCAGCGGCAAGCGCTGTTTCATTCAGGTTTGTGAAATCATCTGTATCCCAGCCAAAGGTTTTGGCCAGCATCGCATATTCATCGGTCATCGTGGTGTGAAAGAACGGTGGATCGTCGGTGGATACGGTCACCCGCACACCCGCATCGCGCAGTTTCGCAATCGGGTGCGCACCCCAGCCGGTGACGGCCTTCAGCACCACGTTGGACCCCGGGCAAACCTCTAGCACGATGCCTTTTTCGGTAATTTCCTGCAGCAGGTTGCGGTCATCGATCGCGCCGATGCCGTGGCCGATGCGTTCCACCTTCAGGTCGCGGATGGTGTCGCGCACCATCGCCGCACCGCCCCATTCGCCCGCATGGCAGGTCAGGCGCAAACCGGCCTCGCGCGCCATGTCGAAGCTATAGGCGTAATCGCCCGGACGCCCCGCCATTTCCCCGCCTGCCATGCCATAACCGGTGATGAAACCGCCGCGCGTTTCCGCCGCACAGCGCGCCGCGACCTTGCACTGATCGGGGCCGAAATGCCGGATGCCGGTGACGATGCCGCGCAGGGTGATGCCCATGCGCGCCTCTGCCTGCGCTGCCGCATCCTGCATCGCGGCCAGATAATCGCGCCACGCGGCCAGATCCCCGCCGCCGCAAAAATCAGGCGATACAAAGGTTTCCATGTAGACGACACCGTGTTCAGCGGCCTGTTCCAGCACCGCCAGCGTCAGGCGGCGGAAATCGTCGGGGGTTTGCAGGGTGGTGCAGGCGGCCTCGTAGATTTTCAGGAAATGATCGAAGTCACGAAAAGCATAGCCGCCGTCCGCGTCAAAAATCCCGCTGATGTCGATCTTTTTCTCGCGCGCCAGCCCGGCGATGAACGCAGGCGGTGCGCAACCTTCAAGGTGGGTGTGCAGTTCGACTTTGGGCATCTGTTTGAATGTCATAGAAAACTTTTCCCCTTGCCCGCATAGGCGATGCCCAGATGATCCGCGATACTGGCCGCCACGTCGACAAAGGCCAAATGCCCCAAGGCGCGCGCGCCGATCCCATGCACCAGCACCGGCACCTGTTCGCGGGTGTGGTCGGTGCCTGCCCACGTGGGGTCATTGCCATGGTCTGCGGTCACGATCAACAGATCATCGGGGCGCAACCGGGGCAAAAGCCAGCCCAGCGCTGTATCAAACCATTCCAGATGCGCGGCATATCCTGCGGGATCACGGCGGTGGCCATATTCGCTGTCGAATTCGACCAGATTGGCAAAGATGAACGCGCCGTCGGCGGCCTCATCCACCAGATCGCTGATATGGTCCATCAGCACCGCGTCCGCCCCTTTGCGCAAATCATCAATGCCGCGCATCGAGAAAATATCACCGATCTTGCCCACCGCATGCACGGTGCGGCCCGCGTCATGGACATAATCGCAGATCGTGGGCGCAGGCGCAGCAATCGCGAAATCCTTGCGGTTTGCGGTGCGTTTGAATGCGCCCGGTTCGCCAACAAAAGGCCGCGCGATCACGCGCCCGACCTTCATCGCGTGCAGTGTCGGCGCAAGGTCGCGGCACAACTGATACAAACGCTCTAGCCCGAAATGCCCTTCGTGTGCGGCGATCTGCACCACACTATCGGCAGAGGTATAGCAGATCGGCCAGCCGGTTGCGATGTGGCGGGCGCCATGCTCGGCGATGATCACCGTGCCAGAGGCATGACAATTGCCCAGAATATCCGACGTTCGGGCATGCGCGCAAATTTCTGCCGTCAGGTCAGCGGGAAAGGCTGGTTGGCTGTGGGGAAAGGTATGCCATTCCCACGGCACCGGCACCCCTGCCAGTTCCCAATGGCCCGATGGGGTATCCTTGCCGCGCGACACTTGTGTTGCCGCCCCCCATGCGCCGCTGGGTGACACCCCAAGGCCGGGCGCGTCAAGCCTCGAGGCCAGTTTGACAGCCGCCCCCAGCCCCAGCGCATCCAGCGTGGGCAGACGCAGATCGACGGTCTGCGCGATATGGCCCACGGTATTCGCGCCAGTATCGGGCAGATCGCCATTGAAATATTCGCCTGCATCCGGTGCGCCGCCAATGCCGACACTGTCGATGACAATCAAAAATGCACGCGGCATCACGCAATCCTTTCAATAATCAGCGGCCCTGCTTTGGGGGCCACCCCAATGGTGATGGCCGCCCGCACGGCCTGTGCGGCGGCTTCGGCGGCGTCTTCGCTGGCGGCATGGACGGTGCACAGCGGTTGCCCCCGCTCCAGATAATCGCCCAGCCCCACCACATCGGTCAGTCCGACAGCGGGGTTGATCCGGTCAGTTTCTACCCGCCGCCCGCCGCCAAGGGCCACCACCGCACGCCCCAGCGCCGCGCCATCAATCGCGGCGATATGGCCTGCGATAGGGGCCGTGATATCGCACACGATGGGGGCGCGCGGCAAATGCGTGCGCCAATCCTCGGCCATGTCGGGGGGGCCGCCCAATGCCGCGACCATGGCGGCGAAACGGTTCATCGCCTGACCGCTGGCGATGGCTTTTTGCATCTTTACGGCAGCGTCATTTTCGGCGTCGCCATGCAGCGCCAGCAGGCGCGCGCCCAAGCTGACCGTCAGATCATGCAGGCGCGGGGCGGCGGCGCGGTTGCCTGCCAGCACCTCCATACAGACCGCCACTTCGACCGCGTTGCCAAGCGTGGGGGCCAGTGGCCCGTTCATATCGGTGATCAGCGCCGCTGTCGGGCACCCTGCCCCGTTGGCGGCATCGACCAGCGCGCGGGCCAGCACGCGGGCGTCATCGGGAGTTTTCATGAACGCGCCGCTGCCCGCTTTGACATCCAGCACCAGCCCTTGCAGACCAGCCGCCAGTTTCTTGGACAGGATCGAGGCGGTGATCAGATCGACGCTATCGACCGTCGCAGTCACATCGCGGATGGCATAAAGCCGTTTGTCCGCAGGCGCGATACGCCCCGTCGCCCCCACGATGGCGCAACCGATCCGGCCCACGATGTCACGCAATCGGTCCTCGGTCACGTCCACGGACAGTCCCGGAATCGCTTCCAGCTTGTCCAGCGTGCCGCCGGTATGGCCCAGCCCCCGGCCTGAAATCATCGGCACGTAGACGCCGCACGCGGCCAGCGCGGGCGCAAGGACCAGCGACACGCAATCGCCCACCCCGCCGGTGGAATGTTTGTCAAGCACCGGACCGGGTAAATCCCACGCCAGCACATCGCCGCTGTCGCGCATCCCTTGCGTCAGGGCCACGCGGCCCGCATCCGACAGCCCGTTCAGGCAGACCGCCATAGCAAAGGCTCCCGCCTGCGCGTCGCTGACCGCCCCCGAGGCCAAGCCAACGGCGAACCAGGCAAGCGCATCGCCCCGGGGCGTTTCGCGGCGGCGCACTGCAGCTATGATCGCGGCTGCGTCCAACGTCAGGCGTCGCGCATATGATCTTGATCAAAACCATCCGGCAGCAGGGCCGCCACCGTCGTTGTCTGGATCACCCCGCTGGTCGTGGCCAGCGTGACCACCACATCACCATCGGCAAATTCCGCAATTTTCTGGCGGCAACCGCCGCAGGGGCTGACGGGTTTGGGGCAATCAGCAATCACCGCCACTTCGGTGATGCGGGTATCGCCTGCGGCGATCATGGCGGCAATCGCGCCTGCCTCGGCGCAGGTGCCTTCCGGGTAGGCGACGTTTTCGACATTGCAACCACCATAGACAGCGCCAGATGCGGCCTTCACAGCGGCACCCACCTTGAAGTGCGAATAGGGGGCATAGGCGTTTTCGCGCACTTTGCGCGCGGTTTCGATCAGTGACATGTCAGTTCCCTTTTGATGGATAGACTGCTTTCATAACAAACTGGCCCCGCGCGCCACCTTGTGCAAGGGGGCAGGTTCAGGCCGGCAGCGTCACCTCCAGCAGTTCCAGATCATCTGACAGATCGGTATAGCGCGTCGCCATCCCCGGCGGAATGACAAAGGCATCACCAGCGGCTAGCGCATAGGGGTCTTGACCTTTGCCCTGCAACGTCATCGTGCCGTCCATGACAAAGGTGAAATGGATGTCGGCGTCATGCGTTGTCCAGACCGTGTCACCCTGACCGCGTCGCAACACGTATACCCCCGCCACATTGCGCGTATTGGCGGCGATTGTGGTGTCACGGCTGACAAATCCGGCCAACCGGGCCGGCTGCCAATCGGCATCGACCGCCTTGTTATGGACAAACCGCTGGCCCTGCCATTCCCGATCCGGGCGCAGGTTGGCGGTGGGCAGGGTCATGTCGTGGTCAATCTCGGTGACATGTTCGGCAGGCACACCGATTTCGATCACCTCGATCCCGTCGGATGCCTTAAGCACGCGGTGGCGGATTTCAGGGGGCTGGATGAAACAATCGCCCGCGGTCAGGCGGATCGGGCCGCCCTGATCCTCGTAAACCACATCGACCCAGCCGCGATAACAGAAAATCAACTGAAACCCGACACGGTGAAAATGCACCATATCAGGCACCGGGCCACCATCGGGAATCCGGATGTGGCTGGCAATGATCGACCCGCCAAGGCGGTTCGGGATCAGGTCGCGATAGTGCATACCGGCGCGGCCAATCACCCAAGGGGCCTGATCGGCCAGACGCCGCACGACAAAGGCGTGATCGGTCTGCGGCAGAACCAGCGGCGGGTGCAGCGGGTGCACATCGACCGTTGTGCCGCCGGGCGATACCAGCGTTTTCGCGCCCTGCGCAAACCCCGGATCATCCGTCAAAATCCGCAGGCCGGGGTTTACCCCGGCGCCCTGTTCCAGCCGCACCCGTAGCCCATGACCGGAATACACCGCCACCGATGGGTTATCGGCGGGATAGATCATGTCCAACCGCATCCCCAAGGTCTGGCCAAAAAACCCCAGATCGGCGCGCAGGTCGGTGCTGCGCAGGCGGATTTCCGCACGGATTTCATATGTCTGTGTCATGAACAAATCCTGTCGCGGCAGCATCCGCTTTGCAAGCGGGGAGTGGCAGCCGCGTCATTATATTGGCGCAAATACAACCGGCACCCGAACAGATTGCATATCGCCCCCGATCCATGATTAATAAAGGGGCCGGCTTCCCTTGCGGCAGAAAAGTGGTTTAACATTAAACCATATTTTGGAGACACCTATGCCAGACGATGAAAACAACAGCCAACGGCAGGCCGCCCTTGACTATCACCAGTTCCCCAAACCCGGCAAACTGGAAATCCGCGCGACGAAACCGCTGGCCAATGGCCGTGACCTGTCCCGCGCCTATTCCCCCGGCGTGGCCGAGGCCTGTCTGGAAATCAAGGCCAACCCCGATACAGCGCGCGATTACACCACGCGCGGCAATCTGGTTGGTGTCGTGACCAACGGCACCGCCGTGCTGGGGCTGGGCAACATCGGCGGGCTGGCGTCCAAGCCGGTGATGGAAGGCAAGGCGGTTCTGTTCAAGAAATTCGCCAATATCGACTGTTTTGACATCGAGTTGAACGAACCAGACCCCGAAAAACTGGCCGATATCGTCTGCGCGCTGGAACCCACATTCGGCGCGATCAACCTAGAAGATATCAAATCGCCGGACTGTTTCATCGTCGAAAAGATCTGCCGCGAACGCATGAACATCCCCGTGTTCCACGACGACCAACACGGCACCGCGATTGTCGTCGGGGCCGCCACCACCAATGCGCTGCGGGTTGCGGGCAAGAATTTCGCAGAGATCAAAGTCGTCAGCACAGGCGGCGGCGCGGCGGGTATCGCTTGCCTGAACATGCTGTTGAAATTGGGTGTCAAACGCGAAAATGTCTGGCTTTGCGATATCGAAGGTCTGGTTTACGCGGGCCGCGAAAAGGACATGACCCCGCAAAAGGCGGAATACGCCCAAGGCACCACGCCTGCCACGCTGGATGATGTCATCGCAGGCGCTGATCTGTTTCTGGGCCTGTCGGGGCCGGGCGTGCTGAAACCCGCCATGGTTGCGAAAATGGCCGACACGCCGATCATCTTTGCGCTGGCCAACCCCACCCCCGAGATCGACCCAGACACCGCGCGCGCGGTCAAACCCGATGCCATTATCGCCACGGGCCGCAGCGATTTTCCCAATCAGGTCAACAACGTGCTGTGCTTTCCTTTCATCTTTCGCGGGGCATTGGACGTGGGCGCGACCGATATCAATGACGCGATGAAAATCGCCTGTATCGAAGGCATCGCAGCACTGGCCCGCGCCACCACCAGCGCCGAGGCCGCCGCCGCCTATCAGGGCGAAAAAATGACCTTTGGCGCGGAGTATCTGATTCCCAAACCCTTTGACCCCCGCCTAATGGGGGTCGTGGCCAGTGCCGTGGCGCAGGCCGCAATGGATACCGGCGTGGCCACGCGCCCGATCACCGACATGCAGGCCTACAAGGCGAAACTGGACAGTTCGGTGTTCAAATCCGCAATGATCATGCGGCCCGTGTTCGACGCCGCCCGCAGCACCCCGCGCCGCATCGTCTTTGCCGAAGGCGAAGACGAACGCGTGCTGCGCGCATCCCAGGCGATCATGGAAGAAACCACCGACACCCCCATCCTGATCGGGCGGCCAGAGGTGATTGCCCTGCGGTGTGAACGGGCCGGGCTGAAAATCCGCCCCGGCGTTGATTTCAGCATCGTAGACCCCGCAAACGACCCACGCTATCGCGATTACTGGGAAACCTATCATGGCTTGATGGCGCGCAAAGGCGTCACTCCCGATCTGGCCAAGGCGATCATGCGCACCAACACCACGGCCATTGGCGCCGTCATGGTCCACCGCGACGAAGCCGACAGCCTGATCTGCGGCACCTACGGGCAATTCCAGTGGCACCTGAACTATGTCACGCAGATCCTGGGCACTGCCAATCTGCACCCGGTGGGGGCGCTATCGCTGATGATCCTTGAAGACGGGCCGCTGTTCGTGGCCGACACGCAGGTGCATCCCGAACCAACCCCTGCCCAAATCGCCGAAACGGTGATCGGGGCTGCGCGGCACGTCCGCCGATTTGGTGTCACACCGAAAATCGCACTGTGTTCGCACAGCCAGTTCGGCAATCTTGATTGTGACACCGGCCGCCGGATGCGGGCGGCGATGGCAATCCTTGACAGTGCGCCGCGCGACTTCATCTACGAAGGCGAGATGCACATCGACACCGCCCTTGACATTGACCTGCGCGCCCGCGTTTTCCCCGAGGCCAATTTGTCCGGCGCGGCCAATACGCTGATCTTTGCCAATACCGATGCGGCATCAGGCGTGCGCAACATCCTGAAAATGAAGGGCGGCGGGCTCGAGGTCGGGCCGATCCTGATGGGCATGGGCAACCGCTGCCACATCGTCACCCCCGCCATCACCGCGCGCGGCCTGCTGAACATGTCCGCACTGGCAGGAACACCGGTGGCGCATTATGGGTGAGAATTTGACGCCTG